>CAZXQG010000011.1:78715-79093 GCA_964642725.1 uncultured Chitinophagaceae bacterium
CTAAAAAAAGAAAGGGAAGAGTTTCCTCTTCCCTTATGGTGGGCGCTGCGGGGATCGAATCCGCCAAAGGGCGGCGGATCTCGCTGAGAATCGCTCGACCTGCTTCCCCCAAAAAAGAAAGGGAAGAGTTTCCTCTTCCCTTATAGTGGGCGCTGCTGGGATCGAATCCGCCACAAAGCGGCGGATCTCGCTGAAAAGCGCTCGACCGGCTTCGTAAAAAAAGAAAGGGAAGAGTTTCCTCTTCCCTCATGGTGGGCGCTGCTGGGATCGAATCCGCCAAAGGGCGGCGGATCTCGCTGAGAATCGCTCGACCTGCTTCCCCCAAAAAAGAAAGGGAAGAGTTTCCTCTTCCCTCATGGTGGGCGCTGCTGGGATCGA
>CAZXQG010000012.1:0-76624 GCA_964642725.1 uncultured Chitinophagaceae bacterium
CATGACATTTACGGCTGCTTTCTGCATGAAAACCATTTTTGAGATGGCTTCTAATACAATTTTGAAAAAAGGTTGTGTTAAACTTAATCCTGAGCTAGCGCCATCTCTACGGTAGTGTCTCAGTTTGAATATATCAAACTGAAAAATCGGTGCCATGTCCCCTTGTGGGGGACCATCCAGATTCTGGATTCCGGCTTTCGCCGGAATGACATTGAGATTGGAGTTGAGCCACTACCCTCTCTACTTTTATGAAAAAGATTTTCATACCTTGTCCCAAGTTCCACTCTATTATGTTCAACTGGAACGAAAACTGTACAGACCAGATATTGTCTCCCCGTGAGCAATTCACGGAACCTGAGCACTGAGGTGTCTCGATGACAGAAATGCTTCGCGTCAAGAATGCTTTCCCGCTTTCTCTTAGAAGAGTCTTGCTTCTCGGCCTCTGTCTGAGAATCGTGGTCATCATCCTCTTCTCACACTTCGAATCAAATTTCTATTGGGAATACGGTGAAATTGCTAAAAATGCCGTTGCAGGAAAAGGCCTTTCATTTTATGTCTTACAGAATGACTCTCTGGACTATCACTTCTCCATTAATGCAAAGCCTTTCCCGACGGCGCTGATGTCCCCCGGTTATGTTTTTTTCTTGATCCCGTTTCTATCAATTGATAATGTTGTCGCCGCCAATATACTTCTTATACTCGTTCAGGTGATCGTTTCACTCGTTGCAATCGCTCTCGTCTTTCATTTCTCTTCTCGTCTATTCTCGCCCAGAGTCGGACTTCTGAGCGCCCTTGCGGCGGCAATACTCCCCGATTTCGCCTATGCCGTGATATCGTTTTCGCCGACCGTCCTGTTTCACTTGGGCCTGATTGTGCTCTTCATTCTGCTTGCCAATAGGAGAGATAATTTTTCCGCGGCCGACACGGCGCTGCTCTCTTTTTTCTGTGCTTTATTAACCTATCTCCGATTTGAGTTCATCGTGTACGTCTTCGCGCTTCCCCTGCTTCTGCGGCCAAGCGGAAAAATCAAAGAAGGGATTCTTGCGGTGATCGTCACGATTTGTATGCTGCTTCCCTGGTCAATCCGGAATTATTCGGCCTTCGGTGAAATTGTGCCTTTAGGAACCGGCGAAGGTCTTAACTTATATCGCGGCAACAATGCCGGAGGCATTGGAAACTGGGGGGATGAGACAACCAATTATGAATTGTTACAAATTCCGAAAAACAGAAGATTCGAAATAGCGTTTGACAGTCTGTTTCGCGAACGGTCGTGGCAATTTATCCGGAGTCACCCGTATGAGGATGTGAAGAACATCTCCGCCAAAACTTTCCAGCTGTGGTTGTTCAGTTCTCTCCGCCCTACGCCCTACGACGCGCTGTACATTGTCGCTTCCCTCTTCGTTTTCATTTTCTTTCTTATCGGGATTGTGAAGACGTGGAATTGGCAAAAATTCAATTACCTCTATGTTTTTCTTTTCTATTCAACTATTCTCGCGATGGTCTTCTTTGCTCTCCCAAGACATCAAACGATGATGCGCATTGCTATGCTTCCATTTTTCGGTGCCGGGGTTGAAGTCGTTTGGAAAGCTTTCAATGGTTCCACACGTCGGATGCGGGACGAACCGCATCGCTCGTAACAGGTGTTCCTCTGTGTCGAAAAAAATTGAGGGATCACATCCGCGGGGAAAATGAAGGGTAGATCGGTAGGAAAATCGTAAAGCGAATTACGCCTGTCAAGTCGTAATGCTTACTTCAACAAGTGTATCTTCTTCAACTTCGCCTTGCCTTTAGATCTCAAATGAGTTGGTTCGGATAATCTTTTACAAACTCAATTACTTTTGAATGACCAGGGTCGCCTTTGTATCGGTTACGGCCAAATACGATTTTTCTTTGAGCGGTGTTTCTCCGGGAGTGGCGTTCCATTGTTCTTATTATTTTCCGATAAACATCTTTAAACCGACAATCATAAGCACGATACCGAAAACTTTTCCTAAAACTTCATTTGATAAACTTGTAGCAAATCGCGCACCAACCCAGCTCCCGAGGACAAACCCTGCTACAATAACCGCAGCAACTTTAATGTCGACAAACCCATGCTTGTAATACGTCCAGGCGGCAAGAATACCGACCGGCGGCACAAGCATCGCAAGCGTTGTCCCTTGTGCCTGCTGCTGGGAAAAACCAAAAATGAAAACGAGCGCCGGGACAATCAACACTCCTCCTCCAATTCCGACGAATCCGCTAAGAACGCCTGCCGCGAGGCCTAAAAGAAGATATCCTGCGTTAATTCCCATTGTCTGGACCTTTCAAAGAATGAAGAGACGTTATTTGCCAATATACGAACGAAATGCCGGCGTTCACGCTTCGGCGCCGCGTTTTATCCAAGCGATGCCCGCGCGGATCCTTTCTGCGTTTCCCCAATCGTTCCAATACACGTCTTTGACTCGGAGTACCGCGAGCCCATGAGCGTCATGCTCCAGAATTGCCTCGGAAAAATCGACGGAAGGAAGTGTTGCGTAGACGTCCCGCACCGTCGCCTCCTCATGAGGTGAAA
Organism: uncultured Chitinophagaceae bacterium; assembly: GCA_964642725.1. GTDB lineage: Bacteria > Bacteroidota > Ignavibacteria > UBA10030 > UBA8401 > JAGVPT01. Next base: position 2,555 of record CAZXQG010000012.1, read on the forward strand.
GGAGGTTTGTGTCGATCTCCTTGAAAGCATGGAAAACTGTCGGCGTGAGGAGACGGAATTTTCTTAAAACGGTGGAGGCTGTTCCGGCAAAGACCATCGTGTTCAGCAGGCAATGGTCTTGCTGCATTGTTTTGATTTTTTGACTGTTTGGCTTTTCCAAAAACCGCTTGACGCGAAAGATCTCGCAGCCTAGAATATCTGCTATCTTCATGTCTGTTTCAATCCAGCCGTAGTCAGTATTGGACTCGTGCGATTCAATGCCAAGGAGAAGAAGGTATTTAGGATGGTGGTCGACAAATTCCGCCGCGGCCGCAACATTGTCCATGAACCGTTCTTCTTCCATAATAAAGTGATCCGACGGAAAAATGACAACACGCGCATCCGGGTCACGGCGAATGATATGCAGCAGCGGAAGAAGGATGCTTGCGCTTGTTTCTTTGTTCGAGGGCTGCACGATGACATTCCGTTGTTCCAGCCCGGCAATGTCCCGCAGGGAATACATATGATGCTTACTGTTGACGGTAACAATGATCCGGTCTTGAGGTATAAACAATTTCACACGGGCAATGGTGTGCGAGATCATTGACCGAGTCCCGATAAAAGCACAATACTGTTTCGGACAGTCAGAATTAAACTGCGAGCGAATATACTGTTTTAGCCGTTTCCCGTCGCCGGCGGCGAGGATAATTCCCCAGACATGGTCATTGCGGCGTGGCATTGTACCCTCAGCATTGTACCGCCAATATACAAAATCGTTTTTTTAGTTGCGCGCAGCAATCGGATGGACGGGGCGGATATTGCCTCCCTCGATGTTAGGGGGAGTGCTGCTATTCTTGAAGGTATTCGTGCTGTGAGAGTTCTTGCAGAATCGGGAATATCCTTGTAATCTCGGCCTCAAGTTCAATGAAGCATTTTTCGTATTTTCTTCTTGCCCTTCCCGTAGGGTCCTCGATGGATGGATGCGGAGGAGCTTCGGCGAGTCCGAATTCTTTCAGCAATACAATCTTCCGCTCCCACTGCGGGAAAATTCCTCGAATGATTCTCCTGTGGGGTTCCGCCATGCAGAGGATGATCGATGCATCGCGAACCATGACGTTCGTTATTTGCTGTCCTCTGTGCATCGAGATATCGATGCCATGGTTCTTGCATACGGCGATGGTGGTCTCTTCCGATGGCGATTCAACCAACGCTTCAGTCCCGGCGGAGTCTATAAGAATTGAAGACTGCAAGCCGTTTTCCACAACCATTTTTTTTAGAATTGCCGCGCTCATTGCGCTTCGGCAAATATTGGCGGTGCAAACAAAAAGAATATTCATTTAGTGAGCATCCAGCACTTTCCTGACCGACGTCATTAATTCATCGAACAAAAATGGTTTCATAAGAATGTCGCAAATCCCCATCTGTATAAATTCATTTTTGGCCTTAAGGTCAATAGCCCCGGTCGCAAGGATCGTTTTAACGGATGGATTGATCGCGAGAAGCTTAGCGATCAGTTCCTCGCCGTTGAGTTTCGGCATTGACAAATCGCTCACGACCAAGTCAATTTCAGTTTGATGCTGCTTGTATACCGCAAATGCATCTTCGCCGTCTTCCGCCGTGAATACTTTGTACCCAAACGACATCAGGCCATGTTTATATATCTGCCGGAATGATTCTTCATCGTCTACAATAAGAATGCATTCGCTTCCTCCTTGGATCGCCGCGGGCTTCTGTACTTCTTCCGACTTTTGATGATACGCCACCGGCAAAAAGAGAGAAATGGTCGTTCCTTTTCCCTCCTCGCTTTGTACATCAATAAACCCGCCGTGCTGCTGGATAATGCCATAGGCAACGGAAAGCCTCAATCCTGAACTTTGGTCGGTCGCTCGCGCGTTGAAGAACGGTTCGAATATTCGCCGCCGGCTGTATTCATCCAATCCTTTCCCGTTGTCAACGACCGCAATCACGATAAACTCTTTCCCTTCAGAAAAGTGGACACGGTCCTTCAATGCGCCCGGCCCGGCGACGGCAGTTTCAAGGACAATCGCCCCGCCGTCAAGCATCCGGCTCTGTGCAGTAATCGCAAGATTAACAATGGCCTGATGCAGCTGATGGATATCGCCGTTGACGATGGCGTGATCATCATTCATCGAGACCGATACGGTGATTGACGGAAGGAGGGAGTGCTGGAGAATTTTCTGTAATTGGTGAATGAGTTTTTCAACAAGAATTGGTTTCTGTTCCGAATCCTTCGACCGTGCGAACACAAGAAGGTCGTCGGCAAACTCCGACGCCCGTTTCGACTCACGGATGATCATGCTGATGTACTGCTCCATCTGCGCATTGCCGAATGTTTCCTTATACATCATCTCGGCGGAATTCATCACGATACCAAAGATATTTCTCAAGTTGTTGCCGATCCCGACAGCGAATGCCCCGAGCGCATCCATTCTTTGCACTTGTTGGGCTTCCAGCTCGTATTTTTTCCTTTCGCTCACATCCCGAAAAATACTGAGCAACAATTTTTCTCCATGGCCAATATTGACGAACGAGTGGCTGACTTCCGCCGGTATTTCTTCTCCCCCGCGCCGCTTGATGACCTGGGAGGAAGGCATTTTCAGCGTACCGGCGTCGAATTGATTCCGAAATGCAGAATTCGCAGCGTAGCGTTCTTCAATACTATCATCGCCGGCGTTGTATTCACGGAGCAGCTCTTCTCTCGAAGTCTTCACGAGTTCGCAATAGGCGGAATTCACTAAAACAGTTCTGCCGTACCGGTCCACCAGCCGCATCGCATCCGCAGAATTTTCGAATATCGTACGGAATCGTTCTTCGCTGCCGCGGAGGGATGATTGCGTTGTTTTCAGCATGGCAAGATCGCGACGCAGGAAAAATGTGACAGCAAAAACTGCTGCGCTCAACAAACCGCACAACACTGCACCTGCAATCATCCCGGAGGTCCAGAACGAATACGCAGGTTCGGTGATATCAACACTTAACAGCCGTCCGTACCCGGCCACCGCCTGCTGAAGACGAATTGATGAAGGAGCGTTGGAATAGCCGGTCGATGCAATTTCCTGACCCCAGCCTGAAAACATTGTGACCTCATAGCCCTCCATCGGATGATGCCGGAGGACTTCCCGAAGAAGCTTCTCCGCGGAATAGTACACCAAACATGTGTCTTGTGATGTTCCTTTATCCGGGATAAGGAACCGTGCTTCAAAGTAGTACCGTTCGTTGAAGTGAAACGGTTTCGTATAGAGGGTCGAATGTACATTGTCGGCAGAAGCAAAAAAAGTGCTGTCGGCCGCCGCTTGCGACAATAATTCGCGGAGGGAATCCTCTGGAATTTCCCATTGGACGGCACCGGAACTGCTTCTCTTTTCAATAGAGATGATTTCGGGATGAACGGCAAGGTACGATTCACATCGGTGTTTAAGGTTCGATGCCTCAGAAAAATCCCGGGTTGCAGCCAAAAAGAACTTTTCATTGCCCAGCAGGACGGATTGAAAACCGGAGTTGAGGATGTCAAGATTATGTTGAACTTTTTCATGCTCGAATTCAGTTTCCTCGTCATACAGGAAATAAAAAAGAGAGCCGAAGGCTGCAGCAAAAAAAAGAAACAGCACTGCCGGATAAAAAAGAACTCCTGTCCGGCGAGAAGATGATCTGTGTTTACTCATTGCCTTTTTTCCTGCCTTCCCTTTTATAGAATACCATTAAGGATAAAAGCTGATTCTGCCGTTCCAAAATTTCGTTAAGAGGTCAGCCAGAATGCCGCCGGGCTCGCGCCGCGGCAGCGAAACTGCCGAAACAACGCTGTCGGCAAAAGTGGCCAAAGACCATTTGGCAATAATTTCTTTCGAACGCAAGCCCATCGCACGCAATCGATCGGACGGCATTCTTGTTAGTTCGAGCATGTGCTGTGAAAGGGCGGCGCTGTCGCCGGCGTCGAAAGACCATCCGTTCTTCCCTTCTTCAACCAATGTTCGCGCAGCCCCGCACCCTTTGCTGATGATGACCGGAAGCTGCGATGCCAGCGCTTCATTAGCGACGAGTCCCCAGGTTTCAACGACGCTCGGGAGAATGAACGCGCTTGCAAGGCCGTAATACCAGCAAAGTTGTTCGCCAAACTGACTGCCGACAAACCGCACGCCTGGATATTCACGCATTGCTTCCTCATGGCGGCGCCGTTCATCGCCTTCACCGACAAGAACCAGACCCCACGCATCGCGGTGAGCCAGTTGTGCATATTGTTGGTACGCCTCGAGGAGTGTCGTAATTCCCTTACGAGTGATAAACCTTCCGACAAAAAGGAAATATTTCTGCGGGAGATTAAGAGCATTGCGCAACGCATCTGCTTGTCCGCGTGCAAGTTCGGCGCCAGTGGAAAAAAAATCATTGTCGACGACATCGACTCCGTAAAAAATTCTCTCCGGCGGAAAACCCATGGCCAAATAATACGACGCATGGCTGGGAGCAGGAATAAAAGCGGCATCAACGTTTCGATGGATAATTTTCTTCGTTGTTGAAACAATGAACCCGCGCTTGTCCGAATATTCCCATGCGTCGTCCATCATAACGCACAGTTTATCGTAATCAAGGCAGTATTTCACGGAAGCCATCCCGGAAGGAAACGGGGTCGACGGGGCTATTACGGCATCCGGCCGGAGGCTTTCGAGCATGCGAAACGCTTTTCTGTGTATGATATACGGCGAAAGCGCGCGGTACGACTCTCCGGAAAACAAGCAAATATAATCATTCCCGCTCTTTGATGTATCATCGGGAAAAGGATAAAGCGCGTCTTTCGAGGCTATCTCGATCGCGGTCACCTGCCAGCCGAGTGGATGGAGCCTCTCCCGCAAATGCCGAATTCTTGCCACGTGATACGGCAGAAAATTCGTCCACATAATCACAACACGCTTCTTTGGATGCTGCAATTCGGTCAATGTTCGTCGCCTTCTTGTCCATTGTTGTCGGGAGCGGAAGGAGCTGAAAGTTCTTCTTTTACGTATTTATCCTCACGGTAAGCCGTCGAACGCGAAGTTCTCCGGCGCCGATAGAATTCATCCCCTTCATAAGAGACTCTCTCCAACCGTGCTCTTCTTTCTGCTGAATATGCAAGGCCAATAATTGTAAACTGAAGATTTCCGTAGAAGGCGGCGTATAGCACTATGTTGTCGGTAAACATCATGAGAACGAAAGGGAGAAAGGTAGACGCAGCTGCAAAAAAAACGGTGCATATCTCTCCCTCGCTTCGCCGAGCCTTTCTCAATAAGTGCCGAACCTGAATAATCAGGGTAAGAAGAAACAGCGCCGTGCCGACAATACCGTAGTCGTACAAAAACCTGAGCCAGTCATCATGGGGATGTGTAAGTCGGCCTTCGGTCAATTTTAGAATTAACTCTTCCGAAGCATTTGCTCCGTGACCCCAAATTGGTTTCTCGGCAATTTCAGCCAGCAATACTTCCGCCATATAGCGGCGTCCACTCGTAGCAAGGTTTTTGGGATCTCCTATATCCGACAAAGAGCCTTCGCCCTTCATGAACATTTTTTCCTGAACGCGAGGGGAATAAAAAAGGGCCAGTCCCAGCAAGGCGACTACGACGAACAGGATCACTCTCGTTTGCAATTTCATCGGCGAAAAAGTAGCCGGCAGCGATAAGCCTGTCACGAAAATTGCCATCCTTGTCAATGCCACCACCGGCAGCATTGCAATAGCGCCCCACCAAAACAGGTCTTTCACCCTCCCGAACGTATAGCCTGAGGCAAAGTACGCTGCAAGCACGGTCGCCGTAATAGCCTGAGGCGCTAACGCTGTAGCACTGGGCAATTGTCCAGTAATCAGAAGACCGGTCAAAAAGAAGGCGAGTACCAGCACCGCCAAAGAAAAAAGCTTGATGACAAGTCCGAAGTTAACCAACTGCTTTTCGTCAACCTTGGCTGTAGACGCAGCCATGCCAACAACGATAGGGCACACAAGCAACGTCGACCGCTGCAAGTTTGCGTAATCGGACATATAGCCGCTGATAATGACAAAGAGCAACCACGGCAGCCATATTGAAAGAGGGAAGCTTATCCTGTCTATGTTCGCTGGAATAACCATCACAGCAAAGGCGAGGCAGACAATCCATGCATATCCTGCGACGGAATAGCCTAGAAGAGCACCCCCTCCGAAAGTGCAAGCAAAAAATGTGGTAATGAAAACAAGCCAAACGATAATGGGAAGTTTGGAATGTCGAATCGCTTCTCGCCACGAGAGCGTTTCTTCCTCCTCAATCTTCTCCCCTATTTCTTCAACAAAATCCTCTGTCATAGTTCACCTTCGCCGAATCGTACGGTACAGCATCCGAACAAATGTAAAGAATCGGAGAACAAATTTCCTTATCAATCTTGGCGCTGCGGCTGCTGCGAAATAGACAATCACCCGAGGGTCCGTCATGGAATAGCGAGCCATTTTTCTTACTTCGACCATTGCGTTCGTCCTGTCCTCCAATTGTACGAACATGGACGCCCTCATTCTGTGCCACATAGAAAGATATTGAAAAAAATCCTTCTTCCTGTCAGCATGAACATGAGCGAGTAATTCTCGAAGCTGCTCACCCACAACATCGGGAATTTCCGGTGTTCTGGTCGGGTAGCCGGTCAACGGTGCACGGAGCCAAAAGACGGCGCACTGTTTTTTCGAATACGCAATCTCGAACTTCACCGCAAGGCGTGCCCACGTCAACAAATCTTCTCCTATCGAAACCCCCTCGGGAAATCCCCCCGCAGAAAGCAATGCAGCTTTTTTGACGGCAATGGCCGATGACCACAGCGGCGGGTCGGAGTGTGCCGCTGTTTCAAAATAAGTTTCTAGAACGCCTTCCCACATGCCGGGCGGAACTCTCTGCAAAACGGGTGTGCGAAGGGTTCCATCGATATCCCTGTAAAAGTAATGGGTTGCAAACACAGAACATGTTGTGAAGTTTCCATACAATCGCATTATCGTTTCAAGGAAGTCCGGTTTCCATTCATCATCAGCGTCGAGAAAGGCAATCAGGTCTCCTTTCGCCTCCGCAATACCCCGGTTGCGAGCCGCCGAAACGCCTTTATTGTTCTGGTCGATGATCCGAATGCGCTTATCGTTGATCATCCGGACAACTATATCTCCGCCATCGGTAGAACCGTCATTTACTACTAACACTTCAAAATCGAAGACCGATTGATCTAGTACAGAGCGCAACGCACGGTGTACTTCTTTTGCGTTGTTGTAGAGCGGCATCACTACCGATATGGACGCGCTGCTATTCATCGGAGGGTTTGAGAATACCGATTGTATACTGCTAGGAGCGAAGTTTCGTATTGTGACAATGAGAATTGTCGTTCAACTTTTTCCCTGCCCGCAATTCCCATCCTTTTCGCCAGGAGGCTATCGCGAAGGATCAGAAGAATTGCATCACATAAACCTTGTATATCGCCATAAGCAACCAAGAGTCCCGTCAAGTTATTCTCGACAACGTCGCGGAGCCCGCCAACGCTGCTTGCAACAACCGGGACTTCCGCTGCCATCGCCTCGGCAGCAGTCAAACCGAACCCTTCATATTGTGAAGGGACGACAACGATATCCATGATCCCGTACAATGAAAACGTTTCGTCCTGAGTTTTGGATCCCGCCCAGATAATGTTTTTCTCGATGCCAAGTTCTGCGGCAAGAGTGTGCAAACGAATCTTGTCGGGACCCTCACCCACAAGAAGGATCCTGACAGGAGGAAAAGAGCGCAGCACATTCACCATTGCGCGGAGGAGAAATTCATGTCCTTTCTCGCTGCGAAGGCGCCCGACAACGCCAATTATTTTTTCCTCGCCAATCCCGAGTTCTCTCCTCGCGGCATTTCTATCGATGGAAGAACTCAACAGTGAGATTTTTTTCTCGTCGACAGCATTGTAGATCGTGCAGTGATCAACGTTCGATTTCTTTGACGCGTCAAAAGTATTGCTTTCCCCAAACCACGAACGCTCTGTTGCCGCCGAATTGCAAATAAATAGATCGCATAAGTACGCGGCTAATCGCACAAAGTACAATTTCATAATCCCGAGATCGTGACGAGGATAATGGATCGTTGCGAGAACGCTGCGTACGCCAGAGATCTTTGCGGCGAGGACTGGCACAAGTCCCGGTGCAACATATTGGACATGGACAATTACGCGATGGTGCGAATGACATTCAGAGACGAGCGAGCGTAAGAGAATAACGGTCTCGGCAAGCTTCGATTTTCGGCCCGAACGATCCAATTTCAGCAACTCGATCTCTGCACCCGCAGACTGAAAATTATTCACAATGCGAGTATCGTATTCGTAGTAACAGCAGATAGTCACACGGTATCCGCTTTTTACAAGGATCCGGACCATTGAGAGCATTTGGATTTCGGTTCCGCCGAGAAGAAGAACGGGAGTCAGCACAAGAACATTTTTTGACGGCGATGGAGGGGGCATGGATTAACCCGCGATTAATGATTGACATACCTCAAAAAAGACCGAATCTGACGAAACTGCGACGCAGTTCCACGTGTCATCTAGCCCGCGGTCAAGCAGTCCATCACCACGCAGGCGAAAAACAGAGTAATTCTTTCCTAAGATTTCGGTAATCTCCTGCAGAGTGTAAAAGTGCCGGGTCTGTTCATTGAACTCAAAGATGATGACGGGTACATTGCGGTCGATAAATTTCTTCCCTCCAAGCATCACCAGCTTCTCGGCTCCTTCGACATCAATAAGGAGAATGGCAGGGCAATCGTACATGCCCAGCTCAAGGTCGAGTGTTGTTGCTTCAATCAACTCTCCATGCCTGTCTACCGTGGCAAGCAATGATGAAAGGACAGCATTTGCGCTGAAGTTGAAGGAGACGGGCTTTCCATCCTCATTGAGTGCCTTCTCGATGATGCGCACGTTTGCGAATTTATTTAAAGCCACGCTATGGAGACACGCTTCCACACAATCGCGATTTGGCTCAAAGCCAATCACTTCCCGCACATTAGAATATCGTGCCGCATCGATAACCATCTCGCCGACATTCGCTCCGACATCGACGACAATTAACGGTTCCCGGAACGAAGTAATCAGATGATTGAGAAATACGTGAGTTTCCGGTTCGTTGAATTTTCCGTTGATGTTGCGTATGTAGCACGACGATACGGCGGGATTCAGGTACATTTTGACTCCCTCGACCGTCAAGACATGAGCAGTTTTTATCCTCCGCATGAAGAAACCTATTCCACGAAGGTTCACACCGAGATGATCGTGGCAGAAACCATAGAGAAGGGAATATAATTTCGCTATAACAAACCAGAACATTTTCTCTCCCAATAAGTGATACAAATGAATTTCACTGCGGACTGGTTTTTTCCGATCGCCCGCTTCGCCTTGTCAACGAAGTCATTGAGAAAGCATTGCCCCTTTGTGTAAAAGTGAACAATGTCTTCACATGCGTTCTGTGTTGGCCAATAAATCCGTCACACATGTCTGCACGTCGCGGACAGTGACAGCATCAAGATTTGAATCGGAATCGTTTGCGTCGTCGAACGAATACGAGAATTCATTAAAATTAAAAATGGCTTTTATTGCATCATTCCTTGGGAACCAATGCGTCACGCTGAAGCGGGTGGGGAAAATCGCGACCGTGGGAACGCGGACCAGCGCAGCCAGATGCATCGTTCCCGTGAACGTCGTAACACAGAGAGATGACATACGCAGCATTTCTATCAACTCGGGTATTGTCAGCACATCGGAAAATAGTTTCGCCTTTCCATGCGAAGCCGCAGCGACCCGTTCGCCGAGCTGCATTTCACTTTTTGCCACATTCAGGATCACCGTGAAACCATGAACATCGGCTAGCCATTCTGCTATTTCTCCAAAGCGCTCCGCGTTCCAGCGGTTGACGGCATACTTTGCTCCCGGGTTCACCACCGCGATCTTCTTCAACGCCTTGAGTTCGGCCGGCAGCAGCTTTGCAACCGATGCGCTCGCATGGCCGTTAACGGGAAACGCCTCAACAATGTCGTCCGGCGAAATTCCGGACTCCGCGAGCACCTCGAAAGACCTTCGCGGTTCGTTCCTCACAAAATAATGCTGCACTGCATTCAACACTCCCCGTTTGCCGAGTGAATTGAGCGAGAATCCGCATGCCCATGAAGCCTTTAACTTATGAGCGAAGATCAATTCCCGAAGCACGAAGCCGGGCACTCCCCTGTTGCCGTATGGAGAAAAATTCATAAACAGGTCGCAGGAAATGCTGCGCAGGCGGTCGTCCGAAAACTTGAAGGAGGTGCCCTTCCTCACCACGGGATGATCGGCGATCGTGATCAGCGAGTCGATATACGGCAGGTCTTTTAAAAGGATCCCGATTGGAAACCCTTCGCTGTAGCTGACCACGGTGAGCGTGGCGCGTGCAAATTTTTTCTTCAATGAAGCAATCGCCGGAAGATGAACGGCAGTGTCGCCGAGCATTCCCTGGAGATACACCACGACCGAAAGAACCTCGTTAACCGGCGGAGTGCCGGAAGAGAACCAAATCGCCCGAAGTCCACGGAGCAAGAAGTTGAAAGCAACTATATACATTCGGACATACATTCGAAGGACGAGATTCTTCGCCGAAAATGCATGTGCCTGTCTTTCGATCGCGCGGACTTCTTCGAGGGTCGATGCGACAAACACTTTACGGAACATATTTTTCTTCAGCGCGTGTGAGTGCATTTCGTCATTAAAATTGAGTCGTGCAAAATAAAACGTCTACCAATAAATATATCCAATTTTCTGTATGAATTCCGTAAAGAACTCATAGATTTATGATCCGCTTCTGCTTCACCTGAGCATACGCTCAGCCCAAACGTGCGTTCCAAGTCTCTCGGGGTACCTGTCCGAGCATCATTGAAGTTTGAACAGCGCGAAAAAACGATCGTGCTCACCGTCATAGTATGAAAGAACCTGGTTCTTCCGCTGAAGCACGATGACGCTTGCCGGCACGTTGAGGAAGAACGGCTTCAGCGTATCAAGAATCTGCGGACCGTTGTGCTGGCTGGAGAATTGCCGTTCGTTCATTGTCGTGACAGCGTGATAGAGAATCTTCTTTTCACGGAGATACTCTGAGACATTTCCGGTTAATAAGTAGTCGTGGATATACTCATTCGAGTTCACCAGCCCGTCGCCGCTTACTACTCTGCAGCCGCTGAAAAATGAAAGTATCCCGCAATAGTCTTCCGCAAATATTGTGTCATTCGGCCTGCACGAATTCTCTACCATCAGGGCAAAATTGTAAACAGGCGTATGGGAAATTTTTCCCTGCCGCAGGGTCTGACGAGAAAGAAAAACTAATATTGCCGCAACGGCAATTGTGGACACCATCCAGCGCGTCGTTTTTCCGAAATTCTTTGCCATGAAAACGATGATCACACTTACCAGGAGATACATGAAACAGAAAAAGGGTTCAAAATACCACGCAGCAATAAGATTATTTACCGCTATATGGAACACGAGCAATCCAATTATTCCGCTGAACATCCATGCAACTTTTCGCATAACCGTTCGAAACCTCCAAAATCGGACGAAAAGAAATGCGCCGACAAGAATCGCGAGGAGTATGCATACGGCATCCATCGGGAAGAAAAATTTTCCCACATGAACGAACCTGGAAAATGAGACACTGAGGCCGTGGCTCTTCAACAACGCGCTTGTCGAAACGGGAATTCCTCCAACGGCAAAGTCCAACAGGCTGCTTGCAGCGACACCCGCGATCGCACCGAGAGAGAAGTTACGTACTATTGCAGGAAGCCTCACTCCTTTGTATTGCCGGCGAAATAGGCACACGACCAGCAGCAAGAGAAAGAGGACAGAATAATCAATTCGGGTAAAGACGGTTCCGAACGCTGCAAACAACTCGACGGCACCGCGCAGTTTTGATCTTTGAACCGCATGCGCACTTACAAACAAGATGGCGCAGCCGAGCAACATTACCAACAGGAGGTCGGTTTCCATCAATGAGCCGTAGATAAAAGCCCTGACCGCCGAGAAAAGCATAAGAAGAGAAAGAAGCGGATGTTTCCCAACAAGCAGCGTGAGAAGAGTAACGCTGAGCCATGCTTCGATCAACTTCACTCCGAACGTCGCTGTCATCGCGGCAATGAGCAGGACGTTGGGCGACGTGAGCACGGCGGAATAAAAGAGAGAAAGAAATTTTAGCCAGACGCCGAGAGTACAGAACCAACCCCAATGGAAACCGGTCGTCGGTGCAATTCTGTCGAACGTGATGCCGTATCCCAGCAAAAAATTCTGGACAATTTTTGGGTAGAAGAACCCGTCATCCGGAATAAAATTGACAATTTCCGACGCAGGAAGTGCGATTAAATGAATGCCGTAGAATACAGCAAGGACAGAAATCAATATGGTCTTTTGGAATACGGGCAGTTCAAACAGCCTCGCGAATGTTAACCGCTGCGTCATCGATGACCTAAAAACAGGTGAGGAGAGCTTCCGTATAAATTATGGACAGGCTTTATAGAATCGTTCGTGCGGGAGCGCATCGCTATCGATTATCGGTCCCGACGAAGGATGTCTGATAAACGCCCTCAATTTCATCGCCGTATTGATGGATCGTTTTCATCAATGGGATTCGCTGCGCCATCGCCAGTATAAGTTCCGGTGATTCAACACAGCGTTGCATTGCGTCCGACAATTCATCCGGTCTATTTCGTCCGACAACATAGCCGTACTCGCCGTCCTTTACAAGCTCGGGAAGCGCACCAGAGCGAGAAACAATGACCGGCCTTCCTGCTGCGAGTGCCTCCGATACCACCAAACCGAACGCTTCATTTGCGAGCGAGGGACAGAGGAGAACGTCGATTGAGGAATAGGCTTTTTGCAATTCCACTCCGCTTTGATATCCGTGCTGGATAATTTTTGCGGCGCCCGTGTAATTCTTCATCAACGGAAAGAAATAGGATTCCTCTTCTTTACTCTGAACAGCACCGAATAAATGCAGCTCACATTGTTCCGCGTGTTCAAGACGTTCCAATGCTTGAACGATGAGGTGAATCCCTTTAACAAAACTGAATTGCCCCACATATCCGAATCTTATTTTTCTTTTGCCGTCAAACGTTAACTCCGTCCGTTGCGTCGGTTGAATCCCGTGAGGAATGACGCGAATGCGCCCCTCTTCTACCCCGTTGCGAAGCAACAATTCCTTCATCGCAAGCGAAGGGACAATAAACCGCTCTGAATACTTCCATACAATATGCATTTGTTCAATGGTCTGTTCGACCAACCACGGGTACCGCAGCACACGGAGGAGATACGGCAGCCGGCGTACCGAGTCCACCTTCTTGCCAAAATATCGATAAAACCATGAAGGCGATTTTCCGAGGAGTCCCCCCGTCCACCAATGCGGCGAACGGTACAGACTGCAGCACGGAACACATACCGAGGGGTCTGCTGGATAGCGACAGAGCGAGTGGTCGGGCCGAACAAGTGCGCCGGCAGTGCATGCTATCCCGGAATGATGAATCGTCGTTACCGTCGGCAATCGGAGTTCTGCTGCCACCATCAGTGCCGCGGAATTAATTCCATTAATATGTATGATGTCCGGAGCGAATTCCGTGATAGCATCCTTCAACGCACCGCGAAGCAGCGGATGATTGACCGCGTATTTTTCGCCTTCCGTCGTGGCGGCGGGATTGAAACTCAGCGCGGCCACAGAAACGCCCTGGTAGACAAAATTGCTGCGCGCAAAACTCTTCGATCCCGGTTCCTGCCACGGCGCAAGCGTAACCACCCGCACTTCATAGCCCCGCACAGCCAGCTCCTGCGCGAGAGAAAGTATATACATTTCGCCGCCGCCGTACGAACTGGGGAAAAATCGGGATGCCGTAAGAAGAATTCTCTTCTTCATCGAATTGTGAATGTTTCCACTTCCAGCGGAATATTTTTTTTCTCCAGCACCCGCTCGTATGCGTCGAGAACGTTCTGTACCGAGATCATCTGCATGCATTTTTTTTCAAAATCGCACGTGTTCCACCGCCAGCACGGCGCGCATTCGACGAAGCTGTTCAGGTTTTCATTGCAAATGTATCCCGTCTGATACGAATGTTCTCTTCCGCCGTAAATGATGACCGAACGGACGCCGACGGCGCGAGAGAGATGTTTAAGAAAACCCGACGTCCCGATGAAACAGCCGGCGTTCGCGAGTATCGCCGCCGATTCCCTTAGGCTCGTCTTTCCCCTGAGGTCCACAACATTGTCCAGCGCAAGATCCGATTCTCCGCCGAGCAGAACCACGGACAGTAACGGATCTTTTTTCTTCAACAGATTCACAACCTCCTGGATCCGTTCGGGATACCATTTCTTGTTGTTCATGAACGTTTGGTGCGTGGAGTGACCCATGTTCTGGACGACAATAAAATGATCGCCGATCTTCCCCTGCGCTTTTTCTCTATTCGTCAGGTACACGTACGGACGAAGTTCGACGTCGCCGCGAATTTCCGCTTTCCTGCAGAGGCGCGCAAGAATATGTTCATCGGGTGGAATCTCAAGTTCAGCGGGAATTACTTCGACAGAGTACGACAGCAGTAGGCGCTCTCGCTTGAGGAAGAAGGCATATCGGAGCTGCCAATCGTCAAAATTGAACGTGCGCTGGTAGTCCGGGTTGTGGAACAAGAGTGGCTCCGAATGCGACACCTGCCATATTTTTAAAGACGGCTTTCTTTTCTTCAATTCATGCGCGACAGCAGTTAACAACAACTCGTCGCCGATGCCGCCGAGAAACTGGAGCATGACATCGGGAACGCCGTGATTCACTATAATTTTCAGTGCACCAAGTTCGATCCGTGCGGCGTGCAGCAGCTTTGACGGAAGGTTACGAAGAGTGACAGCCATCTGCGGGTTTCATTTTTTTGCGCATACATAGAAGCTGTAAAAGTGATCCGGGCCGTTATCGTTGTCAACAATTTTCAATTTCCGCTTCTTTAAAGCCTTCACAATGATTTCGGGCGCGGGCGTCCAGACGTGGTGAGTCGCCATCATCGGATTTGTTTTCTTCCATAATCCGCAGGAAGGGTGAGGAAGGTACAAAAACAAGATTCCCCCCTTTTTTAATTTGCTTATCCATGCATCGAGTGCTTTTTCCCAATCGGCGATATGCTCCAGGCAATGCGAGCTGAAAACATAATCCTGAGATTCAGGAGGTATGTCTTCGATTTTATTTTGAACGCCGGTACCCGATGCTATGTCTACCGG
This sequence comes from uncultured Chitinophagaceae bacterium, assembly GCA_964642725.1. Lineage (GTDB taxonomy): Bacteria > Bacteroidota > Ignavibacteria > UBA10030 > UBA8401 > JAGVPT01. Next base: position 17,792 of record CAZXQG010000012.1, read on the forward strand.
CGTGCTGCCGCGCAAGGGCCAGTACGATGCGCCGACATCGATTCCTTTCCCCTTGCAGAATTGCAGGGCGGTTCGTTCTATCGCATTGCTTGCTCCGCCGACAGTGATATAATCGGGATAGAAAACATTTTCATAGATCCATCCGCCCGGAACCCGCCGGTGGCCTGTCCGCAGATACTCGGAGTATGTCGTAAATAGCAGCGGGTGGTCGGGATACTCGTCGAGCAGAACGGCCGGGGCTGCGCCCATCCTCCGCAAAACGGGGATGAACGGAGTGCGCATCTTCTTCAGCAGCTGTTTTATCATATTCTATGTATGATGTCTTTTCTTAAATATGAAATTTGGACCGACGTAGGCGGTGTTTTTTGGTGAACTCAATACCTGAACAAGCGTATAGTCGAGTTCGCCGAATTTTTGTAGCATGGCGTTCAGTCGGTTTTCAAACCAGATTTCAACAAAAATGAGGGGTTCATGTTTCCGAATTGTTTCCTGAGCTCCTTCTATAACGCGATACTCAAACCCTTCGACATCAATTTTCATAAAATCTATTTTTTTAGGAATAGAACGGAATACCTCGTCCAGGGTCTTGACTTCCATCTCCCCTTTCTCATCATGTCTGATGCTTGTCCCGCCGATATTGCCGGCAGGAGTATCGTCGATGCTCGCCTTCGAAGACGCGTTCGATAATCCGATATTATATAATTGAGTCACATGCTGAATATTATTGAGCTCAACATTTTCCTTGAGGATGGAAAAAAGTCTCTTTTGGGGTTCAAAGCTGTAAACGTATCCCTTCAATATTTTCGCAAAATATACCGTATGGTTTCCGACATTCGCACCAACGTCGACAATCACGGATCCCTGTTTTATGTAGTGTGAGAGGACCTCTAATTCTTCGTGTTCAGAAAAAGTATCATGCTTTAGCACGTTGATCGTCAAGAGGTCGGTCGGTTCGTAAATTTTCAGATGTATCGGCTCGCCGCGGAATTGAAAATGAATGACATCGTTTGCATCAAGAACGCCCTTTGCCCTGGCTGTTCTAAGCAGCTTCGCTTCCCAGTATTTTCTCCGGTATTTCTCCAGTCCCAATCGTTCAAACAGAAGGTCCCAGAACTGGACCCGATCTGTTCGGAACAATGTGGCGGCGGTACCGATCTTTCTCAAGAGAACCATGCGGTCACGTATGATTTGAACTTCGTTGAAATACAATGCAGGTTCGTCAGCCTATTTTTCTCTCGTGCCAGGGGAACTCGACAATGATCATCCCCTGCATGTATTGATATGGCTGATAGCGGGAAAGCTTTGAACCCGTTTCGTTGACATGGAATTTCACGATATGATCGTACTTCTCCAGGATATTGATCGACGGAGTATGAGCTTCGATAGACACATAATAGTCGCCCGGGACGAGCATATTCCCCGGCACGGTAATCGTGGCGGCATAGACACCCGGTTCGCGCTGCAGTAACACATCGGGATGAGTGTCCGACTGGTGGCTTGTGAATATCGGACGGCCGTCGTAGCCGAAAAAGCGCACCGAGATTTCCACGTTATGCAGCGACACGCTGACATCATATTCAAGAACGACGGAAAACGGAAACCGCACATCTATTTCCGACGAAAAATTATTCTGATGGTCTTTCACCCCAACCTTCGCAAAGGCGAACTCTTTGCGATGCGGCTGGACAGAAAGGGAGTCGGCCAGTACTTTCTCAGCCCCTTCGTTCACGTCCGAATGAAGGTATTCTGCAACGACGGCGTTCGTCTCGCCGAAATTAACAATCCGTCCCTGATGCAAATGCGCGACATGCGTGCAGAGGTTCGTGATCGCTCCAATATTATGACTGACAAAAAGCACCGTTCGCCCTCCACTCTTTCCGATATCTTCCATTTTGCGCAGACATTTTTCCTGAAACTGGGCATCCCCGACAGCCAGCACCTCATCGACGATCAGAATCTCCGGCTCAAGGTGGGCTGCAACCGCAAACGCGAGACGCATGAACATCCCGGAAGAGTACCGTTTCACGGGTGTATCGATAAACTTTCCGACCTCGGCAAAATCCACTATTTCGTCGAACTTTCTGTCGATCTCCGTCTTTCTCATTCCGAGGATTGCTCCGTTGAGAAAAATATTTTCCCGTCCCGTCAGTTCAGGGCTGAAGCCGGTGCCAATTTCAAGAAGGGACGCCACTCTTCCCCTCATCCGGATGATCCCCTCGGTCGGTTCCGTGATCCGTGAGAGAAGCTTCAACAGCGTGCTTTTTCCCGCTCCGTTTCTCCCGATGATCCCAAGGACTTCCCCCTCGTTCAACTCAAACGAGACATCCTTCAACGCCCAGATAGTGCTTTCCTTCGCCGCAGCTCTTCGCTGCGCGGGCTTGAAGACCGCCTGGAGTTTTTCGTCAAACACATCCCGGAACGAATTATGCCGGCGCAGCGCTCCGATTCGATATTGTTTTGAAAGATGTTCGACGGAAATGATGGCAGACATAATAAAGACATTAAATGATATCGGCGAATTTTCTTTCCATGCGCAAAAAATTCATCAAGCCGGTGACGAGCAGCGCAAGAGCCACGCATGTTGACAATAGGACCAAATGCACGGGGAGCGTCCCGGTATGAAGCATCGACCAGCGAAACCCTTCGATAACACACACGATAGGATTAAGCCAGTATAATGTCTGGTACGACGCCGGAATCTTGCTCGCCGCATACCCGACCGGTGTAATCCAGAACATGACTTGGATAACGTATGGGAGTGCGTGCCCAATATCCCGGTACTGGACGGAGATCGATGAAAACCAAAAACCGATGCCGAGCGAGGTGAGGATGGTCAAAAGGATGAAAAACGGCAGGAGCAAAATCGTCGCCGTGGGCATGAATTGAAAATAGACCATCAATACTATCGCGAGGACAAATGCTATAGAAAAGTCAACAAGCCCCGAGAGTATTGCGGCGGCCGGAATGATGACCCGCGGGAAATAGACTTTGGAGATAAGGTTGGCGTTAGCCAGCAAACTCTGGCTTGCCCCCACCACACCTTCAGAAAAAAAATTCCATGCGACAACCCCGCAGAAAGTAAAAAGAAGATACGGAACGCCCTGTACGGAAAAACCGACCAGTTTATTGAACAGCACCGTGAAGACGACCATTCCCATTAACGGTCGAATCAGCGCCCACGCCGCACCTAAAAAAGTCTGCTTGTAACGAATTTTGATGTCCCGCCATACGAGGAAATAGAACAGTTCGCGGAATTCCCATATCTCGCGAAACCGCAGCACCGATAATCCTTTTGTCGGCTCGATGACAATTTCAAAAGGCATTCAGAGATTCCTCGCTTATCAATTCGTTCCCTTTCTCACAACAGGTACTATTTTGCTTCGGGATGCGGAGGATGGATTGAGCAAGAAATGAGATTCTCGAAACAAAAAAAATCAGTCTGAAGTCAGAAGTGCCAGCGACCGAAAAGTGCTTCGAGGCATCCATGGCGAATTCATATTTGAAGCCATCTCAAAATATGTCGCTTTGTCCTTCGATCCGCCCTCGTGCTCTTCGAGCGGATTGCTTACTCAGATGAACGGACCTTTTGTTCACCATGTCCCGAAGGGTCGTCGCAATTTCATTTGTAAGATAGCTTCCAGAGAATTTAGCGCGGCGCAACAGAAAATCCAAAACGTTCAATACCTCAGCAGCCGGCAAAAATCTGTCCCTTTCAGCGTCCAACTTATTTATGGGAGATGGAGTAAATGCTCACTCCAAGCACGCCAAGGGTTGCTGTTGTGTTGACAATCATCAAGACATCCTGCCACGTAAGGGAGTCGGGAATTCTCTTCACAACGATCATGTCGCCGGGTGCAAGCGGCACTGTCGGCGATTTACCCTCGAGGATGTCCCGTACGGCGATTGTGAACAAAGTCTTTTCTTTAACGTCTTTCTTGCCGGACACACGATAAAGAAGGACTTCATTCAAATTTGAATGTTCTTTCGGCCCTCCGGCATACGAGATCAGTTGAATAATATCGGTGTTTGTCGGTATCACATACACGCCTTGTTGAGGAACTTCCCCCCACAAATTTACCGTCATGGTCACCTCAAACGGTTTTGCGTAGTAAAAATACCCGGGCCTGCTCAAGCTGGATTGCTTGGCGCTGTTGAGTTCGGTTTCGGTGGGAACCTGCGCAAAGGAAGAGGCCACGGCCGCAATTACGATAAATAGTGTCAAGAATAGTTTCATGGACATCCCGGTATTCGTATTATGTTTTTTCCTTGGGGATATATTTTTGCTGATAGTAGTACTCTCCGTGCAGGTGGTAGTACCCCCGGTGCAAGCGATTCAATTCATATTGATTGACGACAATGCCGGCAAGATTCAGCCTGATTCCTTCGATGATATCCACGGAGTGCTCCAGGCTGTCAAACGTCGTTGAATTTGTCTTCACGACGAAAATGACGGCATCAACCATGGCGACCAATAATTCTGAATCTGTAAAGAGAAGGATCGGCGGCGAATCGTACAAGATAACATCATACATCTTGTCGAGTTCTAATTTCAAATTCTTCATTGTCGACGAGCCGATGAGTTCGGTCGGATTCAGCGGGATCGCGCCGCAAGTCAGAATGTCCAGGTTTTCAATGAAGGTGTGGCGTATCGCTGCAGAAATATCGACCTCACCGAACAGCACCTCCGTGAGACCGGGTTCAAGGTTCAAATTAAAAAGCTCGTGAACCGTCGGACGGCGCAAGTCGACGTCGACCAGCAGCACTTTTTTTCGAGTTTGCGCGAACACCACCGCAAGGTTTGCAGCCGTCAGCGACTTGCCTTCCTGAGGTGCGCCGCTCGATAAGAGAATACTCTTTACCGGCGTCTCTTTTTTCCAATACTGGATGCTGGTCCTCAACCGTCTGTACGAATCCGCAATTCTTGAATAAGGATTAATCGCCGTAACTAAATGCGGGTCGATAATCAAACCGTCGGACGCAGCTTCTTTCCCATCATCGCCAACCACTCTCCGAACTGTTCCCCGTTCCCCGTCCACCGTCCCGCTCACGGGATCCACGCGAGTAACGAGATTCAGAGCCTTTTCATCCATGGCCGGAATCACCGTCAACACACTCAGTCCCCGGCGTTTGATATCTTCGGGTTTGTGAATCCGGTCGTCAAAATAGTTGATGAAAAATGCCGAGCTGATTCCCATCACCAGGCCGATAAAGAATCCAAACCCGAGGTTCTTGGGAATGTTAGGATAAAGATGAGTCTGCGGAGGAAGGGCGTGCTGAAGGACGTCGACGTATCCGAATTCCGATTGCTCGGCGATAAGTGCGGACTGGTATTTTTCTTCCACGGCAACATAGACTTTTTCGAGCGTCATTTTTGACCGTTGAAGCCGGGCGTAATCAATATTGATTTTAGGGATGTTCTGAAAACGCGCTTCACCTTGGTTGATACCGTTCACCAATGCCTTGTGACGGACTTCCAATGATTGAAGATGCATCTGGGCGTCAGTGAGCTTCTCGGCAAGGTCTTTGGCCAGTTCGCGTCTCTCAGCAGTTCTTCGCGGTTTGTTTAGACCGGTTCCCATCTTGTCGTTTATTTTCTTGTGGAGCGCTTCGATCTGGCTGTTGATATCTGCAATCCGATTCGACACCAGCGCCTGGTCTTGCATCTCTGAGTTCTGTTCTTTGATAAGGTCGCGTTCCTGTTCAAGCGCGTTAATCTGTTCCAATATTTTTTGTATCTCAATGCTGGCAACCATATCCATGATCCGCTTGCTGTCGGCATCAATCTCATCTTCCTCGTTCTTGGGGAGCGTTGCCTTGACGTCCGCCAGTCTTTTCTCGTACGTCAGCACCGTACTTCTCGCCGTTTCGATTTCGATCTCAACTTCGTCGCGCTGCGCTTCCAGGTCGGAAATAGTTTTTACCACGGTCTGATTTTCTTCGTCGATAGAACCGTGTTTCTCGATATACCGGCGAAGCGCGTCCTCAACGGTGTCGAGCGCCGTTTTCTTGGCCTGCAGGGTGCGCTCCAAAAATTCCCGCGTCGTGCGCAACTGCTTCCGGCTGTTATTGAGATTGTTCTGGTAATATGCTTCTGCGTACACGTTTGCGATAATCGCGGCTTCCTTCGGGCTCGTGCTTAGCGCGCTGATGAAAATAACGTCGGACGCCTTATCAGGGTCAAACGACACCGCATCATCAAGGCGGCCGAAGATCTCTTCGTTGTGGGCAAACGGTCCAAACGAAGGTTCGTCGTCCAAACGCTTGAGCACCTCAAGCGTGTCGTAGCCGCCCAATGTCGCGACGGGGTTTTTCTTCAGCAAGGCCAACACATCCTCGGCAATAACGCGGGATTTAAGAATGCCGATTTCTTTCATCAAGTTGCGCGTGCTTCCTCCAATGTCCGACAAATCAAGCGAACCTATCGCCATATCGCTTTTTGCCTTGCTGCTCACTTGAACGATTGCAACTCCTTGATAAATAAACGCGCCGAGGTATGTATAAAGGACGGCACCGATAAAAAAGGCGAGCGTTATCCCGATGATGACATATTTCCACCGTTCAAGGATTTCAATATAATCACGAAGGCTCAATTCAAGAGCCGGCTGTGATGTCCCCGTACGACGATCTACTGTTTTTGCTGGCATAAGTAAGAAATTGATTACACGAAAACCCGTTTTACTACTGATGATTCAAGGAGGAGCATTGCTTTCATTACCTCCCTTTACCAAACAGCATGATGTGAATTGTTTTCAGCATAATGTCAATATCTAGCAATAAAGAATAATGAGAAATATAGTAAAGGTCGTATTGAAGCTTCGTAATAGTATCGTCAATATTTTCGCCGTACGAATAATTCACCTGCGCCCAGCCCGTTATGCCGGGCTTCACGAGATGCCGGAAATGATAATACTCAATTTTCTGCTCATATTCACGTGCAACTTCAAACCATTCAGCCCGCGGGCCAATCATACTCATTTCCCCCTTTAAGACATTCCATAACTGCGGTAATTCGTCTATTCTGGTCAATCGGAGTATTTTTCCCACCCTGGTAACGCGTGAGTCGTGTTCCCGGACATACCTATCTCCGGAAGCGAACCCATGAATCATTGTCCGGAATTTATACATCGTGAACGGTTGTTCGTTTCTGCCGATGCGTGTTTGCTTGAAAATAATCGGGCCGCGACTCTCGATCCGGATCGATATTCCGATAATCACCATCACCGGGAAAAACAAAATAAAGCCTACCGATGCAATTGCAATGTCAAGCAGCTGTTTCAAACGGGTGTTCCAGGGATTCCGGACGAGCAGCAGGTCGCCTTCGAACAACCACCATTTGTTCAGGACAAAAAGAGGGACTTTACGAAAATTCTCCTCGAGGAACAGTCTGCTGGGAATTAACGGAACGTTGTGAAAATGGAGTGCGACCAGTTGCCTGAACACTTCGTTGCTCAGGGACGACCTGTCTTCGGTCAGAATAATACCATCGCATGTATCATTCATCGACCGAAGTTTATTGAGAACATCTCCTTCGATAACGGGCGACCCGTTTCCATAAATCGGCGAGCCGACTTTTTTCCCGCTCAAGTCGGCAAACCGCACCTCTTGATCTTTTGGCGTTTCGGCGTACATCCGGTACAACTCCTGCGCAGTTTCGTCGGTTCCGAGAACAAAATAGAACCTTTTCCGCCGAATCTCGGCAAGACGGGAATTGATTGCTCTCCGTACGGAAAGCGAAATAATCAGGAACGTCAGAAACGTTGCCGGCAACACGCTGCGGCTGAATTGGAGCGATGGTTTATAGCTGAAGATATATACAACGACAATTGTCAACACGACGCTGATAATCATCGCTAAAATATACCGGCTGGTGAACGGAAGGCTGCGCATATCAGTATCGGGGCTGTACGCGCCGACCGCTTCCAGCACCATCCACGTAAGAAGAACCGGCAAAATCGCCCGGTACCAATATTCGGTGACAAAATCGACGTCGGTGCGCAGAAGGCTCAGGATAAAAAATATTCCAAAGAGCGTCACTCCATCCGTCAGCATCAACGTCAATCTAAATATTTTCTTTGACCTTAGCATAAGATATAACGCTTACATCGAATCGTGTGAAGCAGTGTTTCGGAGCAGTCCTGCTCTTTGACAAAAAATATAATAGAGAAAAACCGGAGTTGAAACAAGGGTGCGTTTCCATACTCTTCGGGGTTCCCGAAGAAGCCGCGGCAGCCATTCCAGGCCGGCGTCTTGGAGAGATGTCGACGCTCTTTGTTTTGTTCCGGCAAAGAAGTCGAACGCGGCGCCTATCGCAGCAATGAACGGAACGTTGAGACGGCTGCGATGTTCCTGGCTCCATTTTTCCTGTTTTGGCGCCGTCATTCCAACCCACAGCGCAGTCGGCGCCGCGAGGTTGACAGCTTCAATGATTCTTTCATTATCAGCGTCGGAAAATTTCTCTCTAAAAGGGGGTGCATAGGTACCGCACACCGAGATATGAGGAAACTCGGCCGACATCCGCGCTCTGATTCTTTCCAGGACTTCTTCTGATGAGCCGAGGAAGAAAAAAGACTTCCCGCGCGTATTGTTCCATCGCTCGGCCATTCCTGCGAAAAAATCGTAACCTGTAATCCGGCGGGTAATTGTGCCCCCCAATATTTTCGACGCCAGCACAATCCCGGCGCCGTCGGGAATGAGATAGTCGGCGGCACCAAGGGCGTTCAGGAATTGACGGTCGTCTTTTGCAACAACGAGTGAATGCGGGTTCGCGCAGAACAGAGTTTTGCCCTTCATTCCCCGGGAAATTCCGTCGTCAATCGCATCAAGAATTTCGGGCAATTGTGCCGTCTGAACCTGAACATTCCAAATCATCTCACGCTGAAAATCCGTCATTGTTCATGCACTTTCGTTTTCCGATGTTCGCCCGCAGCACCGTAAATAGCCATCAAACGGCTGTAATTTTTCTCCGCGGTATACTTTTCATCAAAGTCGTGACGTGCACCTTCACCCAAAACACGCAATCTTGCATCGTCGGCAAGCAACCCCTTCACACACGCAATAATATCTCCGGCGTCTCCCGGAATGAACAGTCTGCCGTTGTTATTTTCGGTGATAAGGTACGGCAAGGAGCCGATATTCGACGCGGCAACCGGAACGCCGAGGGCAAAGGCTTCCTGGACAACCATAGGAAATCCCTCGTAGCACAGTGAGGGAATAACCAGCAATTTTGCGGTCGAGATATGTTTCATCGCTTCCTCGCGCGAAACGTTTCCAAGAAATGAAACCGAATCGGACGCCCCGCTCTCCCGGACCGAACGAACAAGCTGCTCTCTCATCGGCCCGTCCCCGATGACCTCCAATTGCGGCGCATCCTTTCCCATTTGCTGCCACGCCTCCACCAGAACGTGTATTCCTTTCGCCGCATACAACCTGCCGACAAAAACCGTTTTATTGTCCCTCTCTTTCCATGGAATCGGTTGAGGGGGAAGTTCGAGAAATTGAGGTTTAACAAAAAGCGATTCAGTCGGAATTCCGAATTGAATCATCTTTTCTCTTTGAAAATCCGTTAACGTGATGAATGCGTCGACGTTCGTTCGCCATGTATTTATTGCGTTGTGAAAAGCAATCATTGCAGAAACGGGAAGTGTCGCTATTCTGCTGTCACGGTAACAGCCGTACCGCAGCGCCGGGATGACGCTCTTTCTGTCCAGACAGAGCGTGCATGGCTTGTCTTTTCGGAGAGCAGTTGCCGCCGAACAACCGATCCGATAGTTATGCATCGTCATCACCGTCGGAGTATTATGTTCCCGAGAAGCGTAAAAAACAGAAGGCGATAGAAGCGGAAATGTGTTGTGAATGTGGACGATGTCGGGTTTCACTTCCCGCAATTTGCGCTTCAGCGCATTCAAACTGAACGGATTCCATACGGCGCCGGCCGCTCCCCTCAGCGACCCGATGAAACCTTCTCGAAGTATTTCATCACTGTGCCGGTTAAATTCTGTAACGGAATGCCCGCGGTTCCGAAGAAGTCCAGCTTCGGCACGATATGCAGTGTTCTCCCCGCTTGGCGCAGTCGATCCATAAAAATTGTGAACGAGAAGAATTTTCACAGCCTGTAAGAATGATCAAAGATTATTGCGCCGATGGTGTACGGTCCATAAACCATTTTTTGACAAATAGCCCGGCGCGCAATGTTTTGTACTTTGTCAAATTCGTCTGACTGAAAATAGAAACGGGGTCGCGTAAATCATCGGCATAAATCCTGAACAACACGCCGCCGACTCCTTCCCATGTTCTATTGTCTCCCGCACCAACGGCAAAATTGTATTTGTAGTATTTTTGTACATACTTCACAATCGACGCGTTAAACTGTCCATACGGGTAGACGAAAGTATCGACATGGTGGTGTAATTTTTGTTCGAGGACTTGTTTTGATTTGAAGAGTTCATCCTCAATGTTTCGGCATTGAAGCAGATTGGGATGTGAATACGAGTGCGACGCAATTTTCACCAAACCGCCGGAACTAATCTCAGACAGCTCGCGCCACGAACAAAATGGGGCCGATTGTACATATCTGTCTCCCCCCATCATTTCATCAGTCGGCACGCCCAAACGGACATCTTGAGGAATGTGATCGCCTGAATCTAGAATGAACTTTGGGGAAACTGCAAGAACTACGCGCATTCCAAATCTTTGTACTAACGGAAAGACATAACGGTAGAAACTATAACTAGCATCATCAAAAACCATGCAGAGATTTACGAGGTCTTTTGCCAAAACATCGCCCGGCAAAACAACTTGGAAGTGCTCTTTGATATACTCGAAATGTTTTTCAAAAATTGCACGGGAATTGGATAATTTATCTCCATCGATGCGATGATACATGCAACAAAGCAACACGCAGGCTCCAAAAATATAACTGTTAACTATCCCGAGCCCCTACACGGCAACAGTAATGGCTCAAATATACATTATCTAACAATATTATCAAAGTTTCCCGTCGGTTGCCAGCAAAAACCTCTCCAGACATGATTCACTGAAGGAAAAACCAAGGAGAAGGATCCATGTCTTTAGAATGCATAACTCAGAAATTGTGACATAAAGACTCAAATTAGGACACCCCCGTATACAGGTTTTGTTTGACCCTTTCTGTTATTTTATGTTTATTATAGGATGAAGATTCTGGGGAGAATGCTCATCGCATGCGACTGCCGAACTCGTTATTTCGGAACCCGATTCTTGTTAGTTTTCTGCTTTTTGTCTGCCGGTATCGTCCTCCCTCAATCCGAAAAAAAAAATCCCCAGCCGCTTGATTCATCCCAAATCAGCGGACCACGGCTCGCTATCGTTGGAGGTGCTGTTGTCGCAAGCGGAGTCGCAGTTCATTTTACCCGGTATGAACCGCTGTGGAAGAGCCACTATTCTTCGTTTCGATTTCATGAAGATTTTTCCTATGCCCGAAATCAGGATAAGCTTCTCCATTTTTACGGAAGCGCGGTGGGAAGCGTCATTTCTACAAAGGCACTTTCATGGGCAGGCTATGATGAACAGGATGCTGTTCTCTGCGGAGCGGCAACTTCTTTCACATTCCTCACTTTCATGAAGATAGAAGACGGCCACATTGACTACCTTGGATTCGACCGTGTCGATGAGCTTGCGAATCTATTCGGCGCAGGATATCCGCTGGCGCAGTACTACGTCCCGTGGCTGAAGAGTTTCACGCCGAAAGCTTCGTACGTTGCATCCAAGAATGCCGTTGTCGATGCAGGGCAAACTCTGCCGGGTTTTCTTGAAGACCACGAGGGACAAAGATTTTGGATGGGAATTACCGTGCACGATCTGCTGCCGAAAAATTTTCAGGAGTATTGGCCGTCGATCGTCGGACTTGCAGCCGGTTATACTGTCCGCGGTTTAAACACGCCTCACTCTTACCATGAGACGATTATTGCACTCGACCTTGATTTACGGAAACTCCCCGGCGATTCACAATTCCTTAAGTCGCTGTGGGAGATGCTGAATTACATTCACCTCCCGATGCCTGCGGTCCGGATCAGCCAGTCCGCCATTTGGTACGGACTGTATTTCTAAATTGAGACTTCTGAATAATTCCAAACGTATGGCTCGCCCAAGCCCCGAAGGTCCCAAAGGGATTCCGTTGGAAGATGCTTCGCCGGATGCTACGTCGCAAAATGAATTAGAAAGAGACTCCTTGCGCCTTGTCGGCTTTGCGTGAGACGATTTTTCAGATGTCTCAAATTGATCCGCGAGAAAATTTTTTATTCCCCCTCCACCAGAACTTCATACACCACCACCGGCGTTTCGAGCCCTTTCACTTTTATCGGGTCGAGCGGACGAATGGGAACTTCACCTTTGACGTGCCGGTATGTTGCTTCTGAAATCATGATGCCTTCAACCGGTGCGTTGGATTCAAGCCGCTGAGCAAGGTTGACATCCGAGCCGAGAACGGTGTACTCCATCCTCCGGGCCGAACCCAGATCTCCCACGACAACCTCGCCGGTGTTAATACCGATCCGGATCCGAAGCGGAAGCCTCCCTGCCGGTTCCCAACGGCGTTTCAGTTCGCGGCACTTATGTTGCATTTCAATCGCAGCCCGTACGCAGCGGAGCGCGTGGTCCGGCTGCGGTTCCGGCGCACCGTAAAAAACCATCAGGCCGTCCCCGATAAATTTGTCCACCGTTCCCCCGTACTTGAAAACGATGTCGGTCATCGCCTCGAAATATTCGTTCAACGTGGTGCTGATCTCTTCCGGCGTCATCGTCGACGAATATGTCGTGAAGCTTTTGATGTCGCTGAACATGATGGTGACTTCTTTTCTTTTCGGCATCGTTGTCAGCATGTCCGGAGTATCCACCAGTTGGCGTACAACCGAGGGGGGAAAATATTGTTCAAACTTTGAACGAAGCTTTTGTTTCTCTTTCTCTTCTGTAACGTACCAGTACACTATGACCGACGCTGCTGAAAAGGCGCCGCTCATCAATGGACGAATGATCGCCATGACCACATTCGCGTATATGAAGAGCGTTGAAGCGGCAGCAACGTACGCCGCAAGAAGGCCGAATACTGCAAGCGCAAACCGTACCGATCTCAATCGGCTCGAAAAGAAAAAGAAAAGCGCAGCAAAAACTAGTTCCACACAGAGCATCGGTACAGCAGGCAACTCGAATAAGAAATTTTGCGTGAGGATCGTGTTGAGCGTATTCGCATGGAGTCCAACAAGGGGGAAGTTCTGCTCGAAAGGAGTCGGTCCGATGTCGGATACACCGGTAGAGACGTCGCCGATAATGGCGATGGACCCGCCGTACCGCTCACCGAACGCCTCGACCTCGTCGTTGTCATCGGCGATGCTCAGCACTTGCGAAAAACTCAAATGCCTCATAGCAGACCAATCGCCGATCCAATTGATCAGCATATTGCCGCGCGAATCAATAGGAATGACGATATCGTGGTTTGTTCCATCCTGTGTCCGGGCATTTCTGAGCGTTATCGACCTTCCGCCCCGTACTACGATGCGATCCGGCGTAACTTGAAGATAGTCGCAAACCAGCCGCATCGCCATGCTCGGGTAGAATTTTTCCCCGTAGCGAATCAGCAGCGGAACCCGCCGGAAGACACCGTCGGCATCGGGCTCAACGCTGATAAAGCCGATGCCGCGGGCAACCGTTGCCAGCTCATTCCACGTCAGGAGCGTCGCACCGGCTTTGTAAAATTCGCCGGCATCTTGCGCATCGAGAACCCACGATGTCGAGTCCAGAAAATGAACAACGTCGGGGGAGACCGTTCCCTTGTTGACGGTCGTATCGTCCAAACCAAAAGCTACGGGAAAATACGCCCGCCCGAATGTCTTTGTTGAAGCGATTAAGATGCTGTCGTCGAACGATTGTATCCTTTGGGCAAAAATAATGTCGAAGGCGACGGCGGCGCAATTCATTCTCCTCAATACATTGACAGCGTCGCCGTAGTACCGGCGCGGAAAATAGTAGCTCAGCTTCTTAATGGTGGAATTTGCAATATCGACATGAAGGATCGAAGAGTCGTACGCCGGTGGGTGGAATGCGGCTCGTGCAAGGAAGAGCCGGTCGACCGTTTGGCGATTCCAGGATTCGAATACGCCGGGAAAAATCCAAAAAAGGAAATGCGACAAACAAAACGATGCGGCGATTAACAATCCGGCGCCGGTAACTCTGCGCTTTTTACTTGTGGTCAATGGAAATCGTCTTGCTGAAAAAATTGTTCGCCAAAATCTCGGAAGCAAACTGTGCAATGTCAACGCGCTCGGGGTCAACCGCGGGCTGCTTTTCCCCGCGGACATTGCCGGCAATGCTGATCGGCCGCTCGGCAATCGTCGCAAAAGTCCGGAACCGCTTTTTAATGTCTTTAATTTCGTTTACGACGAATAAGGCTGCATCGGGTTTTTTATCCGTTGCCGATTTAAAGTAGGCGTGCAAATCGTTCTCAAGGTCTGTCAGCCGCTCGGATGAGGCGAGCACGTAAAATGTTTCCGTCCCCGTATTCTTATCTAGCCTGTACCATTCACGGCCTTTCGGGATGTAGTAATTCTTGTCGAGCTTGTAGTCTTTCTCGAACATCGCGCTGTCGTAGGGGAACAGCAGCGACAGCTCGTTAGCGGAGCTCTTATGGATCACGTAAATGAACGCCGGCTTGACCAGGTTGACAAACAATTTGAATTCATCTCCGGTTTTTAACGACGTATCCTTGGTGACAACTCCGATTCGCCGATTTCCCGGATTTCCGCCCCGCGCGACAAACGCCCAGTTGTACTGGATATTATTGTCGGGGGATGCGTCTTGCGCATAGACGATTGACAATACTCCCGACAAAAAGATCATCAGGAAGATTCTGGACCATAGTCTTACAGCCATTACGTATTATCCTTTCATGAATGGAGATAGCGACCGGGCGATTTCAATGGGGAACGAGCGAAATGGTCATATCCTTGTCGTAGTTCCCTTGATTGCGGGTCGGATGCTGGTTTCCTTTGGTTTGACGTTTGACATTTTCTTCGACGTAGTCCATCAATTCTCCGATCGTAACCGTGTAATCGTTGTTGATGTCGGCTTCGCCTTTCATCCCCTTCAGCAAAAAATACGTGAAAACCCCGTGCCCGAATTTATCAAGCTCTTGCGACACCTCTCCGGCCTGGCTTGCGGTGAAAACTATTGTTCCTTCCTTCGATCTCGACAAATCGGAAAGATATTGATTGATGAGATTCGTTTCGGTGAGCGAGACCCCGCGCGTCGCCACGTCGGAGCTGATTCCTCCGCTATGACATGCATCGGAAAATACGATGACGCGCTTCGAAGGAATGTATCGCGTCAGTGCCGTGTTGACATCCCACATAGGAAAGGCGGACGTTTCAAGGGAATTCGGGTCGCTGTCGTACGTCAATAAATAGTTGTTGTTCGGGTTCGCCGGCTCCGAAGCGCCATGTCCGGCGAAGTAGATGATCACCAAATCTTTGTCGATGGTCTGTCGGAGAAAATTATAGAGCGCCTGTTCAACGTTTTGCCGCGTTGCATCTTTGTTTAGAAGAATTTTCATGTGGTCCGGCTCGAAACCGCCGCCGGCCGGGCTCTTCAAAAACTCCGCAAAGTCGCGGGCATCACGTTCCGCATAGCTGAGGTTTTTGATCAACGGATTCGAGTACTCTGAAATCCCGATCACGACCGCCCATTGCTGCGGCTGGCCTGAAGGGTTCCGCCGCGGTTTGTCGGCCTCGACAGAAGCCGCGTTCGCCAAAATGCGGCGGTTAATATTAATGACTTTTGAAATCTTTTCGCCGTTCTTGCCGTAGACAGCGAACTGAACCTGGTTGAACCCCGACGAAAGAGGAATCGTTTCAGATTGAAGAATGCCCGACAGCTTCCGGGGAATATTTTCCTTGCCGGCAATTTCAATGGTATTGAGTGAAATAGTATACCGCGAGTAATCGAACCATATTTTGAATTCCAGATTTTCCGACGCCTGGTCCGTCTCCGCGTTTTCTTTTGGGTTGACAATCTCTACGGCGGATTCCTTTGTCAGCCGCTGAATGCGGATATTTTTGGTCGCAACATTCCCCCGTGTATCCGTTGCAGTAAGAGAAATATCGTTCGCACCGACAAGCGGGAGCTGCACGAGACCGGAAAATGCTTTTGACGGAATCTTTGTACCGAACTGCGATCTTTCATCAGCGGTCAATTCCATCAACGCAACCGATTGCCCTGCAACCGTCGCTTCTTTAACGCCGCTTTCATCAGAAGCAATGCCCGTAAGTTCAATTTCGTTTGCGAACACTTTGCAGGTTTCCCCGTCTTTCAGAACCGGCTGTTGAAGAACAATCGTCGGCGGTTCTCTGTCCGGCTTTCGGGTTAGAACAGAAAATGTCTGCACGGCGCCGGATACTGTTACCCCGACAAGAGTGGAACTATCCGGCAGAAACAACGCAGCGGCGTAGACGATGCCGGTATCCGCGATGCTTTTCCGCAGGACCCCCGTCGTGACATCCCAGACCGCTATTCCGTTCCCCGTTGCAGCAAGCCATGAGTTGTTCGGGTTGAAAGCGAGCGATGTAATGGCGCTTGAATTTCCGCGCATTGTATGGAGGAGAGAAAAATTTTGAGCATCCCAGACTCTGATCGTTGAGTCTGCTCCCCCGGCGGCAAGATACTTGCCGTTCGGACTGAACGTTACGACGGTCGCTTTGTTTTTAACCTCCGTTAGAGTATTGAGAAGAACATACTTTTGCGGGTCAAAAATTCTGACGGCGCCGTCGGCGTTTGCAACGGCAACCCGGTTCCCAGCCGGGTTGAAACTAACACCGAGCACTTCGCTCTCATCCGTTCCATTGGGAAGCATACCAAGAACGTCGTCCGATGCCATTGTCCAAAGTTTTATTTCTCCGTCGCCTCCGCCGCTGACAATTCTTCCCCCCGCATCAATGTCGAGCGAGCGAACTCCAAGACCTTTTCCGTGTGCCGGAAACTCTTTTAACAGTGTACTATCGGCAACGCTCCAAAAAGAAAGAAGTCCGTTCGCCCCTCCTGAAACGAGATACTTTCCGTCTGCAGTAATTGCAAGGGTCAATATCCTCGAACTGCGCCCGGTTAGAGTACACTTTTCCCGCAGAGTTACGGGGTCAATAATCTTTATTGATTTGTCTAATCCGGCTAAAGCAAGAAGCCCTCCCCCCGAGGCGATTTTTGCGGTGTAAATCGTGTTTCTCGCAACCGTGGCGTGTTGAATGGGTTCAACGTATAATTCCTGCGCAGACAATTCCACTAAACAGAGGAATACCGCGGAAAAGAATGCGAGCAGTGAGACCCTTGAAATCATATATTCCCTTTTTTCAAACGACAATTATTGGGAGTATAGTCGATCGCTCATCGGTTGGGGATCGGCGAGAAGAACGCAGAATGTTCACAAGTATGGGAAAAAGTCATCTCTTTGTCAAGGCTCCTTATCACACCGAAGAAAGCCGGCCGAAGAGAAAAGCAATTGACTCTCGCCCCTCCGTTTTATATATTCAATTCGACTTTTTGAGTGTTTTTGGCTATTGACGGTTCTTACTGCGGTTTTAAGAATTCCATGAAAAACTTCTTCCTTTCCGTTTTCCTGCCGTTTTTTTTCCTGTTTTCCGGGGCAAACGCTCAGCAAAATCCCGTTTCAATAAAACTAAAAATTGCCGAAAAATCCGGCCTGTTCAATATGGGCGGACCCAGATTTGTCAGGCTTACCCTCTCAACCCAGAAAAGCGAGACGAAGCTTAATTGTGAAAATGTGAATAGCGGGACGTATTATTATTTTCTCCTTCAAAATGAAGGAAGCTGGACTATCGACCCAGATTTCCTTAAAGAGAACCTCCCGCAGTTTTCGTTGACGCAGGATTCGTTACGGCTTCATCCGGATTTTGCGGACAATATAATTGCCAACGGCGACAGCACGATCGTGCTGATCGGATTTCGAAAAACATTCGCGCTCAACAAACCGTTCGCATTCGAGTATCCGCTCAACAACGGAGTGGCAAGAATTGAAGTGAAAGTGCCGCAGGAATACTGGGCCGGCTATTCAAAGGTAACGCGGTATTTCGATGCTGCGGACAAGGCGTTGAACGCCTTGTGCTATAAAGAAGCGATCGCGAACTTTAACACGATCCTCGGCGACCAGGGGCTTGCAATTTTTCCTACATACTCTACCGCCAAGGAAAAACGGTTAGAGGGATTCACAAAATACTTTGAAGAGAAGTTCGACAGCCTTTCGAAAACGATGGCGAGCGGCGCTGGCATAAAGCAGAAGATCGCGGCAAACAGAGAAGCTGTTCCGAAATTTCAGTTCGTCGAAGATTCGCTTGCCGACCAGTCGCTCGGCATTTCTGCCGCGGATGAAACCGTTGCACCGTTGATGGAAAAAGCGCGAAGCGCAATCCAACGCTCGCATACTGCCCTCGACTCGCTTCATCAAGCGCTCGACGATTTCAACGTGCGATGGATTATTGCAGGGTCGTCGGGAGGGAGAATCGACTTCAAGTACAAGTACATTGTTGAAGCACTTGCGTATGCCTTTGCATCCGTCAACTTCGCGGATTCGGCGGCAAGAGAAATGACTTTTACGATTCCTGAAGAACTTTCCGCCCGGTTAAAAAAATATAATATCGAAGAATCGTACGAAACGTTCACCCGCATTGCAAACGAGCGCTGGAAGAACAGATTAGAGCTGTTCCCTGCAGGGTTCCTTGCCAATCTCAGCAGAGACTCGGCACAGTTTCCGCTCCCCTTTTATTCGGTACTGACAGCGGTGAACGATTTCTATTTCTTAAATTTTACGGACGCGCGGAAAGAAATCTTTCAGGTGATGAAGACATCCTACGACCATGAATTGACGAACAGGATGGATGGCCTGCGTATTCTCATCGACACGCGGGAGAAGA
The DNA here is from genome assembly GCA_964642725.1 of uncultured Chitinophagaceae bacterium. Taxonomy (GTDB): domain Bacteria; phylum Bacteroidota; class Ignavibacteria; order UBA10030; family UBA8401; genus JAGVPT01. The sequence goes on from CAZXQG010000012.1 coordinate 36,733, forward strand.
AGATTCCGAGCGAAGTGCTCGCACATATGCGCGACGGCGAAGCGGCGGAAGAAAAGGGAAACACAGACGGAGCGGCAGAACACTATAAAGACGCGATGCTCATTGCCGAAGACTACGCCCCGGCCGCCTTCGCCCTTGGAAAGCTGTATGACCGCATCGGAGACAGCTATAAGGCGAACAACTTTTTCCAGAAAGCCGTTTCTACCGACACGCTGTATTATTCCGCCTACCGATTCTTGTATACCAATTACTTCAAGAATTCAAATTTCAAGCCGATGATCGATTTGCTGACACAGGCGCTTGCACGCGGAAACGATTTTTACGACATCCATTATTATCTTGGCATTGCCTACAACGGCGCAGCGTTGTTCGAGGATGCAATCAAACAGTACGAACGCGCGCTGGAATTGAACGCACGAAGCACCGACGCGAACATTCAAGCCGGGATTGCATACCAGAACATGAAATCGTATGTCAAGGCTCGCGAATACTACACGCGGGCAATTCAAATCGATCCCGAGAACCAAACGGCGACCGAGAATTTAAAAAGGCTGGATGAACTGCAGAAGAAATTCTGAACTGCTAACCCCACCCCCGAGGGAGTCCTTTTGGAACTGACCCTCCCCTTCTAGTGGAGGGAAAAACACTCCGCGTCAGTTACACCCCCGGTTTCAAAATAATTCCTTTGTTCTTGTGCCCGTTCATTTTGACCGTGATTGGTTTTTCGCAGCGGATGTGGCGCGTGTAAGTCATTTCTTCTACGGCATGCTGCGCGCCAAGCCAGTCCCAATCAATAAACCCTTGATTCGCCTGAGCGTTGACCGTGAAATATCCGACCATAAATGACGTGAGGTTCTGGAAAAAGTGCGACCCTTGCGACGGAGCGACATTGAAATCTTTCATGTTCGCTTCGACGATTGCGCGGGCTCCGGAGATTTGATCCCACGTGACGGGAATTCCAAGCCACGGGTCGAGCGTCCCCCATCGTCCGACGCCGATGAGAAGGTACGGCGTGTTCTCCGAAACCAGTTTCATGTTGAGCCGGCTCACCTCCCAGCCGACTTCGCGGGTTTTCGCCCGGTCGAACCGGTTGATGTCCACAACGACGATATCGTGAATATCTTTGATGACGCCGTTCCCCAAAACCTGCAAACTCTGGCACACCAGTCCTGCCGGGTCGATCTCTTCAACGTTCAATTCTTCCAACTCCCGGCTGATGACCAGCGGGCGCATCTGGAGCAGGCCGAATTCTTTCGGTTTTCCGTTCGGCACGGAGAGATTAACGGCGAATTCTATTTCCACAGCCGAGCCCATCCCCCAGCTTCCCATGTCGAGAAGTAGTTCAAGAATTTTGGGGAGGGGAAATAGCTGTCCCTTCAATACCGGCGCGAAGGTGACCAAACGAGTTCCCTGTCTCGATATGCCGTCGGAAATAGAATTGTTTTCGTGGGAGTACGTCGAGCCGATTGCATTCAATGTACCATCGTATTCGGCGATATGCAGGTCGAATTTTTTCACCAGCATGTCGCGGGTAACAACAATCGCGTCCTCACGCTCATTAAGGACAAGTCCGAAGAATTCATTCTGATTGTTTCGGATAACGTCGTCGATCGACATCAATTGTTGGAGCTGAAGGGGATGTTTCGGGCAGAAACGGAGAACATTTCCGCCGTCGGCGATGATTTTTCCGAGGCCCAACGCGACCGACGCAATGCCGTCCTGCGGCGTTTGCGGCTGGAGAGGATAGAAATTGTACGATTTCCCGACACCGGAAAAATCCGGATAAAATTTATTGTTGTGCGGCACACCAACCATCTTCTGGATGATCACCGCCATTTTTTCTTCTTCAAGCCGGTACGATGTCACGCGAATATAATCTTTTGCGGACCGGTAAAACGTTGAAGCATAGACACGCTTAATCGTTTTCACGAGTTCTTTCAGCCTGCTTCGCCGGTCGGGGTCATTATTCGGAATCATATATGTTTCGTACACACCGGCGAACGGATGGTATTGGGAGTCCTCCAGCAGGCTCGACGAGCGAACAGCGAGCGGCTCATTCACGAGCTCGAGAAATGCCGCCAGGTCATTCAGTATCTCGTCCGGAAATTTTTTCGCCTCGAGGAATCGCCGGGTAAGTTCGGTATCGTCGTCGGCGTTAAGAGCGTAACTCCGAAGCCGGTTGTCGTCCAAAAATTGATCGAAAACATCCGTTCCGATTACCACTGACGATGGGACAAAAATTTTCACACCGTCAAACCTGTCGCGCACATCGTGACTGTTGATAAGAAGGTTGACAAACCCCAGGCCGCGAGCTTTCCCGCCCAACGAACCGCTGCCGATACGCGCAAAACTATTCGACGCGTCGAACGTTTCTTTCGTAAAATCTGTAATACTCCCCCGCTGGCGAAGCTGGCGGTAGTCGCGCAAAGAGGCGATAAGGTCGGCACGGAGAGCCGTCACGGACGGGTAATCCGACACCTTGCGCGGGCGCAGGCGGTGGGCGAGCCAGAATTCCGTGCGCGCCTTGAGCCAATTCGAAAAGTGATTCCGTTCGCCGTGGTAGCGAATGCTTTCTTCGGGCACCAGATGGAGTTGTTCTTCGAGTGTCTTTAAATCGTGTGCCCGGCCCACCTCAACCCCATCCTGTGTGCGGAATACAAAGTCGCCAAAGCTGAAATACTGTACCATGAACTGCCGCAAATCTTCCAGCAGCGTCGGAGAATCCTTGAGCAGGAACGAGGCGCCGACTAACCGCGCCTGTTTCTCGTTCTCCCGCATATTCGATTGAAGCAAAATCGGAATGTCGGGATGTTCAATTTTTACATTCTTTGCAAATTCGATGCCGGCCTGAGGGTTTTGAACCCCTTCACGGAAAAAATCAATATCCGAGATCACTCCGAGAATATAGTCCTGGTATTTCCGGTAATACTCCCACGCTTCTTCGTATGTCGTGCAGAGAAGAATTTTCGGCCGCGCACGCATCCTCAGGAATTTATCTGAAAGATTAATTCCTTCGGAGATCAGCCGCAGCGATTGTTTCAGCGTCTCGGTGTAGATGAGCGGAAGATAGGACGAATAAAAGCGGACATTGTCTTCAATAAGAATGATCGATTGGACGCCCGCAGCGCGGGTATCGTTTTCGACGTTTAACCGGTCTTCAACGTACTTGATGATGGCGATGATGATACGAAAATCTCCCTGCCAGATAAATACCCTGTCAAACACCGACGTATCGTGGTGCGCGAACAATTCAGTCAATTCACGGTTATCATACGCCAGCACCACGATTGGGACATTCAATCCGGCTTCATGCACCATCCGCGCGAACGTCGCAGCATGCATGTCTTCGATATGCAGCGTTGTGATGATCATATCGAAGCGATTCTCTTCTTTCGCCAGCACGAGTGCATCTTTCCCGCTCGACACCCGGGTGAGTTCCGGCGAATGGCTTAAGTTCAATCCTTGATATTCGTTTCGGATTAACTCGTACAGCCTTCCGTCTTCTTCAAACAGGTATGAATCGTAAAGGCTGGAGACAAGAAGAATGTCGCGAACGCGGAAGCGGGCCAGGTTTTGAAAACCCTGGACGCGGGCACCGTAACCGTGTTCAACCCAGAGGGGATCGATGGTTTGCATTGAGGAATGGTAATAAAGAAAAAGCAAAAATAAAAGCAGGCGAGAAGGAATTTACTCGCCTGCGTTTTTTTCTTCGGAGATTGTTATACTAATCCCTGGTCGATCATCGAATCGGCGACTTTAAGGAATCCGCCGATGTTTGCGCCGTTAACATAATTTCCCGGCGTCCCGAACCGGTTGGCCATCTCAACGCACGTCTTATGAATACTCTTCATAATAAGATGGAGGCGATTGTCAACTTCTTCACGGGTCCACGGCACGCGCATACTGTTTTGTGCCATCTCTAAACCGGAAACGGCGACTCCGCCGGCATTCGCTGCCTTTGCAGGACCGAATAAAATTCCGGCATCGAGGAACAACTTTACACCGTCGAGCGTTGTCGGCATGTTTGCACCTTCGGCAACGACATAGACCTTATTCTTGAGAAGGTTCTGCGCATCGTCGGCATTGATCTCATTTTGCGTCGCACTTGGAAAAGCGCAATCGGCTTTGTGGTTCCACAGCGGATTATGGTTTGCCTTTGGGTCGATTGGAATGAACACTGCGCTTTTATACTTATCCGCGAATTCTTTGATCCTTCCGCGGCGCACGTTTTTCAGTTCCATCACGAAGGATAGTTTCTCTTTCGAAATCCCTTCTTCGTCATAAATATAGCCGTTGGAATCGGACAAGGTCAATGCTCTGCCGCCGAGTTGATTTATCTTCTCGACGGTATATTGAGCGACGTTTCCGCTGCCGGAGACAAGACATTTCTTCCCTTCGAGGGTTTGTCCTTTTGTCGACAACATTTCCGACGCGAAGTAGACAGCGCCGTAGCCCGTAGCTTCGGGGCGTATAAGAGAGCCTCCCCAGTTCAGGCCTTTCCCCGTCAACACGCCGGTAAATTCGTTCCGTAATCTTTTGTACTGGCCGAAGAGAAAACCAATTTCCCGTCCGCCGACGCCGATATCGCCTGCCGGCACGTCCGTGTCGGGCCCGATGTGGCGGGACAACTCGGTCATGAAGCTCTGGCAAAAATGCATCACTTCGTTGTCGCTCTTCCCTTTCGGGTCGAAATCCGATCCGCCCTTACCTCCGCCCATCGGCAGGGTCGTCAAACTGTTTTTGAATACTTGCTCAAATGCAAGGAACTTCAAAATGCCGAGCGTCACGGACGGATGGAAACGGAGCCCGCCTTTGTACGGGCCGATCGCGCTGTTCATCTCAATGCGGTATCCACGGTTCACGTGAATTGTTCCACGGTCGTCCGTCCATGGGACACGGAACATAATGACTCGTTCGGGTTCAATAATTCTCTCGAGAATCTTTGCATTGCGATATTCTGGATGCTTGTCCAATACGATGCTGAGAGAGTCAAGAACTTCTTGGACTGCCTGATGGAATTCCGGCTCGCTGGGATTTTTTGCTTTTACATCAGCCATTAAGGCCTTTACATACTCTGACATACAAACCTCCGGGGGAATAAATTTATTCGAAAAAATTTTGAAGAATGGTGCTGCTGATTCAAACTTTTGATGTGGGGTGTAGCGGTAAACGTCGTGATGTGAACAGTATCTTTATAGCGGCAAAAGGTGCAAAAACTATGCCGCTGTATAAAGTTACGGTTTTGATGTTTAAACCCCGGTTTGTAAAGTGCCGAGGCTGGCTTTTCTTAAAATTGCAATCAAAGAAAACAAAAATATTAACTTTGGATTATGTCAAAATCCTCGTTTACTTTTTTTAATCTTTCTTTCGCATTCAAAAAGAATTGAGAACTTCCTTTATCGCGGGAACTTTTATTGGGAGAAAATATTTCACCTGCTTTTTTCATGCAAACTTGCTATCTTCTCGCATTGAACAACCTTCGCATATAACGAACCATCGGAAGGCTTGAAACAAAGAAAAGCTCAATCTCGATAGGTGTCATGAACCTTCCGACAGTTGAGTTCAACAAAAACATTTTCCCCGAGGATCGCATGATGAATGAAAGTGTTCTGGATCGTCTTCTCCGCTATGTGAAAATCGACACGCAGTCGAAAGAAGACGCCGATTCATACCCAAGCACAGCAAAGCAACTCGACCTTTTAAACCTGCTCGTAAAAGAATTGAAAGATCTGGGAATAGAAGACGCCGCTATTGACAAGTATGGGTACGTGATGGCAACGGTTCCGTCAAACCTCCCGCCGTCTCATAAAGCATACGGCAAAGTCCCTGTTGTCGGACTGATCTCACATGTCGACACGTCCCCATCGGAAAGCGGCGCGAACGTGAAGCCGCAGGTCATCGACTATAAGGGCGGCGACATTGTGCTGCCGGGTGACAAGTCGGTTGTCATCAAGGATTCGGAGAATCCGGAATTGCGTCATAACGTCGGGAAAAAAGTCGTCACCAGCGACGGCACAACGCTTCTCGGTGCGGACGATAAAGCAGGTCTCGCAATCATCATGACGGCGGCACAGACGCTCCTGAACGACCCGGCCTTTCTTCATGGCGACATCCGCATCGGTTTTACTCCCGATGAAGAGATCGGCGCGGGGACAAAATATTTCGACATAAGAAAATTCGGCGCTAAATTTGCCTACACGGTCGACGGCGATACTCCTGGTGAGTTGAACAAAGAGACATTCAGCGCGGACCAGGCAGTCATTACCGTGCATGGGAGAAACATTCACCCCGGATCGGCAAAAGGAATCATGGTAAACTCCATCCGCACGATGGCAGATATCATCGCGCGTATGCCGAAAGACACCGCGCCGGAAACGACTGAAGGCTACGAGCCGTACATTCATCCGCACACCGTGGAAGGGGAAGAATCAAAATCGACGCTGAAAATTCTCCTCCGCGATTTCAATACCCCGGGATTGAAGGTGCTCAAACAGAAACTGGAAAAGATCATCGCGGAAGTGGGGCCGCTCCATCCGAAAGCAAAAATTGAATTGAAGATCATCGAGCAGTACCGAAATATGAAAGACGGTCTCGGCAACGATCCGCGGCTTCTCGATTGCCTTGAAGAAGCCACGAAACGATCCGGACTCCAACCGAAATGGCAGCCGATTCGCGGCGGCACCGACGGTTCGCGGTTAACAGAAAATGGTTTGCCGACGCCGAATATTTTTACCGGCGGACAGAATTATCATTGCAAGAATGAATGGGCATCTGTCTACGGAATGGAAAAAGCTGTCGAAACGGTCGTCAACCTTGTGCAACTCTGGGCTGAACGAAGCTAACTTTTTCTAACCGCCAGGGCGCAAAGAGTTTTTCCCCTGGCGGTTGATAAACTCATCTTGAAGGAACGCTCGCATGGAAACACCCGCCACTCCCTCCAACACTCTTCCGAACAATGCATACAAAGAATTAAAAGAGGGCGAAGAGTACCGCCCGATCATGGATCCAAACAAATCGTATGAGGAAGTAACTCCATGGTCGGTCGGCTGGGGCTTGGTAATGGCAGTCCTCTTTTCTGCGGCTGCGGCATACTCAGGGTTGAAAATCGGCCAGGTCTTTGAAGCTGCGATTCCTATCGCAATTCTCGCAGTTGGACTTTCGGCGGCTTTCAAACGAAAAGGCTCGCTCGGACAGAACGTTATCATCCAGTCGATCGGCGCAAGCTCGGGCGTCATTGTCGCGGGCGCAATTTTTACGATCCCCGCCTTGTACATTCTCGACCTTCCGGCAAATTTCTTCCAAGTGTTCTTTGCCTCGGCCGCAGGCGGCTTCCTCGGAATTCTGTTCCTGATCCCCTTTAGAAAATATTTTGTGAAGGACATGCACGGAATACTTCCTTTTCCCGAAGCGACGGCAACGACAGAAATCCTTGTCGCGGGTGAAAAGGGGGGATCGCAGGCAACGGTGCTGGTGGTGAGCGGATTGATCGGCGGCATTTTCGATTTCACGTTCAGCGCATTCGGATGGTGGTCCGAAGTAGTCTCATCGAGGATGATTCACTACGGTGAAGTGCTGGCTAATAAGGTGAAGATGGTGGCGAAGATCGATGTGTCGGCGATGGTCTTTGGGCTCGGTTACATCGTCGGCCTGAAGTACTCGGCGATTATTGCTGCCGGCTCGTTCCTTTCATGGTTTGTCCTTGTACCCCTGGTGTACGAGGTCGGGCATGCGCTGACCATTCCGTTGGGCGCAACGGCCACCAAACTCATTGCGGACATGTCGGCGGAAGAAATCTTCCGCAATTATGTCAGGCAGATCGGCATCGGCGGTATTGCGATGGCGGGAATTATCGGCATTATCCGCTCGTCGAAAATTATCGGCGGAGCGTTCTCCCTGGCGTACAAAGAAATCTTTCATGCAAAAACTGCCGGAACGGAAACTACCGTTCGTTGGCAGACAGATATCAAAATGCTTTTTGTGGCCCTCCTCATTTTGTTGACAGCGCTGCTTATCTTTGTTTTCTTTTACGGCGGCGTGGTCTTTAATTTCACGCATGCAGTAGCAGGCTTGTTGATCGTGATGATTGTATCATTCCTCTTTACGACCGTCGCCGCAAATGCAACAGCGATCGTCGGCACGAATCCGGTGTCCGGAATGACGTTGATGACGCTGATCCTGTCGTCTTTTGTTCTTGTGCAGATCGGATTGACGGGCACATCGGGGATGGTTAGTGCGCTGATCATCGGCGGAGTTGTCTGCACCGCACTTTCTGTTGCCGGCGGATTCATTACAGACCTCAAAATAGGCTATTGGCTCGGCTCGACGCCGAAAAAACAGGAAACATGGAAATTCCTCGGCGTGCTCGTTTCAGCGGCAACGGTCGGCGGAGTTATCATCGTTCTCAACAAATCGTTCGGCTTCAAAGGCGAGCACGCGATGGTGGCGCCGCAGGCGAATGCAATGGCGGCCGTTATCCAGCCGCTCATGTCCAACGTCTCCGCCCCATGGGTCCTCTATGCCGTTGGCGCCGTGATCGCGCTGATCCTTACAATGGTGCAAATATCGCCGCTTGCATTCGCGCTTGGAATGTACATTCCGCAGGAGTTGAATACGCCGCTGGTATTCGGCGGCCTTATCGCATGGTGGGTGACGACACGGACCAAGAATGAGAAATTAAACAACGCTCGCTTTTCGCGCGGGACATTGATCGCTTCGGGATTTATTGCAGGCGGATCGTTGTTTGGAGTATTGAATGCATTCCTGAAATTCTTCGACCAGGAAGTCTGGAATTTCGGTTATGCAAATTGGTATATGAGCGCGTGGGCAGACTCGCATTCCGGAGAAATTACAGGATTGATCATGTTCGCCCTTTTGTTTTCATATGCACTCTGGGATACTATGAGAGCGAAGGAAGAATAATAGTCAACGAGTCGGACAATCGGGTGGGCCTTTTGTCCATGAATATGCCCTTCGACGCTCCCGTTCCGCTTTAGCGGAACGGGATTGCTCAGGGTGAACAGGCTATGTTCATCCTGTCCCGAAGGGATCCCTTTGGGAAGTAAGTGATCCCGCTCGAAGAGCGGGTGAACGCATCTGGCCAAGCCATCCCTTCAGGAGAAGGACAACCTTGCCGCTTTACACATAGAGGCGCTCGTAATTAATCTTGTCTGAAAGATTTTAGCGTCAGTCCACGTACTGAGTTTACAATTTTGTAACGATAATGGCGGAAAAGCATTCCCATACCCCGACGACCGGCAGGCATCTTGTCATCGCCATTATTCTTAATGCGCTCATCTTTATTGTCGAGTTTGTCGGGGGCATTCTCACCAACAGCCTTGCCTTAATTTCCGACTCGCTCCACAATCTCAGCGATTTTTTCGCATTGATCTTGAGCTACGTCGCTTTACGCATGGTTCAATGGAAATCGAATTCGGAAAAATCGTACGGATATGTGCGTGTTGAAATTTTTGTAGCGTTTATCAATGCAACGGCGCTGGTGCTGATCGGTATGTACATTATCTATGAAGGAATCCAGCGGTTTGCCCATCCGGAGCCTGTCGCCGGTGAATGGATGCTCATCATTGCCATCGTTGGTTTCGTTGTGAATACAGCCGCTACACTGTTGCTGAAAACGCATGCGCACCATGATCTCAACATGAAAAGCGCCTACCTGCATCTCCTTACCGATGCTGTGGAATCGCTTGCTGTGGTTGTGGTTGCGGGAATCATCGCATGGAAAGATTGGCGCATCCTCGACCCGATCGTATCGATCGGCATCGGACTCTTCATCATCAAGAGCGCATGGAGTATTGTTGCCGAGACTGTGCACATCCTGACCGAAGGGACGCCGCGAGGAATCGACTTAGATGAAGTGGCAGCATATCTTCAATCGTTTCCGGGCGTCGAGAACGTTCACCATCTGCACATCTGGGGATTGTCTTCTAGGATGCGCGCGCTGAGCGTGCACATTGTCGTGCAGGATCAATTGATAAGCAGCGGCAATAAAATCAGCTCACAGTTAGAGCACGAATTGGAACACCGGTTCGGCATCAATCATCCTACATTTCAACTTGAGTCTTCCGGTTGCGGGGATCAGGGGATCGTGGTGGATTTCCATCCGACCCACGAAAAGTGATAGCCCAAGGAAACGCATTCCCGTACTTATTGAATCCTCGTGTGCCTCTTGTGGTGTCAAGAACTGCGCGGGAGGGTTACGTCGTAAAAGTTCAAGGAGCTAATTCAAAAACACATCACATGATCCTTCGATGCGCTCTCCCGCTCTTCGAGCGGGATCGCTTACTTCCCAAAGGGATCCCTTCGGCAGAAGGGCCAGCGCAAGACCATTTTTGAGATAGCTTCTCGATACTGTTTGACATCTTACATTCCATGATGATGATGCCCGCCTCCCATCATCATCATGATCCACGGCATGGGGATGCCTAAGCCTCTCATTACCATTATTATTCCCATGACTACTATCATCATCGCTGCAAGTTTATCTCCCCACACACGCAACCGGAAACGGAAGAACGTCGATACAAATCCAACAATAACAAGCGATGGAACAATGCCGCATCCAAATAGTGCCATGGCAACGGCTCCGTTCAGCGCACTTCCGGAAGCGGCAGCTATCACGAACATTGAATAGAGCAATCCGCACGGCAAAAGCGGTGTAAGCAATCCGATGTAGAACTTGCTCTCGACGGCAGGCGATGCGAGCAAAGCGCCATACGATTTCGTATAAAGATTCAGCAGGAATGACTTTTTCTCTGAAGACAAAGATATTTTCTGCATGAATCCCATCCACGGAAAAATCCTCAACATCCAAATTCCTGAGAGAACAAGCAGCACACCCGCAGCGGTCGAAAACCATTCCCCTGCCGACTGCAATCCTGAAAACCCTCCGCCAATTGCTCCAAGCAGAGCACCGACAAAAATGTACGACAGCACGCGCCCGAAATTATATGAAAGATGTTTGAGGAAGGGGCTCCATTTTCCAGCGGTGATTTTGCTCCGAAAATTATCTTGCGTGGAATATGCGGCGACGATGGCCCCGCACATGCCAACGCAGTGCATGCTTCCGAAAAAGCCGGTGAGGAAGATGAGAATATAGTGCATAGAGACGATGTCAACCTTGATCGTTAAAGTAAAGAAAATTTACGATCTTCGGTAGTCGGAGTTATTGGATGATTGATGTGCCAGCCTGCTGCGGTACCGCAACATAATCCATCGGCTTTTGCACAAATTTGTTCTTGCATCCCGTTGAGCAAAAGCCGTATACCTTCCCACTATAATGGGCTGTATCGCCGATGCCTGCCGTCAGCGTCATCCCGCAAACAGGGTCATTGGCGTTATCAACCTTAATGTTTTTAAATGTTCCCTTTTCATCGTGAGAAGCTTCCGGAATTTGATAGCTGGCCGTTCTATTTTGCTGATTGCATCCTGTTATCGATACGAGACCAAAGACCAGTCCCAAAAAAAGAATCTTCTTCATAGTGTATTCAGCCTTTGACTTGAATATTTCCTGCGTTAAAAATTGAATTATGCGTATCGTGATGATGCCATGACTCAATTGTAAGGCGAGTCATGGCACCACCTTAAAAACTCACAGCGAATACCTCACTGTTGCGTACACCGACCGCGGCTGCCCGGGGTCAACATACCCTCCTGCGACTAATTCAGGATATGTTTTGTCTCCGAGATTCTTTACCCCTATCTGAATAAGAGCGCTGCCTGCATGCACTCCCACAGTCAAAGAGAAAACAGCGTACGACGGGAGAACCACGCCCGGTTCGTCGAAAGGACTGTAGGGACCGACGACGTTCGAGCTCAGTTTAATGTTCCAGTTGGCATGGGGCGTAATATCCAATGCGGCGATGCCGATGTACTTGGAGGTGTTATAAACGCGGGCGCCGGAGAGAGAGTCGCCGGCATCCGAAACCAGGTTCCTGTAGCGGGCATCGTTGAACGTCCAGTCCGCGGTTAAGCGAATTCCATTTGTTAGCTGAACCGCAGCGTCCGCTTCTACTCCCTGCCTGCGGCTGCTTCCGCCGCTGGTGGAAATCAGCGTTATCGGATCGAACGTCTGTTCGTTGCTGACGTCCATGAGAAACAGTGCAACGCTCCCGCTGACAACGCCTTTATCGAATTTTGTTCCTGCCTCGTATGCCCATGCGGTGATAAAAGGAAGCGAGGGGGTTTCGATTGTGCCGTCTGTGGAACGAAAGCCGCGCGAAACATTCGCATAGAGTGAAAGATCGTCGGCCAGAAAATACATCGCACCGAGCTTCGGCGAGAATATTCCCTTCGTGTCGCTTGCCGACGGCGCACCGGCCGGGTCAGAGAAATCGTTCAGCAGATCGTATCGCACGCCGACAGTGAACGTGAACCTGTCGGCCCGTTCTTCCGATTGCAGAAACACCGCTTCTGCCTCCTGCCGCGCCGACAAAAGGATTTGAGAAGAATCGCGCACTCTGTTCGTGGTCATCCAGTTTTCGTATTCTGCATGGTCGAATTTTCCTTCGACTCCCATTGTTACTTCGGCATGAGGGAAAACCCATGTGAGGGCGCTCGTGCCGCCAAAGCCGTACCGTGTATCCTCCTCTTCAGTTTGACTTCCTGACCCTTCAGTAATTCCTCCTTCGGGGGGCGTCGTGAGATACAGCTGCCATCGTCCCTGAGTCGAGTACAGCGTTGTCCGCCAGAACATGACGGAGTCGGGCGAAACGCGGAGGCTGATGCGTTCCTGCGCATGGCGCTTAAACCCGCCGTCGGTAGAATTCGCAACAACATTATAATCGTGCTGATCGAATTGATCTTGGGTGAGCGAGCCGGGAGAAGCCCAATTCGCCGCATATAATTCCATTCCTGCATCGAGCGTTGCAATTGGCGAAAGGTTCTGCACGAAACGGGCATGTCCTTGCTCGAGATCATAGCCGCTGTTCGGCCTCCAGCCGTCTTCATGGATCGCGCGAACGCCGAAAACACCGCTGTTCCCGCCGTTGTCAAAACCGGTAAGAATTGTTCCGTTCAGTTTCCCGTACGAACCTCCGGAGAGCCACACATTTGTTCCGTCCATTTTTTCGAGCGTTCGTATGTTCAGGATGCCGGACATGGCAAAATTTCCATAGAGTGCGCTGGTCGGTCCTTTGATAAGATTCATCGAACTCACCGCCTCGGGCATCAATAGATTAAAATCATCGTACCCTTCTGCATGTCCGTTGACCGGTTCGTTGATCGGAACGCCGTCGATCCAGAGCGCCATATCCGTGGAATGGTCTGAGCTGAAACCGCGGATGGATGCATCCGAAGCAAAACCGGGGCCTTGTCCCTGTTCGTGAACCTCGAGCCCCGCCGTTTGGCGGAGAAGATCCCACGAATCCGTGGCGACAGTTTGTTGAATATCCACGGGAGAGACGGCAATTGAACTCACCGGCACCTGACGTTCAAAAGGACTTGATGTAATTGTTACTTCGGGAAGCTGAACGACCCGATTGTTGAGCGAGTCGGGATCGGCGGCTATCGCTTGCTCCCCGCTAATAATTAATAAACATGACAGTGCAAAAAAGAAACACCATCGCATAGAGAATTCCCTTCTTTCATTTGATTGAAGTACAGCAAGGCATCTCCCTAATTTCAAGGGAGATCAATTGTTAGATTACGGATTACGAAAGAAGTAAGAACGAAGATTGCGGGGGATGGAAAAGGGAATTCGATGTTCCTGAAAGAAGTGATTCGCGTGCGTTTGCAAATTTTTCTGTCGTGGAGACATTGATTGTCTCATTCGTTCCAAACGCCGGATCAATCCACTGGTCAAGAACGTTTGGAGAGAGAGCCGCCAGCGGAGCTGCGCATGGAGCAGAAGAAACGGAACAGGTTGTATGATCATTTTTGCCTGAATGCCGCGATGCGCAACAGCATGACGACGCCATCCCGCTACCAGAATTGCAGCAGCAGCAACAATTCTGCATCGAAGCGGATTCTTTGCCGCTTCGGCTGTTTAAACCCGTAATCGGGGCGAAATAGAGCCCGTTTGCATACAGCAGGCTTAGCACCAGCGTGACACTACAGAAATGTCGCAGCGGATTGATCATGCATTATATAACCAATTTTGGTTACGGCAAGTTTCATTAAGATAAAAAAATCTCTCACACGTGCAAGCACCATTACTGCATTCCCAAACGACATGTCCCGCGACGACGGGAGAGTTTGGGAACGAGAAGAAATAGTTCGCTCCCAATCCCAAAAGGGATCACTTCGTGACGAGGACGATGGGAGCGAGATGAAGCGTGTTTAGGACAAGATTTGTTTACTTCGACCGCATTTTCGCCAAAAGTTCAACTATCGAAACGCTCGCGATGCGTGTCGCACGGTCTGACATCGCGTACGGTATGATTAATCTTCCGTTGTGTGCGATTGCGCCGCAAGTATAGACAACGTTCGGCACATATCCTTCTCGTTCCGATGCATCCGGCGCAATGAGCGGTCCCTTGAGCCTCCCGATTACTTTCGCAGGATTGTCAAGGTCGAGCAGGATAGCTCCGATGCAGTATTTTCTTACCGGACCAACGCCATGCGTCAGCAGGATCCATCCTTTGTCGGTTTCGATTGGCGAGCCGCAATTCCCTATCTGCGTGAATTCCCAGGGGGCACTGGGCTGCATCAAGGGTGCAGGGGCGTTCCATTGATAAACATTATCGGAGAAGACAATATAGAGGTTTTCGGCATCGTGCCTTGATACCAGGGCATACCTGCCGTTGATTTTTCTCGGGAAGAGCGCCATCCCTTTGTTCTTTGCGGCGTCCCCGCTCAACGAGTTGATCCTGAAACGGACGAAATCTGTCGTTTCAAGAAGCAGAGGCATAATGATCTCGCCGTCGTACGCCGTGTATGTGGAATAATAGGTTACGGTGCCGTCATCATCGGTGAAGCGCACAAACCGCGCATCTTCAATTCCGTTGGATTCAAAGGACGAAACGGGAAAAATTGCCCGTTCCGAAAGAGGGATTTGCGCCGAAAAATCTATTTCATAGTTAAGCTCGAGCAGCGATTCGAGAGCCTCGATAGCGCGGCGCTGACCGGCCGAAAGTTTTCCGCCGCGCTTTTTCAATCGTGCAATTTTTTCCGCTAACTGAGATCGTGTAAATTTTGCCGGCAGAGGTTTGACAATCTCTTTCATCGAAGAACTCCGGCGGTCTCCGTTTTGAAGTTTGCTGAAGAACTCGGACGCGTTGAATGTCGGATCCGGATTCACCGTCGGAGTAACGACGAGCTTGCCCGTCGAGTCAAACGAGACTTCACCTTCCCCGTCAATAATGCCTGTTCGAAACTCGATAGACGAGATATGCCCTTCTCCGGTCGCACGCAAGCTCATAATGAATCGAAGTGCTTCCGGCACCAATCCGCTCTGGTCATAGTGAGGAACTATTGAAGGATTGAACAGCGCAGCTGCCTCCAACGAATATTCACAGGTAAAATATGAGCCGAGGAGCAGCCGCTTCACTTTTGAGAGCTCAGTGCGAGACGGCAGAAAAAGCTTCACCCGCTCGTAGCCCAGCCTGAACGTTTCTTCGAGATTCCGATGACGGTCCCGGAATTCAGCAAATACCGTATCGAGGATATTCCTGGACTCCGCATCGGTCAATTCCGCTACCCGCCGCACAAGCCCCTTCATTCTCGACAAATATCCGGGACTGAGCGGAGTAACAGGAACAAACGGTTTGATGATAACCCGCGAAATATCGGGTTCGATCAGCACGGCTTGCCGCCGCACTTCGAGTTCTTCCCTCTTCATAAAGCGTACCTTCTTTCTGGTTGAACAATTCTCCCGATCGTCAAACGCCGCATGATCCTCACAGCGCTCGAAGTCTGAGCCTTTCTCTAATCAAATTTTGCGGCAACCGCGAGATGATCCTGACAGCTTTCGGAATTCCCGCATCGAGGTCGAAATAATTGTCATCCATTTCGGCATCTTCGTTCTCGATTTCCATCCTGATGTTTTTTTTCAGCCCGGATGATCTCAACGTCACAACGTAAGCGTCATTATCAGCATTCGCTAATTGGAATTCGACATTCGACAATGGGAAGTGCATATGTTTCGGCTCGACCAAAAAATGCCTGTTTTCAGAGAGGACAATATCGTCCTTTTTCAAGTAAGCCAAAAAGTACGATCTCGTCGGGTCAACATGGGTATATTCCGCGGAGGCGATTTTTATGAGTAGTTTCGATGCGTTGCGGCCGACAATCACCTGTGCTGTCTTCGACAACGCTACAGGCCCATCGAACGAGCGCAAAGTGACCTCGATCGTCGCGTTCAAAGGTGCGAGCATATCGGATGTTCCCCAGACCTCTATCTGTGTTCCCGTATTCCTGAAACTCACAAGCACCGGTGCCAGAAATTTCTTTGCATAATAGTATGCCGCTTTGGGGCGCAGTGCGCTGTCGATAACCGACCAGCTCGTCACCGGCCAGCAGTCGTTGAGCTGCCAGAATAGAGATCCGGCGGTATTAAATTTTCGCCGCCTCCAATGTTCGACGGCAGTCCTCAATGCTTCTGCCTGAATTAGCTGCCCCTTATAGATAAAATCGGCGAGGTCTGTTCCTACATTCACGTGGCCGGCCTGAAAACGATACAGCCGTTCGGTCCCTTCGGGGAGTTTATTATGATGTTCCATCACCCGGCTTTGCGGATTGAGGTCGAGGAGGGTCATCATCGATTCATATGTTTTTACATTCGGGGGAGCCTGGAAACCGAATTCCGTTACAAACCGTGCTGTGTCCTTCTCATATTCTTTGTAATCCTTCCATCTCGCCCACATTTCCCATTGGTGATGATTGCCGTTCGATTCATCATTCGGAAATCCTTTTCCGAACGGAGAACTCCGCCAATATGGTCGTGTTCCGTCGAACTTGCCGCAAATTGACGGGAGAAGAGTCTTAAAGATTTTTGATCCCGTCATTTCATCCGGCGACTTGCCTGGATTGTGCTGGCAGAAGATCCATTCGCATTCATTGTTGCCGCACCAGAGAACGATGCTCGGATGGTTCCGTAACCGCTTGACGGCCTTTTCGGCCTCATCGCTCACCAGTTTCATGAACCAGGAATCTTCCGGATACTCGGCGCAGGCAAACATGAAATCCTGCCACACCATCAGACCGAGGCGGTCGCAGAGTTTATAGAATATTTCCTGTTCATAGATCCCGCCGCCCCACACGCGAAGCATGTTCATGTTTGCAGATTTCGCCATGCCGAGCAGCTTTTCGTACGTGGCGTCGGTGATTCGCGGAATGAACGAATCGCTTGGGATCCAATCGGCGCCTTTGCAGAAAATTTTTTCTCCGTTCATTTCGATGATGAAGGACGTCCCTTCCTTGTCGGGCTCCTGGAGCAATCGAACTGTGCGGAGGGCAAAAGGAACTTCGAGCCGCTCAACTTCTTCATCCTTTGACACGAGAGAAAATATAGCGCGGTACATTGGCTGTTCGCCGTATCCGCTCGGCCACCAGCGCTGCGGCTTTTTTATGCGGAGTCGAAATTTCATCTCTCCCTTTTTCGCACGGCGCTGATCCGTAACGATCACTTTTTCGCTGCAAATTTCGGTCTGCAACCGCAGAGCATCCGCAACAAACAATGAGACGGCGAGCGACAATTCGACAACAGCTTCATTCTTCGTTAGAGAAACAACCTTTACGAACGGTGATTGCAAGACCCCCTGTGAATGGGCTTCCAGCCTTATGCCGCGCCAGATGCCCGATGTCGTCAACCGCGGCCCCCAGTCCCAGCCGAACGAGTACTGCGCCTTCCGCGCATACATGCGGTGCTGTTCATGATTGGCGGCGAGCACACCATGTTTCTTTTCCAAGGCTTTCGACCGCTTCACGGGAGAATCGAAAAGAATCTCGATAAGATTTTTCCCGGTCCGTAAAAGTTCTTTGACATTGAACCGGTGTTCGACAAACATATCTGCCGTTGTCCCTGCCAGCGTACCGTTGATGCGGATGGATGCATACGTGTCCAGCCCTTCCGCCGCCAGTTCGATGCGTTTCTCTTTAAGAAAGTCTTCATCGACTTCAAATTCGCGGCGATAGACCCATTGCTGCAAATCGACCCATTGAACTTGTTCCTCGTTCATCCGGTAGAACGGGTCGGGAATTTTTCCATTCGCTAAAAGATCAGTGTGTACGGTGCCGGGAACGGTGCCGCTTATCCACTCGGTGATGCCGGAAACATCCTTTGGAAGGGCCCGATGTTTATCGATAGTCTTGAACTGCCACGTTCCGTTAAGGTCTATTGTTTTCATACGGTTTCTCCATCTGCCAAGAAAGCTTCAACCAGATCCAACACTATCACCGCAATAAAATCATTTTCTTTATCAAAACCGAGTTCACGGTCTCGAGCTTATAGTAATAGACTCCGCTTGCGCAATTGACTCCGTTCCACGCTACGGAGTATTCACCGGCGGCAACTCTCTCACGGACCAACGTCGCAACCTCTCTCCCTAACACGTCGAACACTTTCAGCGTCACGAACCCCGCCGAAGGAAGAGCAAACCGGATCGTGGTCGACGGATTAAACGGGTTGGGAAAATTCTGAGAGAGAGAGAATTCCGTTGGAAGAACAACGCCCGGCCGCCTGCCAACCGCGGTGCTGACATCATAGAACGCCGAGATCTGAGATACCGGCAGCATGTAATTATAGATTCGTATGTCGTCGAGAACACCGTCAAAATCATAGTTGTTGTCTATCGTGAGGTCCCGGCCGATCGTAAGAGCGGATGTGGTCGTATTGATCGATCCGGAAAAAGATGTAAAGGCGTCGAGCTGGCCGTTCAGATAAATTTCGAGGTCCGATCCGTTGTAGGTTCCCGTCACATTGTACAAACTATCGAGGAGAAGAGGCATTTGACAATCGAGATCTTTCGGAACTCCCTGAGAGTTCCTGACGGTCCACCGGAGAGTATTGGTATTCGGTGAAATAGAAAACTTCCAACTGTTCTGCCAGCTCCCGTGAGAGATTGGATATTGCTCCCGTGTGGGATAAAAAGCTCCTACGGTCATCCAGAAGTTCACCGTGATGCCGTTCTGAAAATTCAGGGCTGAATCATTGGGAACATTGATCGATGCGGTCGCCCCGTCAAACGCGTAAGCGCTGTTGATATGTCCGAAGCGATCGCTTGTAAATGAGCCGCCGCCACTTGCAGTGCCGTCGTGATGATTACCGCTGGCATCATTCGTGTTTCCGTTGAATGGATAGTAAGCGACTAAATTGCCGGTCTGCCAATAGGAAAAATCCCTCACTTCCAATCCTGCGCTGTCCACTGCCGTTCCGCCATGGCTATCATCAACCGTGCACTGGATGTAATAGTTGCCCGCACTTTGCGGAGCTTGCCAAGAAATGACAGATCCAGCTCCGCTCAGCAATCCCCTGGCAGCCGACCAGCGATACGTCAACGCATTGCTATCCGGGTCCGTTGCGAAACAAGTAATCGTGCTCGTTGCACCGAGGTCAATTTTCCCCGGCAATGCTTTCATTCTTTGAATGACCGGAGGATGATTGATCAATTGTACGACAGAGATCGTGTCCGATGCCGTCACCTGCGCTCCATGAGTATCGCCGACAATGCATCGAACAACGTATGTTCCAACCGT
The DNA here is from genome assembly GCA_964642725.1 of uncultured Chitinophagaceae bacterium. Taxonomy (GTDB): domain Bacteria; phylum Bacteroidota; class Ignavibacteria; order UBA10030; family UBA8401; genus JAGVPT01. Next base: position 56,380 of record CAZXQG010000012.1, read on the forward strand.
GTCCGGCGCGCTCCAGGTAATAAAGGCTCCGCTTCCAACAACGGAACCGCCGGAAGAATTCCATGAATAGGAAAGCGTATCGTTATCCTTGTCTGTTGCAGTGCAAAAGATGAACGTCGAATGTTTTCTGAGAACGGTGCTGCTGTCGGCGGTAAGACTTTTAATCCTTGGAGGATAGTTCGCAACCGCATGGCCGGAATGGTAATCGACGACAGTACCGTCGATGAGCATTTGATCAAGATTGTATGTTGGAGTAACCGACGCCGGTGTATTCACGACGAGGATAGCACTATTCGCGCTGATTGGCAAGCCAACCACTCCGGAGACATTCGTCAGAATGTACGAATGCGAGACAGCATCGTACAAGTCGTGCTGGCCGGGCCCCGCATCAAAACTTACAGAATGCTGGATCGAATCCGGACTGAACAACAAGAACGTCGGGTACGCAGCGGCATGAAAATAATCAGTCTTCAGGACGTCCAATCGGAGTATCATGGGAACGTCGGTCGTGTCGATGATGCCGCCAAAGATCCCGACATGCGAAGAACCGTACAGTGCAAAGTTGGTCGGGTTACCATTTCCGATGGCGTCTCCCGTGGCATACGGTGTGGTGCTGCCATTCTTCTGGCGCATCGATTCGTGCGCGATGAGGGATTGAGGATCGTATTGATGAGACCAGGAAGCTCCATCCTGATTTTGATCGGGCAAATAATTCGTGTAAAAAAGGCGCGCCGCATTCGCCGCATTCAATACCCACTTTCCGATTGACCGCGCAAACCGCGGATCGTATCGAACCATTGGAACGAGCGCGCCAACTTCTTCGAACGTATTCATGACAAACGGATAGGCGTTGCCGCTGCCGTATCCTGTCTCGCCGATGAGCCCGTCACAATCGTATCCTCCCCACTTTCCAACCGTCACTCCCCACAGCCTGGAATTGTCGCTCCCATCAGAAAAACACCAATTCACAATTTTGGTCATGTCGTACGTTGTTCCCAGTTCGGCATTCATCCGTGCAGCGATATATGCGCCATACGGCAATTGCAGCTCGTACGACGGATTTGGGTACGCCGTATTTTGATACGAAAGCAACGACTCCATCGCCAATTCCGCGCCGACTCTGTATTGCGCTTTGCCCGTTTGAACATAGGCAGAGTAGAGCAGCAATGCAATCGTCCCTCCCGCTTCCGGCTCAACCCATCCGGAGTTTGTCGGAGTCATCGTGGAGAGGTCCCACGCAGTATGGCTAAGGTTAGCAAGCTTCCACGGTGTCGTACCGGCCCCCATGGCATTCAGCGCAGCCAGCCATCGATTTGAGACCGTAACAAATTGATTCTGAAAATTCCCCGTGGACGGATACATACTATAGAGTTGGTAGAAAAATACATTCGGCATCATATCGTACCACCAATCGCTTCCGCTCGAGCCGCCGGGGCTATTAAGATAGACATCCTCTCCAGGATTCTGATTGAACCAATCCTGGCATGCCGAAACCCAGTTGTACCCGAACTGATTGGTTTTATCAACGCCGACGAGAGATGCGCTCACAACCGCCGGAATACAGTTTATCGCCTCTTTTGTTTGCGACGGCAGCTGACCGACATAACTTGAAAGGCTAAAATTCTGACTCACTGACACAAGCGGCAGATATGTACCGGTCAAACTCTGATTGAATACCAGCGAATCGTATCCGACGGCAACGTGATTCCAGTTTCTCATTAAATATGGCGACGGTTTATTCGGCATAAGTTCAATTCTTGCAATCGAAATCTGCTGGGCATCGGAAATACACGACGCTGCAATCGAAGCCAGGAGAACAATTCCAACAGTCCAATGCACCGATATGTTATTGCAACGGTTCATCGAGCATATTTCCCGTCACGCAGCGTCAATGTCCCGGTCGTCTCGTCCAACGCAAGGGTCAATTCATCACCCGACCCATTTCTGAATGTTCCCGTGATCGAGTTTTCGCGCGATGTTTCTCCGATTTTTTTGTACGTCAGATATTTTTTCGCAATCGGATATCTGTCGATCTCAACGAGAGTATGCAATGCCTCGATGGTCGATTCGGCGCCGGAATTCCTGTTGAAGGTCAGCGAATCCATAATACCGTCAAAGCATATACCGCTGTGTGAGTTATACATTTGTTGATGCACGATATTATTTCCAAATAACCACGACGCTGCGAGTCCCGCCATTTTTAGGTATGATTCATTTCTTGTTGCGTCGTATAGTCGAAGAAGCCCCACGGCGATCGGGCGGATGCCGTAAGCTATTTGTTCACGGCTGAAATTGCTGTCGGGATGCGCAACATCCAATTCTTTCAGATACCCTTGAATAAGAAGGCGGCTGTAGAAGCCATGGGCTTCACGCTCGCCTGATTGGATCATAACGCTGTCGTTGAGAAGCAGTCCGGCAATCGCGAGCGCTTGCGTCTGGCCGTTTCCCCACATATGCCACATCGTTTCCCACGACCGATGGAGTCCGTACGGATACGTCGATGCATTCCCATCCTGCATCTCCATCAGACCTCCGGCCAATTTTTGAATGAAAGATTTTATTCTCGGATCGCCGGTGGCACGGAAATATTCCGACAATCCAAACAATAATTCCGAGGTTACGTCTGCGCCGGATTCATAGACCAGCCATTCCGGCACTCGAAATTGTCCGCTGTCTTTCGCTTCCCCATATTTTTTCAGGAGTTCTTCGATGTGCGGAAACGTGCGCACTACTCCAATCTTGAGCCGGGATGCGAATGCCGTATCGATATCTTTGAAAATCCGGCAGCCGAGCGACATGGACCAGACGCCGCGCGCGGCCCACCAGCCGAACGATTTGTAACTTGTCTTTCCGGTTCGGTTGATGGTATGGTCGGCCAAAACAAAATTGTAGAACTCGCCGTCGTCTGTCTCCATCGCCAACACAAATTTCAAAAGTGAGCGCGCTTCCGCCAGCTTTGAGCTGTCGTGAGTAAACTCAAATCGTCGCAACGTGACGACTGCCGCACGGGCGGCATCGTCAACGCATGCAATTCCTTCCGGCCCGGATTCCTTCGCATCAATCCACGCGTAGCCGGGATAATTCGAATAGATATGAACGATGCTCACCAAGTCGCCGTTTAATTCTATTTTCTCCGTGAGATGTTCAAGGTGTTTGAAATTCACCAGCGATGACTGCTCCTGAGCCGGCGCGACATACAGACAGAAAACAGAGAATGAGGCAATCTTCAGAAAGTTTTTCATCGATATGTAACCTTGTTCGACTTTAAAAATTTGCTCAACAACGCCGCATCGGGCAATGCCGGAATAGCGCCGTGTTTTGCTGCGGTAAGCGCACCAACAGCATTCGCAGTGCGGCAGTTCCATATGAGATCGCTCAAAGTTAACCCTGCAACGGTTTTTCCGCTTCGTACAAGGCCATGCAACAATGCTGCGTAAAACCCGTCCCCGCATCCTGTCGTGTCGGCATTCTTCACGCGGAAACCCTTGACAAACCCGGAGTGCTGTGCTGTCCTGAAATAGCAGCCCTTTTCTCCGCGGGTCACTACCACCAGATCCGGTCCCATCGCAACGAACCGAGCCGCGGCAGCTTCAATATCTTCCGTACCGGAAAGGAATGCGGCTTCCTTGTCATTCATCCGAAGCACGTTCGACAAGCGTACAGCTTTCAGAAGGTTTTTCCGTGCTTCATCGGCAGACTTCCACAGCGCCAACCGAAGATTCGGGTCGAACGCGATTGCCGCGCCTTCACGCTTCAGTCTCTTCACGATGCGAAAGAGGGAAGTTCTCGCAGGTTCATGGATCAACAAAAAAGAACTGACCGCAACTATTTTTGACTTTGCAACTCTGTTGATATCCACATCGCGGGGAAGAAGCCGTTCATCTGCCGGCTTCCTTTCCCAGAATTCAAAATCACGATCACCCGATTTTGTGAGCGAGACAAATGCGAGGCGCGTCTTATGCTCATTGTCGAAACTCATGCCGGCCGTGTCGACTCCGCAACGGTGAAGTTCCGCGCGCAAGAATTTCCCAAACGGATCAGCACCGACTTTGCCGACAAACGCGGAGCGGGTTCCCAGTTTTGAAAGCCCTACGGCAACATTTGCCGGGGCGCCTCCGGCAAGTTTTAAAAATCCGCCGGCGTCCGAAAGTGTGACGCCCTTCTCCGCGGAGACAAAATCAATCAGCGACTCGCCGATGCATGTTACTTCCGGATACGATTTCATCGGGCAGGCTCAATAATACTTTTGATGGTTTTCCCTTCCCTCTGGAGAGCAAGCGCATCAAGAACGCCGTCCAAAGGAAATTTATCAATCTGAAATTTATCGATTCGTATTTTCCCGGCATGCAACAGTGCGATCGAACGCGAAAATGTGTTCGGATTGACATACGACCCGACAATAGTGAGTTCTTTAGAATAAATCTGGTTCGGTTCGACAAAGATTTTTTCTCCGATCGGACAAACACCGAAGAATTCAACCGTCCCTCCCCGCCGTGCAAGTTCCAATGCAAATTGAGCTGTTTGAGGCTTGCCGACACACTCAATGACAACATCCGCGCCGACGCGCGTAGTGTCCATGATCGCACTTTTTGTGTCATCCTCCATCGGATTCAGAAGAAGATCAGCGCCCAATTCAGCCGCAATGCGCCGCTTTTGCTGCTGAGGTTCGACGAGAATCGTGCGGACGGCTCCCGCGTTCTTGGCAAGCTGCAGCATAATCAAACCGATCGTTCCGCCCCCAATGATGACAACGGTGTCGCCCGAAAGGACATTGGCTCTGTCAATTCCGTGAACGGCGCACGAGACGGGTTCGACAAACGCCGCAGTCTCCGACGGCATGCCGTCCGGCAACATGTAGATCTGCTGCGCCGGCACATAGCAATACTCAGCCATTCCGCCGTCCTGGTCAACACCGAGAGCCCGCAGGTTCGCGCACAGATGAACAAGCCCCCGGCGGCAATAATAACAGACTCCGCAGGAAATATTCGGATCAACGGCGACATGCCCGCCGGCCACTATTCCATGAACGGCGATCCCGACATCTTCAATAACGCCGGTGAACTCATGGCCCAGCACAACCGGCGGAGAAGACCGCGAAGTCCCCTCCATAATGTGGACATCTGTACCGCACACGCCGCATGCCTGAACCTTGACAAGAACTTCGTTCGACATCAGCGTGCGTAACGGCGTCGACCGAACATTAAGAGAATGCGGTTTTTCAAAAAGTGCGACTTTCATTGCCTTCTTTAATAGATAATGCTAAGATGCTGTTTCTTCTCCGACCCAAGAAAATTCACTTCAAGTGTTTCGCCCCCGTTGCCGTTCGGCGAACGAAGGACGTTTTTCACAAGCTTTCCATCCACCATGATTGTCTTTGCTTTTTTTGTGCCGACGATCTTTGCCGATACTGCATGTCCCTGGAACGAAGAGACAACACAATCGAGCGATTTTGTTTTTGGACTGAACCGTGCACTATAAAGAACCGTGTTGATACTTTCGAGGTACGGAGTTCGAACGGCCCCAAATTCAATAGCGCTTTGCGTGGAATGGGCGGCGTCGAGCGGGAAGACCAACGACGAAACACTCCCATTGTCGCTCGTCCATGAATGAAGCGATTCCCCTTTCCCTTTTATAAGAATGTTTTTTTGTACACCGAAGGCAAGAGAGAAGCCGGCAGAATCGAAACCAGAGGGACGGGGTCTTGAGACCGACAGATTCCATTCGTTTTCGGTGACGCCGAAGACCCGGTACAGCACGTTAAGGTAAAAACCGCCCGCCCACAGAAACGAAGGCTTATCGATCTTTCCAAAATCAGGCGACAACGTATCGGCAAAACGGTATTCATACATCGCGGGCTGCCCCATCGGGCTCTCGGCAATCCCGTCGAGCGTAAGTGTTTTCTTCAACAACTCCACCGCTTCGTCGGTTCTTCCGCACGATTGCAACGCAAGGATGTACCACGCCGTGGAATGGGGCCAGACACCGCCGTTTGCGTACGCGTACGGAGCCCCTGCTTCGTTCCCCAACAATTTAAAATACGATATCATCGAGTCGGTATGAAAATCTGCCGGCGCAACGATGCGCACGCCGATGCGCCGATCGACAAGTTCCCTCCGGGCTGTGTTGAGAAGCTGCTTCGACCTGCCGTTATTCAGAACACCGTAAATAGGGGCGAGAAGCGAGCCGGCGTAATAATGAGAGTCGCGGTCCGTTCCGTTGAAGTTTGTGAGAAATTGCTGGCTGTCATCCCATAATCGCTGGTTCAGTATCTTCTGCATGTTATCCGCAGAAGTTTCAAGTTCAAGCAGATATTTACCGTCTCTTTCCCCGATTGCGGCGCTCACGTACGCAAAATCTCTGAGCGCCCGGATGGTAAGGATAGTCAGGTATGACCGGGGGCCTTCACGATTGCCGATGTCCCACCAATCGGGATGCTTGGCATACATCAAGCCGTCTGCTTTGCGCTGGGTCAGAATCAGTTCAACGCTCTTGCTCATCAGCGGATAGAGGGCGTGCAGCGTTGCGGAGTCGAGGGAGTGCCGGTAATAGCTTGATGCGGTGAGAATGAACCAGAGATGATTCCAGTTATCGGGGCCGCAGAATTCTGTTTTGAAACCATCGTCGCGCCAGTAGTACGCATGAGGAATGACATCCTCTTTCGAGAGCGATGCAATGTAGAACAAGTCTCTCTTCACCCGCTGAAGATCAAAGTTGACAGCCCCAAGGTCTGTTAACAGCACGTCGTGTGTGAAGAAGAAGTTATATTCCGCCGGGCATGGCATCGGCACAATCTGTCCGTCAATGAAGTGAGCATTTGAAGCGATAAGTCCGCGCGCCCATACCGCCGAGCGGTCCAGCCATTGATCCCCGGTGATGAAATGCGATTCTTTTTCTGCTTTTTGAACGATGTAATTATCGTACTCCTCGACTTCCTTCCGCCAGACTCCGGCGAGATAGCTCGTTCGTTTCTTTACCTCATCACGGGGACAGCTGCCGACAATCTGCACGATAACAAGGGTATCGTTCGGTGCGATCTCGTTCCTGTATAAAAAAGCCGCAGCCGGCTGGCCGGGATTTGATTGCGTCATCAAAACTTGATTCAGCCGCGATGTCGAGTCGCTTATCCATTTCGATGTGCCGCTATCTGCCGCGGCAAGTTCTTTCGCCCCCGACGACCAGCTGAAAGGATGAACGCCGGCGTTTTCTACAAACACGCTTGTTTGTTTTGTTTGTAGATCATCAAAATGCGCAATGATCGCATCCGTCGTGCCGTCATACTCAGTCCAGGCAGAATCTTTTCGCGCGTATGTCTGACACGTCCGAAGGCTCAAGAGGAGATGAGTGTAGACTTCCACGGGAACCATCGCCCCGGAAATATTCTTAATCCTGAGACAAACCACCATCGCCGGCTGATTCATACAAAATTCGTACGAAAGAAAATATTCGAGCTTTGCTTCCTTCTTATGAAATGTTGTTTTGTGCGGGCTGAGAGTATAGTCCCACGGTTCCCTCCCAAGCCACCGCTTCGCTTCCTGTCCCGCACGAACTCCGAGAGCAAAGGGCAAAGAATTACCACGTTTCCAGTAGTCGGTGCTGACGTCAATGCTGTTCGCTATTGGATAGTAAAAACTGATACGGGATGGAATGGGACGACTGTCATGAAACTCCGCGCCGGCAAACCTTCCCCCCACTTCTACCTGACCGTAGTGCCGGTCAAAAAAATAGGAGAGGGGGTTGCCCGAAGTTTGTGCCAGGACATTACTCCACACGAGAGCTATGGAGAGAATTATTATCGATTTGAGATGGTTCATAAGCGCTTTTTGCTGGTTTTCCGATAAGAAGATAGTTGTGCCTTGCTTGTAATGAACATAAACCTTTCACAAAATATGGAGTGCTGGAACAGGACGGTAAGCTAAATCCGCTTGGTTCCTACGACCTGATGAAAGCCGGATTGCTGTCCCTATAATCATGCATCGAAAGATGCTGCCCGCCGAGAGGATTTAACCGGCCTCATCCTTTGATCCCTGTGTATGCCATACCTTCGATGAAGTAACGCTGGAAAAATGCGTAGGCGATGACGACCGGCAATGCCAGCAATGTTGCAGCGGCAAGTTGCATCCCGAGCTGCGATTCGGCCTCGCCGCCAATAACAAAGATGGTGACAAGCTGCGGCATCGTCATCAGCGTTCGTTCACGAACGACGATGAGGGGCCAAAGGACGTCGTTCCAACTCGCCATGAACGTAAGAATTGCCACGGTCACAATCACTGCGCGCGACAGCGGCCAGATCAAAAGAAACAGAATCCGGAGCTCCGAACAGCCGTCAATGCGCGCGGCGTCTATCAACGCTTGCGGCAAACTCATAAAAAACTGGCGGAATACGATAATGCTGAACGCGCTCATCATCGTCGGTGCGATCAACGAGGCATAGGTATCGGTTAAGCCGAGCTTCACCATTAAAATGTACTGCGGTATCAACGTTATCTGAAACGGAATCATCATCGTAAAAAGAATTAGAGCGTACAAAAGTTTGCTGCCGAAAAACCGGAGCCGTGCCAGAGCGTAGCCGACCATCGAACCGAACAGCACAACCGACGCTGTTGTGGAGAGCGAGACAAAGACGCTGTTGAGAAACGCCCTGCCGATCGGGATTTTTGTCAGCACCTGTTCGTAGCTGTGGAGAGACGCCTGGGATGACCAGAGCGAAAGGTTGCTGATTTCCAATTCCGGCTTGATCGAACCGGCGAGCATCCACAGGAACGGGTACGCAAAAACCGCCGCACCGGCGGCGAGAAAGAAATATCGTACTGATGATTTGATCATGACGGCTCCGCCTCAACCACTTTGCGCTGCAAGAGAACCACGGTAAGAATAACGAGGGCAAAAACGAACCCTAACGCCGCTGCATAGCCCATATGCCCGAAATAAAACGCCTGGTTATAGATGTATAACATGCCGGACATGGTGCTTTGCATCGGCCCGCCGCCGGTGAGCACATACGGCTCGATGAAAAGCGAGAATCCGCCGATGGTTGAAAGTGCGACGATGAGCACCATGGTGGAATTCAGCATTGGAAGTGTAATCTTGAAAAACTGGCTGTACTTATCCGCACCGTCGAGGCTCGCCGATTCATAGATTTCCTTCGGAATATTTTGCAGGCCGACGAGGAAGAGCACGATGTAGATGCCGACATTCTTCCACGTGGCCATGATCGCTATCGACGGCATCGCCAGTCCGGGGTCGATAAGCCACGGTATCTTCCGTATGCCGACGATGCTCAACAGAGAGTTCAGCACTCCGGAATCGAACGAGTACAAGTTCTGCCAAAGAATGGTGACAACAACGCCCGAAACGACAACTGGCAAAAAGTAAACTGCGCGGAAAAATCCCCGGAACATTCCCTTGGAATGCAGCAGCAGCGAAAATCCCAATGCGACCGCGATCTGCAGCGGAATGTGGATCAGAAGAAAGATGAATGTATTGAACATCGCCCTGAAAAATTGAGGGTCCGAAAACAGGCGCTGAAAATTTTTCATTCCGACCCATTCCATCGGTGTCACGATATTCCACCGATGGAAGATCAGGATAAAAGAAAAGACAAGCGGGTAGGCGACGAAAAGAAGGAAGAAAATGATGTACGGCAAAACGAACCAATAACCATGCCGCTCACTTTCACGAATCGCTTTGAGAATGTTCATTTTCCGGATCATTGATTCCACTCCATTATCGCGCGGCATCTCTTCGCGGCGTCTCTGACAGCATCGGCAGGAGTCTTGCGGCCGTACACCGCGCAGATCTCGTACTCTTGCGAGATCGCGTCGAAAATTTCTTTCAGGTCGGCAACCGTGTCCATTCCGCGGGTGTGCACCGCCTGCTCCGCAAACTTCACCATCAGCGGATTTTTTGCAAAATAGCTTGCAAAAAGAGGATTCGTGGGCAGATCTCCCCGAACCGGGACCTGGTTTGTAATTTCCAGCATCAGCAAGTCGTGTTCCGCCGTGACAAGAAACTTTACAAACTCCCAGGATTCTTTCGGATGCTCGGTCGTGCTGAAGATTGCAATATTCTTGTAGTCTCCCGATGTGTAGACGGGACCCTGGTGGTCATCAGGTACGGGAAGAGGTGCCACACCGAAGTGAATGTTCGGCGCGAATTTTGAGATCGTGGCAATTTCCCAGGGGCCGGCGAAATGAGTCGCCTTTTTTTCGAGAAGAAACGGATCCCCCCCCTGAAAAAATGTTCTCGGGAAATATCCCTGGCTGTAACATTGCTGGAAAAAACCGAAAACTTTTTCAGCATCGGAGTTCTGGAAAGCGACACTATCATTCCTGAACAGTGTCTCTCCACTTGACGCGGCGATATAGAACGGGTAGATGTCGAACAGCCGTTCCCACCAAATCGGGCGAATATCGCGCTCCCCCATCCAGACATCGAATTGTCCGTCGTTGTCGGTGTCACGGGTTACCTTTTTGGCGGCAGAAAAATATTCAGAATATGTCTGCGGGACTTTTTTGACGCCGGCAGCATTGAGCATGCCGATATTGTAGAACATCATCACCGGATTTGTTTTCCACGGCATTTGATAGTAGTGCCCGTTACTCGTTTTAAAAATTGAGAGCAATTCCCTCGGAACTCGCGCTGCGGCAATCGAGTCAAAATCGGAAAATTGATCCAGCGCAACCAAACCGCCCGCTTGCGTGTATTCCCGCAAAGCGCCCGGCCAAATATTGGAACAGACGTCGGGGGTAGTCTTTCCGGCAATCGCCGCGAGAAGGACTTCTTCAGTTGATTGGCTGACGGGAATAGGCTGCATGCGGACCTGAATTTTCGGATGCATGCGGTTCCACATTTTTACGATCGTGTCGGCAAGTTGAATTTCCTGCGGATTGGGTGCCGGCCAATATGTGAGGGTGATGACGGCGCTGTCCTGAAGTGCGGAAGAACTATGCGGCCCAGAACACGCCGGCAGACAGATCAGCAGAAGAAATCCAATCGTACTCTTTCGAAGAAGTGTGTTCATCTGCAATCAATCCCACGTCTGCCATTCATAGTCAATGGAAGGAAAGGCGGTGCGGGGAAAGATCCCCCCTTTTTTCACCGAGTACACATCGATAGCTTTCGGGTAGTTTTCGACGTCGACGGGGAGTTTCCTCAACGTGTCGTCGTTGGTCTTCACCGTATATTTCTGTTTGAGTTTCAGGATCTTATGGAGAAGCGTGCTTGTCTCCTGATATACAAACGCATCGCGTCGGACGTCGTCTTTCACTTCCGTAAACGGGCGGACAACACCCTTATCGTTCCGGTAATCCTTCTCGTGGTCGGTATAATAATTGTGCAGCGTGCTGTCGTCCTGGGCGATGGTGTTATCAATTTCAAGCTTTGCCGCCCGGTAGACCAGCTTCTCCTCCCACCATTGTGTCTGCTTCACAACGCTTTCTTTCTTTTGCAGGCCCCTCCGGTAGGCTTCCGCCGTTAACATTCTGTCGCGAACCATGCGCCACACCAGCTGCTCTACTGAAACAGAGTACGCATGCAGAGATTTTGTCTCCAAGCGTACATAAAAGTCTCTCGGTTTCTCCCAGTCTATAAAATCGCCAAAAAGGAACTTGCCGTTTTTCATCGTCACCAAAACATTTGATCTATACAACGAAATTGAATCGGTGTTCGGATGGCGCTTCTGTGCCGCTAGTTTTTTTTCCATTCCCCATGCGGAATATTTCTCAGGAGAAAGGAACTTCTTTCCAAGATGAGCCTGCAGAAGCTCGAACGATTCTTTGTCGATGACCGGATTCTGCCCAAGTAACATGCGGTGAACGTATTGGTCCGACAACGAATCCGATTTATGCTGAAGCAACGCGCGACGGACATCTTCGTGCAGCTTCATGTTCTCCCCCTCTGTTATAATCGGGTTCTTCCATGCTTCGACAATTTTTACAATGTACCATCCGTCGGGAGCATGAATCGGAGGGGTCAGCGTGCCGGAAGTCAGCGAATCGATGGCCGTGGCCAGCGCCGCATTCTTCACCTCCAATTTAAAGCGTGTTGTCTCCATGGAACGACTATCCGCAGAGACGGAATCGGGATAGTTTACGGCAAATAACGAATCGAAGGATCCCCCATGGCGCAGCAGCTTGGCATCTTGAAAGATATCGTCTTTTGAGGGTGAGAAAATCCATTTGAGGCTCAGGTGGATATTCTCCCCGGAAACACCCCGTTCAATTTCTTTGTCAGAGATGTTCACCGTGTTGAGCACATCGTCTTTATAAAGCTCTTCGGTGGCAAGGTCTGCTTCAACTTCGTTGAGCACTTCTTTCACCTTGGAGGAGGACTGCAGCCCGCGATCGTATCCGTCGAGCGCGAGAAGCTTTTCGTAGATCATGTAGGTGAGATAGTGTTTCTTGGAGTCGGACTCTCTTTTCGTAAAAGCGGGACCGTATTCATAGCTCAGCAGAAACTCTTGCGCCGTAACATTCCACGGTCCAACTTGGGCGAGGACGACGGAATTGAATTTCGGATCGTCCAGAAGGACGTTTGACGGCATATCGGCAGTATGCTGTGCAAACACCAACGGAGAGACGACGCTCTGCAGCAAACTTATCAATGCGGCAGTGCGCCAATATCGTTTATGACTTCCAGGATTCACTTTTCTACCTAAAATCGAAGAGCGACGGAAAATGAATGCACACCCTCAAGCCGTCCATAGTCCCGATAAGCGTAATCGAACTTCACTATTGAGCTGCTGGAAATAAGGCTGGAGGTGACCCCGATACCGAGTGAGAGGCCTCCTTCGCTATCACTCAGAAAGAGCGATTGGAATCCGCCGCGAAGATAGATAAAATCGTGAATGGCAAATTCGGTCCCCACGTTTACACTTTCATAATTGTCGTTTGGATGGATTGCATCAAAGGCGACCGTCCAGCGATACATGTCGTTTTCCAGAACGTTCGTTGAGAACCCGATTTGGAACCGGAGCGGCAAGTCCCATGAGTTCATCTCTATGTCAGCCGGAATCTGGTCGTTAGAACCCTGCTTGGTCGGGTCGATGCGAACAAACTCCCGCGTATCGCTGCCAGCAAGTGTCATTGGTGTTCCGAAATTTGAAAGCGAAGCTCCGATGACCATTCCGCCAAAAAGGTCCGTTCTGAATATTGTTCCCATATCCACGGCGAAAGCAGTGGCGCTTTCGTGCCAGATAGCTTCCTGAATAAATTTTGCCGTGAATCCGATCGAAAAGCGATCGGTCAGCGGACGCGCATAGGAAAGGCCTGCCGCCAGATCGCTGGCGCTAAAATATTCGCCCGTTCCTTCCGGCATTTCCACCGTTCTCACCGCCATGTCGGCCATCGTAAGAGACGTGAGGCTGAAACCCAGCGTTCCAAAACTGCCGAGAGGCAGCGCGAGACCGGCGAAATCGAATTTTGTAGCGGCAATCCAATCAGTATGGGCAAGTATCGCATCGGTGCTTGTGATATTGGCAATGCCGGCGGGATTCCAGTACAAAGCAGTCGGATCGTTCGCGAGGCTCACGAACGCTCCTCCCATACCGATCGCTGGCGCACCGACTGATATTTCCAGGAACGACGCCGCGGTGGTTCCCGTCTTCGAAACGTTATTAGCCCCCTGCGCATATATCGCAATCGGGACCATCGCAATGACAATTATGATCCGCAAGCATTTCTTCATCAATATAAGCTCCGGCTTCATTATTTCATAATAGCAAATTTGCCGATGAACGATCCGATGCCAGGCGCGTCAATATGGAAGACGTACACGCCGTAGGCAATGTTCATCCCGTCGCGCGAGACAAGATTCCAGGGCTCCTGGCCGTTATCAATATTACTGTTATGATACAACGTCTGAACGAGCTGCGCGCTCATTGTGTAAATGTGGATTGTGCACTTGCTTGGCAGATGGATAAAATAGATGAGCCTTGATCCCCGACCGACCGATGTCGTCGTCGGCTCCCACGAGTCTGCACCGACATACGGGTTAGGAACAACGGCTACTTTTTTGATGTCATATTTGGCTTGCTGAACACTAAGGGCCGGCGACGTTGTCGTGAACTCGAAGTACTCACCAGTCCGGAATGGTTTCTTCGTAGATATCCGGTACACGTCTCCCGGCTGCGGCGGACGCTGGAGTGAAGGAGCAATAGAGGTATCCACGATCAAAGTCATGGACCACGATTTCCGCGCACTGGGATAATCGATGGCACGCTTGCCGGCAGAGTCGCCGCACACAATAAAAATTGCGTCCGAGTCGTCGTCGAACATCTGATTGTTATTGTGATCCCGGAACATGAACTGCACATGGTCGATATTCTCTGTCACGTTCTTTATGATGATATTGGATGGCTGCGGCTGAGGCGGATGAACGGGAAAACTGGAATACTGGAATGAAGAATCTCCTTTCCCTTTCTCAGTGAACGTAATTTCAAAATCGGCGGGATAGTCGATCCGGCTGGCTTGATATGCCCCGGCGAAACGCGGATCGAATCCTACATTCACGCGATAGTTGCTCGTCCCTTTTTCCCACTTGGTATTTGGGACGTCGATCACGACGGCAGGATCGTTGGTTAGGGTTAACGCAAAGCCCCGGATCATCGGCGACGACTGCTGATTGGTCAACATTTGAGTCAACTTAATCACTGTATCGGCCGTGGTCTTGTCAATAAGCTGAAACCACGGCTTGGGATTATTATGAAAAGCAGTAGAATCGTTGAAATCAACCCTGAAGGTGTGATTATTCCGAAGCGAGTCAGGGTCGAGAATATTTACTGCGAGCGATCCCGTCGCCGGACCGGTGGCAACGTTGATCTTAACGTCCGGCGCAACATAGCCAGCAGACGGTGCGTGCGGCGTCACGACCGCCGTATTGATGTCCGTTTTTACGACGCCGTTAACATCCACGTTTATGATGGCCGTCGTTTCCGAGGGAGGGATACCGACAAGTTGACCCGTGATGGTTGTCGTAGTAAAACCCGCGTCGTATGCCGTCACTGCGTAATAGTACGTCTGTCCGTTTTGAATTGTCGAATCGACAAATGAGTGCCGCAGACCAGTATCGTTACCGAGATTGAAGTATGCACCGTTGACGCCGATCGGAGCCAGACCTTTGATACTATCGGCAAGATCGAACTCCGCAATGGGAATACGATATGTCGGCTGTCCATTCGCATCCGTGACTGTCTTGTCTTCGATGAAGTTCGGTTCGGTGCTCCGGTAGATGCGGTATCCTTCGAAACTGTATCTCTGGTAGAAAGCATCAAATGTCAACTCAGACCTGTTATCCCAATACAACGTTACCTTGTGGTCTCCTGCGATCGCTTTAATTGTGGGCTTATCCGGCGGTTTTGCAAATTGATAGTTTGCATTATAGATTGACTGCACGGTCTTCTTTCTCAGGAAAAGGTCGTCGGCAGTCAAACCAAAGATCAGCGCCATCGAGAAGCGTTCTGTTTGCCCCGTCGCGCCGCCATAGCTGATCCTCCCCTTGAGAGGGAAGGGATAGCTGGAGAAATCATTCCCGAGATTAGGCGGGCTGAGTGACGTATCATGCGGCTGAAGTGCGGAAGTAAATGCTGTCCAATTCCGCTCGTCGTTGTTCAGGTCGTATGTATGAACATTTGAGATAATGAAGCCGGTCAATCCGATTTGATCCGATTCGTCTTTATCAAGGATGCCGAAATGCGGTTCGCCCTGGTCCGGCTTGCCGTTACCTTCCGTTCCGTCGGGATCGGGGCCAGGATAACCAGGATCCAGCGGTCCTAACCCGTCTGAGCCAACGTCATCGTTCAACGGTTCGCCCGGGTCCCATTTTCCATTATGGTTCACGTCGGTAAAAGAGACCCAGTTTGCATTTTCATCTGCGTCCCAATGCGGCCGCCATGAATAACCGTAGAACTTATGGAAGGTAACTGTGTCTTGCTGGACATTAACGATGAAGGGGTCCTTGTTAACATCGGTAATGAAGACATTCGCTTTGTTATCTCGCTGTTCATCGGTGAGGCCATCCCTGTCATTATCGATTTGATCATTTGAAATTCCGGGGCTTTCGAGAAAAGCATAACCGGCGACACCGACGGGACTCCAGTTGCCCGGACTCCCAGTGGAAACAGTGGACCCAGCATATGAGAGATTCAGATCCAAATTGTAATCTCCCCAGTTGTTAGCCGAATTGTCGTGGCCGCCAATTCCCCAATCGACGTACTGGGCAAAGAGAGTTTTTTTGTAATCGGTCGTCCCCATGTTTGTAATATCATAAAGCCAGAAGATAACATCTTCTGCGAGTACTTGCGACCATTGAAATCCGCGTGCGCGCACCTGCATTCCCAATCCGCCTCGCGTCGAATCGTCCGCATCGGGATAGAAATGATTTGTGAGAATGTATTGCCGATCCTCATTATCGTCCATCACGAAAAAGGTTTCAAGGTCGGCATTGAGCACTCCGTTTCCGAAGAAGCCATTCCATCTCCCATCCCAAGTATTTGGACGGTCGGGCCAATGGGGAGGCCATGTCGTCGGGTCGTCGCTTCGCGCGGGGCTCGATTGAAACCGATTTGCATAACCGGGAAGCGACCACCACCCGTAGGTAACGGCAGTTGACACGTCGTAGCGAGTGTACTCGTAGTAATTTGTCTCAAGAGGGTGGATGATGTTTCCGCGTGGGTCCTTAGCCTCGGCCTGAACAATTACTGCCACGCCGTCTATATACGTGTGATTTGTCCCTTTAGGCCATACGCCGCTCAGGTTTGCCTCGTTCTTCCAATCCGCTATCTCGCCCATATTATAGTAGACGGTCGCCACGAGGTTTCCGTCCATTAGCCCCATTTTATTCTCATTGTGGTCCCCCTTGTTCTTGTCCACAAGCGGCTGAGCGTTTGCCTGGAAGCTCAGCGCGCAGAATAAGAGGGGCATGAAAAACGGTTTCATCAAAAAATTTCTTTCCCGGCCTATAGTATAATGAGAGAGGTTCATAAAGTTAGAATATTAAGGACATGCCGATTTCAACTTGCCGCGGTGCGGAATAGAAATCGGGTCGTGAGTAGAACTGCTGCAGCGTATTGTCGCCGCGCACCGGCGCCGCTGCCCGCTCCGCAAGCGTCAACGCCAGCGTATAGCCTGCCCGCCCCGTGTCGGTGTATACGTTGAGTTCGTTGGCGGTATCGAAGACGTTGTAGATTTTCAAAAAAACAGACAGCGGAAGGCTGAACAGGTCAAAATATTGCGTGATATACATGTCCGTGTTGAAAAACATCGGCATATTGCCGCTGTTCTCCAGGCCGGTCCGCTGGTTTTGCAACGCCGGGGTGTACGGGAGTCCTGAACCGAGCCGCATGATGAAACTCGCGAGGAGGTTCTTCGGGTCGCCCGCAGTGACCGTGAGGTTGAGGGAATGGCGGCGATCCCAATTCAACGGCACAAGCTCTTGATTGAACGCAATCGGCGGGTTTGCCGTCGCTTTGTTATAGTCATCCTCAGGGTCAGAAGTATTTCCCTTGGCAACCTGGTATGTATAGTCGAGGTTGGCACCGAAACCGTTCGTCAAACGCCTGTCGAGTGAGATCGTAAAACCCTGCACCGCAGCGTAATCGAAGTTTACGTATTCTCCAAACTTCACAAAGTTGCTTTTGCGAAAAAGCTGGAGTCCGAGATAGTTTCGAATGTCGTTGTAATATCCCGTGACGGTAATGCCGAGGTTGGGAGCGAGTTCCTGCTGCAAACCGATCTCGTACATTGTTTTTCGCTGCGGCTGCAGGTTAGCGTTGCCGATAACGTTTCCGATGAAGTCGGGGTAATTCCCCGTTAAGGGGACGCGGAAATTTGGGTTCTTGTAGAGATATTCAAATGCAGGCATCTGGAAAACATGGCCGTACGAAAGATGAACGGCTCCCTGATCGGTGATCGGATACGAAATGCCTATCCGCGGACTGATCTGAGATTTTGGCGATGCCTTTGTGACTAGTGAATCGGGAAACGGCGACTGAAGCTTGTCTAGTTCCGCAATAGTATTAGGGTTTTTTAAGCCGACTCCATCGGGCTCGAAATAATCAAACCGCAGGCCGACGTTCACAACAAGATACGATAATTCTATCTTATCCTGAATGTACGCCGCCAATTGGTACGGCATATTGTCGTACGTGTTGAAATCAAAAGAACCGGGGGTCGGCAGAGCCGGCACAAATCCGTTCGAAGCGTCGACGTGCACTTGGTAATCTCTGTAATTCAGGAAATGCAAAACCCCTTCAATACCCGCTTTCATCTGATGAACGTTCGTCAGCTGAGAAGTCAAATCGATTTTACCCGTATACGTGTTCGTGTGATGGTAGAATTGCCAATTCTGCGTGCCGCCCGTGAGGAACGCGTTGGCTCCGGCATCCTGCATCCGGACCGGGTTTACGTACCGCGGGTCGAGCGGATTCTGATACACATATTCTTTGTACTCAGAATCGAACCCCGATGCGTTGAGGTCCATGAAGGAGGAATTGCCGAACACAATATTGTAGTTCGTTATGAGAAGGAGACTTTTTTGAAACTGCGTGTAATTGCCGTCGGGGTCGAGTTCAAACTGGTGGTCGTAATCATTGTACTGGTTATCGTTATAAATTCCCTGAACGGTCAGCGCTTTCGAACTGCCGACGTCAAACGAGAGCTTCCCCTGCAAGTTCAAACGTTTCTGATAATTCATCGGGACGTACTTCCCGTCGCCGGTTGCGCCGATATACCATTGTGCGGGATTCGTGGCGGAGAAGTTGGAAGAATCGGATGGATTGAATACTCTTTTGCCGTACAAATAACCGTCGTTGTAGTAGTAACGGCCGGACATGACAAACTTCATGAACTTTCCTGTCCCCGGCACTGGACCGCTGAGCAAGCCTTCATAATTCCGGAGGTCGGATGGAGAGATATGATCGATGTTCGGAAAGAGGCCGGTGCGCGTGGAAAGATAATCGCCCGTGTACGCCGAGAAATTACCCGCGTAGTTATCGTGTGCAGTTTTTGTCACCTCGTTCACGACACCCGAGAGCACATCCCCATACTCCGCATTGAATGTACCGCTCAGCACCTGAACTTCCTGCACGGTGTTGATATCAGCTTCGAGTTCAAAATTTCCTGAAAAAGCATCGTTAACAGACATCCCGTCGATCAAGTATTTTACTTCATTACTGCGGCCGCCGCGGAAATGTCCGTCCACCACGCCGGCCTGAAGGTTGACGGCATCGGAAACGGTTTCCAATGGAAGCGCTGAAATTTCATCACTCGTGACGGTTGCGGTTGTTGAGGTCAAATCTTTTTGCACGAGGGGACGCACAGCGATGACATCCACTCCCGCCAGCTCAACTCCCTGCGGCACGAGCGCAAAGTTGATTTGCGTTGTGCGATCGGCGGAGACGGTAATATTGGTGACGGTTTGCGGTGCGTACCCAATGGCCGATGCCCGTAACTGGTACGTCCCCGGGGGAATGTTGATAATAAAATATTCCCCGTTCAGATCCGACGATGCGCCAAGCGTCGTTCCCGCGATAACAATGTTGACACCAATCGGGAGTTCCTTTGTTTGAGCGTCGACCACCTTTCCGGAAATTTTACCGGTAGTACCACCGTAGGTTGGAGCGATGTAGAGGATCAGAAGGAAAGCGGTAGCAATGATTGATTTCATTGATCTCCGTTGGAATCAGGTTCTGCTTAATTTTTTCAACATAGGAAAAATAGAGAGCGGGGCATTTTCTCAAATACCCCGCCCTGTGGAGCCTTACTTCAGAAGGAGCATTTTTTTCACAATTGCTGTTCCACCGGCCTGGAGTCGGTAGAAGTACATACCGCTGCTCAGAACCGAACCCGCATCGTTGCGTCCGTCCCATGTAAGAGAGTATTGTCCCGCAGCCATCGGCGCATCCGCCAATGTCCGGACTTTCTGACCGAGAACGTTATAGACGATCAGCGACACCATTCCATCCTTCGGGATACCGAAGTTGATCTTCGTCGAAGGATTGAACGGATTCGGATAGTTGTTCGAAAGTTCAAAAGCGTGAGGAGCGCTATTGCTCACACTCTTGATGCCCGTTGTCGTGGTAATCTTCTCGATATTCAAGTCGTCGAAGTACACCGTGCCGACAAATGTCGCATAAACATGCAACCGTGTCTCCAATGCGATAACGCCAGTCGGGACTAAGACATCCTGCGTATACTTCGTCCAATCGAACGAGGCCACATGCGGGAATACGAATTGATAATCCGGTCCCGAA
>CAZXQG010000013.1:0-73319 GCA_964642725.1 uncultured Chitinophagaceae bacterium
TGTTTTTTGGAACGACAATTTTTTTAAACCCGAGTTTCGCCGCTTCCTGCACACGCTTCTCGCTGTGAGCGATCGTCCTGATTTCTCCCCCCAATCCGATTTCACCGATTGCGACAGCTTGCGAGTCTACCGGAACATCGCGGAGCGAGGACACGATGGACGATGCGATGCCAAGATCGGCGGCGGGCTCGTCAATACGAATTCCTCCTGCAACGTTGACGAAGACATCGTGCATACCGAGATTGAGGCCAACCCTTTTTTCGAGTACGGCCAGCAGCATTTGCAGACGGCGGAGGTCGAAACCGGTTGCCGTCCTCTGCGGCAGGCCGTAGCTTGTTGAACTGACTAATGCCTGGACTTCTATCAAGATCGGCCTCGTCCCTTCAAGGGTCGCAACGATCGTCGCACCGGACGCTCCGTACGTCCGTTCGGAGAGAAAGACTTCGGACGGATTCTTCACCTCGTGCATCCCGTCGTCATGCATCTCGAAAATTCCGATTTCGTTTGTCGAACCAAACCGGTTCTTTGTCGCACGAAGAATGCGGTACGAATAGTGCCGCTCTCCTTCAAATTGCAGCACCGTGTCGACCATATGCTCAATGACACGCGGACCGGCGAGAATCCCTTCTTTGGTGACGTGCCCGATAAGAATCAACGGAATGCTTTTCGCCTTGGCAATGCGGGTGAGCAATGCGGTGGCTTCGCGCACCTGCCCGACGCTTCCCGGTGCGCTTTCCAAGTCTGGCCGGAACATTGTCTGGATCGAATCGACGATCACGATATCCGGGTTGCCCCGTTCGATGACGTCGGCGATCAGTTCCAAATTTGTTTCGGGAAGAAGAAGAACGGAGTTCGATTCCGTCCCCAGCCGTTCAGCCCGCAGTTTGATCTGCTTCAGCGATTCTTCTCCGGTGACATACAAGATCACTTTGTCGCGGAGCTTGAGCGCCACCTGCATCATCAACGTCGACTTGCCGATGCCGGGGTCGCCGCCGAGCAGGACGACGGAACCGGAAACCAGTCCCCCTCCCAGAACCCGGTCGAACTCAGCGATGCCGGTTTTAAAACGAACATCCTCAAAACCGCTGACGTCGTTCAATGCAACAGGCTCGATCTTCGATGCGACGCCCCCCGACTTTCGGGCGATCTTCGCAGGCGTCGGTGCTTCCTCGACGAACGTGTTCCATTCGCTGCAGTTCGGACATTTCCCCGTCCACCGCGGAGACATGTAGCCGCACGATTGACAAACATATTTTGACATGATCTTCGACATTGATTAAATATAGAAGATTAGAGGGGGAGATTCAACGATGGAAGAAAATTGTCTTCGAATTCAGGCAACGCACAAGCTTGTTTTCTTAGAATCCGATCCTTCGTTTTGGTTTTTCTTCGGCGACCATGAGTTGATGGATAGCACCGAAGACAGTCCTGAATTGCTCATCATATTTCTTTTCAAGCTCCTGAAGTTTGCGGGCGAGGTCCTTGTGCGTCGCAAGAATTTCTCTCAGTTTCACAAATGCCTTTGGCGAAGCCATCCCTTCGGGACTTAATCTCAACATTCACTTGAACAGCGCGACTACTGCGGAGCACGCTGGATAGCATTGGGACGCCTTGTTCAGTGAACGCATAGGGTAAATATTTTGTGTGTTCTCCTCTTTTTAAGGTGCCAAAATGGTACCTTAAAGCCACATATTCTCGGCCGGTCAACTCAAACATGAAATCTCTTGAATAACGTTCTTGATTTCTTCGGACAGCTCTTTTTTTTTAGAGCTTTTGTTTCGACCCAGTACAATTCGGCAAGGTTGACATCCAACATTACCTTTTGTCCGCGAATTAAGAAGATGTTTCGTTCAATGCGTCCGGACGGAAGAAGGTGAGTTTGTTTCATGGATTCCCCTAAGACATGGATGAAAAAGACGAGATCTATTTATTCCCCAAAACCCTGGTCACTAAACTTGTTACGAAATCCTTTATCTCCTTGCTTGCATCAGAAGTTATCAATACGCCCAATGAGATAACTTCGCCAAACCCGAATAAACTTCTTCTCTATTTCACCAGCCACAAGCTCAGCGCCGGAACGTACGTGATGATCAGAAGCCCGATGATAAGGACGAGGATGAACGGCAGCGTTGCAGACGTCACCTGTCCGATCGTTTTCTTGAAGCGAAAGCTCGACATAAAGAGATTCATTCCAACCGGCGGCATTAAGTACGCAATCTCAAGGTTGGCAAGAAAAATGATGCCGAGATGGATCGGGTCAACGCCGTACTGTTTCGCGATCGGGACGATGAGCGGAACAACGACGATTGCCGAAAAAATTTCCATCATCATTCCGATCACCAGCAAGAAGATGTTCAAGATCATCAGAAAAACGATTTTGCTCTCGACCACTTGCCGTATTAATTCAAAAAGCTTCTGCGGTATCTGCTGATCGATCAGGAAACTCGTCAATCCCATCGCCATGGCAAGGATCATCAGAATTGCGCCGACGAGGACCATGCTCTCTTTCATCACTCTGGGAACGTCGGTCGTCAGTTTCAAATCCCGATACACAAACACTTCGACGATGAAAACATAAAATGCGGTGACAGCAGCGGCTTCCGTTGCAGTAAAATATCCGCCGTAGATACCGCCGATAATGAAAAACGGGAGCGGAATTTCCCAGATAACGTTTTTCAATGCCGTCCATAATTTCTTCGCATCGAACGGATGGCGCTCGATCTTCGACGCTATGCCCTGCCGGACGCTGTAGATGGCCAATACCGTCACGAGCAAAATCCCCGGAACAATTCCGGCCCGAAACAATTGGTCGATCGAGACCTCCGCAACCGTACCGTATAAAATAATCGGAAGGCTTGGCGGGAAAAGCAGCCCAAGGCTTCCGGAGGTTGTTACCAGACCGAGCACAAACTTCTCGCTGTATTTTTCGGCGATCAGAATCGGAAAGACAAGTCCGCCGAGCGCAACGATGGTAATCCCCGATCCACCGGTGAACGCCGTGAACACTGCACAGCTTGCAAGAACGACGATCGCCAATCCTCCCGGCATCCATCCGATCAGCGCTTGAGCGAGTGCAACGATGCGCTGCGGCGCTTTGCTCTCTGCAAGAAAATAACCGGAAACGGTAAACAGCGGAATAGCGAGAAGAACCGGCTGGCTGGCAAGGCGGTACATTTCAACAATAATAGCCGCCGTATCGATGCCTTGAGAAGAAAATCCGAGCAGCGATATCGTACCAATGATCGAAAAAAGCGGCGCGCCGAAGAGAACAAGAACCGCCAGAGCAATGACGAAATAGATTACTGGCATCAGTGTTGCTCCTCAATATGCCAATCACCCTTGACAATCTCCGCGGCCCATGCGACGGA
Source organism: uncultured Chitinophagaceae bacterium (assembly GCA_964642725.1). Lineage (GTDB taxonomy): Bacteria > Bacteroidota > Ignavibacteria > UBA10030 > UBA8401 > JAGVPT01. The sequence continues at coordinate 3,369 of CAZXQG010000013.1, forward strand.
GCGGACGAGAAACCGGAACGCAATAATGCCGTAACCGACCGGGATGATAATAATGAAGTATGTCATGGAAAGATTGAGGATGAGCGTATCCGCAGACTCCCCTTCCATCTGCACGAACGCTATCGCCGCTTTCATCAAAAAGAAACAAACGACTGCGGCAAAAAGATTCGTGACGACGTAAATACCCTTTCTGTACCGTGCCGGCGCCAGCTTGTTAATGAATTCAATTTTTAAATGGCGGCCTTCGCCCGTGGCGATGATGGCTCCGAGGAATCCGAGCCAGAGCACTAAGTGACGGAGAAAAACATCCCCCCACTCAATGCTGGTATGAAAGAAATTTCTGAGCACAACCTGGCCGAATGCCATCACGATCATGACGCTGAGAAAAAAAATGATCAGCCATCCTGTAACGCGCGTCAGCCACCGGTCGACGAACAACAGCAGCTTCATTTCTTCTCCTTCGCACGGAAGTCCGCTACCGATTTTTCCACGCGATTCAGAAGGTCTTCAGAATAGAGTTTCCCAACCATCAACCGTCGTGCGTTTTTCCCTATCTCTTCGTAGCGGCCAATTTCACTCGCGTCGAGTTTTGTAAATGCAATTTTGCTTTTCTTGAGCACGTCGAGCGATTTCGTATTATCTTTGCGGCTGAGTTCGGTGAGTTTTCGCATCAACTGCTTCCCGTTCCGAAGAAGAATCTCCTGAATGTCCGGAGGCATTTTATCAAAATCCCTTTTCGCTATCACAACAGCCCCGGACGCGTTCGTCAAAGGATAATCGAGCATATATTTTGTAGCGGTGCACCATTGGAGTGATACGCCGGCAAGCGGCGATGTATACATACCGTTGATCAGGCCGGTCTGGAGCGATGTCAAAACATCTGTGATCGAAAGCGGGATCGCATTGATGCCGAATGCTTTGAACGTCGCCTCCGCGACAGGGTCCCCTTCCCATTGCCACATTTTCACGTTGCGTATATCTTCGACTTTGGTGACAGGCGTGTTGGTAAAGACATACACAAATCCGACCTCGGCCCATCCAAGAAGTACATAACCTCCTTTTTCAAATTCCTTTCGAAGCTCTGCATCGTATTGGTCAACGACGTAGTCCACCTCATCATGATTTTTGAAAAGAAACGGAGCGTCGAGAATTCGGGCAGACTTTGCGATCTCACCGATGCCGACGCCGGTGATTCCGGCACTCTGAAATTGTCCAAGGCGGATTTTACGAATAACGTCCTTTTCGTCGCCGGCTACTCCGCCGGCGTAAATTTTGAACCCAAGCCGCCCTCCGCTCTCTTTGCGAATCGCCTGGTCGTACTCCTTCATGACCGTGATCCATGTGCTCCCTTCGGGGGCGAGTGTGGCAAATTTGACCGTGAACTCTTGCGCGGACGCCTGAGTAATAAGAAAGAGAAGTGTAATAATGATATGTTTCATGAAGATATTCCTTTAGCGATAACGTGCTGTAGCCGCATTAAAGTTTGTCTAAAAAAACAGGTCGCTTTCTTTGGCCAGCAGCGCTTTTGCTTTTTGCTTGGCGATGGCGTTGACCAGCCGCTGTTCAGGCAGAATATCGATAGATGCGTCTTCAACCGTCTTCAGCGAGGATTCAAACAACGCCTTGTCCTGAACCTGAACAGCATAACTCTGCGCTAAGAAAACATACGGGAGAAGGAATTTCCCTTCTCCTATGCTGAGGCACTTGTCGAAATGAGCTTTTGCACTGTCTGGTTTGCCGCCGAGGTTTTTAGGCACTGTCGCCAGCATCGTTCCGAAATATAAATGAGCGCTGCCGTAGTAGAAGCTCTCGTCGTTCCGCAATACAAATTCCATCAGCGAGTTGACCTTGTGGAGGTCAACGATGACTGACGGGTCGGCAAGGCTCAGTTTGATGAGGTTTCCCCATGCATTCGCGGTCCAAAAGATCAGCGGCACGTCATCTTTGGCGAGTGCCGAAACACCTGCACTAAATTCTTCCGAACTGCCGTCAAGCGCGGCGGCGAATTGTTTGTTCTTTTTCAACACCGACAAGCCGTAATCCCGCGCCCGGATGTAGAGTGCTTTTGCACGTTCCGGGTCTTTATCTTCGACAAATCCGAGTGTATATCCGGCATACGCCTGTGTCAACAACAGCGCGAGGTGATCGTCGTCCTTATCCTTTGAACGGTAGAGAGCTTCGAGAAGCGTTATGTTTGCCGGGATTGACTGCTCCGCAAGTGTAAGGTCGGATTCTTCAAAAATAGCGTTGAGGCCGTTGTCGATGATACCCGTCGTTGAATTCACAGCGACCGTTTGCAGAAGACCGCACGACCAGCTGTAAAAACCGAGGAGGACAAAAATTGCGGGGGTGAATTTTTTCATAATTTCGTTGTTGAATATAGAGAAAACCGTCCACTTTTCCAAAAACAATATTTGCAAATCGATCCAAAGTGTTTTAATATGGTAGCGGACTACAGGCAAAAAAGGAAGTTGTGATGAAGATATTGGTTGTAGAAGACGAAAAAAAAGTCGGCGCGTTCATCAAGAAGGGATTGGAAGAAGACCGTTACAGTGTGGAGGTAGCATTCGACGGGGAGAAGGGAGAAGAGCTTGCATCTCAGGGGTCGTTTGACCTTATCATTCTCGATATCCTGATGCCCAAGAAAGACGGGCTGACGATGCTCAAAGATTTGCGCGCGAAACAAATTTCCACTCCGGTACTGATGATAACGGCAAAGGGTTCGGTGGAGGACAAAGTGAAGGGGCTTGATACGGGAGCCGACGACTATCTGGTAAAGCCGTTTGCGATCGCAGAATTGCTCGCCCGCGTTCGCTCGCTGCTGCGGCGGGGCGGGCCGGAAAAAACAACCGCGCTTACCGTTGCCGACCTGACGCTCGATCTTGTTTCACACAAAGCGACGCGGGGCAAAAAGCTTATTGAACTGACCGGGAAAGAATACACGCTCCTCGAATATTTCATGCGGAACACGAACAAAGTTTTGAGCCGCACGATCATTTCCGAACATATTTGGAACTATAACTTCGATACCGGCACCAATATCATCGACGTCTATATTAATCATTTGCGCAACAAGATAGACGGCGAATCCGAAAAAAAACTCATCCATACTGTCCGGGGCGTCGGGTACATGATGAAAGCATCCTGAGATGAAATTCCTTCATTCAATACGGCTGAAACTGACGGCGTGGTACACACTCATTCTGATCGTCACGTTGTTCGGTTTCGGCACGACGGCGTACTTCTACACGCAGGAAAATCTTCTGGCCAGCCTTGACTACTCGTTACGCAACGAAGTTGTCTGGCTGAAGAATTTCATCGAACCACAAGCGCGGAAAGTGAAGCTGAAACAGCAGCGGGTGAAACCGTTGTCGCAGTCAAAGAAACAAGAGAAGAAGGTCAAGCGTTCTCATGAAGTGGAAGTCACTGAAGAAGACTCTACCTCGTTCGATCAAATTTGGAATCAAATTTATGAGCACACGCTGCTGAGTCCGAAAAAACAGATTATCCAGATCCGGGACCGCAACGGGGATATCCTCTATAAATCATACAGCCTGGGGAAAGAAGATATTATCTTCGAAGATATCCCGTTCAACACAACGAAGCTCGTGACGATCTACGACGTACAGGGACAGCCCCTGCGGCTCGCAGTAACGCAGAATGCTTTCGCGAAGATCTATGTTGCATATCCGGAAGTCGAGATCGGCGAAGTGCTGGGGAACCTCTTTTCAATATTTATCATCCTCGTCCCGGCGGCAATCATCCTTTCTATCCTTGGAGGATGGTTTCTTGCAAACAAATCACTCAAGCCGGTCGATAAGATCACAAAAACGGCGCGCGATATCACCGCCCAAAATCTTGACCAGCGCATCCTCTCGGTGGATGTGGACGACGAAATCGGACGGCTTATTTCCACCTTCAACGATATGATCGGCCGCCTTCAGAGCTCCTTCGATCAAATAAAGCAGTTCTCAGTCGACGCTTCCCACGAACTTCGGACACCGCTGACGATCATGCGGGGGGAACTTGAGCTTGCCCTCCGTTCGAAACAAACCAACGAAGGATACCGGCGAATTCTTTCAAGCACACTCGATGAGATTCTTCGCATGTCGTCTATTATTGAGAGCCTCTTGATGCTCGCGAAAGGCGACGTCGGGAACTCGACATTTTCGTTCGAAGGGGTGGCTCTGGCGCCGATCATACGGGAATTGCACGAAGACAGCGAGATGCTTGCCGAAAAAAAACACATCCGCGTCAACCTCGAAACAGTGGAAAACCTCACTGTCTCGGGAGACACAGTCCGGCTTCGACAGCTTGTGCTTAATCTCTTGGACAATGCCATCAAGTACACGCCAAAAAACGGCACCATCGGACTATCGCTCGTTCGGGAGAACGGTTCTGCAAAAATAATTGTCAGCGACAACGGTATCGGCATTCCCGCCGAAGAGCAATCAAAGATTTTCGACAGGTTTTACCGCGTCGATAAAGGGCGCTCCCGCGAAATGGGGGGAACCGGACTCGGGCTTTCAATAGCACGGTGGATAACAGAGGTCCACGGGGGCAAAATATTCGTTCAAAGCGAAGTCAATAAGGGAAGCAGGTTTACGGTCGTGCTCCCTCTTTTACACAACTAACTGGTTTTCACTTGACAATGAAAAGACAAAATCCTAAGTTATGCCTCAGTGAAATCTAGCCTAAGCACATAAACCCACTGTCCCACTCTTCCATAACATTTTTTGAAAGGAGCGTTAATTAATGAAACGTCTGTGTAGCTTGTTGCTGGCTGTTGCCTTCGCCTTCTCGTTGTCGCTTGCCCAGGATGCGGCGAAACCGCAGGATACGCAAACTCCGCCGCCAGCGAAGAAAGAAATGAAGATGGATAAGAAGAAGATGGCAAAAGACAAGAAGAAGATGGCGATGGATAAGAAGAAAAAGGCAGATGCCAAGAAAAAGGTGGCAAAGGATAAGAAGAAGATGGCAAAAGATAAGAAGAAGATGGCAAAAGATAAGAAGAAAAGCAGCATGATGAAAGCAGACTCCACCAAGTGATTTATTAAAACCTATCTCAAAAATGGTCTTGCGTTAGCCCTTCGACGCTCCCGTTCCGCAGAAGCGGAACGGGATTGCTCAGGGTGAACAAATGGCCTGCTCATCCTGAGTAAGCGACCGGAGTGAGCGCATCGAAGGATCAAGAGAGATGTTTTTGAGATGGCCTCTCGTTATTTGCATTCACAGCGAAAAACCCCGTTTCGATAAGATGCGGGGTTTTTTGTTAGTTTCAATTGCCGGACACCTTATCCGAAAGATTGCGGCATGTTGAAATATTCGGCAAAGTAAATAACGAAGGTGTCCGACAGCTCCCTGATCTAACATGCTGCCTTTCGTTGCATGTCGCACCGGTTCTTTTTATATTTTTCAAACACAAAATCAACACATGGCATTTATCCGGCATCTTCAATCCCTAAAATTGTCGCCGTTTATCTCACAACTTCTCCGCTTTCAAAAGAAACCTCCTGTCGGATTATATAGCCTTCATGTTATCTCGTTGAAGGAAGAGCTGGAATTTCCTCGGCGTCTTCCGAAAGAACTCCGTTATGCCCTGCAAAAAGACCCGTCGCTGATAAACCGCATAGAGAGAATCTTCAAGAGCGGCAAGGCAATCGGCATTCGAACAATAGAAAAAACTCCCGAACGCGTCTTGAACGCAATCAACAACATTGCAATACTCAGCCAACACCAGACCATTATCACATGGCTTCCCCGGTTGCTCTTGACTCAAACGAGGCCGGTGTTTCTTCCTTACGACCATGAACGTTCGGAAAAAAGCGGCGTCGACCTTGACGAAGAAGTCGCGGTGATTCTTGCGCACCGGCTGGACTTCAAGAAATTCATCCTGGTCGACGACGGAAACCTTGGCGCTACCGAAGTTGACAATAAACTGATTGGCGAACTGAATGAAGCCATTTCGCCGATCATTCTCCGCCACGTGACAAGCCGCATGATTTTCGATAATGCCGACACGCGGACAGCGACGGGACAAGCGATCATTAAAGCGCTGCTGCTTGTCGGGCCGATTACGCATGTCCTCGAGCTCTACACGCGCGGTTTCGGAAAGCTTGTCGCGGCATCGACGGACGACGTTCTCGCAGAAACGGCCGAATTGTTCGCGCTGCGCGGTTCCGGGTTTACATGGAAACAGCTCATCGTCCGTTCACGCCTTCTCATTCCCGTGTTTGCACTTGCCACATACGGCGCCTTTCAAGTCGACCATTTAATTGACAAAGGAGATCTTTCATGGGCAGGATTTCTCTTTGGAGTTACATCCGTTGCGCTCTCGCTGACAACCGCGGTTCAGAGCATTCGCATGTACGAACAGTGTGTGAACGATTTGGTGAAAGAAGGGAAACTCTCGCTGCCAAACAATTTCCGCCATTGGATTGTCGCCGTGAAACAAGATTTCACAAATCCGGCACGCCTGGGCTTGTTCATCGGAGGAATATTATCTCCGATCATTTCAATGACCGTTTTCGCGTGGTTCCCGCAGTTCGTGCACAACGGGTGGATCCTCGCAATGCTCGGTACCGCGGAAACAGTGACCGCAGGAACCGTGGTGATTCTCGCACGGCGGTTGAATGCGCTCAAATTCCAGCTCGATGTAAACCGATTCCTTCGAGAACAAGTTCGTGAGCATCGCCGCGGTGGAGAAGAATAACACCGTTCACTTTATATAGACCGGGTGCTTCCCCCGTCAACGTGCGCCACGAACAACCATAATATTTCACATTTCCCGAGAACGTATGACACTGCAGGACACTGAACCAACATTAGCCCGGCGGCTGGGACTGACATCGGCCATTATGGTTGTCATCGGTTCCGTTATCGGCTCAGGAATTTTTCTTACACCGCAGAGCATTGCGGCGACAGTTCAGATTCCCGGTATTATGATTTTTGTCTGGATTCTCACAGGATTGCTGACGCTTGCCGGTGCGTTGACGAACGCAGAGATTGCCGGAATGATTCCGGAAGCCGGCGGCCAGTATGTATTCTTCCGGGTCACGTACGGAGACCTGACGGCATTTCTTTATGGATGGACAACATTTATCGTATATCAGACAGGTTCCATTGCCGCGATCGCCGTTGCATTCGCCCGTTACTTCGGGTACTTCGTTGACCTCCCGCACTTGAGCCCCGCTTTGGAAGCGTGGAAGCTGCCATTCATCGGAAATATCTATCCATTAAGAGACATCGGCGTAAGCCTTGTCGCAATTTCCGCAATCGTATTGCTCGCCGTGGTGAATTATTTTGGCGTTCACATCGGCGGATTCGTCCAGGACATTTTCACATTTCTGAAAATTCTTGCCATCGGGGGAATTATCGTGCTCGCATTCACCATGGGGCATGGAAGCACGGCGCATTTCTTTCCGCTATGGGGAGTGCCCGCATCCGGCGCATTGTTGAGCGCTATCGGCGTGGCAATGATCGCAACACTCTGGTCGTACGACGGGTGGAACAGCCTCACGTACTTGGCGGGCGAGGTGAAAGAGCCGAAGAAAAACATTCCGCTGGCGCTGGTTCTCGGTACCCTGATCGTGATCGTTATTTATGTCGCGACCAATCTCGCCTATCTGTTTATTCTCCCGATCGAAGAAATCGCAGGATCAAAACTCGTTGCGGCGGACGTGATGGAACGAATTTTTCACGGCTACGGCGGCGCAATCATTTCGGCGATGGTGATGGTCTCCACTTTTGGAACAGTCAATGCTACCTCAATGACGACGGCGCGCGTATATTTCGCAATGGCCAAGGATAGACTCTTCTTCAGAAGCCTGGGAAAAATTCATCCGAAGTACCGGACGCCGGGAACCTCGCTTCTCGTTCAAGGAGTCTGGGCATCTATTCTGACCCTCACGGGAACGTATGACCAGATTTTTACCTACGTTATTTTTGCCGGTTGGATTTTTTATGCCCTCGGGGCATCAGCAGTGTTTGTGTTGAGGAAAAAAATGCCGGATACTCCCCGACCGTACAAGGTGCCCGGCTATCCGTATATCCCGGCAGCATTTATTATCGTGGCGACGTGGTTTGTGTACAATACGGTAGTGCAGCAAACAGCCGACTCTATGGTGGGATTATTTCTGCTCCTGGCGGGAATCCCGTTCTATCTTTACTGGAGTAGTCAAATCAAGAAAACGGCTGCCTAACCGCATCCCAAAAAAAATGTCCGGCACTTTCAACGTGCCGGACCTCCGGGTCGAAAAATCACACGGCACGAATTCTAGTGCCTATTCCAAAAATAAATTTTGTATTTTAATGTGTATGATTATCCTTCGACGCAGCCGCGACGACTCATCCTGAGCAAGCGGAGCGCGTCGAAGGGGGGCCGTCGCGGCTTTGCTCAGGATGAACATCCTTTTACAAATACAATCTTATTTATTTGAAACGGCACTAGAAATCTCCCCCAAGTGAAATATAATACATGGGGATAGAAAATGCCTGCCCGTTAAACGCCCACGCCACGTCAAACTTCAACGGTAACCCGAACAAAATAACGCGCGCGCCGAACCCGGTGCCCATCAGCAAATCCTCCGCTGTATAATTACCCTGGTCGTCCTTTGTAAAGAATCTATACGCCCTATTATCCGTCCACGACGAGCCGATATCAACGAACATTGCGCCGGTGATGTTTTGGGCCGCGATGGGTAACCCGCCTGTTACAAGATAGCGAATGAGCGGGAAGCGAAGCTCGTAATTCATCAACGCGTACTTTGTGCCGTTCTTGTCGTTGTAGTCAAAACCGCGCATCGGAAGCGCCGGCGATAAAAAGGCGTAATCTTCGACGTTTTGAATCGGAATTCCACCGTTCGCAAATTCACGGTTAATCCATCCGTCCGTTCCGCCGATAAAGAAATGCTGCGCATTCCTGCCCACGCTCGCTCCCCCCGCCCAGCGAATAACGAACGAATAATCCTTCCAAAATTTCTCATACGTACGATAATCAAGAGTGTAGGTTTGAAAATCAAGCGAGTGGTCGCCGGCGGTGAGCGCGGGGCTGAACATTGCGGTGAAATTATACCGTGTTCCGTTATTCGGTGCCGTAAACCCCCACAGCGAGGTATCGTGAATGTAACTGATCGAGGGCATCAGCAGATTTCTCTCATCCGTCGGCTGGTCCAGTGTTGGGTTGTCGAGATTTTCCCTGGAGAGATTCAGCCACGCCAAACCGAAATCGAAGCGATTAAATTTATCCAGCGGATAGGACGCCGACACACCGATACCCCATGTCTGAAAACGGTACAGGGAAACGTTTCCCGTCTCGTCGTACAGGTACAGAAAACGCGCGCTGTGAAAGCCCTCGATTCCGTAATCGATTTTCGTCGGCAAATAATTGTAAGCGATGACGTAGTCGCTGTTCTTCAAATCCAACAAAAGATTCGTGAGGAAATAGATCTGGTGGTTTCCCAGCATGTCGCTGAAAGCCATTTCAGTCGTTCCCTGCACGCCGTAGAACGTGCTGTAGCCGGCGTTGCCGTAAATGATATCGGGTGAAAAATTAAGCTTGTATTTGTTGACTTTATAGTTGCCTTGTTCGTCCACGTTATCGCTTGGTTCAATTTGTTTTCCTGCTGTTTCCGCCTCCGACGAAGAAATCTTTTCTTTCGGCTGCTCGTCGGAGAAAACGTAGTTCTGAAAATCGATGCGCACACGGTCGCCGTATACCCCGGCGGTGTCTTTCGGCGGAACGGCAGCCGCAACACTCGAAGAGTCTTTCGTTCCCTGAACGCCGGGCGTCGTTGTTGTTTTCTGGGCTAATCGCATTCTGCGCTTGAAGTATTCCGTCGGTTCAAGTTCCGTCACCGCCAGTTTTTTGTCGAATGGAGCCTTCATAAGGTAAATGTCGAACCCCGCTTCGTTCAATGCCGCGAACGAAAGCTTGTTTCCATCGGCAGATAACGAAAGCTGGAAGACGCCGGTCAGCGAATTGGTTATGGGACGGTCCGCGCCGGTCTGAAGATTGCGTTCATAAATGTTCCCGATGCCGTTCCGGTCGGAGACGTAGAGCATTTTTTCTCCATCCGGCGATATCACCGGCGAACTCGCATCGCTGCCGGGATAACTGATGATGCGCTTCATTTCCATCGTTTCAATGTTCAAGGAATAAATATCCGCTTCCGAGTAATCATACTTTGCCATTTTGAAGTTTGGGGACAAAGGAGTACGATGAACATTGTCTTTTCTGTCCGAAACAAAATAAAGCGTCTTCCCATCGGGGGACCAGTGCGGGTCTGAATCCGAGAAAATATCGTCGGTCAGATTTGTGAGATTTTTCGAAGCCATGTCATAGAGATAAATATCCGATTGTTTCGCGTCGTCTCCGACGAATGCCAGTTTGTCCCCTTTTGGCGACCAATCCACGGAAAAGATTCCCTCCAACTGAAATTGGATTTTTTCCTGATCGCCGGTCGCCGCATCGACAATGAATATTGCGTCGCTCTCCCCGCTCTTCACCGCAAGGGCAATTTTTTTTCCGTCGGGGGACCAGGTAATGCCCGGTGTCAGAAGGTGCAATTCCTCAAAATTCTTGGTCCGCTGACCGTCAACGACCTTGGTGATCTTATTGTCAATCGTAGACATGATGTACACGTCGAAGTAGTCGTCGCGGTCGGAGATGAAGGCCACCTTGTCGCCCTGAGGGGAGATCGACGGACTCGTATTGTAAAAATCGGATTCTTTCACGTGATTCGTGAGCCGTGTCGCAAAATCCGCAGGGTCTTCCCGTTTCGCAATGTCGGGCCAGTACAATACTTTCTGTTCTTTCTGCCATCGCTCGTTGAGTTCGGAAACGCTCAAACCGAGTGCGCTCTTGAATCCCTGATCGATGCTTCGCGACCCCTTAATGCGGTTCAAAATTTCGGAAATCTTTTGATCGCCGTACTTGTTCGCGATATAATACCACACCGACTGCCCTCCCCGATACGCAAAATAGCCGCCGAGATATTCGATCGGGGGAAGATACGTGTGGATGGTGGCGTCCCGCATGAACATGTCGGAGTTCGTATCCCATCGCAGCGATTGATACTCGGCCATGCCCTCGTTGAACCACATCGGCAATTGGAGGCGGATGTTGTTAGAGATGATGGACTGTATCGAGCCGCCGTAGAACATGTCGTTGAAAACGGCATGGACCAGCTCATGGTGAATAACGTGGCGAAACATTTTGTAATTCCCCTCGAACGGCACCACCATCCTGTTCTTGAAAAGCTCCGTTACGCCGCCGATCCCTTCTTCCATGTATTCCGACAAGACATTCGTCTGCTGAAAATCATTATGAGAATTGTACACCATGATAGGAATTCGATTGTTAATCTCGTACCGGAAGCTTTTGCTGATTAGAGTATACGCAGATTCAGCGGCAGCTGCGGTAAACGTCGCCAGGTATTCGCCGTTATCGCTGAAGTAAATATCGAAGTGGTTTGTTTGAATGTACCACCACTCGAACTTCTTATACTTGACTTTGTTTTTGCCAAAGACAGCTTCCTGGGCGGTCGAGGAGAATACTCCGGCAGCCAACAAGAATCCAATCGTCAAAAGGCGCAATCTCATAGATTCCTCAGTGAGTGTGGAGATAGCTTCTTTGTTGCAGCATCATATGCTGCGTTCTACTTCCTACAACGTAGCGGGCTGGAAGAAGATTCCTACCTGTTTCTTCGTCTCTTCTTCCCTGCTGAAGGAAGTTCCGGCTCTATGCAGGCGAAATCAATTTCCCTGTTTTCGACGTTCACTTTGATCACTTTAACTGCGATACTGTCCCCGAGACGAAACGTGCGTCCGGTTCGCCTGCCGACGAGAGAATAGTGCTTTTCGTCATGCTCATAATAATCATCCCCGATGTTGCGGACATGAATCATCCCCTCCACAAGCAAATCATTAATCTCAACGTACATCCCGTAATTCGTTACGCCCGATATCACTCCTTCGAATTCATCGCCAAGATGTTGTTTCATGTATTCTGCCTGCATCACTTTCACCGAGGCACGCTCGGCCTCCATCGCCACCCGTTCCCGGTCAGAAGACCATTTGCAGACTTGGGCAAGCGTATCGATGAAATGTTTCCGGCGAGCGTGAGTCATCCCTTTCGAATATTCATCCAGCATTCTGTGCACGATCAGGTCGGGGTAACGGCGAATTGGGGACGTGAAGTGCGTGTAATAGTCGAACGCTAAGCCGAAATGCCCGATATTCCTTTCAGAGTAAACCGCTTTCGCCATTGCGCGGAGCGAGACTTTGTTAATGACATTTTCTTCCGGGGTGCCTTTCACTTCATTCAGCAGCTTCTGTAAATCCTTTGACGAAACAGAGGCGCTGACGTTTAATTTATGGCCGAACTTTTCAACAAAAACAGCTAATTCCCTTATTTTGTCGTGGTCGGGGGAATCGTGAATGCGGTACACAAACGGATGAACATCAGCCTCTTTTTTTGACTTGCCGATATGCCAGGCAACCGTTTGGTTGGCGAGCAGCATACATTCTTCCACCAATTGATTGCTTTTCAATCGGCTCTTAATCCGAACTTCAACAGGCTTGCCGTGCTCGTCATACCGGAACTTGGCCTCGGGGGAATCGAAATCGATGCTGCCGTTCTTCATCCGCTTCTCTTTCAACAAACGGGCAAGCGACCAGAGCATGGACAACGCCCCCGCGTGCTCTCCTTTACCCGCGTCCAAAATACTTTCGACCTCTTCGTACGTGAACCGGCGTTTTGAGTTGATAACGCTCCTCACAATTTCATAATTCTTGATTTTCCCTTTCTCGGTCAGGTCCATGATGCACGAATAGGCCAAACGGTCGACGTTGGGCTTAAGGCTGCACAGATCGTTGGAAAGCTTCTCCGGCAGCATCGGCACAACTTGGTTCGCAAGATAAACACTCGTTCCCCTGTTAAACGCCTCGGCATCGAGCACTGTGCCTTCCTTCACGTATGCGCTCACATCGGCAATATGAACTCCGAGCCTGAAGGTGGCGCTGTCTAGCATCTCAATAGAGACGGCATCGTCAAAGTCTTTCGCATCTTCGGGGTCAATAGTAAAACAGATAATCGAGCGCAGGTCCCGCCGGCGCTTGATTTCCTCCGGAGAAATTGTTTCGGGAATATTCTTGACATAGGATTCGACATCGCGCGGGAAAGAGGTCGGAAGGCGAAACGCTTTAATGACCGACGCGACCTCTGCGCTCGAGTCCCCCGAGCGGCCGATGATTTCGGCAATTTTTCCTTCCGGGTTAAGCTGCTCATTGTCCCACGATTCAAACGCGACGACAACTTTGTCTCCGGGCTGCGCCCCGTTCAGTGCTTCGCGCGGCACGTAAATATCACGAGGAATTTTTCGGTCGTCGACAACGACAAAAAAGAAATTCTTGCTTTGTTCAAGCGTACCGACAAATTCGTCGTGAGCGCGCGACACCACGCGCACAATTTCGCCCTCGCTCTTTCTTTCTGCCCCCTTTTTCTCGTGATGCGACGCAAACGGAGCGACTTCAACCGTATCGCCGTCGAGCGCTGTACCGAGCGACTTTGGCCCGATGTAAATTTCCCCGAACTCCGAGCCGGGGACGGTAACGTACCCGTACCCCTGTTTGCTCATCGACAGCACTCCTTCGATGCCGTGTTCCAGCGTCTTGCGCGAATATCCCTTCCCTCGGGAATGGGCCAAAACGTTACGCTCCACCATTGCATGGAGCACTTCCCTCAGAGCCTGGAATTCTTCATCGTCCCGTATGCTCAATCGTCGCGCCACCTGGCGCGATTTGAAAGGCTCATGCGGGTGTGCATTGAAAAAATCTACAACATGTTGTTCTAAAATATTTTTCATAACTCGCTCACCCTGGTTTAAAAAGCAAATTTATAGTAGACGCGCGCTCCGTTTGTCGGCCGGCGTAAATCAACCGTTTCCAGCGGATCCGTTTTTCGATCGACTTCGAACATGAAATTCCGCAGATTATCATTTTGGATGATAGAGCCAAGCGACCATTGTACGCTGACGTTGGCGTTGTTGATATCGTTGAACACTTTTCCTCCGAATGTCCAGTATGCGTTGCCGATGACACCGCTCAAACGGAGGTCCGGCGATGTACCCGAATACAAAATCTCGAAATTATTCACCGCGCTGATGTTGTTTGCGCGGAGAAAATCCAGCATCATTCCTGAAAGAAGCGTGTTTGTGAAACCGGAAATCAATGACCCTCCGATAGAGCCTCCCAGCGAGTTTGCGATGCCCTGCTTATCGTTTGAGGTCAAATCGTCGCGGAATTTTCCTGGACTTCCCGGCGTCGATGTCAGAAGGAAAGAGATAGCATCCGACTCAATGTCGCCGGTGCGTTCTGTTTCATTGCCGTTATCGTCGAATGTCGAGAGGCCGATCTTTATTTTTGGATCGTATCGCGTACCGGTAATCGACAGCGTGACTACCACTTTTTCCGTCAACGGCGATGCCGTTTCTTTCTGAGTTGGATCCTGTGTTTTCAGTACCGCGGTTTCCGGCTTCACGTGATTGCCGGTATACGTCGCTTTAATGTCCAATTCCGGATTATCGGGCCTTCCGGTGAACTTCAGCGTTCCCGAAGCGTCGAATTGTTTGTAGAATTTATAGTTGGACTTTTCCGAAACAGTAATCGTTCCTGTCAGCCGGACATTGTTTTTTTCCTTACTCAGTTCCAATTTCCCGTTTAAATCTGCAAAAAGTTCTTCATTCGTCGCCGGGTTGAATATCATTCGGATTTGAACAATCCCTTGGGTCTGAATGGTCAGATTGTAGCCGAGTCCGTCCAGAAAAGAAGGATCATTCGACGTCCGTACATCTTTCTTCGAATGCAAAAAGGCAAACAGACTTGGTCCGAGAAGCGTATCCGGGGTTTGCTTTGAGGTATCGTCAACACTGACAACATTCACATAACGCGCTGAGACAAGGTTCGACGTTTCGCGCGTTGATGGAAACGTAAGCGATGCCTGTTTGATGTACAAGGATCCTGTCAAGCGCGAGTCGGCGGAGGTTCCGTCAAACGAGAGCCCGTCCTCTCCGGTTGACGCAATCAGATCGCCGTACACTCCCCGGTCGCTATTGCGCGACGATTCCTGCAGCACCTTCAATTCGCCTTTCGCGCGCAAATGGTATTCATCCGGAACAAACCCGCGGAGCGTGAGATAGCCGCCAAAAGTCGTTTTGCCGGAGGAATAGTTTTCATCCAAATTTTTCACTGCAAACGTTGAGAACGATACACGGTTTCCTTGAAAATCAATCTTTCCAGCAGTTTGATATTTCATATTGTTCATTGGAAACAAAAATTCTGCATTTTGCAATTCCATCCCTCCGTCGAACGACGGCGTTTCCAATGACCCGGTACAGTGAATGGAGCCTTCCAATGTCCCTTTCATTTCGTCAAGTTCTTCAATGAACGGGTCGATAATGCTGATGTCAAAGTTTTGCGCCTTCAAATAGAAGTCCATGCCGGAGAGAGAAAAGCGGTTGTCGACGGACTCAAATGCAAGGTCCATCGGTATCGAGCCGCCGCAGAAAAGCTCGTAGTTGTCGTTCGATTGCAGGGTCTTGGAGAGTTGAACGGCAAAATCGGCGGCTCTTTTGCTGTAGTTTATCTTGCTGGTCACAAACCCGAATTCCGTCCCGCGGTAAGCAAAATTTGATATTCCCAGTTCGCACGAGATCACTGGTTCTGCCATCGTACCTTTCACCAGGCCGTCCGCATTGACCGTCCCGCCGAATGAGAGGGCGCTCGACTTGAAATTTTGAGATTTTCCAAAATGGTAGATATTTGATAGAGCGAAATTCTGCAGCCGTACAAACGCGGCAATCTCGCCGACATAGCCGACAGAACCGCCGAACATGACCTGTTCATCCTGATGTGTAAATGTTGTCGAGTCAATAGTGATCCCGGATCTGCTTAATCGAGCCGAGAATTGTTTTGCGTTGTCGAGTTCGTACCCCTCGTAGTTAAAAGAAAATGTGTCAAAGGTAAGGTCGTACAGTTCGGGGGATAGGCGGGCTCGCCCCTCAAAGCCAAGTTTGATCGTGCTGTCTGCCTCGCATTGCACGGAGTATTCTGCATGCCGGTTACGGAGGCTGAAATCAATCGCCGCGTTTCGGAAATACGAATTGCCCGCGAAGATATTAGCTGCACTCACCCGTACCTGCATCGTCGAGCTGTTTGCAGCCGCTACCAGATTATCCCGCGCCATGTTCTGAACGTTGTATTCCACCGACCCGTTTTCAACAACGACGAAACTGCTGTCCATTGAATACTTCGCCGATGTAACCGAGATCGTGCCTTCAGCGGAAAGGGTATCGCCGTTGCCATGGAGCGATCCTCCGATGTCGCCGATTGCGTTAAAAGTTTTCGTCCTAAAAAAAATTGCTATCGGCTCCAAATTCCTCATATGGACTGAATACTGGAGATTGTTTTGCGGGGAAGGGACTCTGCCGGCCGTTGTATCTTCTCCCGTGTTCACGTTCTCCGCTGCATGGGCAAATGAAGAATCAAAAATAGCGCGCTGTTTGTAGACCGCCTGCCGAACCTCTGCTATATGCGATTTCACCATACTGATAACGCCGGCATAAGTGAAGTTGCCCGTCAATGAAACATCGGCGATAGGCGAAACAAGGCCGACTGTTTTGTCGCCGAGCGAATCGGCGGCGACATGGAGTTCCGCTCGAGCGCTGTCGAAGGTGTAAGTTTCAAATCGAGAGCCTGAAAATTCCACACGCAGGTCGCCGTTCATGTCTTCACGGAGAAAATCCCTGCCGCTCGCGCTCAACGAGAACGAGCAATCGGACGCATAATGGTCATCATTGAATATCGTCGCAAAATCAAAATGAGAAAATGTTCCGCCGAATGAGAACGACGGTGCCCCGGCGGAGCTATAATCCAGCGATGACTGGAGGCTGACGCCGCCTTTGGGAAACTGAAGTTTTGCATCACACGAAATTTCTTTATTGCCTCCAACGATGTCAGCATGGAGGTGTGAGATCGGAATTTCATTGAACGATGAAGAATCTACAGTGAGCGCGGCTTTGGAATTCAGTTCCTCAATCGATGTTCCTTCTCCTTCAATCGTTCCGGAAAAATTAAGGCGGGAACGAAGCGACGGGTTCGAAAAGAATTCCGCCATATTCACGCCAATCCCGCCGAAGACAGCTTTGTATTTCATCATCTCGCCGGTAAGGTCCAGTCCCCCGTTCACCGAAAGGTCTCCTGCCGGCAGCGAAGCATTCGCCGTCACTTGGAAGTCAAGCGGTTTACCTACATAATGAAAGTCGAGGCTGAGAAGTCCTGCACTCCCAAAATCCGGAATATGGAACAACGGAAGAAGCTCGGGAACGTCCGAAGGATGAATAACCGTCCCTTTCGATTCGATGTTCAACGTTAAATCGTTTGGACGATGAAGATTAAAGACGCCCCCTTCGAGATTGATTATTGAGCGATTGAAGCCGGCATGAAGCTTTTTCACTTTTATGCTGCCGAATTCGCCTTCTGTTCTGCATTCCAATTGAACCGATCCGCGAAGAAAATTTAGAGAAGGGAGAAATCGCTGCAAGTCCTCCGCAGCGACGGTGCTCGGCAACAAGGAACACTCAACCGGAGCAAATTGGAGGGCGCCGATGTCTTTGATCTTCAGCGCGTCGACGGAAGCAATTTTCGCAGAGAATTCAATGCGGGACTTGGGTGTTACGATAAGGAGGTTCTTTATTTCAGACGCCGCAGCAGCGTGGCGGATATCGCCGGAAAAATGCGTGAGCGTAAAG
Organism: uncultured Chitinophagaceae bacterium; assembly: GCA_964642725.1. Taxonomy (GTDB): domain Bacteria; phylum Bacteroidota; class Ignavibacteria; order UBA10030; family UBA8401; genus JAGVPT01. The sequence continues at coordinate 21,176 of CAZXQG010000013.1, forward strand.
CCTTCGCGTGAGGAAACAAAAGAAATATTCTTAATTGAGACGCTTTGCTGCTGCTCGGAAATCGTTGCCGAGAGTTCGACATTAAGGTTATCGATGGCAAGATCGGAAAAATTGAACGTCCGCCTGGCAGCTGAATCTGGAAGTTCATGAGTCGATTGAGAAGTTGAGTCGATAAGGCGGAAATGTCCGTTGGTAATGTGCAGGCTTTTCAATGTGACGACCCATGGCGACGGAGTTGAATCGGGCTCGGATTTCTTTTTTGAGAGCCGGTCCACATTCCAGGTACCGTCGGTAAAACGGATGAGGGAAACGGAAGGGTTATCAATCTCCACATTCCCCAGCGCAAAATGTTTATTCCAGAGAGGAAGCGGGTCGTAGCGAACGACGGCATTGCGCGCTTCAAGAAACGGCGCGTTGTTTACGTAAATAGCAATTGTGTCGATGGAAATGCCGGTGAAGAGGTTTCCCTTAATCTCGCCGAGAAACACCGATGCGTTGAGGTTGGCTTCCACCACTTTGTAGATCGTCGACCGAAGTGTCTTCTTAAAGAGCGCCGTCTGCGTAAAGCCCGTAACCGCAACCAGCACTAGCAGCGCGGAGAGGCAGACGTACACTAATATTTTCGAGATTTTCCTGACCATCTATTCTTTCTCTTGGCCGAAGTACAACTCCTTTATTTTTTCGATAATCGATGTCGTCGAATGCAGCGGGACGAACGGGAGTGTGAGGACTTTTCCGCCAAAACGCTCGACGACGTCTTTTCCAACAACGTCGTCCACTTTCCAGTCAGCCCCTTTCACGAGGACGTCCGGAATGAGGACGCTGATGATATCATACGGTGTTTCCTGTTCGAAGATGCAAACAGCATCAACGGGAACTAACTGTGACACCAGGAACGCCCGGTCGCTTTCGCCGACGACGGGGCGGCGTGGGCCCTTGATCTTTTTTACGGAAGCATCGCTGTTGATTCCCACAATCAACTCATCACCCATTGATTTCGCACCGGCAAGGTACTCGACATGTCCGCGGTGCAAAATATCGAATACGCCGTTCGTAAAGACAACCTTCCTTCGTTCTAATTTCCAGCGATGGCGCACTTCAATCAATTCAGAAAGTGAGAATACTTTTCCCATGGCGATTCCGATAATTTGTTACGAGCGTTAGGATTGGAAGGAAAGAACCCTTGAGAGTAATGCGTCCGGCATAATGGGGACGATGCCAACTTCTCCGCAAACGACGCCGCCGGCAAAATTGGCAAGGCTCGCCGACTCATGAATTGATGCGCCCGACGCTAAGGCCATCGTGAGCGTTGCAATCACCGTGTCGCCGGCTCCGGAGACATCAGCAACATGGCGCGCCTGGGTCGGCAAGTGCAAGAGCGAATTCTGGTTGTCCAGCAAACTCATTCCCTGTTCGCCAAGCGTGATGAGAACATTTTCTGCGTTCAACTTTTTTTTCAACAATACCGCTGCTTCATGAACACTCTCATCGGAAGTCAATTTCATCCCTAAGGCTTCTTCAACTTCTTTTCTATTCGGTTTGAATACCGAAGCGTTCTTATATTCGAAAAAATTCTGGAACTTCGGATCTACAGTGACAATCTTCCCATGCTCCCGCGCCATCTCAATAATCTGATGAATCAGCGGCGCGACGATAACTCCCTTGTTGTAGTCTTCGAGGATGATACCGTCCAGGGAGGCGATAGTACTGCGGAGAACAGAGAGTATTTGTTCTTGCACCGCGGGCGAGATTTCGCGTTTTTGTTCGTTGTCTATTCGAACGACATGCTGGTTATGAGCAATGACACGGGTTTTGATCGTCGTAGGCCTCGAGGCATCTCTGACAATCCCGTCTATTGGACACCCTTGCCCCGAAAGAAGTTTTGTGAGCAAAGTACCGTTGGCATCATCGCCTACAACGCCAATCAGCAGCGGCCATCCTCCGAGAGATTTGACATTATTTGCAACGTTTGCGGCACCGCCGAGCCGCTCGGTCTCCTTCTCGACTTCAACAATAGGGACGGGCGCTTCGGGAGATATGCGAGCTACGCTTCCCCAAAGATATTTGTCGACCATGACATCGCCAACAACCGCGATGCGCTTGCTCCTGAATTTTAAGAGGAGTTCCTTGAGCCTATTCTCGGAAAATGCCATGTATCAGATTTTGCGCAAGTATTTGATAGATAAGAAAATATAGCTATTTGCGCGCCGACAATCAATAAAAAGGTAGCGGCCCGCCTTGAGACGTCGTTCGGAGGCTTTTTTACTGCCATTTTTAAATGGCTTTTGATTGAATCACCTATCAAAGATCTTCTTAGGAAGGTCTATCTTCCAACTTTGAACTTGGTCACCTGCCAATAAAAAAGGGCTGTTGTGGATGACCACAACAGCCCTTCCCTGCTTCATTTGCATGAAACTGAGATTACTTCATCATCAACATTTTCTTTGTGACGACGTAATTTTCCGCTCCTTGAGACTCAGCGACCAATCTATAGAAGTAGATGCCGCTTGCAACCGATACTCCATGGTTGTTGGTTCCATTCCAGGTCACTTTGTAGTTGCCCGAAACAATGTCGCCGTTGACAAGTGTCTTCACCAACTCGCCAAGAATATTGTAGACGTTCAACTGTATCGTCGCCGAACGCGGAATTGAGAATTCAATATTCGTCGTTGGGTTGAACGGGTTCGGATAGTTCTGGGTCAGATTATACGTCGACGGAGTTTTCTGACTCAAAACACTGACGCCCGTCGGATAGAACCCAAGAGCCTTCTGCAGGAGGGCAACAGTGTATTTTGCGTTGTGCATACCGCCGCTTCCGTCGTTGGCCACAAAGAAGTACGTATAGAGGTTTTGGACAAGATCCGGCCTGTTATAGACCGAGAGGCTGTCTGCACTGTTCGAGTCCGTTATCGGCTGGCCAGTCGTAGGATCGATAGGCAATTTGGCTTTCAGTTGAGCCAGCAACCCGGCGACCTCTGTCTGCACTCCTTCGATTCTTCCGTTGCGATCGTAATCGTAGCTCGCCTTGATGTCATCAAATTTTTGGATTTGAGGTCCATGGCAAGTCTTGCAAGCATCGACGCGGTCGTGCATGACACCTGTTCCAGCCGTGTCCTGCATTGTTAGCGTATGGTCGCCTCCCGGCATGTGGCAGGTGACGCAGGCGTCTGGAACGCCGGCATGAGTTGCTAACCCGGTAAGGCTGCTGTCTCCGAACTGGTACGCGTTCTGACCCAAGAGCATGTCGGTCTGCGGGTTGCCATGCGGGCCGTAGTGACTTGAAAAGCCATAGTAAGGAGCTTTTGTTGTAACTTTCGTGGCAACATTATTTCGTGACCGATGGCAATTCATGCAAAGCTGGCCTAGGCCGCCCACGCCGACCGGGATATGGTACCCGTTCTTTAGCGTATCCACGGAAACAGTCCTCAGCTGATTTGGATTTGTTGTACCCATCGGATCATGACACACAGAGCAGGTAATCGGATAACTGGCATCGGCGGCGGCATTCCAATTTGGATCTGTTGCAGGCTTGCTGTCTTTAACCCATTTCACGAATGCGCTGCCGCTATGACATGGGAAGCAGCTCGCCGAAGTCGCATCTTTGCCGGCTAGCGGCATCGTAGCATGATCTGACAAAGCCCAATACGTCCCCGAGACATGGTGGGGGGGCGCATCGTGGCATGACTGGCACACTCCAGCATCAAGAGAAACGGCTATTTTCGTTGCATCGCCGAGGTGGCCCGCTCCTGGACCATGGCAGCTTTCGCAACCTATGCTTGCCAATGGAACAAGCGCTGAATAGTTTGTTACCAAGTTCTTATAGATCGATGAGTCGCCGTTAGCGATTAAATAGCTGCTACCGGATTTTGCCTTTCCCTTGAAAGCCGTGGTATCCCATCCAGTTTTATGCGAGAGATACCCAAAATTTCCGTTGTTCGCTGAGAGATCATAGCCCGTCGTATGGCATTTCCAGCAACTTGAGGAATACATCCCTAGGCCGTATGTATTCACTTCCAGTTGTCCCATAATCCCTTGTGTATAAATATTGGCATGGCCTGTAGATTGCCATCCCGTCATGATTTGAGGAGTCGAGCCAGCATGGCATGAAGCGCAGGCGGGAAATCCGCCAGTCGATCCTGCATACGTGCTAACCCAGAATGTATCTTGGTCTGTGGCGCCGCCGGATATCGAGACGCTTACTATATACTGTCCAGCAGAGTCTGCCGTGAAGCTTTGTTTTGGATTGTTCCCCGTGCTATCAAAAACTGCATTAGATGCGGTCGGCCTAGAAACAAACGACCAGGTGAAAGAGGTCGCCACGGATGAACCGGATCCGGTCGTATCCGCCAAAAGGAAAGCTCGCGCCCCTTTCCCAATAACTTTCAGCCCAGTTGTTGCCATGAGGCTGCTCTTTCCTATCGCTGCCAGTTTTCCGGGGGACATCGGTACAACCTTTAGCTTTACTACTTGTCCGAATGTCGGCATCGTCAGAAAAACGAGACAACATATCGCCAAAAGCAGTCTAGAAATATTAGCAATTCTTTTCATAGTATTCTCCACGTTTCGAAGTTTTTGAAATCCTCTCGCCACTAACGGCCCCAAACCATGCCTTTTTGTTCGCTACGAAGGATCTAGTGATATCCAACAGTTACAATATTTGTGCCATCGCGTGGAGGTGGATATTCGTCAGTCAGCTGTTAAGAAACGTTGAAAATGACTTAAAAATCAACGTTTATATATTCAACAATTCGATTTTTCCCAGAAATAGAGTCACAGATTTCCAACAAAGTGGAAAAAAAATGGTCTGGAACCATCGAAATGGACTAAGAAGGTCCTTTGGGGGAAACGATAGGTTTCTCGAAGTTCGCATTAAGCAAGAGGCCGATAAAACAAAAGGCGTGAAAAAAATTCACGCCTTGCTCTTCTCGTTGCTGAACAGAAAATCTATTCCTGCAAAACCCTTCGGTCGGGTTCGCAGCTTGCTGCTAAAATCTGTACGCGACAGTGAAATCTATGTTAGTAGTGGAAATGTTCTCATCGGTACGAGACAGGTTTAGCGCTGCATCGCCGTAATTATTATGGAATGTTTTAAACGAACCAAACATAGCTGCAACGTCGAACATGACATTGTCCTGCAAAAGAACCCCTGCGCCCGCAGTAAATGTTGTTTGGCCGAACGAAGTCGGGTCGCCGGCAAACGCCGATGGTTTAAACGAATATCCTGCCCTCACGCGAAAATCGGTTTTTGGAATTTCAAATTCTCCGCCGACAGCGTAATTGAGCGTCGAGCGAAATTCCTGCTTCAACGATATATTTTGGCTTTCAAGATAGCTGTTGTCGGTCCACTGAAGTTGCGTCCAATCGGTATATTCAATCTGTCCGGACAACAAAAGTCCTTCGATTGGCGAGTACGAGGCCCCGGCCCCAAAAACCCACGGGCTTTGGACTCCGTAGTCGTTGTACGAATCGTTCGATTGTGCGTAACTCACTCCGTCATCAAACACACTTTGACCGGCATTGGAATACGTTTCATGAATTGTGATTGAGGTAGGAGTTTTCATCGTAAGACCTATACGCAAGATGTCCTCATACCTGTACATGATGCCGACCATCAGGTTGATACCGCTCAACTCGCTCGTAATCGTATTATCATAATAGAGTTTATTGAAGCGCAGGTACAAAGAATCGAGCGGAAGGTTTGGGTCTGTGTTTTGATAAAGATTGCGCGAATCTGCTTCAATATAATTCCTTACATAATTATACGTTCCGTTCATGATATTTATAGATAATCCGAACGATAAATTTTTCTGAACGTCAATTGCGCCGGAGAACACCCAATTGCCGATGCTTCCTCTCTCGCTGACAGTCCCTTGTTGGTTGAGATTGTTTTGAAGAACGGTGTAGCCGTTTGAATTTCTCAGATATGTCTGGAAAGGAATATCGTACTGATCGTAGGTTGTGTCTATCGATTGGATGATCGAACTCTTGTTATTGAACCCGCTGAACGCAAGCCCCGTGGTAAAATTGTTCACCCTGTTGTATCCCGCGGCAAATACCAAGCTCCCGCGTGATGTAGGGACCGGGAAGACGAAACCGATATTATCCAGCGCGGTGCTGCTGTTTGTCGAAGAAGTTGTGTTTCCAAAAAAGGTTGCGTCGTTTGAATAGTTCGTATTGATAATACCGCCCGTAAATTCAAGCCTCCGCATTTGTGCCAAACCCGCAGGATTCCAGAACGTAGCGCTGTAGTCGTCCGCCACGCCGATATACGCGCCGCCCATGCTTTGCGCTCGTGAACCAACACCATACCCCGTGGATGAAAAACGCAACGCATCATCCGCAAACTGCGCACGGGCCGTAGAGAAACTGAGAGCTGCTAAACCGAGAAAAGCAATCGTTGAAAATACAAAGTGATTTGTTTTCATAGGTATCCTTCGCTTCCTAATCCTTGTCGCCTCCGCGATTTGAACCAGTTTTTCGTGTGGTTGATGCCGGTGGAACTGAATTGTTACTTGTTGTCCTGCTGCGGTCGGTTGTCGTGCCGTTCGATGTGGCAGCATCGGCAGTTGGAGGAGGAGGCGCAGTTGTTGTGGTTGTTGTGATTGTGGGTGCCGATGTTGATGCATGTATGTCGGGACGCGATTGGTCGCCTCCGCGAGTGGAGCCGGTTGTTCGCTGGCGAGGTCCGCTTTCCGACGCGGGCGATGAAGATGATGACATCGCCGTCGGCGGAACTGGCGCAATCGCTCCGGACCACCACGGCAAACTTGTCGATGGAGCCCGCCATCCGTACGGGTCGATACTCATTCCGTGGGCGGCGATCAATCTACCATTTTGCGAGCCATAGTAACTGTTGTCCAATTCCGCCTGACTATGACATGATAGACAATTTTGATTATAAGAGATGTCGGACGTATAGTCATCCTGAGAGGAAGTCGGCGCCGAAGATTCGTCCGACATCGATGTCATCCTGGATGGATCCATCAATACTGTATAGCATCCGCCAATAGTGAATAAAATTAGCACAAAAAAGTGAGTGACGATCTTATTTGCCGTGTTGATCCTCATAACTACCTGCTCCTGCTTCTTCCCCCTCCGCCACCGCCTCCACTGCGACTTCCGCCGCCACTACTAGCACTTCCACCGCTTGAATGCTGCGGAGAAGAATAATGAGGAGATTGTTGACGCGCCGCCGGTCTCGACTGGGTGCCGGTTCCTCTAACTTGCGCAGGCTGCGAACGACCATTATGTTGCCTTACCTGCCGCGGGTTCGCATTATTCCTCGAAGGATTGCCCGCATTTCTGGCTCGGGCAACAATCGACGGATTTCTACCTGCAGCTTGTGAACGCTCTGCCGTCGGCGTTTTCGCTCTTTGCCACCAAGGAACTTCTTCGCGAGAATGTGTTCGAGAATTATTTGTTGCCGCAAGTTCCGGCACACCTGGAGTCCGTGTTCTGGATGAAGCAACTCCACTGGCCGGAGAAAATGCTCCGGGAGTCCCTGTTCCACCCCGTGCGCGCATAAAGCCGTCTCCGCCCCGCGTGTTGCCTGTTGTTCTTGGTCTACCGGCGAAGAAATTTCTCCCGCGCCCGCCGCGATATCCGGAACCGTAATACGCCCAATAGCCGTAATCCCGACCATAATAAGGGTAGTGTCCATACCAGTACGGATAGGGGTACGCTAATGTAGGATACCATCCACCCCACGGATAACCATAATCGCCGTACCAGGGATCAAACCAAACGCCTGTTCCCCATACGTAACTCGGAGGACAATAATAATCAAACGACATCCGGTATTGCGACTCACGGTAGCCATCGTCGTTAAAATAAGTAGTGCTGGAGGTATCGCTTAATGCAGCCGTGGAGTCGTTGTACGTGTAATCACCTGTGCCTGATTCTTCATCGTTCACCGTTTCCATACGAGTGTAACATCCGGCAAATACAAATCCAGTAATCAGGAAAAACAATATACTGTTGAACAAGCTTCGAAGTGTTTTCATAACTAATTCCTTCCTCCGTATCGGGTCAATGCAAAGAACAACACCCTCAAGGATCGTATCATTCCCTTATTCCAGTTTTACAGTGTCCGCACATATTCTACTTTGATCGTTCTATTTCCAATCGTCACGTTGTTTTGATTCCTTACAAGATTTTTCAGGTCAAATCCGAGCGTAAACCCGTTTCCCCATGACCAGCGCAGACCGGCGTTCAAATAGCCCCTCCCTTTACCGACGATGCCGATGTTATCATTCAACCCAAAATCATATTCGGAGAGCAGAGAAATGTCGGAACCCAGCGATTTTTCCGCGCCGGCAAAAAAATCCAGGTTGTTGTTGCCGTCTTTGTTCTCAAGGCTGTAATTCGCTCCGCCGTGAATGCTTAAATTCCCCAAAAAAGAATAATTCTTGCTGGCGGCGGCAAAAAAACCCCGTGACTTGATCGTGAAACGTTCAACGCTGTCAATGTACGTTTCCTTTCCCTGTGAATCAAACCCAAGCGCGATCGCCGGCATCGCCATCGTTTCATCGAACAAGCGGAATTTGACATTGACGCCGGGCAGCTTCTGCATCGTGATAACATCGTGTCCGATAATTCCTGTCCCGCCGTATGAAATGCCGAAACTCAACCGATCAAGCGCACCCGCTGAAAGCCCTACCGTCATTCCGCCGTTCTGGAAGAAATCGACATCCATCGCAAACGCTCCGCGTTTTAAAAGTCCTGCTGTCGGTGCATCTATGACATATCGCGGTTCGATGTTCGCCGCGTCGCCGGCCGAATTCTGTGCCATCAGTGAACATTGAACCATCAACAATGAACAGGTGAATAGCAGTCGCTTCACTTGTATTCCTTCCAATAGGTTAGACGAGCCATTGTGCAAGAAGTTTACTCGAAAGGCAGCTTAATGTTGGTGCAATGTATGAAGAATTCACTCCTTTTTCCACGTCGTTCCGTCCTTGGTGTCTTCGAGAACAATGCCGAGGGCCTTGACGGAATCTCGAATCTTGTCCGATAACCCCCATAATTTCTGCTTTCTAATCTCCTTCCGGACTTCGATGATCAAGGTCATCAAGCCTGCCTCCGCAGAACCGCTGCCCGAAACAACAGTGGATGATCCGCGCAAAGGAAGTCCAAGAATCTGCGAACCAAATTCATCAAAGAAATTTTCGATCTCACGAAGCGTCGACTCCGTCGGCAGCATCCCGGGCATCAACCAATCATTTACTTTTGACACGAGGTCGAACAGTACGGCAATCGCTTTCGGCGTGTTGAAATCGTCGTTCATCGCATCGATGAATTCATTCCGGAACGGCTTTAGGTCTCTTTCAAAAGGCCCGAACGAAGATGAACGCTTAGCAAAATCAATTGCTTCGTGCAGTCTCCTCACTGTGTTCTGTAATTTTGCGAAACCTGTCTTCGATGCTTCCAGCGCCTGTTCGCTAAAATCCAATGTACTTCGGTAATGGCTTTGGAGGATGAAAAAACGGATGACTGCAGGGTCAAATTTTTTGAAGATGTCTTTAAGCGTGACAAAATTGCCGAGAGACTTCGACATTTTCTGGCCGTTGACCGTCACCAGATTATTGTGGATCCAGTATTTTACGAATGGTTTGCCGGTCGCAGATTCGCTCTGCGCAATTTCGCACTCATGATGAGGAAATTGGTTGTCCAATCCCCCGCCGTGAATATCGAACGTCTCGCCAAGATATTTCATCGACATCGCCGAACACTCGATGTGCCATCCGGGGAACCCTTCACCCCACGGACTCTGCCATCGCATGATATGCTCCGGTTCCGCTTTCTTCCAGAGCGCAAAATCTTCGGGATTTCGTTTCTCGCTTTTCAACTCAACCCGAGTCCCCTCTTTCATATCATCGATAGTTCTCCCGGAAAGTTTCCCGTAGTTCTTGAATTTCCGCACATCAAAATAGACTGAGCCGTTCACTTCATACGCATGTCCGTTCGCAAGCAGCTTCTTCACAATCTCGATCTGCTCGATGATATGCCCCGATGCCCGCGGTGAAATATCCGGGCGAGTAACATTAAGAGCATCCATGTCTTCGAAATAACTGCGCGTGATTGTTTCTGCAACCTGCATCGGATGAACTTTATTGATGCGAGATTGCTTCAGCATCCTATCCTCGCCGTCGTCCAGCAAATGCCCCACGTCGGTAATATTCTGAATATACAATACTTTATTGCCGAGATGCCGGAGATAGCGGACGATCACGTCGAACGAAACGTAGCTCTTTCCGTGGCCGATGTGTGAGTCGCTGTAAACAGTCGGCCCGCAGACGTACATGCCGACATATCCTTCGTGAAGGGGTTTGAACTCTTCTTTTTGACGTGAAAGGGTATTATAGATTGTTAATGGCATTTTCTTGAGGCGCTGGGATTTAGGTGTTAGGTTTTGGGTGCTGGGTGTTGGCTTTTCTGATTTTAATTGTTGAGATGAAGCTGTTGATCATTTTTTGTTCTTCCGACAACATTAGCAGAAGCGGTTTGACCTTATCCATAGGGATCAAGTTGAGTTGTTGGGAGATTGTTAATTGTGTTTCAAGTTCGAATGCAGAGCCGATAGCGATATGCAAAAACCATTTAAAATCCCGTTCGGTGTCTCTGCTGCACCCTTCCGCAATGTTGGATGGAATCGATACCGCCGCTCGTTGAAGTTGAGATTTGAGTCCATATTTTTCTACATTTGGCAACAGAGGCGTTAGCATATACACCTCTCGGACAATCTCCATCCCTTTTTGCCAAATGCGTAGCTCCCGAAAATTTCTCATCCTCTCCCCCTAACAGCGAAATTCTAATTCCTTATTTTTTTTCCATCAACTCCCGCGCACTCTTCAACCCCGCCTCCGTCACCTTCTCCCCACTCATTAGTTTTGCGACTTCATGAACTCGTTCTTCCACGTCCAGCCTGCGTAAACGTGTTGTCGTCCGTTTTCCATCTTCAATTTTTTCGACCGCAAAATGCGTATCCGCCAATCCGGCAATTTGCGGAAGATGAGTGATCGCAATGACCTGGTGAAGTGCGGCAAGCTTTTTTAGACTCAGTCCTACGGCCTGGCCGAGGCGTCCGCTGACGCCGACATCAATCTCATCGAAAATAAGAAGCGGGACTTTGTCCGATGCTGCGAGGGCCGATTTCAACGCAAGCATCACGCGGGAAATTTCGCCCCCCGACGCTACTTTCGCCAAGGGCTTCACATCCTCGCCGACATTCGTCGAGATAAAAAATTCCACGACGTCGATTCCTTTTACCGTAGCCTCGAAGCAATCTTTTCCAATCTTGACAAACGTATCAGCAGCAGCGTTTCCGTTGTTCGCGCCTGCTGAGAGCGGTACGTTGGAAATGCTGGCTGAAAATTTCGCATTCGTGATTCCGAGGTCCGCAAGCGAGGCAATAATCGACTTCTCAATCTTTTTTGCCGTCCCGCGGCGCTTGTCTGTTAGTTGCTGTGCCAAAGCGGAACAAACCTTGCGCTCTTCCGAAATTGCGGACTCAATCGCGGCAAGCTCTTTTTCAAAATTTTCAGCGAGCGAAAATTCATTGCCGATCTTCAAACGGTGCTCAAGAAGAGATTCTAGCGTTCCGCCGTATTTCTTTTTCAGCAGGGATAATTGGCCTAGCCGTTCGCGGATCTGTTCGAGCTTTTCAGGGTTGAATTCAATTTTCGCATTGTACGAATGAATGAACTTCGACAATTCTTCCACAATAATCTCGGCAGATTTTGCTTCGCCCGAGGCATTGGCAAAAACCGAATCAATCTCCCGCAGCGTTTCGATCTGTTTCCACGCCAAAACGAGATTGTCGTGGACCGAAGGTTCTCCTTCGTAGAGGAGCTGGCTCAGTTGTGATGTCAGTTCGAATAGTTTTTCCGCATTTTCCAGCAGTTTTAATTCTGATTCGAGCGTTTCTTCTTCTCCAAGCTGAGGATTGACCGAATCAATCTCCTTCATCTGGAACTCGTAGAGATCCTTTTTCTCTTTCAGACGGTGCTCTTGTTCCCGTAAATCGTGTTTTCTTGAAAAAAGATCGGAGAGCTTCTTGTAGGATTGGCGATAGTCGGAGAGAAGGCGCTCATCTCCGCCGAAATCGTCGAGAAAATCGATATGAGTCTCCGGCCGGAGCAATGCCTGGTGGTCGTGCTGGCCGTGAAGGTCTACAAGCACATCCCCCGCTTCTTTGAGCAGCGCGAGCGGAACAGGTGAATCATTAATAAAACAGCGGCTTTGTCCTTTAGCCGAAATTTCCCGGCGGACGATCATTTCTTCCGACGGCTCGATGTCGTTGTCTTTCAGGAGTGATTGAATCTTCGGCATGCCTGCAGCGTCAAACTTCCCTTCAACGATCGCTTTCTCCGCTCCTTTGCGGACAACGTCGGCGCTGGCGCGTTCACCGAGAAGCAAACTCAACGCGTCGATGAGGATTGACTTCCCGGCACCCGTTTCACCGGTGATGATGTTGAGGCCGCGCTCGAATTCAACGCTTATTTCCTCTATCAGCGCATAATTTTTAATGTACAGAGAATGCAGCATGGAATGAAGTTACGCTGAATTTGGGAGAGTTTCAACCTGTTGAGAGTGATGCCATGCCTCTGAGACATGGCATCAATTGGCAGTGAATTCAAAATCCAATCGGTCGTTTTGGCTTCTCCGGTGGAGCCATCAATTGGTGTATCGCCTCGAAGATCGCCTGAATCTCTTCGTCGTGTCTTTCAACCTTTGTTTCAAGTTGCTTCAGTTTGAAGGCTAGTTCCTTGTGAGTGGAAATAATTTCCCTCAGCTTCACAAATGTACGAATAATCTGGATATTGACCTGAACGGCACGCTGGCTACGCAACACGCTTGATAACATTGCCACGCCTTGTTCGGTGAATGCATACGGAGGGTATCGTCTTCCAACCCAGCTTGAGGTGCCAAATTGGCTCCTCAAGACATCATACTCTTCATTGGTCAACTCAAACATAAAATCATGAGGAAACCGATCTACGTTTCTGCGGACAGCACGCTTGAGGAACTTCACTTCAATACCATAAAGTTCGGCAGGATGAAAATCCAACATCATTTTGCGACCACGGATCACAAAGATCCTGTTTTCGATTAGATCGTGCGAAATAATTTCTGATTTTGATTCCATGGATTCCCCCCTTTGCAGATGATGATGTTTGAATGGATTGTTTTTTGCATCCCCTTACAGTGATGCCAAAACGCAGAGTCATGGCATCACTTCCTAACTTTTGGCATGGTTCGCCTTAACCTCTATCCACTTCCTCGTCGCCGAACACTTCTATCTCCGGCACATCGGGCAGGATGCCGAGATAGAAGGCGTAACGGAAAAATTCGCCAAGGGCTTCACGGGCTTCGTCGTCAAAGCCGTAGGTGTAGCTTTCAAGCTGCTGCTCCATTGCCTCAACAGGATACGACAATTCTTTCGCTTGTTGCAAGGCAATCGTCGAAAGCGAGGCTTTCCCCAGTTCTTGCGAGGTGAAAAGCAGCGATGCGATTTCTTTTTTGTATTTCTCTTTTCGGGCGGCACAAAGGAGATGGGTGAACGGAAGCTCGGTCATGTCGGTCCATTCGTCAACGAGGTCAAGTGTCGGGCCTTCCCACTGTGACGCGAGCAGTGCGTTGCCTGTAAGAAGAGCGGCATCCGCCTTCAACAGCATTTGCTGCACCGAGCCGATGACCGGTACGATGACAATGTCCTGTTCAAATTTCTCGGAAAGTATGATCTTGGCGAGGATAATATCGGATGAAGAGCCGGCGCCGACGGCAACGGATGTGATTGAGCGGATATTCCGATTTACGCAGAGCACGCTTGTCCGGCTTTCCCCCCGTGAAGAAACGCCGATCGATGGATACAGCGAAAAGTCCGAACTGTTGCGCGCAAACTCAACGGGTCCGATCATGGCCGCATCGCATTCATCGTTCAGAATGCGTTCGGTGTTCACTCCGGCACTTTCAAAGAAAAGTCCCGCCGCAGCGGGACTTTCCGGTTGCTGTAATCCGAAGAGTACCGGCCGACAAAAGAAATCGGGGACTGCCCCTATTCGAAATTGATTTCCGGGCACTCGGGACTCAGTTGCCCGTTTTTTGGCGGATCTGTTTCGCGGCAAGGTCGCGCAAATAATAGAGCTTCGCGCGGCGGACCTTGCTCGATTTAATCTTTTCAATCTTGGCAATGCGGGGAGAGTGCGTGGGAAAAATCCTCTCAACTCCTACTCCATCGGATACTTTTCTGATCCTGAAGGTCGCTCCCATTCCGCTTCCGCGCTTGCCGATTACGACGCCTTGAAATTGCTGAATACGTTCCTTGTCGCCTTCGATGACGCGCAGGTGGACATTCAATGTATCGCCCGGCGAAAATTCGGGGAGGTTCGTTTTCAGTTGAGTTGCTTCTACCAATTTGATCTTGCTCATTGCTTTACTCCGTTCGTTAACCTGTTATTTTTTATGAATCAAATCTTCCCGGCGCTCTTCAGTCCGCTTCTTTCTCTCTTCATCGCGCCATGCGGCAATTTCCTTGTGATTCCCCGACAGCAGAATGTCCGGCACTTTCATTCCGCGGTATTCCGGCGGCCGGGTGTAATGAGGGCTGTCCAATAATCCGTCCTGAAACGAATCCGTCAGCGCCGACTCTCCGTCCCCGATTACTCCCGGTATCACTCTCACGACGGCGTCCGCTATCACCAGTGCAGCCAGTTCGCCCCCCGTCAGCACATAGTCGCCGATCGAAAGCTCGCGTGTTATCACGGATTGCCTAACGCGTTCATCGACGCCTTTGTAATGTCCGCAAAGGATCATCACGTTTGATTTCAACGATACGTCGTTGGCGATTTTTTGCGTGAACGGTTCTCCGTCCGCGCTGACATAAATGATCTCATCGTATGTCCTCTGCGCCTGAAGCGATTCGATACATTCAATGATCGGCTCCGGTTTCAGAATCATCCCGGCTCCGCCGCCGTACGGCGCTTCGTCGAGCGTGTGATGTTTGTCGTGCGTAAATGTCCGCAGATCGTGCACGACAATCTCGGCCAGTTTTTTCTCCTGCGCGATTTTCAGGATACTCTCGCTGAGCGGGCTGACGAGCAATTTCGGGACTGCAGAGAGAATGTCGATTCGTATGCTCATATCGCTGCCTTCTCTCAAACCGTCCGAAGATCCGAAGAATCGTCGGCCTGCCCGTCAAAAAGTCCATTCGGGGGTTCGATCGTCATCGTTCGGTTTTTCACATCCACGCTCCGAATAATATCGCGAACCGCAGGAACCATGATTTCGCCCCTGCCCGTCTCCACTACGTAAACATCCTGGGCAGGATACCTGACAACATCCCGAACGACGCCGAGCACCTTCTTCCGGGAATCACACACGGACATTCCGATAATGTCGTCCACAAAAAATTCGCCGGGCGCCAGCCGCTTCCGCGCCGTTTCTTCGACATATAAAAATTGACCGATCAGTGCTTCCGCCGCGTTCCGGTCATCGACATCCTGAAATTTTATGTAGATATCGTTTCCGCGCGGTGAAACTTTTTCAATTCTTCTTTCGACAACCGTGTCTTCGTTCTTCCCCGCCAGCACGGAACCGAGTTTTTTAAACTCATCGTATGACCGTGAATAGGAATGAACTTTCACTTCTCCTTTCACGCCGAAAACTTTTGCAATAACGCCGACAGCGTATAGATGACGGCGCGCCGCTTGGTCTGATTTCACAACTTTCCGCCCGTTCAGAATGACTCCGGTGCCAACCCTTAATCCAGCACTTCAAGCATCGCGCGCTTGCCGTTCTTCGCCGCAACCGCGCTTAACAGCACTCTCATCGCCTGGGCGGTCCGGCCTTTGCGTCCTATAATTTTTCCTACGTCGGCTTCCCCTACTTTCAACTTGAGAATCACCTTTCCTTCTTTCTCTTCATCAATGAGAGAAACGTCATCCGGGTTATCGACAAGTTGCTTGGCGATATATTCAATGAAGTCCCGCATAGCACCTCCTAGAAGCTGTTCGAAAAACTTCCGCCTGCGGCGGATCAGCCTTAGCTGAACTGCAAACAAATCGTTGTGGTCAGACTGCTTGAGTTGTCTTCCGTACGTCGGGGAGACAAATGCTTCAGCGAAGGAAAAAACCTTCGTTATGCTTGCGCAGGAGCAGCCGGGGCGGCGGCTGCAGGCTGGGCCGGAGCCTCCTGTGCGACAACCTTCTTTTTCTTCTTTGCGGCGTTGCGCCGGGCGTTGCGTTCATTTTCTTTCTGAAGTTTCAGCCCTTGCATCATCTGCCATTTTTCAAATTCGGCCGCGATCGTCGCTTCGTCGGCTTTTTTCTTCTTCAAACCCCATTTCAGCCAGACACCTTTCCGGCTTAACAGATTCTTGACCGTATCGGTGGGTTGAGCGCCGCGTTCAAGCCAGTGAAAAACGCGGTCTTCTTTCAGCGTGATGGTCATGGGGTTGGTGCTCGGGTTATAGGCGCCCACGGCGTCAATAAACCGCCCGTCGCGTTTTCTACGCGAATCTACTGCCACAATCTTGTAAATAGGCTGTTTTTTCTTGCCCATTCGTTGAAGTCGTAATTTGACTGCCAAAGATGTATCTCCTTTTTCTATAAATATGAGTAGATGCCGATTAATATGCAACTCAGCCAAGAAGATGTAGGACATCTTGCTTGAAAAAGCGCAGGTATTTGAAAAAGTCTTCTATCAATTATCATGATATGTCCTGCATCTCGCTAAAACGCGCTGCCGCCAAACCGCTGCGCCATCATGCGGCCGACATTCTTTCCTTTCGTGAAATTCTTCATCATTTTTTGCATCTCGAAGAACTGCTTGAGAAGCTTGTTCACTTCCTGAACAGACCTTCCGCTTCCCATGGCGATGCGCTTCCGCCTTGATCCGTTGATAATGGCGGGGTGCTGCCGCTCCTCAATGGTCATCGACAGGATGATCGCTTCAACATATATCATATCTTTTTCATCAACATCGTTGATGTTGCCCAGCTTGTTTGCGCCCGGAATCATGGACAGCACCTGGCTCAACGGGCCCATTTTTTTGATCTCCTGGAGCTGGCTGTAAAAATCTTCGAGCGTGAACTGCGACTTTCGTATTTTTTGCTCAAGCTGCTGTGCCTTCTCCTTATCGAACGACTGCTGCGCTTTTTCAACGAGTGTGACGATATCCCCCATACCGAGGATCCGCGACGCCATGCGTTCCGGATAGAATTGCTCGAGCGCATCAAGTTTTTCACCCGTGCCGACAAATTTGATCGGTTTCTCAACGATCGACCGGATAGAAAGAGCGGCACCGCCTCGCGTATCGCCGTCGAGTTTGGTGAGGACAACGCCGTCGAAATTGAGTCGGTCATGGAACGCTTTCGCAGTATTGACTGCATCCTGTCCTGTCATCGCATCCACCACGAACAGAATTTCATGCGGCTGGACGGACGACTTGATGCTCTCGACTTCGCGCATCATTTCTTCATCAACGTGCAGCCGGCCGGCGGTGTCGATGATCACTGTATCCCGCGCGTTCTTCCGAGCGTGGTCGATGCTGTTCTTCGCAATGTCGATTGCAGTATCAGTGCGGCTCGAGAAAACCGGAACTTCAATCTGCCCGCCGAGCGCAATCAGTTGGTCGATCGCCGCAGGACGGTAGACGTCCGCCGCAACGAGAAGCGGGCTGCGCCCTTTCGACTTCAACAAATTTGCAAGCTTTCCGGCGAAAGTCGTCTTCCCCGATCCCTGCAATCCTGCAATCAATATGACCGACGGCGGCGTTTGCGAAATCGTGATGTCGGCCTTTGCAGTACCCAGCAACGCAACCAGTTCGTCGTAGATTATTTTTACAATGAGCTGGCCGGGCGCGATGCTCGTTACAACTTCTTTTCCGAGCGACTTCTGCTGGACATTGTCAATGAACTGCTTGACGACTTTATAGTTGACGTCCGCATCGAGCAAGACCTTGCGGACTTCGCGAAGCATCTCGGCAATGTTCGCTTCGGAAATTCTTCCTTCCCCGCGAAGCCGCTTGAGGACAGAATCTAATTTTTGAGTAAGGGTATCGAACAAGGCAATTAAGAATTATGAATTAATAATTAAGAATTAAAAAACCCTGGACGGTATGTTTCAATTATTAATTCTTAATTATTAATTTTTAATTAACTTCAGCCTGCTTTCTTCAGTGCTTCCGCACCGCTGACAATTTCAAGCAGTTCCTTCGTGATGGACGCCTGGCGGGCCTTATTGTAGGACAACTCAAGCGAGCTGATCATTTCTTTTGCGTTTGTTGACGCATTCTCCATCGCGGTCATACGCGCTCCTTGCTCGGCGGCGTTCGACTCCAGGAGCACACGCCACATTTGAAAATTCAGGTGTTTCGGCACGAGTGCAGAAATAATCTCTTCACTC
This sequence comes from uncultured Chitinophagaceae bacterium, assembly GCA_964642725.1. GTDB lineage: Bacteria > Bacteroidota > Ignavibacteria > UBA10030 > UBA8401 > JAGVPT01. The sequence goes on from CAZXQG010000013.1 coordinate 39,580, forward strand.
GACGGCTCATAAATGTAATCGACGAGCGAGCGGAGTCTCTTCTGGTCGGCTTTCTCGACAGCCTCGGGAGGAATGGGAAGAAAGAGTTCGATCGCTATGCGCTGTTGGGCTGCATTCTTGAATTCGTTGTAGACCACAACGACTTTATCGAACTTTTTCGCAGCGTAACCGTCCACAATTTCTTTCACGATTGTCCGGGCATTGCCGAAATTCAGCGAGTTGAAAATTCCGATCTGCTTGGAGAGAATCTCGTAATTTCGCTTGTTGAAGAACTCGAATCCCTTCCTTCCGATGCAGAAGAGTTTCACGTTTCCCGCGGCGAACAGATCTTTATAGCTGTTGTTGATGTGGCTGACGGCAGCACGTACGACGTTCGTGTTAAACGCGCCGCACAATCCGCGGTCGGCGGTAACCACGATGACGGCGACTTTCTCAACGGGGCGCTGCGTCAGCACGGGATATTTTGCAGCATCAACTTTGCCGGAAAGATGACGAAGCATTTCCGCCATCTTGCGGGCATACGGCCGCGCCTGAAGAATTGATTCCTGGGCGCGGCGCAGTTTTGCGGCGGCAACCATCTTCATCGCCTTGGTGATCTTCTGCGTGCTCTTGACGCCGGCAATGCTCCTTCGTATGTCGCGCAGCGTAGCCATAATTACGCCGACACGCTGAATGTATCCATGAATTCTTTCGCGATCGCCTGAATGCGTTTTGTGATGTCGTCCGTCAATTCCTTTTTCTCTGCGATGATGTCGAGAAGGTCCTTGTGGCGGGTTTCCGCAATTTCAAGAAACTCTTTCTCAAACGGGAGCACCCGGTCAATCGGCAACTGGTCCAGAAAGCCCGATGTGCCGAGGTACAGCATGATGACTTGTTTCTCGACAGGCATCGGTACGTACTGTCTCTGCTTCAGCACTTCGACAAGACGCGAACCGCGCTGCAACTGCTGCTGCGTTGCCTTGTCAAGGTCGGAGCCGAATTTCGCGAATGCTTCCAGCTCTCGGTACTGCGCAAGGTCTAGACGGAGGCGCCCGGCAACTTTTTTCATCGCTTTGATCTGTGCATTCCCACCGACGCGAGACACGGAAATGCCGACGTTGATAGCGGGGCGAACGCCGGAATTGAATAAATTCGGCTCGAGGAAAATCTGCCCGTCGGTGATCGAGATGACGTTTGTCGGAATATACGCTGCAACATCGCCTGCCTGTGTCTCGATGATCGGGAGCGCTGTCAGGCTTCCACCGCCAAGTTCATCGCTCAACTTTGAGGCGCGTTCGAGAAGACGGGAATGAAGATAGAATACGTCACCGGGATATGCTTCACGTCCAGGCGGACGGCGCAGCAACAGCGATACTTCACGGTATGCCGCCGCATGCTTGGATAAATCATCATACACCACCAGCACATCGCGCCCGCTGTCGCGGAAAAACTCGCCGAGCGTTGCGCCTGCGTATGGTGCAATGAACTGCAAAGGAGCCGGGTCGCTCGCTGTCGCAGAAATAATTGCAGTATATTCCATCGCTCCCGTTTCTTCAAGCTTTGTCATCACCTGCGCAACGGTCGATCCCTTCTGGCCGATCGCAACATAGATACAGTAAACCGGATTGACTCCGTCCTTCTTCGCTTTCTCGGAGTGCGTGTATTTTTGATTAATAATCGTATCGAGAGCAACGGCAGTTTTCCCTGTTTGGCGGTCGCCGATGATTAATTCGCGTTGTCCGCGTCCGATAGGAACCATTCCGTCGATTGCTTTCAATCCGGTCTGGAGCGGCTGCTTCACCGGCTGGCGCTGGATAACCCCAAGAGCCTTTCTTTCGAGAGGAGAAAATTTTTCTGTTTTGATCGCCCCGCGTCCGTCAATCGGCTGCCCGAGCGGGTTGATCACGCGACCGAGCATAGCCTCACCGACCGGCATTGACGCGACACGTTTCGTTCGCTTTACCGTGTCGCCTTCTTTGATCTTTGTGTCGTCGCCGAAAAGAACGCAGCCGACGTTGTCTTCTTCAAGGTTCAGCACCATGCCGAAAACATCGTTCGGAAATTCAATCAGCTCGCTTGCCATTACCTTGGACAAGCCGTAGAGGCGCGCAATGCCGTCGCCGACCTGCAGCACCGTGCCGACATCATAAATATCGATTTCTTTTTCAAAGCCGGAGAGCTGCTTCCGCAGCACCGCAGTTATTTCATCGGGTCGTACTTCCGCCATTGTCATATCCTTGTTTGATTCAACAAATTAATTCTTTGAAACAGAGCCGTCTTTCAGCCGCGAGCGTAAAAGCTCAAGTTGACGGCGGATGCTTCCGTCCAGCGTTGTGTCTCCAACTTTTGCAACGAAGCCTCCCTTTAGAACCTTGTCAAGGCTGAACGAGACACGAACTTTTTTTTGTGTATACGATTCCAATTGCCGTATCAATGATTTTTCCTGCTCCGCGGAGAATTTCACAGCGGAGCGGACATCGACCGAAACAATGCCGAGCTGGTCGTCCCGAAGGATGAAATATTGTTCGAGCACTTCGGCTAAAACATCTTCGCGCCTTTTTTCTATGATCGCCGCAAGATATGCATTCACCTCCGCACCGATTTTTTTACCGAAGATTTCCGCCATAACGGCTTTCTTCTTCTCTTTTGATACGACGGGACTTGCCAGAAGCGAACGGAGTTCTCTGGACGACTTGATTGTCGATTGCACCGTCAGCAGGTCGTCTGCGATTGTCTCGGGTTTCTTCGCGTCGCCGGTCAACGCCATCAATGCGGACGCGTATCGTTTTGCAACTCTGAGGTTACTCATCAATTCTTCGGAAGCGATTGGAGAACTTTGTCAACGAGCTTTTTTTGCCTTGCCTCGTCGAGCGTTTCGTCGATGATCTTTTCGGCGGCGTTCATCGCAAGGTCGGCAACTTCGTTTTTCAATTGAAGAAGCGCCGTTTCCTTTTCGCGTTGAATATCTTCTTTTGCCTGCCCCATCATCGTCTTTGCGCTTTCGTGGGCTTTGGCGACGATTTCGTTCTTCATCTGTTCGGCCAACTCGCGGCCTTCTTTAAGAATGCGCGATGTCTCTTCGTTCGCCCGCTTCATTGCCGCCGTGTTTTCCGCGAGCAGCCGTTCCGATTCATTTCTTGCCTCTTCAGCTTTGAGCAGCGCATCGCGGATACTTTGTTCCCGCGCATGCAATGCACTAACCAGCGGCTTCCAAGCCACTTTGCCGAGGATAAAAAGCAGGATAAGAAAGGTAATGATCGTCCAGAGGATGAGTCCCGGATTGATGTCTAACATATCGATCCCTGTTGAGTTTTACTTGGTTGCAAGAATAATGCAAATGGCCAACGCAAAAAAGGTTGCGCCTTCGATCAGTGCTGCCGCGATCAACATCGATGTGCGTACCTGGCCTGCAACTTCGGGCTGGCGGCCGCTTGCTTCCATCGCTGCTGCTGCGAGTTTGCCGATTCCGAGGCCCGCTCCGACAACGGTGATCGCTGCTCCGAACCCTGCTGCCAAATACCCCCATTGTGTTGCAACGGCTTTCGCGACTTCAATTGGATTTGCTTCCATTATGTTTCTCCTATAAGTATAGATGGTATAAATAGTGAACGATGTTCTCTAGAATTCTAGTGCGCGTGTCCTTCATGGGCGTCATGACCTTCTGCCTGCATGCCGAGTCCCATAAACAGCGACGTCAGCATCGTAAAGATGTATGCCTGAAGGAACGCTACAAAAAGTTCAAGACAGTCGATCCCAAGCGTGAAAAGAACGGACGGAACCGAGACTACATATCCTAACGTGGTAGATATTCTTCCAAAAATAAAAATCAATCCAAGCAACGAGACGACAACGATATGTCCGCCAGTCATGTTTGCAAACAAACGGATGCAAAGAGCAAAAGCCTTGGTAAACGTTCCCAAAATTTCAATCGGAATCATGATAGGCCACAGCAGCCAATGGACGCCGCCGGTAAAATGGGCGAAATAATGGCCGAGTCCTTGGGCGCGAATAGCCGATGCCTGAATCATGATATATGCGATGATCGCAAGACCCGCCGTCACGCTGACGTTCCCGGTAGCCGAAGCTCCGTACGGTACGAGTCCCAGCAAGTTCATCAAAAGAATAAAGAAGAAGGTCGTTAAGAGATATGGAAGATACTTGAGCCCGCCCGGACCCATGTTGGGGATCGCGATCTCGTCGCGGACAAACACGACGAAAACTTCGATGAGATTACCGAAGCCTGTCGGTACGGCCTGCTTCTTATTTCTCCGTGCAACGAGAGCCAGGATGATGACGAGCAAAACAGCGGCAAGCCACAAAAAAACGACGTGTTTCGTTATCGACATGTCGATGCCCAGGAGATGAAGATGCGGAAGTTCAATGCGGCCGAACGGAGTCTCGAGCTCGTGAGCATCCTGCACATGTTTCAGGAGATGCGAGAAAAGGTTTTCGCTCTCCTCGTGTGCGACGGCAACGCGGGCAGTATCCGCGATGACCGCGGCGGAATCGGAGACGGCGCGAGCCGCAGCATGAGTGTCAAAAAGAAAAAGCGACGCCACTGAATTATCCTTCGGCTTTCTTATTCAATTGCTTTTGCATAAACAGTATTTCGAGAATCAAAAAAAGAATATAAAATCCCATCAACGAACCGACAAGAGGCAGCGCTTGAAATTGAAATACCTTGATCAATATCAACAACGCGCCGAGCATTACCAGCATACGAACCCCCATTCCGCCGAGCACTGCCTTCAAAAAAACCATGTATGATTTATTGATAGAGTATTCAATCGCCGCGTAACCGGCCAGCACATTCGCTACACTTATCGTGAGACCTGCAATGCAGGCGCGAACAACTTCTGCAGAGGCGAAAGCAAAAAGCGGATAAGCTGAGACCAAAGCAGTCAGGATGCAGACAGCAGCGATTTGACGTGGAAATGAGATATCAAACTTTCTTTTGCCGCTTTCGTTCTGCATCCAATGCGTCTTGCTGTTGACCTAACTTCATTACCGCAGTTATGAATTTGACCATCCCCCCGACGACGCCAATAAGTAACCCGCCGAACATCAGCCACGGCGAGGTATTGAACCGGCCGTCCAACCATTTTCCAATAAAAAAAAAGACAACAACAGAAAGAGCGAGCTGAATCCCCAGTGTCAGAAACGGAGCAAAACCCCGCAACGCGCCGTGCTCTTCGTCGAACAGCTTTTCGTCCCGCTGTTCCATTGGCTCAAAGGCCTAATATTTTTGGATGTCGTGATTTGCAGCGCGCGCATCCGTCATTGAAATCTTCCCGTCGAACACCGCCCCCTCATCGATCACCAGACGGGAAGACCGAATATCGCCGCGGACGACCGCCTTTCCTTCAAACACAAGCTTATCGACCGCAATAATATTCCCGCGAATCTTTCCGCCAACGGTAACATTCTTGCCGTTAATGTTCCCTTCAATTTCACCGGTCAATCCTATCGCGACATTTTCGGCGGCATGAAGTTCGCCCATCATTTTGCCGTCGACCCGAATATTCCCCTGCGTACGAATTTTTCCTTCGACGGTCGTGCCCGAACCGATAAGGTTCATTTCTTTTACAACATTTTTTTCAGCCATGGGGCCGTTCCTTGCTCACATAGATTCGATTGCAATCATATACTCATCCGGGTTTTGCGGCAGGCCGTCTTTCCATAATTCAAAATGAAGATGCGGACCATAGCTCGTATTTCCCGAATTCCCGAGAAGCGCAATCGGCTGACCTCGCTTGACAAATTCACTCGCCGATTTCAGCAGCGATTGGTTATGCTTGTAGATTGTGAAATAGCCGCTGCCATGGGAAAGAATAATCATGTTGCCGTCCTCATACGTCCAACCTGAAAAGACAACATACCCGTCGGCAGCCGCACTAATGATCGATCCCCGCCGGCCTGCGTAATCAATTCCAAAATGTCTTCGCGCATCGTCAAAGCCCTGGGAGACATACCCTATGACAGGCGGGTACAACGGAAACGATGCCTGAAAAGGTTTGTTCGCCGTCAACCGCTGCGCCGTGAATCCATACGCCGCATTTTCTGTTCTCGGTTGAGGAGCGACCGCTGCTTGCTGCTGCTTTTCCGAAGATCCGCCCTGAGGCGGTGCGACAGCTTCTTCATTTAAAACGATTGCTGACGAAGAGGTATCTTTCTTCAGATCTTCGCCAAGAGCGCCGCGCAGCTTGCGATTGTACTCCCGAAGCACGATAAATTCTTCAGAAACCTTGCTGAGCCGGGCCTGTAATTCATACAGCTGGATTCCGTATCGCTTCTGAATTTCAGCGTTGGAAATCGGAACCAGCATTCCGAGCGGGGTGTAACCAAGAAGCAAAACGACACCAACCAGAATTACCGCAACGAATGCACTGCCGATGCCAATGATACGTCCCATCGTAAGAGCGAACGATCGTTTTTCTCCTGCGTCTCCTTGCGGAATGACGAGAATCTGGAATTTGCGCTCTTTTGTTCTATGATGTTCGTGATCAGTGGACATCCCTTTTCCAGCCTTCCGCTCAATCCAGACCCTTTTTCATGAGAAAACAAGAATTGAATTATAAATATACTGAAGGTGCGCTACAATGTCAACGGGTTTTTGAGGCTCAACGTCCGAAATCTGTGCTCCTGGAACCAAAATTTTGTTCGCTCTTGAAGAGTACTCGTTCTGCGAAAGGCCGGCCGGTGATCATTTTTGAACGAAGAGTAATAATCTCTTCAAACCAGCCGCCACAATAGAGAAGGCAGAGGATTGTGAAAACCAGTAACCGCATTTTCGATCTTTGAAAAGTTTTTTCACGCAGAATGTACCAGCCGTATGCGGCAGCCAGAATAAATATCGGCACGATCGGAAACCGGTAACGAGCGTCGGCATAAAAAATCAAGTGCACGGCAAGCCAATACAGAAGAACCGCGCGAAGGAAAAAGAAACTTTTTTCGTCTTTGCGCGCCGGACAAACCAGTCCGAATGTCCCCAAGAACAAGACGACGACGTACGGCACATGAAGTATAATGACGTCAGCAATTGAAAGTCGGGCGAAAACAGCCGCGGCATTCGGGGCAAAAGCCCATTCGGGTTTGTACTCCATTGTCATGAGGAGCCAATAATCAGCGGCAAAAAAATGTGCAAGTTTCTTTCCCTCTATAATAATGGATTCCAACGGATGGGTGCTGATGAACTCAAAGCCAAGTTTGAATCCAAGGTCGGAACGGTCAAAATCATCTGCGACCGCTGCGAGCGGATTGTTTTCTTTTGGAAATGAATATGCGCCGCTTGCGCCGGAATGGTTCCCCATCCAGAAGTTTACACCTGCATTGCTTGTAAACGACACCCTGTGAAACTCTTCATAATTTCGAATAAGCCACGGTGAGACCGTGATGCTTGCCGCCGCGGCAACGATGGCCAGTGACCGCACATTTGTTGTAAAAGGAATTCCGTTCTTCCATCGGTACAAAAAAATCACCAACGGCAGAAACGCCACGGTCGTACGAATCAGAATACCGAGCCCCATCAACACCCCGAGAAGAATAAATTGCGCGGAGCCATGAGACTCATTTTTTCCGGCGACGATCCAGACGATAAGCAGCAGGATTGTCGTAAAGATTGTCTCGGTCATCACGTGAGATACGTACAACACTTGTATCGGGAATACCGCCAGCATTGCCGCTCCTAACAGCCCGACTTTTTCGGAGAATAATTTCTTCCCGATGCTGAATAACAGGAGGCAGGAAATAACATCCGCGATCACTTGGAGCATCCGTATCGGTGTCTTGGAATCGCCGAACACTGCATAGGTGGCGGCAAGAAGGAGAGGATACCCGGGAAGCCGGTACGCGGTTGGACTGCCTTCAAGCGAGAATCCCCCGCCGTGCACAAGCGAGCGGGCAATCGCATCATACTCTTTGTCGTCTGAAATAAGCGGGGGATGGAACAATGCTATCGTGCCAATGCGCAGGATTGCAGCAACAAGGATAATTCCAAAAAGAAATTTACGGTTGGCAGGAGTTGCGGAGAAGGAGTTCATGATGCGGCAATCCTAATTCTTTACGGGCACATACTTCATTGCCTTTTGGTGGGCTTCTATTTTTTCTTCGATGAACTTTCTTATCGCGTCTTTAAAGATGTCCCGCGAAAACTGGAGCGCCCTGTTTCGAATTATTTCGGGATCAAATTGCACCTGCGCCGCTCTTACAACTGCGCTTTCAAGAGCCTCGACCGTCTGTTCATAAAAAAAAACGCCCGAGACTCCCTCCTGCACTGTTTCCAACGCACCCCCTTTTCCGTAGGCAATGACAGCCTTGCCGCTCGCCATTGCTTCAAGAGGGACGATGCCGAAATCCTCCTCACCGGGAAATACCAGCGCCGTGCAGCCCGCATAGAGGGAAGCAAGTTCATCGTCGTTCTTCCATCCGGCAAATTCGACATTCGGTTTCGCCATCCGCCGAAGCTTGTCTTCATCAGGGCCTTTTCCCACAATGATCAGCCTCGCCCCGGTCTTGTTGAACACCTTGACTGCAAGGTCAACTTTTTTGTAGGGCACAAGCGCACTGACGATTAAATAATACCCTTCGTTTCTTCCTGACGCTTGAAACTTCGCGGTATCAACGGGAGGAAAAATTACCTCAGCATCGCGGCCGTAATGGCGACGGATCCGCCGGCGGACATGTTCGGAGATCGCGATAAACTGATGAACCCTGCCGGCGGTTTTTTTATCCCAGCCTCTCAGCAGCGGCGCGGCGATCTTCATTGCCATTCGGGTCGCAATTCCGGCCTGGCCTCTCCCAAAATACTCATCATACATTTCATAGACATACCGCATCGGTGTAAAACAATAACAAAGATGCAGCGCGCCGCCCCGCGGCTTCGCTCCTTTTGCGACACAATGACTAGTCGAGAGAATGAGGTCGTAACCGGAGAAATCGAATGATTCAATCGCGAATGGAAACAACGGAAGGTACATCCTGTATTTCTGTTCGACAAACGGAAAGCGCTGAATGAAGGATGTATGAATTGTCTTAGACTCGATCAGCGGAGACATCGCTCCTTTCACGTGGAGCAGCGTGAAAATCGGTGCGTCCGGAAAAAGTTCGCACATGACTTCGAGGCACTTTTCCCCACCTCGCATTCCAGTAAGCCAATCGTGCACTAAAGCGATACGCAGCGGTCGATCTGATATGCTCATTAAAGGTTAAAAATTATGTGAGAAAAATATACAAAGATTGATACGAGAATCAAAACAGCGGCGGCGTGTCGAAGATAGACTCCTTCGGAAGGTTAGTAACCGAACTTCGAACTGGCCCGCTCCCGGAAACTTGCTAAAGGTTTCATCGCTCACTATATTTGATTATCACTATTGCAGTGCCGGCATTTTCATGGAAGAATATAATCTCTTTTTATACCGCTCCTGGTTCCCTTTTATTTCCACCGGGAAAATTTGGTTGAACCATGCTGCCGTAAGCCCTCTTTCGCACCGCGTAAGCGAAGCCGTTGCCCAGTATCTTCAGCGATGTGCCGTTGAGGAAATCGATACCTACTTATCATCTCTGCCAATTGCGGCAAGAACGAAAGCAAATATCGGATTAATGATCGGCACAACGGCTGATCGAATCGCATTTGTTGGAAACACATCGGACGGATTGAACGTCCTCGCCTCGGGGCTCGAATGGCACGCTGGAGACCGGATCATCCTCAACGACAGCGAATTTCCTTCAAACATAGTCCCTTTCATCAATCTTAGGCGTCACGGAGTTGAAATCGATTTTATCAATACCCGAAGCGGAGAGATCACTGCTGAACGCATCGCAGAACTTATAACTCCGCGGACACGTCTTGTTTCTCTGAGTTTTGTTCAATTCCTCTCCGGCTTTCGAGCGGACCTTAATGCCATTGGCAATCTCTGTAAAAAGCACGGGACAATTTTCTGCGTCGATGCGATTCAGGGGCTTGGTGTATCGCCTCTTAACGTCCGCACGGCGAACATAGATTTCCTTTCGTGCGGCGGCCCAAAATGGTTGATGGGTTTGATGGGACTTGGTTTTATTTACGTCTCGGAGGAATTGCAGCAGCAGATTCACCAATCATATGCAGGTTGGATGAGTAATAAAAATTCCTTCGGCAATTTTTTTAACTATCGGATCGATTTTGATGAAACAGCCCGGCGCTATGAAAACGGCACTCAAAATCTCCCCGGCATCGCCGCATTATGCGAGTCAACCACAATGCTGCTTGACGTGGGCATCGAAAACATTCAGGCGCACATCCATCAATTGACCGCCGTCCTCATCGCAGGAATCGACGACGCTGGATTCGATCTCGTTACGCCGCGTGATCATTCGAAGCGGGCGGGCATCGTCACGTTCAGATGTTCCAATGCCCGTCAGTTGTTTGACTCGCTTACAAAAGAAGACATTATCGTCTCTCTTCGCGAGGGAATGATTCGTGTCTCTCCTCATTTTTACAACTCGCCCGACGAAGCGGCAGCTCTTCATTCCGTTCTTCTCCACCATAGGGAAACGGCGACGGCATGACATTTATTGCAGGGCTCTTTCTCGCCATTATTGCATTCGCTTGTGCTGCAACACTCGTGATTTTCGCGATCGGCCCTATCATGGTCCTGACCCCGCGCCGCCGCGGTGAAGATTTCTACAAGGAACGCGGCGAACCACTTTCTCCCGCCGATCTTCATCTTTCGTACGAGGAATTTTGGTTCATCAACGGGGACAAACAACGGCTTCACGCCTGGTACATTCCGGCGGAAGGCAGCGTGCGAGGAACCATTTTCTACCTTCACGGCGTCGGAGACAACAAGATCAGCGGACTGCGGCTTACTCAGGTATTTCATTCGCGGCATTTCAACGTGATGTTGTACGATTCGCGGGCCCATGGAAAAAGCGAGGGGCGTTTCTGCACGTACGGCTACTATGAAAAATACGATGTGTCGAAGGCGATCGATATACTTACAGAACGGGAAAAATCGTCTCTCGGGAAAATCGGCCTCTTCGGAACGTCGATGGGCGCCGCGATAGCGGTTCAAGCGGCAAGCGTTGAGCCCCGCATCAGTGCTGTTGTTGCAGAAGGATGTTTTACAAATTTGCGAACCATCACCGTCGATTACCAGAAACGCTTATTGTGGATGCCGTGGCATTTTCTCAGGAACGTAGCAATGAAACGGTCGGAACACATTGCACATTTCAGCCACCACGACGTTTCACCGCTACGGTCGCTCCCTTCTGTGAATGTGCCCATTCTTTTTATTCATGGAAAGAAGGACACCCGCATCAAGTATCAGTACAGCGAACAGCTCTTTGCCAACGCGCATGAGCCGAAAGAGCTGTATTTGATCGACGGCGCGAACCACACTGACATCCACAATATTGCCCAGAAAGAATACGAAGAACGCGTGGCTGGGTTTTTCGAACGATGGTTGAAATAACCTCCCATTTTTCTGTTGTTCATTTGAAGTACGGGTTCGCACCTTCCGGAGACTTTCTCCAAGAGTTGCCGCCGCCGAAATATTCAGGAAATCAACAAAAAGAGCTTCTGGAAGGTATCTTATATTGATCTCACTTTTTCGTTTGACATTTTGATCTTTTCTCTCTAAGTTTTTGCGGTACATTTCTTCGATTGATTTCGTACGCTTGGGAGGCCGCATGAAAGACAGACCGCGTTTCCTTACACTTCACTTAAACCTGTAAACCTTGAAGGCGGAGCATCTCTATTGGGATGCGGGTGAACATTTGGCAATGTAAAAACTCAGGAACAGCAATAAGAAGAGGTAAGTGGAAGTCATGCAGTCAAAGCCAGATTGTTGTTTCGCCCAAAAGCGTAAAGACAATCGGTTGAACGAGCAGCAAAATTGCTTCCCTTTGAACATTATGCTTTCACATCATAGCGGGGTGAGTATGAAACATCTTTCCCTTATCATTGTGTTCTTTTCGCTCTTGTATTGTTCATGCGCCGAACAGCAGATCGCCAATGCTCCTCCTTCGACATATTATCTTAGCCAGAATTATCCTAACCCCTTCACAGATACAACGGTAGTAGAATTTGGAGTTCCTGACATCAGACCTAATGCGGCTCCCTGGATTCGAATCGTCGTTTTCGACCGCTTCAATCAGAAACAAGCCATCCTTATCGATAACGCAACCCAAAAGGCCGGCCAATTCAAGGTAACCTGGTATGGAAAGGGCGCCGACGGTTTCAAGGTGCCCCCCGGCGTGTACTATATCGAGCTGGAACAAATCAATATTTCAGTCTCATCATTGGGAGAAGAAGTTTTCACTCTTCTACGAATCGCTGCTCTTAAACAATAGGGGTTGCCATGAAACGTTTACTTTGTATTCTTATAAGTCTCTTCGTTGCTTACTGTGCAAAGGCACAACACCCTGATTCTTCCGTGCTTGCTCCAAAGTTTCGCTTTTCGCTTAGCTTTGGTATTCAAGCCATGAATCCTGAACAGATTAACGACCGCATTGCAACGTCAAACGAGGCGCTCGGCAGTTTAGCCCGGTCAATAAAATCAATGCCGGAGCTTGCAGCTGCTCTAACAATCCGGCCGAACCAGGACACAAAAATTCTAGTTCTCCGCGGCGGATATTTGTGGGCCGAGCGGGACTATTCCTTCTCGTCACCGGAAACGAAAACTTCTTCTACGCCGGTTGGAGAAGTGCAGGGGTTAATCAAGGAAAAATATTCTGCCTATCCGCTTTCGGTTGGAGTCGGTTTGTCGACGTTGAGTTCAGATTTTCAAGTCGAAATTGATTTCATTTATGCATTGGGATATCTCACCGAAGACGGGTCGTTCACAACGTCGGAAGGAACGACAACGTCGTATTCAAACAGCTTGTTCAGCCCGGCCTACGGCTTCCGCATTGCGGCGCAGACAACCGTTCCGTTGTCGTCTGCTATAAGTGTACAGCTGGAAATAGCTTACCGCGGATTGAAATTTGAAGAGTTTGAGAATGAAGTAAACGCGCAGCCTTCAGACATCGAGTTTTCAACGAGCGGGGTCTCCGGCAGTATCGGGCTGTCTTTTACGCCGTGAGATGTTAAAGCAAAGTCAGTTTCGTCACGCTCTCGATGTGATATGTATGGGGGAACATATCGACCGGCTGGACTTTGTCGATTGAATATCCGAATGGGGCAAGGAGCTGGAGGTCGCGGGCGAGCGTCGCAGGATTGCAGCTGACGTAGACGATTCTGGGGATTTTCATCCCGCCGATTTCTTCGACCGCTTTCGGATGCATTCCGCTTCTCGGCGGGTCGATGATCAAAACATCGGGCGCGGCAAATTTTTCCTTCCACCCGACATCCCTCGTCAATAAATCTTTCAGATCGCCGGCAATGAATTCGCAATTACCAATGCCGTTAACTTCGGCATTCATCCTCGCGTTGAAGATCGAACTCTCGATGAGTTCGATGCCGACGACCTGTTTTACTGCGCCTGAAATGTAGAGTGAAATTGCGCCCGTGCCGCAATACAAGTCGTATACCACATCGCTCAGTTTCAGTTCGGCAAATTCCTTTGTCACGGCGTACAGCGTTTCCGCCTGGCGCGTGTTCGTCTGAAAGAACGAATTTGCGGAAAGATGAAACAGGTGATCGCCGATCTTCTCGGTGAAGACGCCGCTGCCGTAATAGACCATTTCCGTCTCCCCGACGGCAACATTTGCAAGCTTCGCGGTTATATTGTTAACCACCGTGACGATTTCGGGGAAGGACTTCGTCAATTCCGCCGTCAGTTCCTTCATGACGTCGGGACGGTCGTCAAACGTTACCAGATTTACCATCACGTCGCCCGTATTTTTTCCTTCCCGGATAACGAGGTTGCGGAGATATCCTGACTGCGGCTCGGACGTGTATGCCGGCAGCGAATGCTCGACGGCAAACCTCTTTACAGCGTTCAAAATGCCGTTGCTCAATTCCGATTGAAGATAACATTCATCGATGTCGAGAATTTTATCGTAGCGTTGGGGGATGTGGAAGCCCAACGCCATGTCCGCAGTACTGCCTCCCCCCCCCTGCAGGGGATGGGCCGGGGGTGGGGTCTCCAGCCACCTTCTGTCCCCGAACGAAAACTCCAGTTTGTTCCGATAGAAATAAATTTCTTTTGATGGGATGATCGGAAGGACACGGACTCCCTTAAACCCGCCGATCCGTTCAAGCGCATCGACAACATGCTGCTGTTTGAATGCAAGCTGCGATTCGTACTGAACATGCTGCCACCTGCAGCCGCCGCATGTCCCGAAATATTTGCACCTCGGCGTGGTGCGGTTCGGCGACGGCTGAAGCACATCAACAACTTTTGCTTCAAGATGTTTTTTCTTCGTACGAAAAATCTGAGCGCGCACTACATCCCCCGCAACCGCCCCTTCAACAAACACAACCATGCCTTCATGACGGGCTACGCTCGTCCCTTCAAACCCCGAAGAGTCAATCGTCAATTCAAGGATGTCGCCTCGTACGGGCATCAGCTCCCGCTTTCCATTTTGGCAATCTCCTGGGACACCTTATCCCATTCATAATAATTGTCGTTCAGCATTGCCTGGACGGCTTTATACTCTGCCGAAATATGTTTGGCCTCTTCACCGTTCTTGTAGAATTCCGGCTGCCCCATTAGTTTTTCGATCTCCGACTTGCGTCCCTCCAATTTTTCGATTTCTTTCTCGACTGATGAAAGTCTTTTCTTCAACGGCTGGAATTTTTTCGAATGTTCTTGCCGTCGTTCTGCCTCGATTCGTTTCTTTTCTTTTTCGGAATGATGATCGGTGTGCTGCCCTTTGTTCTTAAGTCTTTGGTCTTGGGTCTTGGGTGTTAGGCCTTCAGAAACCTTCTGCCTGCTGCCTCCTGCATTCTGTTTTCTGTCTTCTGTCCTTTTCCCGCCCGCCCCTTCCTTTTTCTTCGTCAGATAATCGCTCACGTTCCCCAGGTACGTCCGGATTCCGCCGTGACTGAACTCCAGCACCTTATTTACGATCGGGTCGAGAAATGCCCTGTCATGCGAGACGATGAGATACGTTCCGCTAAATTCTGCAAGCGCCTCCTGTAGGACTTTCTTCGACCGCATGTCAAGGTGATTGGTCGGTTCGTCCATAATTAAAAAATTTGACGGAAGCAGCAGCATCTTTGACAATGCGAGGCGGCTTTTTTCTCCACCCGAAAGCACCTTCACTTTTTTAAAAACATCGTCGCCGCGGAATAGGAACGAACCAAGAATCGTCCGCAGCTTCGTTCTGACTTCTCCCGTGGCAACCTCATCAACAATTTGGAGCACTTCTTTGGACATGTCGAGCTCTTCCGCCTGATGCTGGGCAAAGTACGACACGATCGTGTTATAGCCGGGCACCCGTTCGCCGCCGTTGAACGGTTCCACACCCGCAACAATTCTTGAGAACGTCGATTTGCCGGCACCGTTCACGCCGACGACCGCGATCCTGTCCCCTCGTTCGATTGTGTAGTTTAACCCAGTAAATACTTTATGCGTGCCGTAGCTCTTCTGGAGATTTTTCAGCTCCATCACGACGCGCCCGCTCGGCTGCGGCTGCGGAAAATGAAAATGGATCTCCTGCTCTTCGTCTTCAATCTCTATCAAATCCAGCTTTTCCATCTGCTTAATGCGGCTCTGCACCTGCCGTGCTTTCGTCGCCTTATAGCGGAAGCGGTCGACGAACTGCTGCGTCTGCTTCAACTGTTGCTGCTGATTTTTATATGCGTTCATCACCAGCTCTTTGCGGATCAGTCGTTCTTTTTCGTAGAAGGAGTAGTTTCCCGCATATTCCTCCATTTTGCCGAGGCTGAGAGCAAACGTACGTGCGGTGATCGAATCGAGGAATGCCCGGTCGTGCGACACGAGGATGATTGCGCCGTTGTACTGGTGCAGATATTCTTCAAGCCATTGAAGCGATTCGATGTCGAGATGGTTCGTCGGTTCGTCGAGCAGCAGCACCGACGGCTCTTTGAGCAAAAGCTTCGCCAGCTCGATGCGCATCTGCCAGCCGCCGCTGAACTCGTCCGTCTGACGCTCCAGGTCCGGAACCGAAAATCCGAGTCCCATCAGCACCCGTTCGATCTTCGACTGCATGCGGAATGCATCGAGATCCTCCAGCTTATGCTGGAGCTCGCCGTAGATCTCCAGCGTTTCCATGTACTCTTGACTCTCCGTGTCCTGCGTGCTAAGAAGCGCATGCGCTTCCTCGAGTTCCTGCTGGACCAAAAGTATGTTCTCAAACGCCGTCTCTACTTCTTTATAGAGTGTTTTACCAACTGCGGTCACGCCGTCCTGCGGCAAATACCCGGCGGTGACATAATGTGCTTTGCTCACTGTGCCGCTTTCGGCATGAGAGAGACTGGCGATAATCTTCAGCAGCGTCGTCTTACCGGCGCCGTTCGAACCGACAAGCCCGATGCGGTCGTGCGGACCGACCATGAGCGAAAGGTCGTCGAACAAGTACCGCCCGCCGAATTGCACCGAGATGTGATCGAGAGAGAGCATGGAACAGTGATCAGTTTGGCAGATATTAGTAATCAGAGAATTGTGGAGTAAATATACGAAAAATTGAAGGGAGATGGAAGGCTCTTCCTTGCCTTCGAGGTGAAAAGAATTTACATTGGGACAACTTACTGTTCAGCCCAAGCTTCGATAAGAAGCAATTTATTAATGAAAAAACTCAACAGCGAACGATACCATACTTTCTCAAAAGGAGTTCCTATGAAAAAAAATTCCTTTTTGTATTTATTTATCATTCTCACGTCTTACGTTTTCACCCAATCTTCTTTCGCCTCGGACAAAAACATCGACGGCACCTGGCTGGGAGCCTTGAAAGTCCAAACGATGGCATTGCGGATAGTCTTTCACATCCAGACAGATTCGACTGGGGCGACGAAGGCAACGCTGGACAGCCCCGATCAGGGAGCGAAAGGCATCCCGGTCGATAACGTATCTACTCGTCTCGATAGTCTTATCCTCACGATCAACGCTGTCGGCGGTTCGTATGAAGGAAAGGTGCAGCCGGGAGATTCGGTTATTACCGGTACATGGAAACAGGGTGGATTAGCGCTCCCGCTCGATATCCACCGCACTCATGAAGTTGCCGAGCTGCGGCGGCCTCAGGAACCGAAGCCGCCGTTTCCATACGACGCAGAAGAAGTTTCCTATGAAAACAGCGAGGCTGGCATCACTCTGGCGGGAACGTTTACAAAACCAAAATCCGGCGGGCCGTTTCCCGCCCTCCTTCTCATTACCGGCTCCGGCGCTCAAAACAGGGACGAAGAGCTGTTCGGCCACAAGCCTTTTCTCGTTATTGCCGACTATCTCACACGAAGAGGAATCGCCGTACTTCGAGTTGACGACAGGGGAACGGCAAAATCCACGGGGAATTTTGGCGCGGCGACAACGAAAGACTTCGCCGGCGATGTGCGGGCCGGCATCAAGTTTTTGAAGTCCCGGAAGGATGTGAACGGCAAAAAGATCGGACTGTTAGGCCACAGCGAAGGGGGAATTATCGCGCCGATGGTTGCCAGCGATTCGAAGGATGTCGCTTTCATCGTCATGATGGCCGGGCCTTCTCTCACCGGTGAAGAAATTCTCTACTTACAGGATTCACTCATCTCCACGGCGATGGGAATCCCGGCGGAAGAAATTACAAAAGAACTACAGCTCAACCGAAAACTTTATTCACTCATCCGGACAGAATCCGATACGACGAAGCTTCAGCAGGAAATCCGTTCGGCTGTTAAAGAATCGATGGCGGCCGACTCCGCGACGGTCGGCAAGATCAATGAAGAAGCAGTCAATGCTGCGGTCAAACAACTGACATCGCCGTGGTTCCGATTTTTCGTGACATATGACCCAATTCCTGCTTTGGAAAAAGTGACATGCCCGATCCTGGCGCTCGACGGGAGCAAGGATCTGCAGGTCCCGGCTCAGCAGAATCTGGAGGGATTGGAACGTGCCTTCAAGGTGAGCGGAAATAAAAATGCCGTCGCAAAAATCCTCCCCGGGCTGAACCATCTCTTTCAGAAAACGGAAACCGGCGCACCGCTTGAATACGCTAAGATAGAGGAGACAATAAATCCTGAAGCACTGAAGGTGATTGGGGATTGGATTGAAGGAGTGACGAGGTAGAATGTTGGATGTTAATAGAAGCTATCTCAAAAACACCGAGCCTAATCCTTCGATGCGTTCTCCCGCTCGTCGAGCGGGATCACTTACTCAGGATGAAGACGGAGTCCGTTCACCCTGAGCAATCCCGTTCCGGTTCAGCGGAACGGGAGCGTCGAAGGGCACACAACGAGACATTTTTGAGATAGATTCCATTCGGTAGCGGCCATAGCAGAAGAGTCTGGCGTTATAGAATAACTTCCATTCCCTCTTTTGCACCAAAACACTCGACCGGACTTTTTTGCGCGGCAATAAGCTGCTGTGCGTGTTTCACCATCTCATCGACGAATGCATCGTCATGGTACGGGTCGTGGTGAAAAAGGGCAAGCCGCTTTACTTTTGCTTTCACGGCAAACTCTACGATCGATTCGACCGGTGAGTGCCCCCATCCCGTCTTCGCCTTGTATTCTTCAAGCGTGTATTGAGCTTCGCCGATGTACAAATCGGTCCCCTTCAGGAATTCTATAAGCTTATCATCCAGGTATTCAGGAAATCCCGTGGGCCTTGTGGTTTTTTGCTGCGCCGGCAGCGTGAATTGGTACGGCTCGTTGTCCGTTGCGTACACAACGCTGCGAGTTCCGTCGGAGACGCGATAGGCAAGCGACATCGCAGGATGGTTCAAATAAAAATGGGTGATGGAGA
The DNA here is from genome assembly GCA_964642725.1 of uncultured Chitinophagaceae bacterium. Classification (GTDB taxonomy): domain Bacteria; phylum Bacteroidota; class Ignavibacteria; order UBA10030; family UBA8401; genus JAGVPT01. The sequence goes on from CAZXQG010000013.1 coordinate 58,374, forward strand.
TGCCGTCGATTATAATCGGAGCCTCCATCTCAACGATTTCGATGTTCGGGTTCATGTCACCGATGGCAACGGGAAAATAATCAGAATCCATCTGCATCCGCATGATCTGACGGAGGGTCTTATCTCTCCCCGGCGGCCCGTAAATGACGATCCGGTTTTGGTGCCCGTATGCCGGAAGAAAAAACGGAAAGCCTTGTATATGATCCCAATGCGTGTGGCTGACAAAAATATGGACGGTGATAGGCTGGGAGGGAAATTCTTTCTGAAGTTGAATTCCGAGGTTGTGAATCCCGGTGCCGGCGTCAAAAACAATGATGGTACCATTCGCCCGGACTTCGACACACGATGTATTGCCGCCGTACCGCAGCGTTGCCGGTCCGGGAGTAGCGATCGACCCGCGCGTTCCCCAAAATCGAACCTTCACGGCATCTCCTTCATCCGTTGTACCATTTTCTCATTTGCAATTTGAAACAGCTCGTCAAACTCGACCGGTTTAATGACGTAGGCGTCGGCGCCAAGCTCAAGCGCTTTGTCGATGTCGGGCTTATATGATTTTGAGGAGGCAATGATGATTGTCGTTTTGTTGAACACCGGGTTTTGACGCAGCTGTTTGCACACAGCAAAGCCGTGCATTCCGGGCATGATAAGATCGAGAAGGATAAGCTCGGGTTTCTCCGCTTCGGCAATAGCGAGACCATCAAGCCCATTGTCCGCCTCAAGGATGGTAAATCCTTTGTTCACAAAGTAATGTGAGTAAAAGCTCCGCAGAAAATCTTCGTCGTCAATAATGAGAACTTTTTTGTTCAGAATATCTCCGCGAGTATTTGCAAAGTCAGTTCCGTTGTATTCTTGGTGGAAAAAGTAGGGATTAGTTTATCGAAATGCAATATCAGAACCCGCGGGTAGTGTTGCAATTCAGAAAAATGTCGCACACTTGGTTGATTTACTTTTCCAAATCTTTCAATTGATCACGATATTTCGGGTAAGGTGTCCGACATAATTCAAGCGCGAGGCAAAATGCAACTCTACCCTCTGCTGAGATACATCACTCACCGCAAAAAGAGAATTGCAACGCCGCCGACTGCAACGCATGCACCTACGATTGCATGCCATGAAAGCCGTTCTTTGTAAATAAACCGCACGAGCGGCAGCATAAGAATCGGAACAGTCGCGATAAGCGTCGCGGCGATGCCGACTTTCGTGTACATGATCGCAATGAGGCTGAGCGTAATTCCCAGATACGGTCCGAATATCGCACCTCCAATCGTCAGCATCAATGCTCGTCTATCTTTCGAAAATACCCTTACCGGATCTTTGATGCGGCCTGTCAGAAGTGTCAGCGGAAGAAGGATGATCACCGATGCGGCGATCCTAATGAACGTTGCCACGAAGCCGTTGATCTCTCCTTCAACGAATGCCAGACGTGCAAAAACCAAACCTGCTCCCTGACCGAGTGCGCCGAGAAAACCATAGACCAGTCCGCTGCGCGTGACTTTCACTCGGGTCGATTCGCTTTTCTGGTTCGATACGATGACAAGCACGATCCCTGCCGTTGTCACAATAATGCCGATAATTCCCCATGCTGAAAGCATTTCCCCCAGAATAAAATATGCCAGCACCGCGCTGATCGCTGGAGCGAGCGACATGATCAGCATACTGATGCGCGCTCCGTTTACTTGAAATGATTTAAAGAGGAACGTATCGCCGAACACCAGTCCAATGAAACCGCTGATGCTAAGGTAAGCATACTGGCCGAACGAAAGGCGCATGCTGAGGTTCGCTGCAAGAACTGTCAGCAGAAGCAAGACCGCCGCCATGACGAGCCGGGCAACGTTCACTTGCACCGATCCGATTCTCCGAATTGCCCCCGCGAACATAATCGAACTGACCGACCACACACATGCAGTCAATAATGCGCTAAGTTCACCGATCAATTATTATTTCCTTTGGATGAAAAAAACTTTAGACATGACTCTCGCTCCGTCTGTGCGCGATGGATAAGTAACTCCAGCAAGGATCGGAAATCCATTGTCAGGATGTTCAGTTCCTCGTTATGTTTTTCGCAGCACTTAAAGCAACGCGCGTCGTTCCGTCTTCACGCTCGCCGATTTGCTGTCTCCACATTGCATAGTACAAACCTTTTAATTCCAGGAGGTTATGGTGTTTCCCCGATTCGATGATATGCCCTTTTTCGAGGACGAAAATTTTGTCGGCATGCATGATAGTTGAAAGCCGGTGAGCGATGAGAATCGTGACAAGGTCCTTTCTTGTCGAAATCTCGCGAATGGTCGATGTGATTTCTTCTTCGGTAAGGGAATCAAGCGAAGACGTCGCTTCATCGAACACCAACAGGTCGGGACGGCGCAGCAGCGCGCGCGCGATCGAGAGGCGCTGTTTCTCTCCGCCCGAAACTTTAACTCCTCCTTCGCCGATCATTGTGTCCAGCCCCTTATCCGCTCTTGCCAGCAAACTCTGACAGGCAGCCTGGTGAAGCACCTCCATGCACTCGGCATCGCTGGCTTTCGGGTGTACGAAAAGAAGGTTTTCCCTGATCGTGCCGGAAAAAAGCTGCGTATCCTGGGTAACAAAACCAATTCTTTCTCTCAATTGGTTCAACGCTACGTCTGTACTCTTATGGCCGTTGTAAAGAATCTGTCCCGACTGCGGCGCATACAATCCTACCAATAATTTCACCAGAGTCGTTTTCCCCGAGCCGGACGGACCTACAAATGCGACCGTCTCGCCCAGTTTTGTGTTAAATGAAATTCCGTTCAATGCATTCGCCGTCGCAGTTTGATGTTTAAAACTGACGCTTTTGAATTCGAGCGTTGTGATTTCCGTAACGGATACCGGATTTGCCGGTGTCGGCTCCTTCGGAGTATTCAATATCGCTTCGAAATTGTTGAGTGAAACCTCGGCCTCACGGTAGATATTGATGACATTCCCCAATTCCTGCAAGGGGCCGAAAATAAAGAACGAATAGATCCACAAGGAAAAAAACTGGCCAAACGTAATTTGCTGCGCGTAGATGAGGTACAGCATCAGGAAAAGAATCGATGTCCGCAAAAAATTCACCGAAGATCCCTGGATGAAACTCAGGCTCCGAAGGTAGCGGACTTTCTTCAACTCAAGTTTCAGTATTTTTCCGGTGACATTATTCAGCCGCGCTATTTCCTGCTGCGCCAGTCCAAGGCTTTTGACCAACTCGATGTTGCGAAGCGACTCCGTCGTCGATCCGGCAAGCCCGGTGGTTTCGGCAACGATCGTCTTCTGGATTGTCTTGATTTTCTTCCCGAGAACGGAGCTCAGGATCCCCAGGATCGGGATGGTAGAAAAATAGACAGGAGCAATAAGCCAATGGACGCTGAATGCATAGATCGTTACAAAGATAACTCCGACCAGGGTTGTGAAAAGAATATTGACGGCCGCCGCAATGAGCCGTTCAACATCGCTCCGCACTTTCTGCAATTTTCCCAGTGTCTCGCCGCTGCGCTGGTCTTCGAACACGGAATACGGAAGCTCGAGCGAATGCTTCAAGCCATCAGAATAGATCTGTGCGCCGAGCCTTTGAGTGATGACATTGATATAATAATCCTGGAAGTTTTTCGCAACCCGCGACACGAATGCAACTCCCACCGCAGCGGCAAGCAGCAGACCGACCCCTTTGAAAAATTGCTGCGCCGAATATTCCTTGAACCGGGTCGCGTATTCGTCGATCACATGCCGGAAGATCAACGGGTCGAGAAGAGAAAAAGTCTGATTGACGGCTGCAAGGAGCAGCGCGAATGCGACCAGCTTCCAGTACTGTCTGAGGTACGAAAGAAGAAGTTTCATCTATAAATCTGAATAAATTAGGGGTAACGGCAAGAGCTAAAATAGAAAAATCGACATTCAAATGCCATGAAAGTTAAATGTCGGTAGTGTCCTGATTTGAAAAAGAGCCATCTCAACAATGCCTTGGTTTGTCATCCCGATCCTCGCCGAGCCGTCGACCGACGAAGTCGCGAGAATGCCGGCCCAAGAGGTTCCTTCGGAAAGGCATCGCCCAAAGGTCGCGAAGCGATCCCTTTGGGAGATCGCTTCGCGATCTTCGGGAGGAGCCACGAAATTATTTATTGAATCCAGCAATGAGGTGACGCGGTAAATTCCCGGCAGCCATTCAACGTAAGAGACTCATGTCTCGGACCACTATAGGGTTATTTCCCTTGAGGGTTTGCATCAGTCCGGCGGTTATGTTTCTTCCGATAGATTGCGCGGCTCGTTCGATTTTCTTCCCTATTTAATTTGCGGCGTTCCGCCGGAGTAACTTTCCCGTCGGATTTTGCTTTCGCTTCATCGCGGCGTATCTTTGCCTCACGGCGTTCGAGAGTTCTCGATTCACGAGGCGTCAATTGTCCGCTTCTTTCCCCTTGTTTAATCCGTTTTTGCTGCCGGATTTCTCGCCGATCCACCTTGGGCGTCGCCGTATTGTCTTGTGCGAAAACGGTGAAAGCACAGAGAACGACTACAGATACGATAAGAAAAACAGTTGTTTTCATCTTTGCCCTCTTCATTTATATGTATGTACTGGTGAAATGGCTTAAGAACAAAGTAGATATTTTACTGGCAAAACTCAATCCAATAGTCGCTTACAGGAGGAAACAAATTTGACATTATCTCGTAGAATGGGGATAGCGTTTTCGATCGGGTATATGCCAAAATCATCGAGTTCATTTAGTGTATTTCTAGAAAGGAGCGTTTCCATGAACAGAATTTCCTTCCTCGTTCTTCTTGCTGTATTTGCGGGGTTTGGCGGCAAATGCGCAGCACAGGAGAATGTCCTGACTGAGATTCAAAACTTCCACAAACGGGATGTTAAGTTCGAAGGATTTATTCTGGACGAACCGCAGGACGTTTCGATAAAGGTTATTGCATCAAGCCGGAAACACCCGCTATGGACTCGCGCCTGGATTCTGAATTCCGACACCCGTGAAAAAGTGTGGGACATGCGCCATGCTTCCTCAAACGATGAAGACCGTTCGACGGCAACATACACCGATAACGTCACTCTCCCGAAAGGGTTCTACGAAGTCTACTACGCTTCTTTCCCTTATTCGTTTTCCAATATCAACGGGCTCTCCGGACTTATTGATTTTCTCGGGGACGAGGTGCTGCATTGGAGCGATGATGACAATTTCTCGCGAGAGTACAAAGATCTCTCGGTCGTCGTAACCGGGAAGGGAACGCGCCTGAATACTGAAGCAGTCAAAAAGCGTCAGGACGAATACAAAAAGAATTCTCTCTTTTCTATGTCCGGGCTATGGGACAACCAATTTGAACAGCAGGGTTTCATTCTCGACAAGCCGACAGACCTTTCAATTTACGCGCTCGGCGAATTGCGCACGGACGGTTCATACGATTACGGATGGATCAAAAATGTAAAAACAAACGAAATCGTTTGGACAATGAAGGACAAGGATCTAGACCATGCCGGCGGAGACAGAAAAAACAGGATGGTGAAAGAAACGATCTCTCTTCCCGCCGGAAGTTATGCCGCTTTTTTTGTCACCGACAATTCTCATTCCGCGCGAGAATGGAACGCTCCGCCGCCGTACGACCCCGAGTTCTGGGGAATGACCGTCCGCGCCGCGCAGCCCGAAATGGCCCACAATGTCCGGCTGTCCAAATATGAAGATGTCCCTAGAAAAAATGTCATCGTTGACCTCACGCGGGTGAGAGACAAAGAATACCGCTCGAAAGGGTTTACATTAAAACGAGGGATGGATGTGCGAATCCTCGCTATCGGGGAAGGGCATGAGGGGGAGATGTACGATTACGGATGGATCACGAATGCAAGGACGAACGCGAAAGTATGGGAGATGAAATACGGCAGCACGGAACATGCCGGCGGTGCCGAGAAGAACCGGATGGTCGATAAGGTAATCCATCTCGACAAGGGAAGTTACATGGCGTACTTCGTATCGGACGGGTCTCACAATTATCACGATTGGAATGCAGCCCCACCGTACGACCAGGAACACTGGGGGATCACCGTGCTCGCCTCGGATGACAATTACGCCGCGAGTGATGTCGGGCCGTATGACGACCAAAGCGACAAGTCGATTCTCGCACGTATCGTAAGAGTCGGGGACGATGAACGGAGGCAAAAAAGTTTCATACTTGAAAAAGAGACCGAGGTCCGCATCTATGCGCTTGGCGAGGGACGCGACGGTGAGATGTACGACTATGGTTGGATCGAAGGGGGTAAATCGGGCAAAACATTATGGGAGATGACGTATCGGATGACCGAGCACGCGGGAGGAGCGGAAAAAAACAGGCGGTTCGACGGGACGATCACGCTGCAACCCGGCGAGTACATCGTACATTACAGAAGCGATGGATCGCACAGCTTCGAGGACTGGAATGATGATCCTCCCTCAGACCCATTCAATTGGGGAATCACGATCTATAACGCGGAACAAAAATTTTCGGGAACTGAACCGTAACAATCCTTTGGAAGAGCAAGGCACAGCCAGTGGAATTGTGACGAATGTGCTGTGCCTCTCTCTTCCGGATTTCTTTTTCGACTACAGAAGATTGACATCGAGCTGCCATTCCTCAGAAGTCCCGCCAACAAGTCCAGCCTCATGGAATAGTCTGCACCAAGTCGCTCGGCGTATGCGGTTGAGACAGAAGTTCTTCAAAGAGTTTCCAACGAAGCTCGGCGTGAGACGCATCTCCTCGGCGATTCTCGATGTATGTTCGAACCATATCCTGCCCCAAATTGTAGTTTATGACGTAACTGCGATACCGCTCGATGAAACCGACACGCTGCGCTGCGCGCTCAGGAGAGAATAAAGCGTACGTCACCAGCCATTCCACGGCATCTTCCTTGCTCCACTTTCCGTCAAGATAATTGCGCGCGGATTCGTTCCCTGCATAGTCGAGTTTTGTTTTGACAGATTGAATTTTGTAATACTCTTCCGCTTTCGACGCGTCGAGGCCGGCGATAGGGAAAAGAATGTCGCGTTCAAAATGGACTCGTTCTTCGCCGGGCAGTGCCACTTCAATTCCGAAGTTGGCACTCCCTTCTGCGATGAGTGATTGCGGGCTGAACAACGGATAGACGGAAAACTCCATCCAGCCCCGTTCGCGGAAAAGATTTTTTTCCATCAACATATTATAGACGTGATGCCCGGGATACCCCTCGTGGCATGCGAGGTCGACGGCGCGGTCAATGAATATCGGCAAATCTGTGTTCACCTGAATGACACTGAAGCTATTCCCTTTATACCAATTATAGCCGCTCCATGGTTTATTGTTCACGTATTCGACCGTAAAACTTTCGGTTGACGGGAGGGCGATATGCTGCAGCGTTCTTCTTCGTCCCTCGGCGATTGCGGCTTTGAACACCGCATCGAGTTTTTCCTTTGGGATCACGAACAGTTGTTTGTACCGTTCCAGCCGGTCGGAAACTTTTCCTGTCCCCGGAAGCAGTCCGCCAAGTTCATCGAGCAATTCTTTATAGTAGCGTTCCGGGAACGCAGGAGCAACGGCGTCGTAGGTTTGCCGCGATTCCTCGTCAAATAGAAGTTTCTTTTGTGAGAGAAGAAAAATTCTGGACCGTACTGCAATAAGCTGCTTCGTCATTGATGCAAGGCGAAGCTTTTCTATTGGGCTAAGCCTCATCGTATCGACAGCATTCAAGGAATTTAGCAGCGACTGCACCTCCTGGTCGAAAACGGCAGCAGGAAAATTCTCTTCTCTTACAGCGCTTCCGCCGGATGGTTTCCATTCTTCCGGTCCATAATAGGCATCGACAAAATCAGCATCATACACTCCAACGTTCAGAACTAATTTGACATAGCGTTCGGCAATTGTTTTCATAGCGGACTCCGTGAGGACAAGTAAGGACTGCGTCGGATCATCATGCAAAAAGGTAATCAACAAAAGTCGGTCAAACAAGAGGATTTCGCTTGTCAGATTTCGGACACCGTAGCCAAAAAACTATTCAACACGGTATCCGACATTCTTCCAAAAAAATAGGAATCCAGAACTGTCCGATAAGGCGACAAAAAAAGATCAATGGGAGTAGGCATTATAAAGAAGCTTCAGTGTCGTAACGACAACAATCGCAATATAAATCGGGCGGATAAGCGAGGTTCCCCTCCTGATCACCAAGTGCGAGCCGATCCTTGCGCCGATAATTTCACCGGCGGCCATCGTCAGCCCCGCACCAAACCAGACGAATCCTCCGGCAAGGAAAATGATGCATGAAACAATATTGCTCGTGAAGTTCATCAGTTTTGTCGCGCCCGTAGCTTTTGTAAGGTCCATGCCGCGCCAAAACACGAGCGCCATTGCCCAAAATGAACCGACGCCCGGACCGAAGAACCCGTCGTAAAATCCGAGAACAAGTCCGGCAATAACAAAAAAGAGAGAAGCGGAAATTCGGGGGCGGTTGTCGACATCGCCGAATTTTGGAGTAAGAAGCGTATAGACGATAATGACGAGGAGAAGAAATGGAATTACGTGATTCAGGATCCCGGAGTTAATTTGCTGCACGCCCCATGCACCGGCCGCCGCACCGATAAGAGTGAAAAGAATTCCAAGCCTCGCCCCGCGGAGGCTGACGATTCCGTGCTTCACATAATAATATGTAGCCGTGAAGCTTCCGAAACTCGACTGAAACTTATTTGTTCCCAGCGCGATCTTTGGCGGCATTCCGACCGCGAGGGCAACGGGAAGAGTGATAAGGCCGCCGCCGCCGGCGATTGAATCGACCGCACCCGCAGCCAAACCCGTCAGGAATAAAACTGGATACAGCCAAAGGGAATCGAACATAGAATTCTCTTGAATGCGCGGAGAAAAAAACGGCGTTCGATTCTTTCAGACAAATCAAACGCCGTATTCAAATAAGGGAAAAAGCTTTATTTATGCAACATTATTATTTCCCGCATTGGTACGATGATGTTGATGAGAGAACTCAGCACTCGTGCATGCCCGCTTTATCCCGCACGCATCAGCGGTATCTCTTTAATCTAGTGCCATTCCGGCAAATAATCTTGTAATTCGCCGCATCACAAGGTAATGCCTTTGGCACAAGGCGCGGAGAGCGCCAAAAGTATTGCTCCTCCTTTTTACTCGTAACTTGAAACATCTGAAAAATAGTATCACGCGAATCCCTAAGGGATTTGCGTGAGGCAAGCTTCCCTGATTATTCAGAAGTCTCAATGTATTGGTGAGCTTGGTGCCTTAGTGGAAAAAAAGAAGAAGTGTATTTAATTGAAACAGTACTAGAACTCTACCGACACCCCTCCCACCGGAAAGAACGCGAATTGGTGAAGCGTCTGGACGGATCCGTCACTCACGTATTGATACGAAGCAATGTTATCTCTATTGTAAACGTTTTGAATCGCGATAAACGTGACGATGTTCCACCCGGTCATGTGATACCGGCTGATCCACTGTATATCAAGCCGATGATACGCAGGATATCGCGCTGTGTTAAGATCGGCAGACTCATTTACCCACGCTCCTTTCGACCAGGTAACATTTCCAATCCACACCTGCTGATTCGTGACAAATGTTTCCGGCGTGTACGGCTTGCCGGATGAATAGCGGAAACGAAAACTGATTTCCATGTCATCTGAAAACGGCAAGATCTTCGTCGGATACTTCAAAATCGATCCATCCAGCCAGGTCCGAGTTCCTTTTACGATCTTGCCGAAAACAATCGTGAGGATATGAGGATAGTCGTAATCCGAAAGAAATGTTTTCCCTCCCCTCCCTGCCCTCGGATCGTCGGACACGGTGGATGAATACGAGTAGCTGATAGTCCCAAAATAGTCCTTCACTTGCTTTTGCTGAATGAAAAATTCTATCCCCCTCGATCTCCGGTCCATGACCGTGAGATATTTGTCTGATTGGAATGTCGGGTCGGCGAGCGACTGAAGAAATTGTTCAGTCACGGCGAGGCTGGAATAATGTTTGTCGTAGACTTCAATGCTCCCTTTCAATCCTTCATCCAGAACTTGTTCAACACCAAGAACAAAATGGCGGGCGTGGGAGTTTTGCAAATTGCGGTTGTATCCGATGTTCCGATTGTCAGAGTAGTCCGGCAAGGGCTGCGTCTGATAAAACTCGCCGTAGGCAAAATTAAGAAGAGTTAGTTCGGGGACAAGTTCATATGAGATGCTCGTCCGCGGGGCAAGGTTGCCATGATTCGAATAGCTAAAAAAGTCATAACGAAGACCCGCCGTCAGCGTCACTCGTGGAAAAAGGGAGACCTTATCGCTCACGTATCCGCTTAGTTTGTGCGCATCGCCGAGGCCGAGACGGGTTTGAACGTTGCCGGCAGGAAAACGCTGCGGGTACGTCTCGAAAATCCCGTCCCGGTTAAAATCGTACCTCAATGAATCAGATTCATAGGTCGCAGCTCCGTCGAATTTCCAGGTCGTTTGATACTGGGCGCCCGCGGAAAGCTCGTGGCTTTCGGAGATCCGATACACTGCATCATAACGGGCCGCAAGAACAGATTCGTAGTTATTTTCGTCAAACGCACTTTCGGAATTGAGGAGAGCGCTGCTCGTTACTCTCCCGATGTCGTCGTAGGAACGGCGAGTGAAATGGTTCGTGACATCGACATTGTACCGGTTGCCGAACGAATAAAGTGTCAGCACAGAAAAACCGTCAGTGCCCCAAAGGCTCTTGAGGCTTGCACCGACGGCGTATTCGTTTGTGTGAACATCAACATTTTGAACACTTGAAGAATCGGTAATGCCGGCCTTCTGTATATTGGTCTCTTTCGGATCGCCGTCAATGAGAATTTTGTCGTCTCCGTAGATTCCGCTCGCCATAAATTTTTGCGTAGGGGAAAGGTCATACGCAACCTTGAACTGCATGTCGTAGTATTTAGGAATTGCCGTCAGACCGAGAGCGGTAAGTCCTGTGAGATTGTCAAGTGTTTCAAGAAGGCTCCGGCGTGCAGAAAAAATCCAGGAACCTTTTCCGTTATCGATCCCGCCTTCCATCACCGTGCTGAATCCGGCGAAATTGAACCCGGTATTCGTCGCGAATGACCGCCGGCGATCCCCCTCGCGGAGCGTCACGTCCATGACCGATGAAAGCTTGTCGCCGTACTGCGCGGGAAAGCCGCCTGTAGAAAACCGAACGTCCTCGACGAGGTCAACGTTGACCATGTTGATGGGCCCGCCGGAGTTAAACTCGTTCGGATAGTGATTCGTGGAAGGAATCTCAATGTAATCCATCACGGTAAGATTCTCATCCGGGGCGCCCCCGCGGACGATCAACTCGTTCGTCTCATCGCTCGAGTTGCCGACATTCGGGAGAGATTGCATCAACCGGTCCATGTCTTGAATAGACCCTGGCGAGCGCGCCACTTCGGCGCCGCTGAGGCCAATCGTGCTGACCGGACTGATCGATCCGGCCCTGCTGAAGTAGTCTGCCTTCACCTCAACTTCGCCAATTTCAACCGGAGTTTCTTGCATCTTGATTTTCACTTTTGCACTGCGCCCTGTCGAGACAACAACATTTGTAAGAACCGAAGTCTGATAGCCGACAAGGCTTGTCCGAAGGCTATACTCGCCCACTTCTAAATTCTTAATAAGAAAATTGCCGTTCTCGTCGGTCGCGGCGCCAACCGACGGCTTCTCGACAACAGCGACGTTTACACCGATCAAGGGCTGTTGCGTTGTCCCATCAACAACTTGCCCGGAAATCTCACCCTGCTTTTCCTGGGCAACAAGTGAAGAAAAAAATAATGCAGCCATCACAACAGAATAATAGCGACATAGTATTTTTCTATACATCATGGAATACCTTTAAAGGGGGTGTTACACTTAACGTGATTATGCAGGCAAAGATAGTATGTGCGTCCGAAAATTCTGAAGGAATTCCGACGAGTTGACAAAAGCGGAGGACAAAGCCAAGAGCGGGAAGCGTGAAAAATCAGACCAGGGCCGGAATTGGCTAAACAGTGCTGCGTTTTGACTTTCATGACTAGTTGTCGGACACCTTACCCGGAAGGTCGATGCCGATCAAAATACTTTGTGAACATGATCGGTTTTCACAAAACACAATTGCGTTTACGGAAAACCGGCACTTGGGTTGCATCGCTGTTGTAAAAACTAAATTGGAAAAGAGTAATGCGAGGAAGAGTGACTGCAGCGCTGGAAACGAAAGCGGTTTGTATTTTCCTCCTTCCGCCTACTTCAAATAATAGAGCAGGGGATTCGGAGCTAACCGGCACTCTTCTGCAATGCGGAGACCATTTACTGCTCCAGAATCCCGCAAATGATACAGGCGCGGAACCAGTTTATCGCGAAGGTTAATCGGCGTAAAGGGATTGATGAAAATGCTCGTCCCCCCTTCAAAACCGGCAGGAACATTGATGCGCAATTTAAGAAGCACATGCCACGGCATTTTATAGACTGCATCGATGGGTGTGTAATACCATTCTTCGTTGCAGGAAATTTGACTTCCAACAGCGGCATGGCATGCATGCACGAGATCGCTCATGCCGCGCAATTCAGCGTCAGAGTGCTCATACGGGCGGCTGGCATGCGACTTCGAGTAAATTTCAATCGTCGGGTAACGGTGGCCTATTCCGACGCTGGCAACCGCGAAATCATTTTCTGCAAACACTAAATTATACTGCGCTGCGAAATTCACGCCAAGTTCGTTAAAGATGTTCGGGTCGTCGCGAAGCATCTGGATTTGCAGCAGCATGGAATTTCCCCACTCGTCCAGCCCGACGATTTGTTTGTGGAGATGGTCGAACGAAGCGCCGGCAGGGCGAAGCCAGTTCTGAAAGACGCTGATGTACCGGATGTAGCGATTGTAGGTCAGCATGTCCCGCATGGCTTCGACCGTGAACCGGAAATACTGAAAATGCTCTTCCTCAGTCATATCGCCGGAAGAACAGAGCTGAGTATCGACCGTCGCCCCATCTGTGTAATGCTTGCGGGCAATAATTAGTTCGTGGCATCCGCCGAAAAACGCATCCATCATGTTCTCTTTGTTAAACAGGAGTTTCTGCCGGATCTCCTGCTCCGACTTGGAGGACATTTTCAGCTTGTAATTCAAAATCGCGTCGATATGCTCGGCCCCCCGCGGGATCGCGACGTATGAATCGCGCCATGCGGAGGCATCTTTCGTTAATCGATAATTATAATTCTTTTTCCAGTAGTCGATGGTAACGATCTCGAACAGATTCCCGAGCCGGCGGAACTCTGCTACGGTATCGTTGTATTTGTCCGGCGGGACGCGCGTCAGCATGCGATACTGTCCGCCTTCCTTGACAAGGCGGTTTTTTTCCGGAGGGACCTCGTAGTAGCGTGTTTCGCAGAAACTGCAATATTTTCCGTCGCCGGAGTGGTCGATCTCTTTTGCCGCCACAGCCATCTCATTCATCAATGGCTTGTCGCCGCGGCCGGGAACCGCCCACACTTCGGTGCCCGTGAACGGATTGATTTGCTTCACCGTCCCATCGGGCATGACATTATAGAAAAAATTGTAGCTGCGTGAAGAGTTCATTCATCCTGCGAGGTCAGATAGCCGTTGCGGCTTTTAACATAGATTTCATTCGTGCGGGAGAATTCGCTTCGGCATAAAAGCGGACGAGCGGCTCCGTCCCCGAAAAACGGACAAGAATCCATCCGTTGTCGACGTAAAACTTATAGCCGTCAGTCTCGTTAATGTGCTGAACCGTGAAGGGGCCGATTTTCTTCGGCCGGTGTGAGTAGAAGGATACAATTTTTTTCTTCTCGTCTTCCGTAACACGGCGGTCGATCCTGCCGAAATGATATTCGCCGTACTCATCGAACAGCTCCTGCACAAGAACGCTCAATTTCTTGCGGCGTACGGCCATGATCTCCGCGAGCAGCAAGCCGACATAAATTCCGTCGCGTTCGGGCAAATGCCCCATCACTCCGAGCCCGCCGCTCTCTTCCCCGGCGATGATAATCTTTTTTTCCACCATCAGACGGCAGAGATATTTAAAGCCTACCGGTGTCTCGTTCAAAACAAGTCCGTACTTCTCGCACATTCTTGGAATCAGTTCGGTCACCGACAACGACTTCGCAACTTCGCCTTTCAGGTGTTTGCGTTCTACCAAATATTTCAGGAGGATCGCAAAAATGCGGTGGGAATCGACAAAATTTCCCTTTTCATCAATCGCCCCGACACGGTCTGCGTCTCCGTCCGTTGCAATACCGATGTTGTATCTGCCGTCCTTCACCTCGAAGCTCAGTTCTTCCAAATTTTGCGCGAGAGGTTCCGGGTGTCCTCCGGCAAACGAAGGGTTGAAGATATTGCGAATGGTTCCGACGTTCGGGATGATCTTTTCCATCACACCCTGGCCCGCACCGTACATTGCATCATACAGTATTTTGATGCGCGTCGCTTTTATAAGGTCTATCTCGATCTTCTTCTCAATATCATTGACATACATCGTTGTCAGGTCGACGAATTGAATCATCCTCTTCGCGACAAGCTCGTTGAACGGTTTCACATTCAAAGGAAGTTCCTTCGACTTTAAAATCGGCGAAAGGAGTTTTTCCACCTTCGCAACCATTTCAGGGTGTGCAGGTCCGCCGAAATCTCCTTTGATCTTGAACCCGTTATATTCCGCCGGATTGTGGCTTGCTGTAATGACCACACCGCCCGCGGCCTTCATTTTCACGATGCCAAGCGACGTCATCGGCGTTGACGAAATCTTATCGGCCAGTTTCACCTTCACGCCGGCACTCGCGATAATTTGTGCGGCTTTATGCGCGAATTCCTTCGACATAAACCGTGAATCGTAGCCGATCACCAAGCCGTTGTTGATTTTTTTATGAGATTTGAAATAGCGCGCTGTTGCCAAAGCAACCTTCGCCACGTTTGCAAACGTATAATCGTCGGCGATAACGCCGCGCCAGCCGTCTGTTCCGAATTTAATTGCAG
>CAZXQG010000014.1:0-73164 GCA_964642725.1 uncultured Chitinophagaceae bacterium
ATCTAAAAAATGGTGCCGATAATTGCAAGCGGTTTTTCTCACTGAAATGCTTCAGCCGATCAGTAATCGATGATCATTGTCCTTTGTTTTCCGTTGGGGTCGGAAAACTGAAGCTTTAACTCGTTCGAACTCGCCGACTGGACAGGAATGACGATCGGATTTTTCTGGGGGTCTGTCGGCGGATAGGTCAGGCTGATCCCGGTTTTTGTCCTGAAGATCACATAGACCTGCATCGAGGGGCTTATGGCGTCGGCGCCGGGGACCGCAAACGTTACCTTGTTCCCGGACAATGTGGCCGGCACTTCTTTGTATGTGGTCAGTGATGAATTTTTATACGCCAACGCAAAGTACGATACGATTGTTTTCAGCGTATCGACAGGGACGGATGTTTGGATAAGCTCCACCGTAACATTAAAATCCTGTCCTTCGGTTACAACTGGTGCGGAAATGGCAAATCCAACTGAAAAACCGGAGCCGTTTGAAGACGTGCCGTTGTTCGACGTGCCGCCTCCACCTCCTCCGCCCATCGCGCCTTGGAGCTTCTGCAATTGCTCCAGTGTGGTCTTCTTCACTTCGATATTTCCGTTGGCATACGAATATGCAGTTTGTCCGGGAATGACATTGACCGAATGGTTCGAAACATTATTCGTGAACAGAACAATGCCGGCACCAAGAATTAACACATCAGTGCTGTCTGCACCGTCAATGAGCATGCCTTGCGTGCCGCGTATCGAAGCCACCGACGTCGGCGTTGAGAATTCGAATTTTTCGTTCTCTCTTTTTTTCACGTCGAATGTTAGTTCTCCCCGTTCGAGGTTGACATTTTTCGAAAATTCTTTATTGGCTGTCAGTTCGGCGCGAATAGTGATCTGAGAGTTCTCCTGCAGCCGAAGGATTGAGTTCTCGATGAATTTAATGACGACGAAAGAATTTACCCCTGTCCTTACCTGATCTCCCGACAAGAGCGGCGTCGCTGCGGCTGCTTTTGTCCAACTTTTTCCATTCTTTAAATATTCGACAGAGCCTACCGGCTTGTAAATGATAGCGACTGGCTTGTCCGGATCATACACTGGTGCCGAGACCGCCGCAGAGAATGACGAAACAAGGCACAACAGTAAAAGCATACACAATGTTCTCATGTGATTCTCTCCAATAAGTCAGTACGCTGTTAGTCTTGGAATCGGATCGATTTGATTTTGTCTTTGTTTTGATTCAAGATCATTTGAAGTTCTTGCGCTGTAAGCGTAATGCCGTTTAAGGTCATATGCGAACTGTCGAGCACAAGTTTTTGATCCTGGATGAGGTTCATAATATCCTGGAATGTTCCGCCGCTCAACGCAGTCGTCAAAAAGCTCAACACCATCTCGCCCTGCGGGTCGGAAATGCGGAACAGCCGAATAGTCCTGAGAGGGTCGATGTTGTAACCGAATGCCGTCCGTATTCCGTCGAGCACAAGGACGTACGTCTTACCCCGTTCGAGAGGTCGAGGATCGCGGGGATGAGGTAATCCGAACGTCGGGTCATCCTCCGGCTGGTTAATGCCCGGTCCCCCAATCGAAGTTTGCGGATATGTAATGATTGAAAGCCTACCTGAAGCCTCACGGTTGATGTTGACAACCCAGTAAGGATCAGAAGCAGATATGGCATCCTCCAACGATTGCTGATCGTACCTCTTTTCGTACACCGATATTTTTACTCCTCGGGTATCGTACGCCCACTGGAACTGCGGGAATGGGGACTCATATTCGTGTCCGTTGTCCGAGGGCTGAAGCAGCGTGGCGTTCGTCGGATTTGTGACTGACACTTGAATTTGCGATGAAGGCAAAATTTGAACGGGGATGCTCGACGTATCCCGAGGCGGATTTCCAATCTTGACGACCTGCATGCTAATATCAACCTCGTACCTCCCCGAAGGAACTTTCCCGCCGTTTGCAGGATCGGAGACCTTGTTCTTCAAGAGCTGTTTTTCTGCACCGTCGACCGTGAATGAAAAATTGAATTCTTTGCTAGCCGCATCTGTGCTTCTGAACACCCTACCTCCAGGCGGCACACTAAACGGTGTTATGGTCCGGGGATCGCTGCCCGGAAGAAACAACGACTTCTTAATCCCATCTGCATCAAGCGTGACGTAAGCCTTCAACTGCATATTGACCCAGACAACTTCTCTTTTCGGATTATTGATGAAGAGGGAGAAGCTCGTGGCCGGGACATCCTTAATCGTTTCTGAGAGGGGATCAACGAGCGATGTTGCGTTCACAATATCTGCGTCTATGTAAGTAGCACTAGCCGTAAACTGAGCATTGGCCAATCGAATCCAGAACGTAGTGGCTGCGAACATTAGAAGGATGTTCCGAGTGTGGGCTCTCATGGGACAAATCTCCTCATAGTGATACTGATTTTTATAATTACTAGACCTAATTTACGTCTATTTCTCGGTGGCACGCTGTGTTGAGTGTCACCAGAAACGAAATCAAAACCCGGCAATATCATTGTAAATAACGAACGCCATAAAGGTCAGCAATAGCACAACACCCGCCTGTTGGACGGTTTGCTGAACTTTGTGTGGAATAGGCTTTCCGAAAATTGCCTCGTACACGAGCATCATCAGGTGTCCGCCGTCAAGGGCAGGAAAGGGGAGAATATTCATTACTGCAAGACTGATACTGAGCAGCGCCATGAATCCGAGGAAGCTCATAAGCCCGACTTCTGCCGTGCGTGTCGCCATTTGAGCAATTTTCACGGGTCCGGCGACCGATTTTGAAAATGACGCTTTCCCCACAACGATATGCCATATGGAGTTGATAAATAGTTTGGTCGCCCCGTATACATCATCTATCCCTTTTGGGAGCGATTCGAACACTCCATAACGTTCGTGTAGAACCGGGCCTACATAACGGCTCTCGATGCTTATACCGATAATTCCTTCGGGCGTCGGCGTTATGGCGGCCCGAGCAACCTGGGATTTTCGCCTCAATTCAAAATCTATTTTCTTCCCGGCGTTGGCTTTGATTAATCGGGTAACCTGGTATTGGTTGATCACTTTTTCGTGGTCGATAGAAAGGATAACGTCGTCCGGCTGAAGTCCCGCAGCTTCCGCAGGTTTGTTCTTGAGGACATCGCCGATGACCGCCTCTGTAAAATTAGGAAGGAACCCGAAAGATGCGTCCGAAATATCCGGAACCAGGGAATGAGGAACGGCGATCGTGGTTGCTGCTCCGTTTCGCTCCACGGCGATGCTGAGGTCGTCCCCGACAAAATCGACGTACATTGCCGATTGAATTGCGTCCCAGTGACCGATCTTTTCGCCGTTGACGGAGAGAATCTTATCGCCTTCCCTGAATCCGGCTTTCTCGGCGGCGCTGTTTGGCACGATGTAACCGATTTCGGTCGTTTGACGGAAGTTTCCGCCGTTGACAAAATTGATTCCCCAGAAGATGGCAATGGCGAGGAAAATGTTCATGATCACCCCCGCGGAAATAACGATCATCCGCTGCCAGATCGGCTTCGATCGGAATTCCCACGGCTGCGGCTCGCGGTCGATGAATTCTGTGTCAAAACTCTCATCGATCATTCCGGCTATCTTCACGTACCCGCCGACGGGAACCCACGAAACGCAATAATCGGTGTCGCCGAATTTTTTGCCGAAAGCGCGGGGCGGAAATCCAATCGAGAACCTATCGACACGCATCCTGCAAGCCTTCGCAGCAATAAAATGTCCAAACTCGTGAATGAAAACCAAGACGCCGATTGTAATTAAGAAATAGAATATAGTGCTGAGAAATTCCATCGTAAGGGACTTATATATGGATTTTTAGTGCGCCGCTGCCGCTTTATCAACAGGGCGGGCAATCAGTTGCAAATACCCCCCGCAAATCTCCGGGCCGATGCATCCGCTTCGATAATGTCGTCGAGCGTTGGGTTTGTTGTTCCAGAATGATGTTCCATTGTGCGGCAGATGGTTTCGGGTATCCGAAGGAAAGGAATTCTCCCTTCCAGGAAACGTTTGACCGCTATTTCATTTGCTGCGTTGAGTGCAGCGGGCATTGTTCCGCCTTCTTCTAACGCGTCGTACGCAAGCCGCAAGCACTTAAAACGGTCAAGGTCGGGAGTAAAGAACGTCATCTCCCTCAACTTTGGAAAATCGACGCGGCCAAAATTTGATGCCGCACGGTCCGGATACGTAAGAGCGTATTGGATCGGTATTTTCATGTCCGGCACACCGAGCTGCGCTTTCACCGAACCGTCGACAAACTCCACCATCGAGTGGATGATCGATTGCGGATGGATGACGATGTCTATTTTATCCGCCGGAGTGCCGAAGAGCCAGCGCGCTTCGATTACCTCCAATCCTTTGTTCATCAATGTGGCGGAATCGATCGTTATCTTGTTTCCCATTTTCCAGTTTGGATGGTTCAACGCCTGCTCGACCGATACGTTTTGGAGCATTTCCATCGGCGTGTTAAGAAACGGCCCGCCCGACGCAGTGAGAATAATTTTGCCCACGGACAAGCTCGATTCCCCGACCAAGCACTGGAAAATCGCGGAGTGTTCACTGTCTACCGGAATGAGAACCCCTCCGGTCTTTTTCACCAAATCCATAATGATCTCGCCCGCAACGACGAGAGTCTCTTTGTTGGCCAGCGCGATCCTTTTTCCCGCTTTGATTGCCGCGATCGTCGGCTTCAATCCTGCAAAGCCGACCAACGAACTGATAACAAAATCTACGTCATCTCCCTGAACAATCTTTTCTAGGCCATCTTCACCGGCAAATACTTCCGTCGTACTATCAAATCGTTTCTTGCATTCCGCAGCCGCATTCTTGTCCAGTACGACAACGCCTTTCGGCTTGAATCGTCGAACTTGATCGCACAGTGAATCTACGTTATTGTTGACTGTGAGATAGGTGACTTTGAACTGGTCTGGAAAGCTGGCGATGACTTCTAAGCTATTCTTGCCGATGGAACCTGTGGAGCCAAGGATAGCGACGTTTTTTTGCCGGGAGTGCAATGATAAAACCATTTTATTCTTTCAAAAAGGTAACTAAATGTTGAGTGTAAGTCAAGATAACCGAAGGGGAGGCAGTGAGGTCTTTTGAATGAATGTGGAGACCAAGCGATGCTGAACTGGTCCCTTCGACTCCGCCGCGACGGCTCATCCGAATGAGCCTCTGTTCGGATGGATGGCGTCGCGTCCCGCCGCTTTAGCGTTGCATTTCAAAGCAGTTTCGATTATATTTATTTCTCAAGTCAGTGTATTTCAAATATCTTGCAGCAAGGAGTTCGTTAAGATATGCCTATAATGACCAGAATGCGCGACAATATGCCGGTGATTCTCATCGCGCTCGTGATATTATTTGTTGTGATGATCGTCTTTGAATGGGGAATGGATTACTTGGGAATCAAGTCCGGCCGCCATGATTATGTCGGAATCATCGATGGAAGGAAAATCACATATCAGGAGTTTTCGGATCTTGTGAAGCGGGCCGCTGAAAGCCAGAAAAAGAAATCCGGACAGGACCCGGAAGAAGATGTTATGAAAGAAATTCGCGATCAGATCTGGAACAGCATGGTTGCCTCAACACTGGTCGACAAGGAAACTCAGCGGGCAGGTGTCACGGTGTCGGACCAGGAGCTCGTCGATTGGGTAAAGGGGGACGATCCGCCGGTGTTCTTGATGCAGCAGTTCGAGGATTCGACCGGCAAGTTCAATCGGGCGGCCTACGACCAGACGATCAACGACCCGAAGAACAAAGACATTATGATTCAGGTGGAAACCGGGCTTCGGCAGCAGCGTCTCTCGGAAAAAATGCAGAGCCTTATTTTCGCGACGGTGCGAGTAACCCCCGGGGAAATTGGGGAGCGGTTTGAAAATCAGAACACAAAGGTCGAGGCGCAATATGCTCTGTTCGACCCGAACAGATTTGTTTCGGATAGCGCTGCTTCGGTCACCGATGACGACCTGCGTAAATATTACAACGAAAACCAGGAGGAATTCAAAGCAAAAGCTTCACGCAAACTGAAGTTTGTGTTATTCAGCGACCAGCCGTCGGCGAAGGATTCGCAGGATGTGCTTGTTGAGGCGAACAACATTCTTCAACAGACGAAAGCGGGAATCGATTTCTTTGAGCTTCAGAAATCCTACTCAGAAACGTCAACTCCGCCGGGATATTTTAAACATGGTCAGTTGTCGCCGGAAAAAGAAGAAGCCGTTTTCGGCGCAGCGATGGGCGACGTTGTTGGCCCGGTAAAAGATTTCACAGGGATTCACATTATAAAGGTTCTTGAACAAAGAAACGGAACCGATGTGTTTGTGCGCGCCCGTCATATTCTGCTCGGCATTGGCGGAAAAGACGAGTCGGCGGTAATGAAACAGGCGAACGACCTCATAGCTCGCGCGCGCAAAGGCGAGGATTTTGCCGGCCTTGCAAAGGAGTACTCGACTGAACCGGGCGCGGCGACGTCCGGAGGCGACCTCGGCTGGTTTGGCAAAGGACGGATGGTGAAACCATTCGAAGACGTCGCGCTGAAAGGGAGGGCCGGTCAAATTCTCGGACCGGTGAAAACCCAATACGGGATTCACATTATTAAGATCGAAGGAAGAGACACTCGTGAGGTGAAGATTGCCGACATTACTCTTCCGGTCAGAACCAGCTCGCAGACCAAGGACGATGTTTTCCAGCGCGCGCAGGATTTTGCTTTTGTGGCGAAGGACGGAAAATTTGAAAAGGATGCGGAGGGTTTTAATTTACAGGTGCGGGAAACGCCTTCGTTCCAGAAAGCGGGGATGATTCCGGGAATAGGGATCAACGAATCGGTGTCGAAATTCGCTTTCGAAAAAGATTTAGGAGACATCAGCGAAGCGTACCAGGTAAACGAGGGCGTCGCGGTTTTCAAGATTTCTGAGGTGAAAAAGGAAGGCGTTCGTCCGTTCGATGAAGTCAGAGACTTTCTGCAGCCGCGCGTCGTACGGAAAAAGAAAATGGCGCTGGTGAAGGAAGTAGTTGACAAACTGCGATCATCAATGAACGATTCCTTCGACCTTTTATCCTTGCCTGCTTCGGATGCCCGGATCAACGTTCTATCAACCGGACTTTTTTCTCCAACCGGGACAATTCCGACAATTGGCAGGGATAACACATTCCTGGGCGCTGCATTGACATTGCCCGTGCAGAAAATCTCTCAGCCTGTCGAAGGTGAAAGAGGATATTATCTCATCAAGGTTCTGAGCAAAACTCCGTTCGATTCCGCGAGCTTCAACGCGCAGAAAACCATTCTCGCTGCACAAATGCTGCAGGAAAAGAAGCAACGCATCGTTAACGAATGGCTCGAGAAGTTGAAAGCCAAAGCCGACATTGAAGACCTGCGGGATATGTTTTACCGCTAAACCCCGGGCAACGAAATTCTGCACTTCGCGATTTGATTTTGTCATCGGGCCTGAAAAAACGAGGTTTCTACGTATGGAAACTGAAGCCGGATTTTTTGTTTGTATTGCATTTTTTACCTCATCCCTCCGGTATGTCATGGCCGAGTAGCCCGCTCGCCCCCATCTGCCAAATAAAAAACGAAGTATTTTCCTGCTGCTAAAATTTTAATCCGGAGTAATGTGTTCAGCGTCGCAGAATCAATCACGACATCCTCTCTCTTTTAAGCCGGACTCATTCTGTTCGAGTCCTTCGGAACGATTTTTGATATCGCTGTTCAAGTTCTTAGACTAACGACGAAGTCCATTCGGAAAACATACTAATGTTGTAACACCGTTGCAGGGATCCTGTCCTGCAAAGCCCTGAAATTCTCTTATGGGACGTAAGTTTAAACGATTTCTCTTTGCCAGCTATGCTGCCGCGTTTGTGTTGTTCTTCGGCTTGCAATATTTCATGAAGACAGCGCTCGATGACGTAGGCAGGTATACGGCGCTATTGTCTTATGACCACGAAGTTGTGGTGGCGATGCAGGATATCTCACTGTCCCTGCAACAAGCTGAATCGAATCGCCGCGGTTATATTCTGACAAATAGCATAGATTTTATTCAGGATTACAACTCTGAGGTCAAATCGGTGCAGCAATCGTTCCTCTATCTGAAACAGCTGAACCTGAACGGCGGATACCGGGATCAGTTTCTCGATTCCCTCGGGGCTTCGATAAATGACAGAATCGAAAATCTGAAGTCTTCGATCGATTTGGCCATGACCAACAATTCGTCGGATTCCGCCCAAGCCGTTCTTGCGGGCAGAGGGAAAGAGCTGATGGAGACCATCCGTCCCACAATTCTTGAGCTTGTAAAAGAAAAGCAAAATTCACGCGACGACACCGACCGCAAATTAGAACGCGTCAATGCAGAAATTAAAACTCTTTTTGAAATCGCATTCATTCTGCTCATTGTATTCGGCGGCAGCCTTTTCGTAATAAGCTATTTTTATTTCAAGAAAATTGATATCATTGAAGACGGGCTTCGGCGCGAGTTGTTTCAGGCGAGGCAGCAGGTTCAGCATGCGACCTCCCGGTATCAGGATTTGAAAATTGAATTAAAAGAGAAAATGGACCAGGACGACGGCGGACAGGCGTAAGATTCGGCTGTTCGTACGCTTTCCATACAGATCGCCTGTGGAGTATCATTGCGAATTCTATTGACTATTCCCTAGGTCATCTCCATTTTCTAGTATCGCATCTCAGCACGGCATTCGAATGGACGGCAATCATAAACGATTAGTAATTTTTCTAACGGGATTCATGGGGAGCGGTAAAAGTACTATCGGCCCCATCCTGGCCAACACGATCGGATACAGTTTTATCGACTTGGACCTTTTCATCGAACAGAAGGAAAAGCGAAAGATCGGCGATATTTTCAAAGCGCAAGGTGAAAAAGCATTCAGGGAAATGGAACGCACATTTCTCAGAGAAGTCGCCGGGACTCCGCGCACGGTCATTTCGCTCGGCGGCGGAACCATTACGGACCAGGATTCGCTCGACCTTGTCAAAGAATCGGGTGTTCTGGTGTATCTCAAAGTCGACCCGGAGTATATCTATAAACGTCTTCGTACAAAAAGCGACCGGCCGATGTTGCGGACTGCCGATGGAGATTTGATGGACGCAGAACAATTACAGCTTCGCATCGATGAATTGTTGACGAAGAGGAAGGGATATTACGAACAAGCTCATGTTATTATCCACACCGATGACAAAAAAATCGGAAATACAATTGACGAGCTTGTAAAAATGTTACGGCATCATATTGACGACTAAAACTCGCTTTCAAACAGTACGTGTTCCGCTTGGCAAGCACAGCTATCCGATTTATATCGGCACAGGGCTGCTGTCGTCGCTCGGTTCACTTTTTCAGCGTCACCGCCTCCCGAAAACAGTTGTTGTCATAACGGACAAAAACGTCGCGCGGTACTATTTGAAGCAAGTAAACGATAATCTTGCTGCTTCAGGGTTTACGGCGCGTTCTATTGTCATTCCGGCCGGCGAAGAACAAAAGAGCCTTCACCGGGCGGATGCAATATACACGGACTTGCTTCGATGGAAAGTAGAACGTCAATCGACAATCCTGGCGTTAGGAGGAGGAGTTGTCGGCGACCTTGCGGGTTTTATTGCGTCAACGTACCAGCGGGGCGTGCATTTCGTGCAGGTTCCGACGACGCTGTTAGCTCAGGTTGATTCTTCCGTAGGAGGGAAAGTGGGCGTCAACCATCCACTCGGAAAGAACATGGTTGGGGCGTTCTATCAGCCGGATTTTGTTGCTGCCGATATCGCAACACTCCAGACTCTTCCAAAACGTGAAATTATCTGCGGACTTGGAGAGGTGCTCAAGTACGGCATCATCATGAACGAAAAATTCTTTTCGTATTCCGTGAAACACATCGACGCCGTCATTTCTAAAAACAGCTCAAACCTTGTCAGAATCGTTGCTGAATGCTGCCGGATGAAAGCGGATATTGTGTCCCGGGATGAACGCGAAAAAAACCTCCGCGCTGTCCTGAATTTTGGACATACCGTTGGACATGCGTTGGAACATGCGGGGGGCTATCGTCTCCTCAAACACGGTGAGGCGATACTGCTCGGAATGGTCGCCGAAACGTTTGCCGCTCTCCGTCTTAGACTGATCACTCCGTTGGAAGCCGTAAGAATCGAGAACGCCGTTCTCTCGATTCCGCTGCCGCCTTTGCATGGCGTAAAGTTATCCGCGTCGACACTTCTCTCGACGATGCGTGTTGACAAAAAGGTCTTCGATGGAAAGATCAGGCTCGTACTGCCGACGTCAATCGGAAAAGTCGCGCTGCCAATGCCTGTTGATGAAAGCGTAATTCTCGACTCCCTCTCGTACCTTCAAGGATTTTTGGCTTCGCGCAAATTATTGTGATTACGCTGATGGCTCAGATTTAGGCGCAGATTGCAGATTAGTTCCCTCCTCGCCATGTTCTCCTAGCCGGCCAGTTCTTCCAGCTCCCCGATCAATTGCGGAACGAACGCAAGATGTTCGGGCTTCATCAACGCACTGCGTACTATTGTCATCGTTTTAAGGTCGGCGTTCACCTGCGGGTGAAGCTGTTTTGCCTGTGTTGAATCGACATGGAGGAGTGCAAGGAATAATGGAGCAGTGGAATGGTGCATCGCGTCTGAAAATAATCTTTCCGATCGTTTTGAAATGAGAGAAGCCGCCAACGGCTTGGTCTTGGGAAAGTACGTAACAATATCCAACTCAGGTTTGATGAATTCGGTCAACGTGCTGCTTGAAGCAGCCAGTTTTGAAAATTCAAGAGCGGCTTGTCGCGTTTTTGTTAAGATCGCTCCGAGTCCCGCATCGGGGAGGAGGGGAATGCATTTCAACGTAAACCACAGAGCCGCTGCCGCTGCACCGGGACGCGAACATTCGAGACTGATCTCACCGAGATGTAAATCTCGTGAAGTGAAGTAGGTGTACGGCGAATTGTGTTTGTAGAATTTTCCAACGGACGGGTCGCCGAACAGTATGCAGCCGCACCCGTACGGCTGCAGGCCGTGCTTGTGCGGGTCGACGACAATGCTGTCGCATTCTGAGAGGCAGAGGAACGGCGCGGCGTTGATGAGCGGAAATTTCTGCAACGCAAGCAACATGAAGAATCCTCCGTACGCAGCGTCGGCGTGGACGCGCACGTTATAGTTCCGGCAGATGGGAATGATACGTTCCAGCGGGTCAATCGCTCCGAGGGAAGTCGTGCCGATCGTTGCCACCACCGTGCCAACATTTCCCGCCTTCAATATTTTTTCAAGGGCATCGGAATCCATTTTTCCAAATTCATCAGACGGAATTTCCATCGCCTCCGCCCCGATCACTTCGCACATCCGTTTGTGCGTGTAGTGAGCTGAACTCGAAAAAGCAATTCCTTTGTTTGGATGGAGAGATCGCGCAACCCAGAGAGCCTCAAGATTTGCAATCGTGCCGCTGCTCGTAAGATGTCCGAGATGTTTCTTGTATCCGAACATGCGAGCGACGTCTGCTACCGCTTCGATTTCCATCTTGGCCGTCGCGGGCCCGCCGTCCAGCGCATGATTGTTGGGATTGATTTTCATCGCCATCTGGTACGCCGCGGCTGCAATGGGATGAGGCGGTTTCAACATTTGTCCGACATAACGAGGATGAAAGAAAGGATAATTCTCTTTCATACGTTCGGCAAATTCATCCGCGACTTTATCGACCAGCGAAGGGTCGACCGTAAGCGTTTCATCCTCTCCGAATTCTTCCCACAATAATTCCCATTCGTTTTCCACTGCTCCTAGGCGCGTGGAAAGGTTCGAATATTTTAAAGATCTCATAGACTTTTTTTATTGCCAATATAATCTCAGAAGAGTCCCAATGCAAGGAAATCCAAAAAAGGATAGTTGTGAATTTCACTTAACACACCACTTTAACAGATGTCTTATTTTACTATTAGTTAATAGGGGCATAACACTCTGATAATGGCAACTTCTTATTTTTATGCTCGTAAATGAGGAAGAAGGAGGCCTGTATGAAAATTGCGTATTTCAACGCGAACCTAAAAGTCGGTCAGGACGGGGTCACGCGATGCATTTACAAAATTGTTGAGGGCGTTGTTGAACGCGGACACAAAGCAATTGCAATCACATCGACGCTCCCCGTCGGCGAAACACAAATCCCGGTGTACGGTGTGCCGTCTGTTGTCCTTCCGCTTCAGAAAAATTATCGTATTGCTCTTCCCGGGTATCAATCCTTTGCGAGGTATTTGCAGGAATTCCAACCGGATATTCTGCATATCAACAGTCCTTGCACACTCGGTTTTGCAGCAGTGAAATACGCGCGGCACTTTGGTATCCCGATTGTCGCAACGTACCATACGCATTTTCCGACCTACCCTCGATACTATAATCTCACGAGTCTTGAAGATTTGGCGTGGCGGCTGTTGCGCCGTCTCTATAATAACGTTGATCGAACTCTGGTTCCGACCACGCCGATCCTGCAAGAGCTTCGCGATCACGGTGTTGAACGGCTTGAATATCTTCCAAACGGAGTTGACACGGCGGTGTTCAATCCGTTGTATCGCTCGGACGAATGGCGGCAGAAGTTTTGCAGCGGAGAGAAGCCGATCATTCTGTTTGTAAGCAGGCTTGTGTGGGAAAAAGATTTGCGCGTCCTGGCGGAAACGTACCATGCGCTGCACTCGAAGCGCACGGATTTCGAAATGGTGATTGTCGGCGATGGGCATGCACGCCGGGAATTGCAAGCGATGATGCCCGGCGCTCATTTTCTTGGTTACCAATCGGGAAAGCCATTATCGGTGAGTTTTGCATCTGCGGATATGTTTGTTTTTCCGTCGACGACAGAAACGTTCGGGCTCGTGACTCTGGAAGCGATGGCTTCCGGGCTGGCTCCTGTGGCGGCAAAAGTGGGCGGAGCGGTGGAAATAATCCAGGAAGGACGTTCGGGATTGTTCGCCGAGCCGCTAAGCAGCACCGACCTCACAAAGAAAGTAGAATGGTTACTCGACAATCCAAATCACAGAAAGGTCATCGCAGACCATGCACTCGCTCGTGCACAAGAGTATCGATGGGAACGCATTCTCGACCAGCTTTTTGAGAGTTACAAAGAAGTTATCGAGGAGTTCCGTCTCCAGCGCTTCCCGCGCGCAGCCTGAGACACACTTTGCCGGACGCATGATTCATCACGAGGGCTCGTTGGAAACAACGAAACCGGCAGGTAATTCATTCACCATCGCCCATCTTTCCGACCCCCATCTCAGCAGACAGTACTACCGCGAACACATCAAGTCATTTAAAATTCTCCTGCGAACGATTCTCGACCATGGCTGCGACCACCTTGTCATTACGGGGGACATTGTCAGCACCGGCGACCCTAATGACTATTATTTGGCCCGAACCATTCTCACAAGCTTCGGCTTCATGGACAGCAGAAGGCTCACGATTGTCCCCGGCAACCACGATGTATTCGGCGGACCTCACCGTGCGGTGGACGTGCTCAGTTTTCCCCGGTACATTCGAACCGTGGATTATCAGAGGCGGCTTGCGCTTTTTGAAGAAGCGTTTGCAGAATCGTTCGTCGGGGTACAACATTTGAACAGCAGCAGTCTTTTTCCGTTTGTTAAAGAAGTAGGTCCGTACGCCATCATCGGATTGAACTCAATCCTGCCGTGGTCATTGTGGGATAACCCGCTCGGCTCGAACGGGATGTTGAGCGACGATCAGATTTCCGCTCTCGTGCAATTGCAGGAACGCAAAGATTTTAACGGAAGGATACCGCTTGTTGCAATTCACCATCACTTCAACGATTTGAACGATGCCTCAACCGATAGTAATTTTTGGAGGAAGATCGAATCGAAGACGATGCGCATGAAAAGGCGCCGCAAAACTCTCAAGCTTTTTGCTGCGCTTGGCGTGCAGGTTGTAATGCACGGGCATGTTCATCGCAACGAATTGTATGAACAACACGGAGTACGTCTTGCAAACGGTGCAGGTTCAGTTTGTGATGACCCGGTAAGCAGGTTGAAATATAACCGTCTGACATATGCCGGCGGAAAAGTCAACATTGAGATCAACACGCTGCCGATTGCTTTTCAAACTCCATCGACGGCATTGTCTTTTCACCACTTCAGGTCGGTTGAGGCTTTTCCTCAGGCAGCTCAACTTTCGTAGCGCATGATTCCCATCCACCTTAAATATCAGATCGAATCGCTCGAAAACCGCATAAAAGGCTTCGGCACTGACCAGGTGAAGATTGCGCTGTTCGACCTCGACAATACGCTCATAATCGGGGATATTGGTGAAGCGGTCTTTGTACGATTGATGGCGGATGGCGCTCCTCTTAAATGCACATGGGAAGAATACCAATCCTTTCTACGCTTTGACGTTACAGCTGCGTATCGTCTAATGGTTGAATCAATGGCCGGGATTAGTCTCCGTGAAGTTGAAGAGGCGACATTGAGGGTTTTAATCCAGACCTCCCCCTTCATCGAAACGGGGAAAGCTTGCGTTTCGGTTCCGAAACCTCATCCAGGAATGAAGAAGCTTATCTCATTACTGCAAAAGCTTCGATACTGCATCTACATCATTTCGGCCAGCAATCAAATTTCCGTCCGAATTGCCGCAGAAGAGTTTTTTGGGATTTCTCCCGAATGTTCTTTTGGGATTGAGACAAAGATAGAAAACAAATGTCTCTCAGCAACGCTTGTCAAGCCTTTTCCGATTGCTGCCGGCAAGGTAGAGGTTTACCATAAATACGTTGGCAATTTTCCTCCTCTCATCACCGCAGCCGACAGTTTGGTCGATGCTCCTATGCTTGGATTAACCGACCCAATGGGACTTTCGTTGTGGGTCGGGAAAAATCGATCCGAATTCAAAACCGCGAAGGAACGACTCGGCCAACCGCAGCGATTCTGTTTTGTCCAGCGACCGAGAAGTCACAGTTTGAGGAATAGTGTGCGGACTTTTGGAGAACAGCGGAGCAGCGACGTCGTATCGTCGACTGTTTTTGCAGAAATGTGATTTGGGGAAGAGGCAGCCGCATTCTTTACCGCGAACGGAAGATAGATTTCAATCGCCGCCGGCATGGTCTCGACGCTGAAATTTCCTTCGAAATGTATCACAGCGCTTGTTTCTCCCGTAAACGACAATGAACATGAAATTGCGCCGAATGTTGTGGGCACATCTTTCAGTTTCACGTTCTTCCCCTTTTGCACTAATCTGTTGTTGTTGCCTTTAAAAAGCGAAATCACGCCATTTTCTTCTTTGACCATGCAGCTTCGAAGGAAGAGAATAATCTCGGCTGCGGCCCAGCCATGATGCCCGTCTCCCATCGTCCCGCCGCCCGTACGCGGATGAATGGCTTCAGGAAGCGAATACGGCGGCACAGCCTGTCGAAAAATTGTTTCAGCAACTTCCCACGCTTTGCCGATGTTCCCCATGATGAAAAATGAATGGGCGATCTGGAGTGTGAGATACGGATTGTACCCGGAATGAATGATGGGATGAAAAAATCCCTTTTCATCGACAAACTCCGCTTCAAGTTTTCGAAGTGTGTTAGAGAGATGACGCAGCCGGCCGTCGAACAGTTCGAGCGGATAAATGCAGGATATCGAACCGACGGCGCTCTCGTCAAAGTTGCGATGCTGCGTTGCCGGAATGAGCTTCTCGCCGATTCGCTGCTCAACATTCTGCAGAGACTGGACAATGTCCCGCTCAAATGCGCGGACTTCTTTTTCAAAACCCTGTTCGTCGGATTTCATGCCGAGTATTGAAGCGATGCGGACCATCGCTCTAAGCCCCCCGAGAGACCAGAATGTATCCCAATAATATTGGTCGACTGTGCCGAAATGTTCCGCGCTGATGCTTGGCGGTATCAAGCCGTTCTGAGTCTGCTTCCGTTTTCGAATAATCCATTGAGCGGCGCGTTTAAGGTTGGGATACCAGTTTTTCAACCAGAGATGCTGCTTGTTGAGCAAAAAGTGCTGATGCACCGACCAGAGAACGGCGCCGTTAGAATCCCACTCGCCGTCGGGACCGCGGAAAAACCCGTCCGCGGTAAGACGCTCCGGAAATGCGTCGATCACTTCTCTCGATCGCTTCTCAAAACCGAGCATGTCAAGCGCGCGAATCATCAGCGTGGCGTCTCTGTACCAGAAGTGGTGATAGAGGAATGGTCCGGGAGAGATAAAATCTTTGTCGTGTAACTCCAAGAGAGAGAGACGGCTGGCGTCGAACAACGCCTGTAAATTTTTGTCGGCAAATTCAAACTGTGCCCCCGTCGAAAGCTCTTTTTCCCACCTTACCTGCTGGTCGGATTTCCGTCTCTCGAACGAAACCCGCCATGTTTGCTTCGCTCCCCTCCGCCGGACCGATTGTTCTCCCTCAAGCGCAGTACTGTAATGAATGTTTTTTTCATCACCGGGCGCAAGGTCGAACATGAATGCTGCCACACCATGTGCCAGCCCGCGCTCGCAGTGGGAAGACGGCGTTGACAAATCGCCGAAGAAATTCATCGTCCGTTGTTTGAGTGTATGCGCGAGGTCGCCATCGTTGAGCGACGAGCAGAAGACTTTATCGGGCGTTTCCGCAAAAACGACACCGGTGGATTTGTTCACGTATGCAATGCGCGGCGATTTGAAATCGACGGAGAAAATCGGGGCCACACCTTCCGGGTTGAACGGCCGGATGGCGACGCAGAGCGCTCCCGATTTTCTTTTGCCGCTATTATTCGTCACGGCGGCTTTGGCAAACAGAACGTCGAATGCATGGTTTGTCGGCGCGGCGAAATGTTCGAGTGCCAGACCGACTCCGTCTACGCTGAATCGAGTAGTGAGGCACGGAAACGTCGTCTCGATTGCCTGAACTCCAACGGTGGATAGAGAAGGAAAGAAAACACGGTTATCAACGACGAGCCATGTATCGATCGACCATTCGCGGGGAAGAGGTGTTGCAAGGCCACGGGGGTCGATGATCGCTTCATGGAAGCCGTTCAGCGTTCCCACCATAGTCCAGTTGCGGTGAGTGACGTTGATGAGAAGTGGATTTTGCGCCCGCGGAATGTAACTCTCGCTCTTCGGGTCGAGTTGTTTGTTCACCCAGAATGGATACAGCCAATCCCGCCGCATCTGCAGCACTGCAAAGTTCAATAATCCCCGTACAATCACCGGTGTGCTGAGCAGAAAGAGTTCTTTCGGTAATCCTTTTCCTTCGACATCGCTGAACTTTCCGGCAAGTTGAAATTGCTTGATGGAATCTTCGGGCAACTGCAGCCGCCGCAGCGCTTGTTCGAGAATATAAGAGTTGATGTTCATCTTTCGTTTCGAATGCAACTTTTAAAGAAATATGCATCGGAATATAGGCTCGGTTTGCCCTTGATTCAAGTCGCAAGAGCGGTATTTGCAAGCATTTTCAAAAACTTAACAATTCCTTAAAGTAAGTCTAACACCGGGCTAATTGACAAAGTGTATTATGATACATCACTACGAACGGCCATTATTCAGGAGAAGCCATGATACTTCAAAAAAATCAGATTGAACAGCCCTTTATGTTCTGGTTGATCCGCGAACTGTTTGCCACAGAGCAAGCAATTGAAGAAGAGTTGAAGCCAATCAGCAACCGTGAGTTCTATACATGGATTGGATTGATCTCTGCTGCATTGCTCGTTTACGGAGCAGTTTTCCGCGTATTTGCCGCGTAATAATTGGCCCCAGTTCGTTAAACGTTGACTCCTTCCAGCGTGTTCCATAAACATGCCAAGACAGTGAACCGAATTGATCGGAACTCTGTTATTACTTTGTAGCAATCTTTCAAATTCTAATTGTTTAGATGTCGGACACCTTACGCGAAAGATCGGAAGAGTGTCGACATCTTGAATTCGGCGTCCGGATGGGAAGCAGGGTTTGGTCGAAGGGACGGACGAAAGCCAATCGTATTCAACATACGGTTGGCTTTTTTTATTGCGGACGTCGGCCCCTTATTGGGGAAACCGCAAAGATGTCCCGCGTCTTTGCGATTTCCAAATTTCCTTCTTGACTATGCACCATTGAACCCCTACTTTTGAATTGGAAAAACGTTTATTCCGCCACATTATAGCTCATCACAGCCATTTTGATCCAGGATAAATTTGTACCACAGGAGGAGATGGAATCGGGCATCAAGCAACTCTGCGTTAATTGCGGCAGACCAATTGATGCGAGCTATTGTTCGCATTGCGGCGAAAAAGTTTTGTCCGATAAGGATTACTCGCTTCGTCACCTAATGAAAGAAGGGTTGGAGCTGCTTGTCGATTTCGATTTTAAGTTCGTTAAAACGGCTGCGCTGCTTATCCGTAAACCTGGATTTCTTACGACGGAATATTGGAGCGGCCGGCGGATCAATTACACGAATCCTTTCCAACTTCTGCTACTCATCAACATATTCTACTTTTTCTGCTCTTTTGTCAGTGAACAACTCGGATACAATATACGAGTCATGTTTCCAACACTCCGCGACCTAACAGACGACAGGATTTTTTCGGGCTGGGTATCTCACGTTGTGCAGACGAAACTCCTTGCGGAACAGATCCCTGTGAAAGTGTATTACGATTCTTTCAATTCGCATCTGGAGCAATTGGCAAAATCTCTGGTCATTCTTCTGGTCCCGATTCTCGCTCTTTTTTTGCGCGTTTTCTATTGGCGCAGCAAGAGGTATTTTGTCGAGCATTTTATTTCGGCCGCTCATCTCGTGAGCTTTTACGTTTTCTTCTGGAGCTTGTTGATGCTTTTTTCTGGGAGTCTGGCAAAAATATCGGCTCTTCTCTCTTCGAACGGGCATTCCGTGCAATTTTTTTCCATACCTCTCTTTAGATATTCGCCGCCGATTGTCATTGGCCTGTATATATTTTTGGCACTGAGACGCATGTACGAGCAATCCATCATCCCAACGATCATCAAATCCCTCCTTTTGATTTTTGTTGTCATTCAGGCTATTACGAATATCTATGATTTCATTTTATTTTGGATAGCGTACTATTTGGTGTGATATAGCTGGAAATCGAGAATGGAAGTCGGTAAAACTTTATACATAACAAACAGAAAACAGTGGAGGTCGTGGTTGTCGAAACACCACAAGACATCCGGCGACATTTGGCTCGTGTACTATAAAAAGAGCAGCGGGAAGCGGCGAATACCGTACAACCATGCGGTTGAAGAAGCACTTTGCTATGGATGGATTGACAGCCTCACTAAACCATGGAACGCAGAAAGCTGGGTGCAGAGGTTTAGCCCCCGAAGAAAGAGAAGTCCTCTTTCAGAAATGAACAAAGAACGCGTGCGCCGGCTTATCAAAGCCGGGAAGATGACACGGTATGGGCTGGAAAGCATTCATCATCACATGGATAACCGGACGCCAAAGTCTCCAAAATTGAAAAAGTTTGTTCTTCCTGACGATATTCTTCTGGCGCTTAAAGCTGACCCCGCAGTTTGGAAGCATTTCAAACGATTCCCTCAATCATATAAAAGAATTCGGGTCGGATGGATCGATGGCTCAAGGAACCGCCCCGATTTCTTCGCACAGCGGCTGCGATATTTTATAAAGATGACCGCTCGGAACAAAAAATTTGGCATGGTGCAGTAATGATGCACGTGCGGTTATATATTTGCAGTTTATCCTCAGTCCTCTTGGTAAGGACAACGAGATGCCAGCTGGCTCAAAAATACTTTACTTGTTAAACTCGTTTGCTGTTCACCGTGTCTATTGAGAACAAAGTCACCAAAATTTCTACCACAAAATATTATACACCTATGAAAACATTTTTGAAGCTTGCGCTTTTCGGCGGATTGTTAGCAATTGCCATTCCGGCTTCAGCACAGCTGCATATTGGAGTTGGGATCAACATCGGTCCGCCAGCCCCTCGGGCGGAGAGAATGACTGCCAGACCATCTCGTGATGCGGTGTGGATTGCCGGTTATCACCGCTGGGCGCCTCGTCGTCATCGTTACGTTTGGGTCCCTGGAAGGTGGATGCGTCCGCCGAGACCTCATACTGTATGGGTGGCAGGCCGCTGGGAACTACGAAATAATGAGTGGGTTTATTATGAAGGCCGATGGGAAAATGAGCCGCTGCGTGTGCGGTAGTCTCACCACCCCCCAGCCCCCTCATCTTTGAGGAGGGCGAAGACGCGACCTGTCCACCTTCTCTTTGGTGGAAGCGTCAGGGGTATGTCTTGCGTTGCTCTACAGTTGCACGTTTTCGATTCACGCGGGTTTTCATTCGCTCTTATTGCAATCAATTCTTTTATATCGTACTTTATAAAAAATCAAGGACAAATCAACAAGAATTATTGCCGTAATTCGACAGTTGGATTTTTTCCCTGCAAGACCAATCACCCCAAGTTTTCACATCATATGATCGAAGAAAGGATGTTATGAAGAAGGTCATTCTTGTATCTATGCTGCTCCTGTCCGCCATTCCTCTGTTTGCCCAACACTGGGAATGGCCCGACAATCCGAAGAACCTGACTGTGCTGCCGAAGGCGACGACCGGAAAAGATTTACAAAGAACTATGGCTAGTTTTAGCGGAGGACTTGGCGTTCGGTGCGTGTATTGCCATGTGGGAGAAGAAGGAAAAGACTTCAGCGAGTTTGATTTTGCATCGGACGCAAAGCCTGAGAAAAATAAAGCACGCACGATGATAAAAATGATGAGCAATATTAACGACGTGTACCTCGCGGAACTTCATGTTGACAGCACCTCTTCTCTTCGTGTTTCGTGTATGACCTGCCATCACGGCAATGCAGTGCCGATCTTTTTGGAGGATAAGCTCAAGAGGACATTCGACCGTTACGGCATTGACTCGACGATCAATCAGTACCATGCACTGCGGGAACAATTTTTCGGAGGGTTTACGTACAATTTTAAGGAATGGACGCTGGTGCGATTGGCCGAACTCATTTCGGATGACACTGCAAAAGCATCCGCTGCAATTCGGGTGTTGAAGCTGAACATCGAACTCTACCCGACGTTCGCATTCTCATTCGCCCGGCTCGCGGGCATCTATGAAGGGGAGGGAAATTCTGCGGCAGCGATCGAAAACTACGAACAGGCTCTGAAACTCGACCCGAACAACAGAATGGCGAAAATGAGGTTGGAGAAATTGCAGAATAAGAAATAAGAACAAGTGAGAACTTTCTCTCGCTAACACGCGGAGCCGCTAAAGCTTCTTAACATAATACGTTTTGCGCCTAGGCGGCTTTGCGCGAGATGTCAATTCAGAATTTTGTATGAGTCTGAAGAATGATGGGAGATGTTATGGAAGCTGTAAGCGTAAAGAACGCCGAGCATTATTTCTGGGGAGACGGCTGCGACGGCTGGCATTTGTTGAAGTCACCGGGCGTAAGCGTTATTCAGGAAAAG
This sequence comes from uncultured Chitinophagaceae bacterium, assembly GCA_964642725.1. GTDB lineage: Bacteria > Bacteroidota > Ignavibacteria > UBA10030 > UBA8401 > JAGVPT01. The sequence goes on from CAZXQG010000014.1 coordinate 21,366, forward strand.
GCGCCTCCCGGCAAATGTGAGATTCGCCACCTTCACAATCGGTCTGAACAGTTCTTTTATGTTCTCTCGGGTGAAGCGACAATCGAGGCTGGCGGAAGCCGGAAAATTCTTCATGCCGGAGAAGGGCTCCATATTCCTCCGCGCACACTGCATCAATTTAAGAATGAATCCGGCGGCGATGTCGAATTTCTTCTGGTATCAACGCCGCCGAGTCATGAAGACAGGGAGAACCTTTAACGGCACCTTTTAAATTAATCTTGCTCCCAAGCCTCGATAGAGAACGGTTTTCTCCTTAGGGAGTATGGAACTTTTATTACAACTAAAAATAGTGAAGATATTTACTCCGTCACGATTGGCAAATTGGACAGCAAGCTGACTCACGAAAGAAAAAAATGCAAAAAGTATAGCTTGACATGCCTTAATTGACAAAACAATCTTGTCAGTAATTGGTGGCAGTGAGGGTGAAAAGGTCAAAAAACAAACGAACTTAAAACCTAAAACTTACAACTTATTACATTTGTGAGTGAACAAAACCCGCAACCATCTTCCCGCCCCGCAGCCGTAATATTTATCTTCGTTACCGTCGTGCTCGACGTTTTGGCATTGGGCATCATTATCCCCGTGCTGCCGAAGCTCGTCGAAAGTTTTCTCGGAGGCGACACTGCACATGCGGCCGAAATGTTCGGGCTTTTCGGGACTGTCTGGGCGTTGATGCAATTTATTTTTTCTCCGGTACTCGGCGCGCTCTCCGATCAATACGGCCGCCGCCGGGTCATTCTTATATCCTGCTTCGGACTCGGCATTGACTATATTTTTATGGCCGTCGCTCCAACGCTATGGCTCCTTTTTATGGGCCGAATAATTTCCGGTATTACCGGGGCGAGCTTCACTGCAGCCGGTGCATACATCGCCGATGTCACGCCGCCGGAAAAACGTGCCGCCGGATTCGGGATGATCGGCGCTGCGTGGGGACTTGGTTTTGTTTTGGGGCCGGCACTTGGCGGTATCCTCGGCGGAATCGATACACGTTTGCCGTTCTGGGTCGCAGCCGGTCTCACTCTGCTGAACGCGATGTACGGTTTGTTCGTCCTGCCTGAATCACTAAGCCTTGAGAACCGGGAAAAATTTTCGTGGAAGCGTGCTAATCCTCTCGGCTCGTTGAAGCTGTTGCGTTCGCATCCGGAATTATTCCGCCTTGCGACTGTCAACGGATTTTTCTTTCTCGCTCATCAGGTGCTGCCGAGCGTGTTCGTCCTCTATGCCAGTTTTCGTTACGGATGGAACGAAGAGATGGTCGGCCTTACGCTAGCGATAGTGGGAGTCTGCGGCATGGTGGTGCAGGGGGGAGTCGTTAAACGCGTTGTCGCAGATTTTGGAGAACGGCGCACGCTTCTTGCCGGATTACTTTTCGGCATGGGGGGATTTTTGATCTATGGCCTGGCGCCTGCTGGAATAATTTTCTTGATCGGTATCCCGGTATTTTCTTTGATGGGATTGTCCGGGCCTTCGATGCAGGGACTTATGACGCGGCATGTTCAGCCGTCGCAGCAAGGACAACTGCAAGGCGCAAACAACAGTATTATGGGAGTTGCCGGCGTCATCGGCCCCGGAATTTTTACGCTAACGTTTGCCAGCTTTATTGGAGCACAAAATAATTGGCATTTACCCGGCGCGCCGTTCTTGCTCGCCGTTTTGATGCTGGCAATGGCGTTTATTCTTGCATGGAAAGTGAAGGCTGAATAAATAAATAATTGAGAGGGAAAAAATAGACGCGAATGAAGATAAATAGTCCTTGCCGCAAGCAACAAGGTATTCGTCATGCCAGCGTACGCTGGCATCCAGATTCTGATGCCGCAAGGGTCTGGGCTTTGAACCCAATAGAAAATAAAAGCCGATTGTGCAGATTGCACAGTCGGCATTTTGATTTAAGAGGTTCTCCATTTCTATGTTGAGAGTGGATATATACGTTGTGAGGTACCACCTCCCTGCCCCTTCCTCGTCGAGGATGGGGAACGGCCATAAACCTCCTGCCGAATGAGGGGGGAGCGGTCAAAACTCCCCTCCTCAAAGAGGAGGGGATGACGCGACTTGTCCACCTTCTCTTTGGTGGAAGCGTCAGAGGTGGTGGAAAAAGGGGAGCACATCATGTCGAACATTTTTAACCGCAAATCTCAAAAGTTCAAAAGGCAATATCTCCGCAACAACGCAACTGAAGCTGAACGGAACCTCTGGTCGAAGCTTAAAGGAAAACAAATACTCGGACAAAAATTCCGGCGTCAACATGGCATCGGTCCTTTCATTGTTGATTTTTATTGCCACGAATGTAAACTTGCAATTGAAATTGACGGTACAACGCATTGGACGAAGGAAGCGAAAGAATATGATCGACGCCGGGAAGAGTATATTAAGCAGTACGGAGTTCGCTTTCTTCGTTTTACAAATTCCGCTATCGTTGGGAACCTTGACGGTGTGCTGATTGTGATTGCAGAAGAGGTGAAAGGCCACCACCGCCTGGCCCCCTCCTCGTCGAGGAGGGGGAAAAGCCAGGAATCCTGACGTTTAATGAAGGAGAGAGCAGCCACGAATCCCATCCTCAATGAGGAGGGGAATTCGCCGAAGGCGAAAGGAGCGGTAATAATTCATACTTGACTCTCCCATTTGGAACATATACTTTTCAATTGTAAAAAATATTGATGTCAGGATGAATTACAATCAATAGGAGTGTAACCACATCTAATAGTTCCGCGCCGATGTTTACACAATATCAACCTTTCACATTTTGCTTCTGGCTTGTTTCTGAATTGTATTGGGGCTTTCATTACAAAGGGAACAAGGTAACTGTACACAAGCAAAAAACTCTCATCCGGACACTTGCTGTGCTCTCGGTCTATCTTGCCTTTGCCCTCATTTATATACTTTTTTTTTCGATCGGCTGGCTGTCGATCCGCGTGGTTCCAAAAGATGATGTTTTTGGGATTGCAGGAGTCGTTTTATGCGGGACGGGAATTTCGTTTTCAATCTGGTCCCGAGGAACGCTGGGAAAAAATTGGAGCGGGCCTGTTGCCTTGAAGAGAGAGCACGAACTTATCAGGCGCGGTCCCTATGCGATTGTGCGGCATCCGATCTATTTCGGGTCACTCGTTTCACTCACAGGATCGGCGGTGACCACTGCCGAACTTCGGGGTTTTTGCGGAGTGCTTCTGGTATTGTATGGATTATTGAAGAAAATTGATGAGGAAGAAAATCTTCTCGGAATTTACTTTAGTGATTACGCCGAATACTGCACGCAAGTGAAGAAACTTATTCCATTTGTTTATTAAGGAAGGGAAAGCGCTTGTTGCAAAAGATCCTTGTCGCTTGCTTACTCGTTTGGCTTGCGGTTGCCTTCCAACAAAAAGCGTTTGCGCAACAAACGAAGGAAAAAGAACTAACCGTTTTTGCCGCAGCTTCTCTCAACGAGGCTTTCAAGGCTATAGCCGATGCGTATGAATCAACAAACCCCAGCGAAAAAATAGCGTTTAACTTCGCCGGATCACAGCAGCTTGTTCAGCAAATTGCAGAGGGATCTCCGGTGGATGTTTTTGCGTCGGCGAACATAAAGCAAATGAATGAAGCGGTAAAGTCCGGAAGAATCGACAGTGCTTCCATCAGGGTCTTTGTTCGCAACAGACTTGTCGTCGTTTTTCCGAAAGAGAACAGTGCGGGAATTCATTCGTTGCGCGAATTAAGCAAATCGCATCTCAAAATTGTCCTTGCAGACAAAGCCGTTCCAGTCGGCCAATACGCACTAGAATTTCTTGAAAAATGCAATCGAAGCGCGGCATTTGATTCTTCATTTAAGCAAAAGGTTCTCGATAATGTTGTCTCGTACGAAGAAAATGTGAAAGTCGTCCTAAGCAAAGTTATGCTTGACGAGGCTGACGCCGGAATTGTTTATACTTCGGATATCTCCATGAATGCGGGGGAGCGCGTCGGCACGCTTGAAATACCGGAAGCATTGAATGTCATAGCCACATATCCGATAGCTGTTGTGCGGAATGCACCGCTGCACGAACAGGCCGAAAAATTTGTCCGATATGTTGTGTCCGATGAAGGCCAAAACATCCTCGGACGGTTCGGTTTTATTCCGATAAAATGACCCCGCCCTTAATTTCTCCCTTATCAGGGGAGGGGAATAGTGCTTACTCGGTCAAGTAGTTCTGATTTCATGAAAAAAATGTCTAACGTACCGATCAAAGAATCTGGCAGTCTGCTTCGCCCTCGTTGGCAAATTCTGCTGGCGAGCCTTCCTTTAGTTCTCTTTCTCCTGATCCCCCTGGCCGGACTTATTCTTCGTGTCTCGCCGTCAAATGTGATGTCCACCATCATGCAGCCTCAGGTTGTGCAGGCGATTCGTTTAAGCGTTACCACTACCGTCATCACCGTGCTCCTCACTCTGTTTTTCGGCACTCCCGTTGCGTATACGCTTGCCCGCAAAAAATTTGTCGGGCGGACCATGCTTGACGCGCTCATTGATATGCCTGTTGTTCTCCCGCCGTCTGTGGCGGGAGTCGCGTTACTTATCGCATTTGGGCGCCGCGGTTTCTTGAGCCCTCTTTTCGGTGGATTGGAGATACCCTTCACCGAAACTGCGGTCGTACTTGCTCAGCTTTTCGTCGCTTCTCCGTTTTATATCAAATCCGCGGCAGCGGGTTTTGCGAGCGTCAATCGAGAACTGGAGCATGCGGCGGCGGTGGATGGCGCATCGCGGCTTCAAATCTTCCGCACGATTATCCTGCCTCTTTCTTTGCCCGCGATCGTCGGCGGCGTTGTCATGACATGGGCACGCGCGCTCGGGGAATTTGGTGCTACAATTATTTTTGCCGGAAACTATCCGGGAAGGACTCAAACCATGCCGCTGGCAATTTATATCGGCTTTGAAATCGACCTGAACATCGCCCTTGTTCTGGCGTTGATTCTTCTCGTCATATCCTTTTTTGTGCTTGCCGTTGTGAAGGGAATATTGGGGCAGCGGCTGACGGTTTTTTAGGTCAAGAAACTCTATGATGGCAGCATTTACGCGATAAAAACGAATCATGTGTTCTTACGTGAATGGTAATTTTTTTGACTGTGCAAAGAATGTAGCCAAGGAAACGCCTCCCGAAATTGAACCCTACGCGCTGGCTTCCCGCCGCGCAGGTCGCCGATCTTCGGCAAAAGTCCTTTGTTAGCCCTTTATGCAGAAGATCGGAACGCTCGCCATCGCCCCACCGCAGGAGCTGCAATTTCAGGATTAGACTGGATACAACTTTTGTCAAAAATTGTCGTAATAAAGGTACAGTAAAGACCGTCGAAAGCGCTACACTATGAAAAATGAAACTTCACAATCCGAGCCTCGGCTTCGTGACACTCTGCGCAATGATTTTATTCAGGGAGGCCACTGGAACACCTTCCGCAAAGAATTTCGCGGCCTGAAAGAATTTTATATCGACGAAGAAAAGAAAAAGCGTTTGGATGCAATGCCGCGACTCCAGCGCTGGCTCTATCTCAACGCATGGCTCCTCAAGAGCATGTTGATGAGGCTTACTCCGTTTCGACGCATGGTACTGGTTCTTGGAATCATTTTGCTGGTGTGGAATCCCATTATTATCATGACAAACAAACATATCCAGGTTTCGGACTTCCATCTTATCGGGGGTGCGGCAATTTTAATAGTTCTCATGCTCGAGTTAAAAGATAAGCTTCTTGCTCGGGACGAACTCAGTGCGGGAAAGCGAGTGCAGCAGGCATTGATGCCTGAGCAGAGTCCGTCGGTTCCGGGCTGGTCTTTGTGGATATATTCCAGGCCTGCGAATGAGGTAGGGGGTGATTTAATAGATTTCCTTCGTCAAAGTGAAAACAGATCTGGCATTGCATTGGCGGATGTCTCGGGGAAGGGTTTGCAGGCGGCGCTTATCATGGCAAAACTACAGGCGACGTTAAAAGCGCTCGCCCCAGACTACGATTCAATAGGAAAACTCATCACGAAGCTGAATGCAATCGTTCATCGCGACGGATTGCCGAACAGTTTTGCCTCGCTCGTTTACGCGGAGGTTGCTTCGGATTCTGGAACTTTACGGTATGTTAATGCTGGGCATCTTCCGCCGGTTGTGCTCACGGCGGGCGGACTTCAAGAGACGCAAAAAGGCGAGCCCGCGCTTGGCTTGATGGAGTCGACCATTTACGCAGAACGGCAGCTTGAGCTTCAGAGCGGCGATGTTTTTCTTGTTTATTCGGACGGGCTTACTGAAGCAAGCAATGAGTGGAGCGAATTCTTCGGCTCGGACCGATTACTCAGACGGCTCCCTTCGCTGCGAGGCTGCTCGCCCGAAGAGATCGGAAAGGCACTGCTCGGCGAGATAGATTTCTTTGTGAAAGATGCACCCCCCAACGATGATATTTCATTGGTCATCCTGAAACGATTGTAGACGGGTGAAGGGCAGCATGAATGCCTGTCCTTTACATTTCGTCTGTAAACTATTATATTTGTCCAGAGCACCCAGAATTCATCTTGCCGTCGCGATAGCAAGTTTCCCTCCAGAGCGCGAATAATCCCCTAAAGAAGAATCCCCGGCGCAAAACAGTAGTATCAAGGGAGCGTCGCCATGAATATCCTTCTCGTCAACCCATTTTTCCCCGATACATTTTGGGGATTTCGGCATGCGCTGAAATTCGTTTCAAAAAAAGCCGCGTATCCTCCTCTCGGTCTGTTAACCGTTGCTGCGCTGCTGCCCCCAATCTGGAAGAAGAAACTTGTCGATCTGAACGTCGAGCTGCTAAAAGATGATGATTTGCTTTGGGCTGATTATGTTTTTCTCGGCGGAATGTCCGTGCAGCAAAAATCGGTGAGAGAAATTATCGACCGCTGTAAATCGAAGGGGAAAAGGATTGTCGGCGGCGGTCCATTGTTCACCGTGCATCATGAGGAATACGACGATGTCGACCATCTCGTTCTCAATGAGGCAGAACTTACGCTCCCGCAATTTCTCGATGACCTGACAGTCGGAGTTCCTCGTCATCGCTACGAATCCAATTCGTGGGCGGACGTTACGACGACACCGGTTCCGCTGTGGAGCCTCATTAATCCCGGGGTATACGGATCGTTGAACCTGCAGTATTCACGCGGATGCCCGTATGACTGTGAGTTCTGCGACATCACGGTATTGTACGGCCGCGTGCCACGGACAAAAACGAAAGACCAGTTGCTCACGGAGCTGGAGGCATTATACAAATTCGGATGGAGGGGCGGTGTTTTTTTTGTCGACGACAACTTCATCGGCAACAAAAACAAACTCAAGAAAGAAATTCTGCCTGCTGTTATTCAGTGGATGGAGAAGAGAGGGCACCCGTTCGCTTTTAATACCGAGGCGTCTGTCAACCTTTCCGACGATGAGGAATTGATGCACCTGATGTCGCGGGCCGGATTCCGCACCGTCTTCGTCGGCATTGAGTCCCCGCATGAAGAGAGCCTCGCTGAATGCAAAAAGATACCCAACAGGAACCGCGACCTCATCGCATCAGTGAAGAAAATTCAACAGCACGGTTTTCAAGTGCAGGGAGGATTCATCATAGGATTTGATAGCGACCCCAGTTCGATTTTTCAAAAAGTGATCGATTTCGTGCAGGACAGCGGGATCGTGACGGCGATGGTGGGATTGCTGAATGCCCCGGTCGGCACACGACTGTACCAGCGTCTCTTGAAAGAGGGCAGGTTATTGAAGGCAATGACAGGCGACAACACAGACTTTTCTATGAACTTCATCCCCCGCATGAATCGTGAAGCCCTTCTGAAAGGGTACCGATCTCTTCTCGAACATATTTATTCCCCCAAACCATACTACGCGCGCGTGAAACAGTTTCTTCGAACGTACAGACCGCCGGATGTTCAAATGAGCCGGCTTACGTTTGCAGAAATAAAAGCACTTGTGTCATCGACCGTTGTTCTTGGAATTGTCGGGAAGGAGCGCGTTCAGTATTGGAAGCTGTTCGTGTGGTCGCTTTTCACGAGGCCGCGGCTCTTTCCGCTCGCAATCACATTTTCGATTTACGGACACCATTTCCGCAAAATTCTCGAAGTGTACACGGCAGGGTAACTATAAGCTATTCATCCCTCCTCGGTTCTTAATCTGTACCCGATGCCCGATTCTGTCACAAGCATTTTCGGTTTCGATGGATCTTCTTCGATTTTTTTTCGCAGCTGAGCGACATAAATTCGTGTATACTGCGTTTCGTCGATGTGGGTTGGCCCCCAAACCTGTTCGAGAATAAACCGGTGGGTGAGGACTCTTCCGGCATTTTTCACGAAAAGAACGAGCAACGCATATTCGGTCGCCGTCAGCTTTAGCTCTTCATTTTTTTTCTTCACCAGACGGGCCGATAGGTCAACCGTCAGATTGCGCAATGTGAAGACTTCTTTATCGGGAAGCATTGTGCGGTGACGGAGAGCTGTCCGCACCCGGGCGAGCAATTCGCCGGTGCGGAAGGGTTTTACAAGGTAGTCGTCCGCTCCCGCAGTTAGGCATCCGACAATGTCTGATTCGGCACTGCGAACGGAGAGAACAATGATAGGTATCGACGCCCATTCACGAATTGCCTTCAACACACTCATTCCATCGATGTCCGGCAGCCCCAAATCGAGAATGATGAGTTCGGGGCGCTCGGACGCTGCCATTCTCATGCCTTCGTTTCCGCTCAAGGCAAATTTGAGAGAGTAATCTTGCTGATCAAGTGTTAATTCGATGAGGCGGCGAATCTGTATCTCGTCGTCAATAATTAAAATGACAGGTTTTGTGCTCACGGTCGTATTGTCGGTTCGGTAGTCAAGGGAATTTTTAATGTGAATTCTGCCCCGCCCGAATCGCGATTCCGCGCAGTTAACGTCCCCTTATGCGCTTCGGCGAATCCTTTCGCTATTGTGAGGCCGAGTCCTGAGCCTCCGCTTTTCATCCCCTCCGCACGGTAGAATTTTTCGAACACTTTATGCAGATCGTCCTTTGCTAAGCCGGGTCCGCTGTCTGCAACCGCAAAAACGCATTCTTTCTCCTCAACTTTCGCGTCGATGGTGATGGAACTTCCTTCCGGCGTGTGGACGGCGGCGTTATGGATAAGGTTGGTGAGAGCTTGTTCGACGAGGCCGAAATCCAGCTTGACAAGAGGCATCTCGTCTTGAATCTTCACGACAACAGTATGGTGTAAGAGTTCCCGGTCTAATCCGTTGACCGCTGCGTTGATGAGGTCGTGAACGTCGCACCAATCCATTTTCGGTTGAATCATTCCCGACTCAAGGCGCGACATGTCGAGGAGGTTTGCGACGAGCCGGTTGAGTCGCTCGGCCGCAATGTGGATTTCTTTCGTATGTTCATCGGCCGACGGATCTCCCTGTTTTGAAGAGTTCTTCATAAGGTTTTCCGAAGCGCCCATGATTGCCGCAATTGGCGTTCGCAGTTCGTGCGAGATCGAATTGAACAAGATTTTATAGAGCCGCTCCGATTCGGCGACAACGATCGATTTCTTGTTGACATCGTTCAGCAGTTCCCGCTCCATTGCAGACGCGATTTGTGCTATGAAGTTGTCGAGCGAGGTTTCCTGGTCGGACGAGAGTTTTTCATTCCGGTGCAGGCGAACACCGATGACGCCAAGAGGATACCTGGGCCCGGAGATGGGAAAATATGTTGCCGCAGCCGAGGGAAGCGTGTCGGTATATTTGCCGGCCTTTTTTTCGTTCCAGTATGTCCACGAAGCAACACTGTATTCTTTCGGATCAAGGTTTATAGTGCTCGCGGCGTGCGGCTTCGCGGACATTTCGCCGTCGGCTTCGCCTAGAATAATTGCGACGTCTGCGTCGAAATATTTTTTGATGTTCGACACCGCCGCCCGGATCACCTCTTCCTGTGAATGCGCCGATGAAAGATTGTTTGTCAGGGCAAACAGGGCGGAAGTCCGTTCTTCCCGTTGCCGAACGGCCTTTTCTCTTGCCCGCACACGGGCGGTGAGAACGCCCGTTACCAGAGCGACGATGAAATACACGCCGAGCATCATGACATCTTCGACGTGTCCTATGGAAAATGTGAAAACCGGCGGGACGAAAAAGAAGTCCCACATCAGCGCCCCTGTGGTAGCCGCGACAAGCACCGGACCCGGGCCCATCCGTAAGGGGAGGAGGGAAACGGTGAGCAGTATAATCAACGACACGGTTCTATATCCGACGAGTTGTGAAAAGGGGAAGCAGGCAAGGGCAACGACGGCGACAATCGCAGACGCAAGGGCATACTGCGTGATGGTAGACTGAAGTTTGGGAATCGCGCGGCGTTTTCTTTCTTGCTGCGTGTTATCCTCTTGACCGACAATATAGACATCCACGTTGTGGCTTTTTTCGACGAGATCCCCTATTAACCGCTGCGAGTGCGAGAATAAGCCTCGCTTTGACTTCCCGACGAGAATTTGCGTTGCGTTTTGTTCACGCGCGACGCGGATCAGCGCATCCGCTACATTTTCGTCCGAGGTCGTAATGATCTCTGCCCCTAACTTGCGGGCGAGAGTAATATTCTTCGACAACTGCTCTTTGTCGTTCTCCTGCAACGGAGTGGAAGCCTCAACACAGACTGCGACCCATGAAGCGTTCATCGTGTACGAGAGTCTTCGCGCCCAGCGGAGTACGGAAACCGAATGCGGGCTCGGACTGATGCCGACCACCAGCCGCTGTCCGGATTTCCATGGACCGGTAATCCGCGCTGTGCGCATATAATCGCGCAATTGATGGTCGACGCGTTCCGCAGTCAGCCGGAGCGACATTTCGCGCAACGCCGTGAGGTTTCCCTTGCGAAAGAAATTCTGAATCGCCTGCTTCGAGCGTTCCGGCGCGTATACTTTTCCCTCTTCCAACCGCTTCAGAAGTTCGTCCGGAGGCAGGTCGATAACCTCGATATCATCCGCACGTTCAAAGATTGAATCAGGAACAGTCTCCCGTATCAACGAGCCGGTGATCTGTGCGACGGCATCGGCGCGGCTTTCGAGATGTTGAACGTTGAGCGTTGTATAAACGTCGATGCCGTTGTCGAGAAGTTCCTGAACATCCTGGTAACGTTTGACGTGACGGCTTCCAGGAGCATTAGTATGAGCGAGCTCATCTACAAGAACGAGCTTGGGTTTTCGTACGAGGATTGCGTCGAGGTCCATTTCTTCCACGACACTGTCGCGGTAATCGATCTTTTTGCGCGGAACTTCGGGGAGGTTTGCAACGAGTGCTTCTGTTTCGGGGCGCTTGTGGGTTTCAACAATGCCGATGACAACATCGATCCCTTTTGAGATCGCCTCATGCGCCGCCGTGAGCATATCGTATGTTTTGCCCACACCAGCGCACATACCGAAAAAGATTTTCAGCTTTGCCTTTGCGGCCTTTTCCTCTTCCTTCCGTAAAGCGTGGAGAAGAACATCGGGGTCCGGCCGGGATTCATCGATAGAATTCATGCCGTAATATATTGAATCTTTTATTCATATTCATTCGCGCATGTAATATGAAAATGGGGTTTCTTGGAAAGTGATGCCATGACCGATGCTGTTGCTAAGAGAGTCATGGCATCACTTGATTTTAGGTTGGCGGATGTATTTGTGTATCGATGGGCAAAAAATGTTCCCCAGTATCTACCCGTACAGAAGCTTTGATATTACACAGATTGCTGCGATGACCAGCGCCCCGGCCCATAAAAAGAAAATGGTTCTTGTTCCTGGTTCATTTTGAGATGATGTGCCCTGTTCCATAATTCAAGCAACAAGAAATTTTAGTAGTAGGTCAGTTTCAAGCTCTTCGATTGGCCTCGCGCAATCGGAGAACTTCTTGCCGAAACAATTCTGTTAAAATGTTGCGACTACGCCGATGAGAAACGTCGGCTGTGATGTTACCGATCCTGAAGGGGTTGCACTTGCCGTACTGAAGAATCCAGGATTGTTCGAAAGATCATCCCGAAGCTCGACGCGTGTTATCAAAGGATCGAACAAATGATACTCATACGTCAGGGTCACTTCCTTCAACGTTTCTTTCGTGTCAAAAGGATTAGTCGGTGGAAGAGTTCCATATCCGTTTAATGTGTAAAGATATGGATCAGAATACACCTCGGCGCGCAGAGCGACGGAAGACTTAGGATTGATGGTACATTTGCCGTAAATGGCTGCACCTTTCCACATATCTAAAGGACCGGCAGAGCCTCCCAAGCGTTCTTGTCCGTAGTCCGCATTGAGCCCGAGCGAGAGCATATCATTCACAGTCTGCGTAATAATAAAGTCCGCAACAGCCCGTTTTCCATATGGCGTATTAAATGGACGTTCAAAACCATCAATGCCGTTGAAAATAATATCGGTGGAAGGCGTCACTTGGTAATTCAACGTCAGGCCCAGTGATTGCGATCTGTTGTTATCGATATATGAATTCCAGCCGTTGAGGAAATGAAGAGTCGCCGAAAAAGCACTTGAGAACGTATACGAGGCTCGGACGCCTGTATGGTAGTACGGAATCGCATACGCAAACATGAACGAACGGCTGTAATTCCAGTTATCTTTCGATTCAATCACTTCATATCCCATGTGCGTTACGAATTTTCCGACGTCGACCGTGAGGCCGGAACCGACCGGCAGAATTGCGGTCAAATATGCCTGCTGCAGGATGCTCAACGTGTTATACGGAGTTGTTCCGTAGGGTGCAACTCCCTGCACGATGTCGTTGGTCGTACCAAAATCGAGATCCATGCGGAATCCGACCGGCGAGGCTTGTTTCTGGATAACGAGTTCTGCAAGGCTGAGAGCAAATTGGTTCTCGCTGATGTCGAAATTTCTTAACGCGTTGGCTGAGTTTGACGGGCTGTTAAAGTTCTTACTGTAATAGGCGTCGACAAACCCGCTCCACGTGATCGGCGCAGGGACCGGTGCGGCGGTGGAATCTGCTGCGGAAGATATCGCAGCGCAACACAAGACTGCTGAAAGAACAAGAAATGTGTATCGCATTTTGTACTCCTTTGTTAGTGAATATGAATCGTGTGTACTGTCGAAAACAATTGGGAAACGGCACTAGCTTGCAATCCGCTCTCGGTTGAGCGTGATCTACCGAGAGTCAGAAGCCAATCGTGAGTCTCCTACTGGATTACGAATCCTCCTGCCGGCGAACGGACTTCCGCGTGGTGGAATGTTTCCTTCGGGGCAAAGACAAGGGCGATCACTTCGTCGGCGGGGAGGTTTGCCCACCGTTCAAATGATATAGAAAAATTTCCTGACACATAGTCCAGCGCAGTTTTCAAATTGCTGCCGAACGCTGAGTACGCGGAGGTAATGACGCTGATGCCATGGTCGAGAAGATCGCGCACATCATGATACCGCATTTCGTTTGCTGATACTGAAATGTTCACATGCAATAGATTGTCTATGATGACGACTTCGGGAGAACGTTGGAGAATGGCTTCGTAATCCATCTCGTAAAACTTGCTTTTCTTGAAAGACACCTCCTTAGGGAGTACGAGATGATTTGTCGGGAAATCCAATTTCGCGCGCTCTCCATCGAGTGCTACTGCGGCGTCAAGTCCTAATGAGAGGAGGCGTTTCCCCTCACATACCATGCCGTCAAAAAGACGCGGGAGAGGAACTCTCGTAATATAGATTTTGAGATTTCCTTTTCGCGGCTTCCTAATAAGTTCGCGAAAGTATTCCGTCGAAAGGATTCCTTCGTCGTTCGTTCTGCTGGTTTGCATGAATCCTACATTCGTGGATTAGCGTTGTTTCGTGTGATCGCTTGTCGATACATTGTGGCTTCTCACCGTTGTACGATGAACCTATAGCCCCTTCCGGGTTCTGTTTGAAACATTTGCGGATGATCGGGGTCATCTTCCAATTTCCTCCGGAGTCGTCCTGTATACACACGTGAATACGTTTTTTTGTCCTCAAACCAAGGGCCTCGAATCCTCCGCAAAATACAATCGTGGGTTAACAGCTTGCCGGCATTGTGAACAAAAAGAGAAAGAAGAGAAAACTCTGTCGGAGTTAAGTTCACCACTTTATCTTTTTTGCTCACCCTGTGGTTTTCAAAATCGATGGTTACAGAATTTGTCTCATACGTTATTTTTTGATCAATTGTATTGGCCGAACGGAGCGCTAAACGTACGGATGTTAGCAGTTCCATGTGGCTGAATGGTTTTGTGACATAATCATTAGCCCCGGCAAGAGATGCGGCAAGAATGTCCTTCTCGGAAAGAAGTGATGAAATAAGGATAACGGGGACTGTTGACCATGCCCGCAGCTCTTTTAAGATCCTTAGGGATGATGCATTGATTGCTTCCACATCCAGGATCACTAAACTGCAACGGGTTGAAAAAACCTGTCGAAGAATATCTCTTGGCCTTTCGGCGATTTTTACTTTGTATCCGGCAGGTCCCAATATTTTCAGGACAAGTCGCCGGATTTCAACATCGTCATCCATAACAAGAATCGTCCCAGCGCTGATCATACCTAACCTTGAACTCATTTCAATTTTAGAAAACTTGTATAAATTCTTCACATTTTCCCGCTCCCGCGGCACACTTCGAGATTGATATTTCTTATTTCCTGAGATGGCATCCGACCTCTTGCAACTATTGAGGTGTTCCAAACTGATTGCGAAGGTCGAGATTGACTTGAAGAACATTAACCATCTTTTCTCCTGCCAATCCGTCGAGGGGAGCGAATGAATTCTTCGCAAGTATATTTGCGACCTCTTTACGAACTTCGAGAGGACTCCTTTTCAAGTCAGCTGCCCACTTTGAAGAAACGCGGTCAATCTGATAGTTTGCATTCTGCATCGTGATATCGGGATCGAGGCCGGAGGCCGATGTCGTGACCATGTCCCCTGGAATATCCTGCAAGCTTTCGTTCGGATAATCCAGCCGCCACATATCAAAAAAGATCGACTGAATATCACCACCGGTGCTGACAGGTTTGATAACGGTTACAGCTTTACCGTCAGCACCGGTGTCCGGCATGGCTGAAGGAAATGTGCCGGGGTTTTCATTTGAGAAAGTTTGGAAGAACGTTACAGCAAGGTCCGACGGCGCCGGTTGCGGCGTGTTCGGGTTACTCTTTATAAATTGAGAGACGACATCTGAATGCGTCTTCGCCCAATCTGCAACATAACCTATATGGAGCGAATCCGTGTTCACCCATGCGACAGCGTCCGAGGTGTGCATGGATGCCCATTGGGCAACGAGGTGCGGGCTGCCCTGATAGATGTCATGCTGGAACCAATTTTCGATGTCGGGTGCAACGAGTTGTCCGGATTTTGGACCGTCGGCATACCGTACAATCGGACCAAGCGTGCGTGCAACACGGTCTCGCAAAACATAGTTGGAAGCTGCCAACGCCGACGAGGCTGATGCTCCCCCATCATAGGATGCAGCGGATGGACGGGGTTGAAAATATTCGTCCTTGGTAAAGGGCTGCGCTATCAGCAGTGATCCGACGGGCCTGCCGTCCGGACCATTGACGATGCTTCCATTAGCCTGGAACGGGAAGAACACTTGTCCTACCGCTAATAATACGGCCGGATACATGATGCAGCAGATAACAACTGCAAATAACAGAAGCCACAGACTCTTGGAAATTATCTTAGACATTTTCAATTCCTCCTTTATAGTTAGTCCTTAATTCACAAAGTGACAAGCAACCATGACCATGTCGATCAGCTTGATGCCGATGAACGGCAGTACGACGCCGCCGAGTCCCCAGTTGAAAAGGTTTCTCTTGAGAAGGTCGTCGGCACCCATGACCTTGTACTTGACGCCTCTTAGGGCAACCGGTATCAGCGCTGGAATAATTAACGCATTGAAGATGACCGCGGACAGAATTGCCGATGTCGGCGAATGCAGGTTCATGATGTCAACCGCCTTCAGCCACGGGAGCGTCCCGGCAAACAGCGCGGGGATGATCGCGAAGTATTTCGCGACATCGTTCGCTATCGAAAATGTCGTCAGGGCACCACGGGTTATCAAAAGCTGTTTCCCGATATGAACAACTTCGAGCAATTTCGTCGGATCGCTGTCGAGGTCGACCATATTGGCCGCTTCCTTTGCCGCTTGCGTACCGGCATTCATTGCCAGTGCGACATCTGCTTGAGCAAGAGCCGGAGCATCGTTCGTGCCGTCGCCCATCATAGCGACAAGTTTTCCATCGGCTTGTTCTTTCCGGATAAACTCGAGCTTCCTTTCCGGTGTCGCTTGTGCGAGATAGTCATCAACTCCAGCCTGGGCGGCGATCGCGGCGGCTGTTATAGGATTGTCTCCAGTGATCATAACTGTCCTTAATCCCATTTTTCTCAGCTCATCAAACCGCTCTTTCATATTCGGCTTCAATATGTCCTCGAGAGAAATCACACCCGCCACATGCGAGTCATCTGCTACAACCAAAGGAGTGGCGCCCTTCCTTGCGATATCGTTGATGATCGAATTAATCTCAGGAGGAACTGTACCGCGATTATCCTGGACAAATTGAAACACTGCGTCCGCCGCTCCTTTTCGTATCTGTCGGCCGCCCGAGAAATCGATACCGCTCATCCGGGTCTGTGCGGTAAACGGTACAAACATCGAATCTTTCGGCACACTGATCGGATCTCTATTCAGCTTCTCGAATAATTTCACGATGCTTTTGCCTTCCGGCGTTTCATCCGCAGCGGAGGCAAGTGCAGCGAGCCGCGCAAGGTCCGTTTCTTTGTATCTTCCCACGGGGAAGAACTTGGTTGCATGCCTGTTTCCGAGTGTGATGGTCCCGGTCTTGTCGAGCAGCACGACATCAATATCGCCCGCCAACTCGACTGCTTTTCCGCTTTTTGAAATGATGTTTGCCTGCAATGCTCGATCCATTCCTGCAATTCCGATTGCGGCAAGCAACGCACCGATGGTTGTCGGAATTAGACAGACTAAAAGGGCGATCAATGTAGGCACATCTGTCCCCAAGCTTTTCACCGGATCGGAAATCCCGAGATAGGTGCCCATATATTGTTCAGCATTCCATGCCATCGGCCACAAAGGAACAACAACAATGAGGAAGATCAGAGTGAATGCCGAAAGGACAAGTGTCAGGGCAATCTCGTTCGGGCTTCGCTGCCGGATAGCTCCTTCAACAAGAGCAATCATCCTGTCGAGAAACGATTCGCCCGCGCCGCTGGTAATCCGGATCACAATCTTGTCGGAAAGGACATACGTTCCACCGGTTACTCCCGATGCGTCGCTATGTGCGGCCCGAATAACCGGCGCGGATTCGCCCGTAATCGCCGACTCGTCAACCGATGCAATTCCTTCCGTGATCTCGCCGTCACCGGGAATCATTTGTCCAGCCTGTACTAAGACGCGGTCGCCGGGCTTAAGATCAGTTGAGGAAACCTGCTCAATCGCTCCATCAGCGGTCAACCGATATGCTATCGTGTCGCGGCGCGCCTTTCTCAGCGATTCCGCCTGTGCTTTTCCGCGCGCCTCTGCAAGTGCTGTTGCAAAATTTGCAAACCATACGGTTAAGAAAAGCCATGCGGTGAGTGCGATGAAGTATGTTATCGGCACCTGGCTTACCTGATTGCCGAACGCCGAAGCAAACACGTACAAAAGCGTCAAGACTGCGCCGACCTCTACGACAAACATCACAGGATTCTTCCACTGAATGTCCGGACGCAGCATGACGAACGACTGCTTCAACGCGGGGATCGCGGTGTTTTTCTCAAGCAGCGCTCTCCGTTTAACACGGCGCGGCGGTTTTGCTGATTTCGAAGAAAGGTTTTCCATCACTTCTTCGACACTCGGTTCCACGACCTGAACTTCACTCATGTTGAACTCCTTAAGACGTTGTTATTACAAATTCATTATTCTATATCTGATCTAAAAAAAGACTGTATCGTTTCCTCACCCGCCGAACGGGATCGGTCCTAAATGTTCGGCCAGCGGCCCAAGCACTCCAAGCGGGAGAAAAAGCAACGCGCCGACGATAAGAATCGTACCCAACAAGAGATAGCCGAAAATGGCCGTATCGGTACGCAAAGTTCCCAGATTATACGGACTTGTCTTCTTTTGTCCGAGATATGCAGCCATTGCAACTGGTGCAATGATCGGAATGAAGCGACTGACCAGCATAACTATTCCTGCGGCGATGTCCCACGCAGTTGCTTCAGGTGCCGGGCTTGAGTTATTATAGAAACCATACGTCGTGCCCAAACCGTCAAACGCTGAACCGTTGTTGGCAGATGCCGATGAGAACTGGTAGAACATTTGAGACAGCCCATGCGGACCAGGATTACTGACGGCTTTCATTCCCCAATCGGTAGCGGCGAATATGCCGGTCGGCATAAGAATCATGAGCGGATGAATCAACAGAGCGATGACCGCCAGCTTCACTTCGCGCGCGCCGATTTTTTTGCCTAAGTATTCCGGTGTTCGCCCGACCATCATGCCGGCAATAAATATTCCAATGACGACGAAGAGGAGCATGTTGATCATGCCGACGCCCTTACCGCCAAAAACGCAGTTCAGCCACATCCCGACCATCGGCGACAACGCCGCAAGCGGGTTGAGGCTGTCATGCTCGGAATTTACAGCACCGCATGTTACGTCCGTTGTCAGGGCGGCAAACGTTGCACCTGCAGATGTTCCGAAGCGCATCTCTTTCCCTTCGAGATTGCCGAGGTGCTGGTCAACCGGCAAACTGCCGACTGCCGGTAATGTCACGGCCCTCTTTCCGCCTGGCGCTGTCGCGCTGGAAACGTCGTAGGTTTGCGTAACGGAATTGCCGGTAAATGCCGGGTTCGGCTTATAGGTGTCAAAGAGAACGGACCAGACAATTGTGCCTGCCATCAGAAATAACATCACGGAAAAAATGACATACGCATGGCGCATTTTTTTCAGCATGCGGCCGTACATCAACACAAGCGCAAACGGAAAAATCATCATCGAAAGCGTGTTGAAGAAATTCGACAACGCGGTCGGGTTTTCGAATGGATGTGCGGAGTTCATCCCGTAGAACCCGCCTCCGTTGGTCCCGAGCATTTTGATGGATTCAAGCGCTGCGACCGGTCCAACGATAATATTCTGCTGGTTTGATTCAAGCCCGGCGATGTGATAGACACTCTCGAGCGTCATCGGGCTTCCTTGCGAGATGAAGATGACGCTGATGATTAGCGCTGCCGGGATGAACATGTAAATCAACACGCGCCACATGTCGAGGAAAAAGTTTCCCAGATGCGAATCGCTCCGGAGAGCCCGTATGATCGCCGTCAGGGCGCACAGACCGATCGCAGCGGAGATGAACATGTTGGAGATGTCGAAAAAAATCTGGCTGAAGTTAGAAAAATGTTGATCTCCTGAGTAGTGCTGGAGATTCGTGTTCGTCATAAAAGAAATCACGCTGTTGAAAATCGTACTCGGCGCTATCATCGGCCTGCCCATCGGGTTTAGCGGCATCCATTCCTGGAGCGCCAGAACGAGGAAACCGAAAACGAACAGCGCAGTATTGAAAATCAGCAATGACCCGACATATTGTTTCCAATTTTGGCGTCCATTGTCCAATCGCTTCTCGAACCATGCAAAAACCCGGATCGGTTGATACTCTCCATCCATGATCCATCCCATGTATCGGCTCAGCGGGAACGCCAGGAATGTCGCCGTGGCGAGGAGGAGAAACGGTAAGAACCAAATTTGAAAAGTCATTTTCTAAACTCCTTTTGTTTAAAATTCCGATGCTTCGCTTAAAACTTTTCGGGTCGTAAAAGCGCAACGACCAAATACACAAACAAGAAAAGTGCAACAACTGCGGTTAAATAGATCATGTTCATCCTCTCTTTCCGTAAGTTAAATTTTTTCGCAAGCTTCCATGAACAAATAACAAATTGCCATCAAGATAATGCCTAAAAAAAACATCGCCGGCAGCCAGATCAAAAGATTCATATAAACGTCCTCCTAAAATTAAGTTTAAAAAGATGCAGCATAGACAGTGTCCTATGCCTTTGGTGTCATTTCAAAGATTCGCATGCGATGCGCTGAATTTTGCACCGCATCATTTGCAACCGATTGATTGCTTCAATTGATGACGTGTGCAAATATGATCCGGCAAGAACGGAAAAGCAATCAAGAGGATATAAAAACAAAATCGAAAGGGATAAAAATGTTATATAAATAAAGACGGCCATGATTTAAATTACATCATGGCCGTGCCGATTCTTCTTAGGATGAGTGAGAACAAAAAACATTGTATCACACCCTCAACAGTCAAGATTTTTTTACATTGCGATTCTTGGCAGATGTTTGACTTGATGTAATGTGCTTTCGCTCATCCACCAAACGGGATTGGGCCAAAATGTTCTGCGAACGGCCCAAGAGCGGCGATGGGCAAGAAAAGCAATGCGCCGATGATGATAATTGTCGCGAATAAAAGAGTGCCGAACGTAAACGTGTTGTCGCGTAACGTTCCTAATCCAAACGGGCTAGTTTTTTTCATTCCGAGATATGCTGCCATAGCAATCGGTGCAATGATCGGAATGAAGCGGCTGATGATGATGACGATGCCCGTCGCAATATCCCAAGCGACAGCTTCCGGGGCTGGGTTTGGATTGTTGTAAAAGCCATAGCTAACTCCTAACCCGTCAAACGCAGAACCATTATTGGCTGAGGCAGATGAGAATTGATACATGATTTGAGAAAGCCCGTGCGCCCCAGGATTGCTCGTGGCCTTCATTCCCCAGTCTGTTGCCGCAAATAAGCCGCTGGGAAGAAGGATCATGAGCGGGTGAATCAAAAGCGCAATAATCGCCAGCTTGATTTCCCGCGCGCCTATTTTCTTTCCGAGATATTCTGGCGTCCGTCCAACCATCATGCCTGCGACGAAAATTCCTATTATGACGTACAGCAACATGTTGATCATTCCCACGCCTTTGCCGCCGAAGATGCAGTTCAGCCACATTCCCACCATCGGCGATATTGCCGCGATGGGGTTTAGGCTGTCATGCTCGCAATTTACCGCTCCGTCTGTGACGTCAACAGTTAACGCCGCAAAGGTTGCTCCTGCCGATGTCCCGAACCTCATTTCTTTTCCTTCAAGGTTGCCTAGATGCTGGTCCACCGGGAGCGCTCCCACCGGAGGAACCGTAATGGAGCGTCTTCCACCGGGCGCCGTTGAACTGAGGACTTCGTAGGATTGTCCGCTATGGCTGGTCAGCCCCGGATTTGGTTTAAGTGTGTCAAAATACACCGCCCAAACGATAGTGCCGATCATAAGGATCATCATGACCGAAAAAATTACATACGAGTGGCGCATGCGGCCGAGCATGCGGCCATACATCAAAACAAGGGCGAATGGAAATAGCATCATCGCAACACACGAAAGAAAATTTGTGAAAGCTGTGGGATTTTCAAAAGGATGAGCGGAATTCATGCCGTAGAATCCTCCTCCGTTGGTCCCTAACTGCTTCATCGGCACAAATGCTGCCAATGGCCCGACGACAATATTTTGTAGTTTCGGATCCCCTTTGTCCGTCACTCCCATTGATCCACGTTCCAATGTCGAAACATGATAAGAGCTTTCAAGGGTCATCGGCGATCCTTGTTGCAGGAATACAATGCCGAAAAGAAATGCGATCGGGAGGAACATGTACATTACAACACGCCACATGTCGACGAAAAAATTGCCGACCGACGAATCGCCGCGTAGTGCGCGGATAATCGCCGTCAAGCCGCAAAAGCCGATGGAGGCAGACAAAAAGAAATTGGCCAGCCCGAAAAATATCTGGCTGAAGGTTGACAAATGTTGATCGCCGGAATAGTGCTGCAGATCGGTGTTGGTCATAAATGAAAGGACAGAATGAAGAATCGTGCTCGGTGCGAGCATATCTTTTCCGTCGGGATTCAACGGCATCCATGGCTGGAGGACCAGGACGGCAAAGCCGAAAACAAAAAGAACAGTATTAAAAATAAGTATCGATGCCGTATACTGCTTCCAATTTTGCGGCCCGTCTTTTAGGCGATTTTCAAACCAGAGAAAGATCGGCACCGGTTTGTATTTTCCATCCATGATCCATGCAAGAAACCGGCTCAAAGGAAAAGCAAGAACCGCTGTGGTCATAAGAATCGCGATTGGGAGAAGCCAGACTTGGATTTGGGTAAGCATGGTCGTATTCCTCCGAATATTTTATTGTGTGACGGTGTGAAATCGATTGAAATCTATCCGGTCTACAACTGCTGTATCAATGGAAACATGCAGGAGAATCGCTGCACCTGCGGATCATAAATCATGATTGTGCTTTCCTTCCGGCAATAGTGCTCTTCGCATTGATCAATTTGAATAATGACGGAACCAATATGATGAGCCATGAACGGGAAAGCAATTAAAAATATATAAAATGAAAAGCGGATTATATAAAAATACGATAAAAATAAAGTAACAATATATATTTACTTTAATAAGTAAGGCGCCAGCCCAACTGGATCGAAAGCAAGCGCCCCGGATCGAAATAAATTATATGGATATCAATCGTTTTTGGGTGAGGGCCCTGGCGAAAAATAGAGGAATGCCGGTGTTTTAACTTAAGCAAGGGTGGAAGAATTAGTTGGATAGGAGATTCAGGTACTTGCAGCAAAGAGAGGAACGAACCTTTCGTGAAGCAATTTCAGCGGATGAGTCGCTTCCCTTGAGGTTGGCGATTATCCTCGAGGCAAAGATGAAGGAATAACTATCGTATCAAGAAACTCGACCGTTTCTTTAAAAGGGATAAAAGAACCTTGCGGCTATACCGTATGAGTTTCAGGAAAACCGAAAACGATGGCTCTGTGAGCTTTACGTAAGCCTCAACGCAACGAGAATCATGTCAACGAGTTTAATTCCGAAGAAGGGAACGATGACTCCTCCTACACCGTAAATGAACAAGTGTCTCCGCAGCAATTGCACAGCACTCACAGGACGATATTTGACTCCCTTGAGGGCCAGCGGAATAAGGACAACGATAATCAATGCGTTGAAGATAACCGCAGAAAGTATGGCGCTTTCAGGAGTGGCAAGACCCATGATGTTCAGGGCGTTCAATGCGGGATACGTTGTCGCAAATGCCGCAGGTATGATGGCAAAATATTTTGCTACATCGTTGGCGATGCTGAACGTGGTGAGTGTGCCGCGAGTCATTAGGAGCTGTTTTCCAATCTCCACAATTTCCAAGAGTTTGGTGGGATTGCTGTCGAGGTCGATCATGTTTGCCGCTTCGCGGGCAGATTGTGTGCCGGTGTTCATCGCAACCGCAACGTCGGCTTGAGCCAGAGCCGGAGCGTCGTTCGTGCCGTCTCCGGTCATTGCGACAAGGCGGCCCCCTTTTTGATAATCGCGGATCAATTTCAGTTTATCTTCAGGCTTTGCTTCCGCAAGAAAATCATCAACGCCGGCTTCCGCAGCAATAGCTGTGGCGGTCAATTGATTGTCCCCGGTGATCATTACGGTTTTAATTCCCATCTTCCGCAGGTGCGCAAAACGCTCCTTGATTCCGCCCTTGACGATATCCTTAAGATGAATCACGCCGAGAACTTCCTTGTTCTCTACAACAACGAGAGGTGTGGCTCCCGCTCGGCTGATGTCCTGGACCAGTTGTTGAACCGCCGCAGGAAATACGCCGCCTAATTGTTCGACGTACACTTTGATCGCTTCCGCAGCTCCCTTGCGGATTGTTCTGTTCCCGTTTTTTCCTTCAGCCTGGATGTCTGCCCCGCTCATGCGCGTTTGTGCACTGAACGGGACGAAGTGTGCGGAGATCTCATTGACGTTTCGTTCGCGAAGTCCATGTTTTTCCTTTGCAAGGACTACGATCGAACGTCCTTCCGGCGTCTCGTCGGCAAGCGACGCGAGTTGAGCAGCATCGGCGAGACGCTCTTTTGTGATTCCGGGAGCCGGAGTGAATTCGGTCGCCATTCGGTTTCCGAGCGTGACGGTTCCCGTCTTATCGAGAAGGAGAACATCAACATCTCCTGCGGCTTCAATCGCGCGTCCGGATGTTGCGATCACATTGTGCCGGATCATTCGGTCCATGCCTGCAATGCCGATTGCGGAAAGAAGTCCGCCGATCGTCGTCGGGATCAGGCAGACGAGGAGCGCGACCAGCACCGTAACAGTGACGGGTGTGCCCTGGCCCGCCGCCTGAACGCTGAAGAGAGAGTAGGGGAGGAGCGTTACGCAGACCATAAGAAAAATAATCGTGAATGCAGCAAGAAGTATGTTCAGCGCAATTTCATTCGGGGTCTTTTGTCTTTTTGCCCCTTCAATTAGACGAATCATGCGATCGAGAAAACCGCCGCCGATTTCTGTTGTCGCCCGAATGATCAACCAATCGGACAACACACGTGTACCGCCGGTAACGGCGCTTCGGTCGCCGCCGGACTCGCGGATCACAGGCGCACTTTCGCCGGTAATTGCACTTTCGTCCACGGAAGCGATGCCCTCTATAACTTCACCGTCCACCGCGATCGTCTCGCCGGTCTCAACAAGGAACGCATCGCCTTTTTGCAGAAGAGTCGACGTCACAACCTCGAAAGCTGAGCCGTGCTTAGGACTCTTCAGCCGTTTTGCTTTGGTCTCCTGACGCGCGCGACGCAACGCATCCGCCTGGGCCTTTCCACGTCCTTCTGCGAGCGCTTCCGAGAAGTTTGCAAAGAGGACTGTGAACCAAAGCCACAACGAGACACTTCCGATGTACCATCCCGCAGCCTCACCATGTCCGGATAATGCCTGAATCCATAAAGCTGTAGTAAGTATGCTTCCCACCTCAACAACGAACATCACGGGATTGCGGACCATCAAGCGGGGATTTAGTTTGGTGATCGAGTCCGCAATTGCGCGGCGATACATTTCGCTGGTCAGGCCCAAAGGCTTCTTCAGTTGTTGTGAATTCTGTGTTGTCATTCTGTAGTGTTCCTTTAGTGCAATTAACGAGTTAGTGGACCATCATGAAATGTTCGACAATTGGGCCGAGTGCGAGAGCCGGCAGGAAGTTAAGCGCGCCGACAATAAGCACCACCGCAACCAGCCAGAAAATGAAGAGTGGTGTGTGGGTTGGCAGCGTTCCTTCGCTCACCGGGACAAATTTTTTGCGTACGAGAGAACCGGCAAGCGCGAGCGTCGGGACGGCTAACCAGTAGCGCCCGATGATCATTGCGATTCCCCCAGTAATATTGTAGAACGGCGTGTTCACACTTATTCCCGCAAAAGCGCTGCCGTTGTTGTTTGCCTGCGACGTGAAAACGTACAACACTTCGCTGAAACCGTGGGGTCCGGGGTTGAATATCCCGCTCGTTCCTGCCGTGGTCACAACGGCGATAGCAGTAAAGACAAGGACCGTGATCGGCATAATGAGAATGAGAAGCGACGCCATCTTCATCTCGAATGTTTCAATTTTATGCCCTAAATACTCCGGTGTACGTCCGACGAGAAGTCCGGCAACAAAGACCGCGACAATGACAAAGACGAGCATCCCGTAAAGTCCCGAGCCGACGCCGCCGAACACCACTTCGCCGAAATGGAGCATCACGAGTGTGACTAAGCCGCCCAACGGAGTAAACGAATCGTGCATTGAATTTACCGAACCGTTCGAGGCAGCAGTAGTTGCAGTTGCCCACAAGACAGAATTCGCGATACCAAAACGAACTTCTTTTCCTTCCATATTGCCCCCGGGCTGGAGGCTGCTCGAAGTTTGATCGATGCCCAGAGCTGTGAATGCCGGATTTCCTCGTTCTTCGGCCCATCCCGCCAGAGCGAGGAAGCCGATGAAAATAATCATCATCGCTGCAAGTATTGACCACCCCTGGCGCGTGTCCTTCACCATGTAGCCGTAGGTGTAACAGAGAGCAGCGGCGATAAGCAATATTGAGAGCATTTCCAGAAAATCAGAAAGTGGAGTAGGATTTTCATATGGATGCGCCGAATTGACGTTGAAGAAGCCGCCGCCGTTAGTGCCGAGCTGCTTGATGGCAATTTGTGAAGCGGCCGGCCCCATCGCTACAACCTGTTCCGTCACCTTTGCTCCGCTTGTGTCGGTCGTGGATTGTAAGAGGGGCGCGGAAACATATGGCGAAAAATTCTGAACAGTACCTTGCGAGACGAGCACGAGCGCAAAGATTATAGAAAGCGGGAGAAGGATATACAAAGTACTCCGCGTCATATCAACCCAAAAATTACCTAATGTCTTGGCCGAATGTCGGGCGAGTCCGCGTGTGAACAGAATAAGAATCGCCATTCCCGACGCCGCCGAAACGAAATTCTGCACGGTCAACGCGAGCATTTGAGTCAGATAGCTCATCGTCGTCTCTCCCCCATATCCTTGCCAGTTTGTGTTCGTCGCAAAACTGACTGCCGTGTTGAAGGAAGAGTCCGGAGAAACTGCGGGCATCCCTTGCGGATTCAACGGAAGGAACTGTTGAAGACGCTGCAGCGCGTAGACTATCAGAAGCCCCGCAAAGTTGAAAACAAGCAACGCAACTGCGTTCTCTTTCCAATCGAACTCTTCGTCCGGGTTAATCTTTGCTAGACGATAAATAAAGCGTTCCAGGGGGCCGAGGATCGGGTCGAGAAACGTCCGTTCCCGTTGGTACACCCGCGCCATAAAGATGCCGAGCGGTTTTGCGGCAAGCACCAGGACGACAAGGTAGAATGCGATTTGCAGAATTCCATTGAGTGTCATTCAAACATCTCCGGCTTTAATAAGACAATGAAAAGGTAAATCAGCAGACCCACCGCGATTAGTCCAGAAATGAAATAAAGCCAGTTCATACATTTTCTCCTGATTTAAATTCTCCGAGATTTTCACAGAGTCTCATTAATCCCCACGTCAACAAAAAAGATACTGCAACAATACCGATATAGATGAGGTCGTCCATTTCTATTTCTCCTTTGGTACAGATTGAGATTCATCCAGTGCGAGATTCAGTTTCAGCACATTGACGCGATATTCCCCGAGAAAGCCTAATTGCCTCCCCTCGGTGAATTGATCAACCAGAGCGCGAACCTGCGGTTCACTCATTCCCCGAACACGAGCAACGCGCGCCATCTGATACAGAGCCGCAGCGACGCTGATATGCGGGTCAAGACCGCTTGCCGAAGCAGTAACAAGGTCAACAGGAATCGGCTGAGTGTTGAGTGAGTCGGCGGTCTTGAGGTCTTGTACTCTCTTTTTTACACCGTCGAAGAGTGCTGGATTAAGCGGCCCATAATTAGACCCGGATGAGGCTCCGGCATTATACGCGTACGGTCCCGTCGCCGATAAGCGGCTCCAAAAGTATTTTGAGTCGCTGAATGGCTGTCCGATCAATTCGGAGCCGACGATCTTTCCGTCTTTTTTGATAAAACTACCATTTGCCTTCTCCGGAAAAACAACTTGTGCAATTCCCGTAACAACCAAAGGATAAACGATTCCCGTTAGGAAAGTGAACAGGATAAGAACAACAAGAGTTGGGCGAATTTGTTTCTGAAACATGGCGATCCTTATGGTTTTTGATTTCTGGTTGATGACCTCATTCGCATGTGACCTAATTGCGCCGCAAAATGCGACAACCGGGCATGTGTAATTTCGTTCTCTTCAACAAAGGCGGAGTAGCTTTTCTGGTCGCGGTCTTCCGCCGAATCTGATTTGCGACCTCTTCTCCAGAAGAAAAATCTATGCGCCAAATCCGTGAATATCATAGCCATAGCAAAAGACCCTCCTGACATTTAAATCTCCATATTGATAGATTATGGGCATCAATATAGACTCTCCCCCTTAGGAGCGCAATGAAGAGGGCGTAAAAAGGCAGCCGAAAAGTATAAAAAAAATATAAAGATATGGCCATGCAGAGCAATACGCCGCTGATTTTTTCTTAGTTTGAACCTCGCAAGAAAATTCTTTACATTATACCAATACGACTGAATCACCTCACAACATAAAAAACCTCATGCTTATTGTTGCAAGGGAAGCCGCGCTCGAAGCGGGGAAATTTCTTAAATACAACCTCGGTAAAGTAAAGCACATCGAACGAAAACAAGGGCAGGAAACCAACCTCGTTACCGAAATTGACAAGCAAGCCGAAGCGCTGATTATCAAAAAAATCAAACAACATTATCCGTCCCACGATATTCTTGCGGAAGAAAGCGGCAGCCATAAGGTGCAATCGGAGTACCGATGGGTGATCGACCCGCTGGACGGCACGACCAATTATACCCATTCCTTGCCGATTTTCTGCGTTTCGATCGGCGTTGAGTTGAACGGAACGATTATCGCCGGCGCAATCTACGACCCTTCCTCCGATGAAATGTTCACTGCTGAAAAAGGGGGAGGGGCATTTCTCAACGGCAAAAAGATTCATGTATCATCGAGTGATTCGCTTATCAATAGCTTGCTTGTGACAGGTTTTCCTTATAACGTGAAGGAAAACCCGAACCATGTTGTCGAACATTTTGTCAATCTGTTGATGGAAGGGCAGGGCGTACGCCGCCTCGGATCTGCCGCGCTTGACCTGGCGTATGTTGCATCGGGGCGGTTAGACGGGTACTGGGAGGTCTTCCTCAATCCATGGGACAAGGCCGCTGGTGTTTTGCTGGTTCAGGAAGCAGGCGGCACGGTCACGGATTTCAAAAACACGCCGTCGAATATCTACGAGCCGAGCACGCTCGCTACTAACGGCATAATCCACAGTCAGATGATTTCTATTCTACAAAAGTCTTTATAGGTTTAGCGAATGCTGGCACACGGCCCCAAAATTCTTATCGTGGATGACGAACCCGAACTGCTGGAGATTACGGCGGCATACCTGGAGATGGAGGGATACATTCCGCTCACGGCGTTGAGCGGAGCTGCAGCCATAGAAATCTTGGATACAACCATTCCCGACCTTATTTTATCGGATATCACGATGCCGGGAATGAGCGGCTTCGATTTGTTTGAAAAAGTCCGGTCTAATTCAAAGTTTGAGAACACTCCCTTCATCTTTCTCTCCGGCCATGCCGACCTCCAACATATCATAACAGGAAAAGAGCTCGGCAGCGACGATTATTTGGTCAAGCCGTATGAGCCTGAAATGCTGATCTCTACGATTAAAGGTAAGCTCAAGCGAAGCCGGCAGCTGAACGATTCGATATCTCTGCAAATGGACACCCTCAAGGATCAACTGTTCAGGCTTATCTCCCATGAAATGCGCACGCCGTTGACATCCATCCTCGGTGCGGCAGAAATTCTCTCGGGCGGGAAGGACGCGTTGTCTCCCGAGGATTTCACAGAATTCTTAAAGATGTTGAAAGTCGGCACGCTCCGGCTCAACAGGATGGTCGAAGATTTTTTGCTCGTGGTTAGAATCGAGTCTGGCGAAATTGCGAGAGAGATTGACTTCCGCGAGGCGTGTATCGCTCCTTTGGGAATTGTGAACCGCTTTGCCGCGGTGCGCGAAGACATTAAGAAAACCAAAGACATTACTCTCAAGATAGAGGTGGCCGACGAATCGCCTTTTCTTTTTATTCATTCCCAGCACCTTGAAAATATTGTTGCCCGCTTGTTCGACAACGCATGTAAATTCTCTCCCGCAGGAGCGATCATCACCATTGCTTCGCACAACGAAGAAGATCGGTACGTCATCAGCGTAATGGACAATGGATATGGAATTCCCGTTGAGAAACAGGATCGTCTATTCCAAAAATTCTATCAAGTGGATCGCGAATTGCAAGAGCAGCAGGGGGCGGGATTGGGATTGTACATCGCGAAGAAACTTGCTGAACTGAACAATTGTGCGTTATGGTGTGAGAGTGACCGGGGGAAGGGCGCTGCGTTCTATTTGTCGATTCCCAAAAGAATATAGGACACCTTTAAGGTGCTCTACATAATATCTATCTTAAAACTCTTCCCCTTTTTCCCTGGTAATATCAGCCCCCAAACCTTGTAATTTTTTTTCGATCATCTCGTACCCGCGGTCAAGATGGTAGACGCGGAGGACTTCTGTTTCGCCGTGTGCCCGTAAACCGGCGAGGATCAAAGCGGCGGACGCACGCAAATCCGTCGACATGACTTTTGCACCGGTTAATTTTTTCACGCCGCGGATGACGGCCGCATTTTCGTTCAGAACAATATCGGCACCCAAACGCACTAACTCCGGCACATGTTTGAATCGATCGAAGTAGATCATGTCGGTGACGGTGGATGAGCCTTTCGCGACGGCCATCAAGGCAATCCATTGTGCCTGCATGTCCGTGGGAAAGCCGGGATAGATTGCGGTCGTAACGTCAACGGGTTCGAGTTCCTTCGCCGCATGAATTTCAATTGATGTTGAATCGGCTTTTACCTTTACGCCGGCGTCTTCCAGCCGGGCGGTGACCGCTGAAACGTGCTGGGGGTTGCATTCCTCGATCCTCACTTTCCCTCCGCAGATGGCGCATGCCACCAGCATTGTCCCGGTTTCGATGCGGTCGGGGATTGTTTCCACGTTTGCCGGGTGTAGGGCGTCGATTCCTTCTACCTCGAGCACGTTTGTTCCGATTCCATTGATCGTCGCTCCCATCAAAACAAGTAGTTCGGCAAGATTCGTGATTTCCGGTTCAACCGCCGCGTTCTCGATGAGCGTTGTTCCTTTCGCAAGCACTGATGCCATCAGAATATTTCCCGTTGCACCGACGCTGGAAATCTTGAACGAAATACGGGCACCCTTCAGGCGCCGCGCTTTTGCAATGATGTACCCGCGCTCCAAATCTATAGTTGCGCCTAATTTTTTTAGTCCCTCGATGTGGAGGTCGACCGGGCGCGGTCCCCATGCGCATCCACCCGGCAGCGATACTTTTGCGTGTCCGTAGCGGGCTACCAGCGGGCCGAGCACGTAAATGGAGGCCCGCATTTTTTTAACATGCTCGTACGGAGCTTCGAATTTGTTGACGCGAAACGTATTGACATGAAGCGATCGTCCTTTTCGTTCGACGGTGACTCCCATCGTCTGAAGCAGACGGGACATGGTCGCAACGTCCCGCAGGTCGGGGGTGTTGTGCAATTCGTATTTGCCGCTGGCGAGGAGCGTTGCCGGCATCAGCGCGAGCGATGCATTTTTTGCGCCGCTGATACGCACCGTTCCCCGCAACGCCTTACCGCCGTGAATAACAAATTTGTCCACGTGTATCCTTAATAGAAAAAATCTCTAAGATCTATGTCACGAAACCCAAGATTCGCGTTTCTACCGCCGACGCTGGAACGAGGTCACTTCTTTGCCGCAGGTTCTCCATGGATGGTACGCTTCCTCCACCAGAAGAATCCGACGACCAACATTGCACACCACGAGAGAATATTTGTGACGAGGCTGATGTTCCGGCCGAGAAAATATTGATCGGGGTGGAAAATAAATTCGACGCGATGTTTTCCCTTCGGAACGACGACCGAACGGAAGGCATAATCCGTTTTGTAAATCTCTGTCGGCGTACCGTCGATGAACGCTTTCCATCCCTTCGGGTAATAAATTTCACTGACAAAAAGAAGGTTTTTGCCGGATGCTTCAACGTCGAATGAAACATTGTGAATGCCGAAGCCGTTGACAGCAACCTTGGCCGACGTGTCGGGAGGTTCAATGGAAATACCGGGGTTCTTTTCAAAGTATGCGATATGATGCGGGTTAAACGACATATCGCGAATACGGTATAGGATCCCAAGCCCGGAATCGACCGCGGCGGAATCGACAAACCATGCCCGCCGGCTTCCCGGAGGATACGCGAGGACTTTTTTGACCTGCCCCTGAAAAACGACAGGGAGGCCGGGTATGTTTTCCTTGGGGTCGGCGATAATATATTTCGCGTTCATCAACTCCCAAACAGTCGGATTTCCGATAGTCGCCACATCGACGACATCCTGGTAAATACGGATCTTGGCGCCATGGTACCCGCCGATACTCTGCAGTCTATAGTACGCGAGAGTATTCGACGGTTCCCTCAGGTTTTCGGTGTTCAACACTCGATACAACGATTTGTCCTGCTGTATCGCCTGCACATAATCCGGCGTTGCGAACTCTGTGGTTTGCAGCGTCGCATCGTGAAGCTGCATCGGTTTGAAATCAACTCGCCACAAGTCGACCAGCGCCAGTACAATAATTATGGTGGCGAAGGTTGTTGACGCGATAAAATGTTTTCTGTACGCATACGCAAGTCCGAAAACGGAAAGGAGGAAAAATGTTGCCATCAAATAATCCGACATTACCGAGTCAAAAAGGAAATCAAATATCATCGGGCGGACCTGGGCAAGAACGTTTTCCGGCTGCCTCCCGACGAGTTCCGACAATAATTTGGAAAGGCCGTCGCTTCCAATGAAACCCCTGTATACGTCCTCAAAGATTCCCCGTCCCACAAATCCGACGACGAACAGCACACCCGCGCCGCCGATGATGTATTTGTATTTTTTTTCTCCCCCCGGCGAAATTTTGTCATTGCCTTTGTCAATGATCGATTGCAAACCGTACCCTGCGAGGATTGGGACGATAAGCTGCAGAAGGATAAGAATCATTGACGGGATGCGAAACTTGTTAAATTCCGGGAAATAGTAGTACATCAGATCGTACACCGGGGAGAAATTTCTACCGAACGAGACAAACAGTGATAAACCCGAGACGATGAGCATGGCCTGGACAAAACGATCGCGCCGATTATAATATGCGCCAAGGACTGCAAAGACGAGGACGATGAGTCCCATATATTGCGGCGCATCGGTAAAGGTCATTTGCCCCCAATACGTGTTCAGTTCCTGCTCTTGATTTCCGGTAAGCGGTCCTTTATACGGCTGGCTGCCGAATCCGTACATGGACGGTATGAAAAACGTCATCGTTTCGCCCGGACTGAACGACCAATTGGTAGCGTACTCGTAATCGAGCCCGCCTTCAGCCGTTTTAGACTGTGCGGCGTTCGCTGGCTGGACGATCGGATTCGTGCCGCGTATCGAATACGGATTATATTCCAGCGTTGATAGATAGATATCGGCGGACATCGCGAAAGAAAAACCGGCTGCCAGCGCAAATACGATTCCGCTACGAAGAACGTTGAACCAATGCTCCTTCTTGATGATCCGGAAAACGAGCAGATAGAGATAATAGATGCCGATCAACAGATACGTATAAAAAAAGAACTGAATATGCGAGGCAAGCTGCTGGATATGGATGGCGACCATTAAGACAATGCCGTGCCACCATTTGAAGTCGTCGATCATCTCCTCTATAAGCATCAGCACAATCGGCAGTAAACAAATGGATGCGATCTTAGTGTTATGCCCAACCATGATGAGGATGATGACGTACGTCGAAAAAAGCGTCGCAAGCGATGTAAACAAAGCGGCTAAAGGCGATTTCTTTTTGTGGATCATAAAAAAATACATCGACACGCCGAAAATGAAATAGTAAAACATCACCGTCGTGCCCGCTTCGTTCTGAAGAACAAATGTAAAGGCGTTATGAGCCCAATCGACAAACGTGGAGGTGAGGTCGTAGACACGATTCTGGGCCGACAGGAGGCTTGCCAGCGAAGGCATTCCGCAAAAAATATACGGCACCCATAAGGGGTAGACGTCGTTCTTTTTGGCATCTGCCACGAACGGATTAAAACTCCGCGACGCCAGATTGTCCCCCGCAAAAAAGACTTTGCCGGAAAAAACCACATCATGGAAAAAGATGACGAGGGCCAGCAATATGATGCCGGCTGCCGCGTAATGCTGATACTTCTTTGGAATGATGGGCCGTGCTTCCGCACGAGGCTGATTTTTTGTTTTTGCCATTTGAGGATATGCGCTAATGAAGTGAGTTATGAAGCTGCTCGTTCAAGCGAGTCATCGAAAAGCTGTGCTAACCGTTTTGTAATTTCTTTTCTTTCAAACTGTCCGATCGCTTTCGCGTCTGGAGAAAAACTGGATTTATTATAGAGATAATCGTTGTAATATTCAAGAATGATGCGCTCGATGGCGGGGACGTCGTCATTCCGCGCCGCATGTCCGGTGCGCGTGGTTTGCAGCAGCTCCGTTACCGCTCCCTCGCGGGCAACGCCGATGATCGGCCGCCGCGCGCCGATGTATTCGAAAACTTTTCCGGGGACGATTTCTTCGCCTCCTGCGTATTCATCAACGATGAGCAATAATGCATCGGATTTCATCAGATGCTCGATACTCTCGGAGTGAGGGAGATAGGGGAGCGCCTCAATGCAGCCCGCAACGGCTGGCTCGTGAAACATTTCCACGACTTCGGCGCCGAACCTGCCGATAAACTTGAGAAGGATTTTCGTTGGGTCGATTTTTTTTGCAGCGATGAGATTCGCGACCGCCTGCAGAAATGTCTTTGGATTCCGAACGCCGTACATCGAGCCGGTATATGTTACCGTAAACTTTTCATTCCGGCGGTACGTGGCCGGTGGAAAATCGGCGCCGTCGAATCCGTTCGGCAAATGAACAACTTTATCAACGGGAATGTCCGGATATTTTTTATGGAGATCGAGGAGAATGCCGCGCCACGCCACTTCAACTCGCGTCGCTTCTTCGAAACAACTTCGTTCAAGAAACTCATCTATTTTTTTCGGAAGAAACCAGCGGTTCGGTGTTGAGAGAAATCCCGTCCACGGGTCGCGGAATCCGGCTATCCACGGCAAGCCCGTTGTGCGATGAACATTTCGGGCAATCACAGCGCATGTGTACGGCGGAGAAGAAGAGTAGATCGCATCAATTTTTTCCTGTTTGATGATTCTTCTTGCTTCGCTGACCGCGGTGAACAGCCAGCCGACGCGCGCATCGGGGATAAAAAACGTCGCACGGACGAATTCAGCAATTGTTTCGGAGAAACTCTTTCGTTCTCCCTTTTTGGGAATGTTGTTGACGTCAACCGCAGTGCCGGGCTTCTTGCC
The DNA here is from genome assembly GCA_964642725.1 of uncultured Chitinophagaceae bacterium. Classification (GTDB taxonomy): domain Bacteria; phylum Bacteroidota; class Ignavibacteria; order UBA10030; family UBA8401; genus JAGVPT01. The sequence continues at coordinate 56,247 of CAZXQG010000014.1, forward strand.
GGTGATGCTTCGGTAGAAACCGTACGGTTCAAGGATGGGCGTCCTAAAAACTTTCAAGGAAGGGGGAATTTCTTTCAGCAGCGATTCGTCGCGCGCCGGGTAATCCCCGTCTTTCACAGTGAGGATAATCGGCTCCCACCCAAATTCGGGGAGGTACTTCACGAACTTCAGCACGCGTTGAACTCCCGGTCCTCCCGACGGCGGAAAATAGTATGTTATGATGAGAACTTTTTTCATTCCTTGCCGTGGTATTTGGTTCCCAAAGTCTGTTGAGGAACCTCTCTTCACTCTCAAAACATAAACGGCTGTAATGCCCATGCACCACAGCCGTGAAAAGCAATACATCGTGTTGAAAAAATACAAAGAATATGCAGCAAAGGCAATACAGCCAATGTTTGGCAAGACATTGCTATTAAACGAGTTTACAACGTTTCGAAGGTATTGCTTTACCTAACTGGGGGAGCGGCGGTTGTGTCAATTCTTGCCGTATTCCATATCGCCTCACTCATTGTGCTTATGTTGTTTGTTCCAATGATTCTCCATGGAGTTTACGGAACGGTAAAACTGTCCCCCGGTGTTCATTTCGAGAGGCTTGGATTTCTTCTGTTTGGGCCGTCGATTCTGTTCGTGACGCCGCTGTGCTATGTTTCCTGAAAGCAAGCGGCGTTCCGGTGTATTTTTCTTACGAGCTCAGCACTTCCCATCCCCGCTTATTGATTCTGCGATAAATAATCCCGCCAAAAATGAAACCGACTGCGAGAAGGGCTGTCCCGGTCGAAACGCTTCCCAGAATTATTTTCCCAGTCCCGAAAAGGAATGCGTAGATCATAATAACGCCGCTTATCCAATTCACAAGATTAAATATTCCATCTTTCTGAGGAACGACGTCGGTTGCCTCGACGGCTATCGGTTTCCACATTGTTGCATTGGGCCGGACGCGGCGGTAAAAGGACAGCAATTTATCCTTAGGCTCGGGTTGTGTTAGAAATGTCGCTGAAAGCCAAACAGCCGTTGTTGCCGTAACAGTGATAAGAAGAAGGTACGCGAATTCTTTCGGCTCTCCTTCGTTGAGATGAAAGCCGAATTGCAGTATCATCGATACGACGAATGCCGCGATCATCGCCGAGATTTCGCTCCACGCATTGATGCGCCACCAGAACCAGCGGAGAATGTACACGAGGCCTGTTCCTGCGCCGACCGCCATCAAAAATCTCCACGCGTTGCCGATTGAATCCATATAAAACGTGACAACGGCGGAAAAAACCATCAGCATCATAGTAATACCTTGCGAGACGGCCACATAGTGTTTCTCGTTTTTGTCTGGCCTCCAGAAACGGCGGTAGACGTCGTTCACGAGATAACTCGCGCCCCAGTTTAGCTGTGTTCCGATCGTGGACATATACGCTGCCGCAAATGCGGCCAGCATCAGACCGCGGAGATATGCCGGCAGGTCCGAGATAAGAATGCGGATGTATCCCGATTCGGGGTCCGCCTGAAACGCCGCAACATGCTGGTAGCGGACCACCGCGACCAATCCGACCAAAATCCACGGCCATGGACGTATGGCGTAGTGAGCCACGTTAAACCAGAGAGTTGCGAGGAGAGAGTGTTTCTCGTTTTTTGCTGAAAAGATCCGCTGAGCAACATACCCGCCTCCTCCCGGTTCAGCTCCGGGATACCACGACGCCCACCAGTTCACGGCGATGAAAACGAAAAACGTTATCATCGGCATCCATGCCGAGTTGAGGTCAGGCACGAATGACAGCACGGACCCTTGAGATCCTCGTGTCTCATCAATTTTATGAAGTTCCGCGACCATCGCATTCATGCCCCCCGTCGCATTAATAGCGAAGACCGCAAGCAGGATGACCATTCCCATTTTTAAAACGAACTGGAACAAGTCTGTCCACAAAACTCCCCACAATCCCGACAGCGTTGAAATTGAAGCGGTGATAAACATAATAGCAATCGCTATTGCGAGCGCTTCAATTTTTGTTATTCCGAGCACCAGCATCATTATTTTGACGATCGCAAGGTTCACCCAGCCCAGGATGATGAGGTTGATTGGGAGTCCGAGGTAGACGGCACGAAACCAGCGAAGGAACGTAGCCGGTTTCCCAGAGTATCGAATCTCGGCGAATTCCACGTCGGTGAGGACTCCAGCACGCCGCCACAGCTTGGCGAAAAAGAAAACGGTAAGCATTCCGCTGAAGGCCATGCTCCACCAGATCCAGTTCCCGGCGATGCCGTTCCTGGCAACGAGGCCGGTGACGACCAGCGGCGTATCGGCGGCGAATGTGGTCGCAACCATCGACGTGCCCGCAAGCCACCACGAAACGTTTCTCCCCGAGATAAAAAATTCGCTGACGCTCTTTGTCGCGCGTTTGCGAAGGAACAGTGCGACTCCCAGGTTAATGGCAAAGTATATCGCGACGACGATCAAGTCTATTATGGTAAGTCGCACGGGAAACTCCTGCGAATGGTGTCCAAAAACCGACTCGTACCCTTTGTGCAAGAAAAAGTCAACGGCAGAAAACAGCGGTTCACGAAGGAAAACAATTTTGAGTAATGGTGGAAAGGAAGATTACGGCGGTTTTTGCGTTGGGCACCGGACGGGCGTTAACGGAAAAAAAATACCCAATTGAGGCATGCTGGAAACACTGGGACAGAGAGATTCACTCTTTCGTCGCTTTGGCGACGGTGTCGAATATTTGGAATACGCGGTCGAGCTGGGAGATTTTAAGAAGTGCCAATACTTTCTTTTGGACGCCGACGAGGATAACCTTGCCTCCGTGTCCGCGCATTTGGCGTTCAGCGATGAGGAGAGCGCTCAAGCCGGTGCTGTCGCAAAACTCGACATCGGTCAAATCGACAACAAGTGATTTGAGAGTAGGGCGGCAGAGCAGAATGAATTCACCTTTCAACTCAGGCGACACGGAAACGTCGAGTTTGCGTTCTTTAATTTTTATTACCGTGTGCTGCGTATTCTTTGTAACATCAAACTTCATTGGACCTCCACCGCTCCGTCAAAACATTGCCATAGTGCGCAACAATTGCTCGAAACTTCGCTGCGGGCTTTTTTCGTGGGATGTCTTCAACTGAAAATTGTAGAACTTATCGCCGTTTTCTTTCACAAAGCCGACTTTTAAGGCTGCATTAGCGCTTCGGCACAGGTATGCTGCGTGAAGAACCATTGGAATATTGAGGTCAAATACGACGTCAAATTTCTGCCGGCTGAGTTTCTGCACCGCTTTTTTCCTGGGTAGATAGAAAAAGCTGATATTGTCTTTCGTCATCGGAAAAACGTCGCAATGAGCGAGCGAGCTTGAAAGATCGCGGAAAGAATCGTAGATGACGATCGTCAGTTTATTTCCGCGAAATTTATTTTGCAGCGACGTCAGCAAAGGGATCGCCAGGGCGCGATGCTCGCTGTTTTCAGGAACAATCACGAGAGCAGTGCGCGCTTCGGAATACAAGTTTGTGAATTCCGTCTGCGGATAGGTATGCTTGCGGAAATGAAACCGTGCAAGAGCCATTCCGACCCGCATCCTTGGAGATTCCAGCATAATAAATTCGTCGCTCTTTCTCTGGCTGATTAAAGTTGCAAAAGGTTTATCTTAAAAGCAAGTTGTGCGGAAAGATGCCGGGCACTTTGATGATTGACACTGCATATAGTTCAGCCGCGTCTTGTGGATACGGTGTCCGACATCTACTGAGCCAGCATCTTTTGAAATTCTTTTTCGTTGACCGTCTTTACGCCAAGCTCGGCGGCTTTCTGAAGCTTTGACCCTGCGTCCGTTCCGACGACGACGAAATCCGTTTTAGCGCTTACGCTCGATGTTACTTTTCCTCCGAACGATTCTATTTTCTCTTTTGCTTCTTCGCGGGTCATCGAAGTTAACCCGCCCGTGAGTACGAATGTTTTCCCGCTAAAATGCTGCGCGGAATTTTTTTTCTTCTCGGATTTCAGCGTCACGCCGGCCCGCTGCAGTTTGTTCACGAGTTCTTTTGTATGCCGCTCCTTAAAAAAACGGACAACGCTTTCTGCGATGCGGGGTCCGATACCCTCTACGTCTTCCAATTCTTCTTGAGATGCATTTTGAATCTTTTCGATTGACCCGAACGAATCGGCAAGTAGTTTCGCGACTCCCGCGCCGACATAGCGGATGCCTAGCGCAAACAGTACCTTGTGGAATGGCTGCAGTTTGCTCTGTGCGATGGCGTCAATCAAGTTCTGTGCGCTCTTTTCCCCCATCCGTTCGAGCGGAACGATCTGATTTTTCTTCAAAGAATAAATGTCGGCGAGTGTGTGGATCAACTGCTCGTTCACCAGCAAATCGATGACCGCTTCGCCCAGTCCTTCAATATCCATTGCGCCGCGGTGGGCAAAATGTTCGATCCGTCCGCGGACCTGTGCCGGACATTCTGAATTTTCGCAATAGTATGCCGCTTCGCCTTCCGGCCGGTAAATTCGTGAGCCGCATTCGGGACATTCTTTGGGCATTACGAACGGTTTCGAGCTTTTCTCGCGCTTTGCGGCGTTCACCGCGCTCACTTTCGGTATAACGTCGCCCCCTTTTTCGACGACAACAGTGTCGCCGACCCGCAAGTCGAGCTCATGGATATAATCTTCATTATGCAGTGTGGCCCGGCTTACCGTCGTGCCGCCGACAAAGACCGGTTCAAGTTCTGCGACCGGCGTAATTGTTCCAACGCGTCCCACCTGCAGCGTAATGCCTTTCAATTTCGTTTCAACTTTTTGAGCGGGGAATTTATAGGCGATCGCCCAGCGTGGGCTTTTAGCGACTGCGCCCAATGCCTCCTGCTGGCGGATCGAATCAATTTTCACAACTACGCCGTCGATGTCGTAGGGCAAGCTATCGCGCCGGTCTTTCCATTCGTCGCAAAATGTTTTGACATCCCGTATCGTATTGCATACGCGGATGTGCTCGTTGACAACGAACCCCATTGTTTTGAGAAGGCGAAGGTTCTCGTAATGGCTTTTCAATACAACATCGTCGGAGCGGAGAAAATACGAAAACATGTTGAGGCGCCGCATCGCCACGATTTTCGGGTCTTGGAGTTTCAGGGTCCCGGATGTCGAGTTGCGTGCGTTGACAAAAAGCTTTTCTCCCGCCAGCTCCCGCTCGGCATTCATTCTCTCAAAATCCTTTTTCTGCATGTAGATTTCGCCGCGCACTTCAAAGTTGAGCAGGCGGTTGCTTGTAGGTTGAGAGCGAAGGGGAATGGAGCGGATCGTCTTGAGATTATTGGTGATCTCGTCCCCCTGAACTCCGTCTCCCCGCGTCGCGCCCTGGGCGAGAATTCCGTTTTCGTACTTAACGCTGATGGCAACTCCGTCGATTTTCAGTTCTGCAATGTACCTGTAGGGTTCATGCTGCAGCAGCGAATCAACCCTCCGGTCGAAGTCGAGCAATTCTTCTTCGGAATAGGTGTTGGCAAGGCTGAGCATCGGAACGCTGTGCGTAACAGCAGAAAATTCTTTTGTCGGCTGGCCGCCGACGCGCTGGGTCGGCGAATCGGGCGTTCGTAGATCGGGGAATTGCTGTTCGAGGTCGGAAAGCTCCCGCATGAGCAGGTCGTACTTCTCGTCCGAGATCGTCGGTTCCGAGAGAACGTAATACTTGTAATCGTGTTCGCGGATTTTTTCGGAAAGCTCCTGAATGCGGCGCCGAGCATCGTTCCTTTGAGGAATGGATTTCCGCGCTTTCATGTCAGTGTTTTGATTTCAAATACTCTGGGGTGAGGATGAGGTTTCGTACGACAGCGCCGCGCTTTCCGAATCTGCCGATGTCGGTCCCGTTCAGCATGAAGCGGATTCCGCCGGCATTTCCAAGAGATATTCTGAACTGTTTTGCCGCGACCCACGTCCGCGATGCCTCCGGCGGCAGAATAATGTTCTGAGATGGTGCGTTATCTTTGCCGATGCTGATCCACACCGAATCAACGGTCACGGCTCGCAAGGTTAACGAATCCTTTTTTGGTGCGGCTTGAATAACGGCGAAGGAATCGAGGACCGTTTTCTGCGGAAGAATTTGCTTTTCCTGTTCTTTGACAACTTCCTGGAAGGGAGTCTCTTGCGCTATCGGCGCCTTAGTTTCCTGCGTTGCGTAGTTGTAGATAAAATAGATTAGAACAACGGCGACGATCACAGCGCCGCCGACAACGGCGACAGTCCGGTTGTCGTTCTGCCGTAAATATTCCGGCTTCGCTCCGGGATGCGCCGGGGCAGCGCTGCTTTGTTCCGGCAGCGTAGGAAGGGTGGCGCCGCTCCACCCGGATCCGATCATGGCGCCGTTGTCGACGGAATATTTTCCGCCGACCATAACGTCGAATTTTTTTAAGACGGCTTTCGGTGCCAGTCCGATAACCAACGCATACTCTCGAATGAAAGCCCGGATGTACGTCTGCGGCAGAATATCGAATGAGCCTTGTTCAATCGCCTCGAGATACTTAACATTAATGTGCGTTTTTTTTGAAATGTCTGCGAGGGAGATGTCCTTTGCGACCCGTTCTTTTCGCAGCTCGTCAGAAAAAGTATTCATTGGCGATTATAGTATTGAACAAAAGAGGTTTGCATTTGTAACATACGGATTGGCGGGTAATTTTTCAAGAAAAGAATTGCGGGCGGTTACGATTTATGGTTTCTGTCCAACACTTCACGAATCTTTTTTGAAAGATCTTCGATTTGATATGGTTTTTGCAAGAAGCCGTCAACTCTTTTTGCGAACGTGTCTTCTCCAAGCACTGAATCGCTGTATCCGCTCGAGATAATGACCTTTGCATGAGATTTTATTCGCCGAATTTTTTGGAAAACTTCTTTTCCGCCCATTGCCGGCATGGTCATATCGAGGAGTACAAGGTCGATCTTCTTCTTCTTTGCCAAAATATCCAAAGCTTCTTTTCCACCGCGAGACAATTCTACTGTGTAACCGAGGTCCGACAACATTGCGCCGATCGTCGTGCGCACAATTTCCTCGTCGTCGACGACTAAAATTGTTTCTTTGCCGCCGATTATTTTCTTGCTCGACCGCACGGTCTTTAATTTGAACGTCTCGGGCAGTTTTGGGAGTAGGATAGAAAAGGTGGTTCCTTTTCCAGGCTCACTCTGCACCGAAATGTATCCGCCGTGTCCGTTAACAACGCCATAGACTACCGATAATCCAAGTCCCGTCCCTTTTCCCTGCTCTTTCGTCGTAAAGAAAGGTTCAAACATCCGTCGCTGGACCTCTTTGCTCATTCCAATACCGCTGTCGATGACTTTTACCGCGGCATAGTTTCCGCTGCGGGTCTCGCCCGAAAGTGTGCTGCCGTCTTGTTCGGAATACTGGACAGATGATGTTTCAATCGTCAATGTTCCGCCGTCCGGCATCGCATCCCTCGCGTTGATGAAAATATTCAGCATCGCCTGCTGGATTTGCCCTTCGTCGCCGTTCACAATCGTTATTTCCGGGGTGAATTTTGTTACGATAGTAATGTTTGGGTTGACGCTTCGCTCAAAGAGGTGGATTGTCTCATTAAGAATTGCGTGGATGTCAACGGGATGCACCTCTACGCTTCCGCGCCTCGCGAATGTCAGCAGCTGACGCGTAAGCGATGCGCCGCGTTTTGCCGCCGTTTCTATGATTTCAACGAAAGGAAACCATTTGTCGCTTTCATTCATCCGTCGCCTCATGATCGAAGAGGAGCCGAGGATCGAGGCCAGGATATTATTGAAGTCGTGCGCGACGCCGCCGGCGAGGTTGCCGATGCTGTCGATCTTCTGCGCCTGCATGATCTTCTCTTCGAGTTTCTTCTTTTCGGTGATGTCGCGGACGACGCAGCGCATCAGCACCGGGATATGTTTGTCGTCGTACACGAGCGACGTGTTAACGCTGACATCGATCACTCCGCCGTCCCGCTTTACCATTTGCTCTTCCATCCCGCGGAACTCGTGCCCGTTCTCAAATGCTTTTAACAGAGTCTCGAGCACATTCAACCGGTACTCGGGCGCATAAAGCTGCGTTAGCGGATGGCCGATGATGTCGATTTTCGTGTAGCCCAGCGTTTGTTCCTCTGTCTGGTTACAGCTGATGATGATGCCTTCGCGGTTCACGAGATGGTACATGTCCGGCGAGTGCTCGAACAAGTCGGCATATTGCTGTTCCGATTTCCGCAGCCGGTCAAAAAGATGCGCGTTGTTCAATGCAACGTTGATGTGGTTGCCGAATGCTGCGATCAGGTCAACCTGCCGTTCAGAAAAGAATCCTTTGACGGTTGTTGCGAGCAGCAACACGCCCGCAAATTGGTCTGCGGCGCGAAGCGGTACCGACACCCACGATGAGATTCCGGCCCGCAGCACGCTCTCATCCGCGAACGATGGACCGGCAAGCGCTTCCTCTTTTTGAGTATGGATTTTCTGTATCCATGGAATAAGTTCAATATTGTCGAGAGCTTTTTCGTTGAAGAAGCTGAACGAGGAGCCGCTCGAATTCCGCAGCTGCAGCTTTTTGTTCTCCACAATATACAGCCAGCCGTATTCTGTCCGGGCCAGCTCGACGACCTTTTGCAGTACGTTGCTAAGAAGGTAATCGAGGTCAATAGACTGGTTTACCGATTCCGCCACGCGATTCAGCGCTTCAAGCTCCCGCTTCTGCGCTTCAAGCTGCCTTCCGTACTTGAGCGAAAAGTAGACGCTTGCGAAACCGATGATGCCGACGGTGATGATGCTGAGGAAGTCAAACGGGGTGAGTGCCAGCTTCAGGACAATGTTCGCGCTGATGATCGTCACCATGATGACGACGACCGCCGTTGAGGCAACGATCTGCGCCTGCTCGACAAGACCTAAGTTCTGAAAAAACGCCCGCAGCTTTTGGAAGAAGTGTCTCATGCCTGAATCGAGGGCATCATGGATTGACCTTTAGTTCTTTGACGTGTGCGTTACCCGTTTTATTTCCCGCGACCGTTTTAATTTCCCTTCGATTGTGGCAACAAGCATTTCCGCGTCAAATGGCTTTGTCAGATAGTCGTCCACGCCCATTTGTTTTCCGGCCCGTACGACGATGTCCTGGTCGAGTCCGCTCATAAAGATGAACGGCACATCGACAAAGCGGTCGAATGCCCGGAATTTTTCATAGAAGGTGAAACCGTTCATCTTCGGCTTTACAAAGTCGATGTCACACACGACAATATCCGGCATGATGTTGTCGAGAGCTTTCAGACCGTCTTCACCGGAGCTGACAGCGAGACAGGTGTAACCGGCTTCCGTCAACACGTCCTTAATAATGCTGAGAAACGAATGGTCATCGTCTAACAGCAGCACCGTTCCTTTCGCTTTGAGCGATTGGAGGAATTGATTAATTCTTTGCTCGACGCTTAAGTGTTCCTGGTCAGAGATTTTGAACCGCCTGCGGATATCGACAAACGAGGTCACGCCCATCTTCCATGCTTCCCGGATTGCAGCGAGATAAGCGTCTATCCGGACCTGACGCTCAATGTCGTCGTGGTCTTTCTCTGTAATCGCGAACGTCTCCTTCATGGAATCGATTTGGGACTGCTCCTCGCTGCTGACGTTGCCGTCAGCCCATATTTCCGTCAGCAGCGTTCGATACGCCTCGAGCGAGGCAGGGGAGTGGGGAATGTGGAGCGTTACCGATTTTTGACCGAACGGTTTCGTATGAGAGGGTGCGACCGGTTTTTCAGGAGGAGAGACTTGGATTTTCTCTTCCTTTCTTTCTTCCTTTTTTTCTTCTTTCTTCTCCTCTTTTTTCTCTTCTGTTTTCTTTTTCTCTACCTGGGGCTCTTCTTGCACCGGTGGCGGCTCTTCTTTCTTTGCAGCGGAAGCAATATCCTTGGCTTCAGCGTCTTTCAGAGCGAGAATTCGTTCCTTGTACGCCCGTGCATACACATTACGCTGCTCGATTTCAAAGACGCGATCAATGAAACCCAATGCGTCGTTCAAATTGCCATCTTTGATCGACCGATCGGCGGACTTTAAGAGTTCGCTGATCGCACGCCGAATGTTGTCCGAGTCTGTTGCCATGAGATTTTCTGTTGAATACTATTTCGATGCTTTGTGTTCACTGCCCGCTGCAAACGGCGGCTCAATCGAGACGACGTTTGAGAGTTCGCTTTCATTGCCTGCACGGTTAAGAGCCGTTACGGCATAGTACCATCGCTGGCCTTCGGCGGTCTGGTCGACATATTCAACGGCGTTTCGCGCTGTTACAAAGAGAATATTTTTCGCGTCCTTTGTGTCGATGGCCGGCGTTGAAGAACGGTAAACGTTACAATACAGCGGCCCGCTCTTGTCTGGGATGAAATTCCATGAAATTATTATATTCTCTCCCTGGGCTTTTACCTGAAATACTGCCGGCGCTTGCGGTGCACTCGAATCCTTCCATGTCATGACGGGTACGTCCGACCAGTACGGAAACTTGTCCGATCCGAGGGCAGCCCATGATCTCTCCATCGTTGCGGCGGAGAAAAATACAACACCGACAGCGTTCCGCGCCCGCGCTGCATCAATTTCATCTGAAATCTCGGACCACCCAAACTTTTGTTCCAACCCCATGAGGATACCGGGAAAGACCTGGCGGTCGTAGGCGACACGCGACGTCCATTCCGTCACCAGCGGACCGAAGGGATGCGTCTTGTGATCCATCTCCCAATAGACCATCGGTACGACAAAATCCATTTTGCCGAGCTCCATCCACCGTCGAACATCTTGATACACGGAATTGTATGCCGTCCATCCCGTTCCGGAGTATTTGCCGATGACCGACGACGAAACTTTTACCCAGGGCTTCTGCTTGGTGATTGCGTTGTATGCCGAGAAAACGAATTGGTTGATTTGTTCGCGCTGCCAGTTTTCCCAGTCCAATTTATCCGGATTCCCCTCGACAGTGTTGAAGCGCGCCACGCTGATTGAATCGTGAGAGTAGCCGAGCTTTTGAGAATCCTCAGGATAGCGAACGTAATCGAAATGCACTCCGTCAATATCGTAGTTATTGACAATGTCGAGCGCAACGTTGATAATATGGTTCCTCGCCTCAGGAACGCCGGGCGAAATATTAACATAGTGATCATTCAGCGGCATCGGGACTCCGTTCGTGCCGCACACAAGCCATTCCCGGTGTGCGAGATATGCGGCGCGAGGTGAAGATTCAGTCGGAGGCTTCTTGCCGCTCCAGATCGTAAAGGTGTTGATCCAGGCATGAAGCTCGAGTCCAAGCCGGTGTGCCTCGCGCACAGCATACTCCAGCGGATCCCAGCGCGGGTCTCTTCCCAGCGTTCCCGTCAACGGCTCGGCCCACGGCTCGTACTGCGATTTGTAGTACGCGTCGCCGGTACCGCGCACCTGAAAAAAAATCATGTTTAATTTTGCCGTACGTGCTCTTTCGAATATTTGCGTTATGTGAGACTTGGATTTTGTTGAATCGATGTCGGCATATTCGAATCGTGATACCCAGACACCCCTCGCTTCGCGTTTTCCCGTGAAGATCTCTTTGCATCCGGCGAGCGCGAGAATCGTCGCAATAATAAGTGTTGAGATGGTGCCCCGTCGAGCCATTTTTGTTTTTGGAATTTCAATGAACGCACACGCGTCAACCGTTGAACATTTTTTACGAGACGCCTTTGATGTATGATTCTTTAGCTTCACGGGTTAGCACTTCATTCATGCTGCCGGTTCGGTATCCTTGCAGGTCGAGCGTAACATACGTGAAACCCAGTTCTTTCAACTGCGCGACGATGGAGAGCCGCAGCGGTTCGTCCAGCAAACGATGCAGTTCTTGGGCGCCAACTTCAATGCGCGCAGTCTTCTCATCATGGTGGCGGACGCGAAAGTATTTGAACCCGGCCTGCCGGAGCAATGTCTCGGCGCGGTCAACTTTCGTTAAATTCTCTTTTGTGATGCCGAAACCGTACGGAAAACGAGATGACAAGCACGCGAACGAAGGCTTATCCCACGTCGGCAGGTTTAAGTGCCGGGAAATTTCCCGGACGTCGTTTTTTGATAATTCTGCTTCGAGAAGAGGGGAGCGGACGTTGTTTTCCTCTTTTGCCCTCATTCCGGGGCGGAAATCTCCTGTGTCGTCCGTGATCGTTCCGTCCGCAATCCACGGAATATTTTCTTGCTTTGCGATGTCGGTCAGTTTGCCGAACAATTCCGTTTTGCAGAAGTAACACCGGTCAGGAGGATTCTCCTGAAATTTTAACACATCGGTTTCTTCGGTTGCCACTTCGATGTAGCGGGCGCCGAAACCCCTTGCAAGCACCGCTGCTTCTTCGTACTCGGCAGTCGGGTAGGTTTCCGACTTTCCGATAACGGCAAGAGCCTTCGATCCAAGAACGTCGGTTGCAACTTTTAACAGCAGCGTGCTGTCGACCCCGCCGGAGTAGCCAATGACGACCGACCCCAGCGTTTCAATGATGGACTTGAGGCGTTCATATTTTGTTTGAGTCTGTTGCGATAGCATGTCAGGCCGCTCCATGTGAATGTGGTTCTCAGTACATCGTTTTCTTTCCGACAATAATTTAAGTGCTTGTTAACGCTTTCAAAACAGCCTGACGCGCCAGGTCAACGGGAAAACGCTCCCCTGTCCACAATTCAAACGCCTTTGCCCCCTGGTGTACAAACATCTCTACTCCATTGATCGTCTGTGCCCCATCAGATTTCGCCCGCCGCAGGAACTCCGTTTCAATAGGGGTGTATATAATATCGAAAATTATTTGTTGATTTGAAAATCGTATTGCCGGAGAAAAAGGACTTGTGCCGTTATTCGGTGTCATTCCAACGGATGTGGTGTTCACAATGAGCACTGAATCGGCGGCGACGGCCGGGATGCGCTTCACATCCGCGACGTTTTCAAAGGCAACGCCGGGGAAGATCTTTTTGAATTCATTAACAATCGCTTCGGCCCGGCTGATCGTTCGATTGTAGAGTCGCACAGACGAGGGGGAAAAGTTTCTTGAGATCGCATAGACCGCAGCTCTTGCGCCTCCTCCCGCGCCCAGAACAAGAACAGATCCGGAGCGAATTCTCTCTCCGAACGGTTCGAGTGCCTTTTGAATTCCGGCAATGTCGGTGTTGTAGCCCGTGAGCTTTCCGTTGAGATTCACTATGGTATTGACCGCTCCGATCGTCGCGGCATCGTCTTTCACTGAATCGAGTAATCCAATTACCCGCTCTTTATGCGGGATAGTAATATTGACACCCGCGAATTCATTTTTCCGCAGTGATGCAAGGAGCGCCGGAAGAAATTCGTCGATAACATCGAACACGCCGTACGTGAACGGTATCCGGAGTTCGTCGAATGCTGCCGTGTGCATCGCCGGAGAAAGAGTATGAGCGATCGGGTGGCCGATAATGCCGACGCGGTGATGTGATTGCGATTTCATACGAATAAGATTAGAAACTCATATTACATATTTCAAGGATGCACGAAGGATGCGAAACGACACGAAGGTTTCGATTCGCGCCTTGCAAAAACTGATACTCTCTTTGATAAAGAATTTATCAAATCACAAATTGCACGAATACGTTCTTTTTGTGCCCTTCGTGAACTCAGTGGATCATTCAGTGTTTTTGTAATTTCGGTGAAAAATTAAAAAACCTAATCTCGCCGTTCTGGGATTAGGTTTTGGATGTAAACCATACCGTTAGAAAATGCTTATCGCTGAAGCAGCGAAGAAAACTCTTTAATCGACTTTACGCCCAGAAATTCAGTTTCAAACCTTTTCCGCAAGTCGCTGTGCAGCGCGAATGCCGACTTCAAAGAATCGACGGCGTCCAGCATTTTCTTCATGACAAAGAGGACTTTCGCGCGGGTATAATATGCCTCCGCGAACTGCTGGTTGAGCTCGATGCAGCGGTTTAAGGCCTTCAACGCTTCTTTGAGATATCCCAGCTCGAACAGCGTATCGCCGTAATCAAACCATGCCTCGAAATTCTTTTTATCGAGCTGCACAACCATCTTGTAGCCGATCAGGCATTCTCGGTATTTTCCCAGATTGTATTCGACATCCGCTTTGGCGTACCATAGCTCGGGATAGTCGCGGCAGATCTCGAGCGCACGATTATAGTCTTGCAGCGCCTTCTTGTATTGCTCGAGCGTATCGTAGCAACTCCCGCGGCCGAAAAACGATTCGTAATGTTCGTTGTCGTATTTGATCGCTTGAGTGAAACATTTAATCGCTTCGGTATAATTTCCCAGCTCTTCGTACGCGTTGCCCATGTTATGCCAAGCAGGGACATCTTTCGATTCATGCCTGAGTGTCTGCGAGTAACACTCAACCGCTTCGTGGAATTTCCCCATATTGGCAAATGCATTGCCTTTGTTATACCATGCCGCGCCGAAATCATCCTTAATGGCGATGCACATGTCGTAACTGTCGATCGAACGGGTAAACTCCCCCATCCGGTTGAGGACGATGCCGCGGTTGTACCACGCGTTGTAATTATACGGGTCGAGGTTGAGATGTTCGTCGTAACACTTGAGAGATTCTTCAAGCCGGTCCATGAAGTCATAGCAGAACCCAAGCTCGAACATTGCATCCTTGTTCTCTTTATTTCCTTTCAGCAGAAACTCAAAGATTTCGGCAGCTTCTTTGTAACGCTCTATTTTTTCGAGCGTCACTGCTTTGTTAAAAAGGGCTTCCTCGTTTCCGGGTTCAATCGCCAGCGCTTTCTCGAAACTTTCAAGGGCTTCATCGACCCTGTTGGCGTTATCGAACGTTATGCCGAGATTGATATAGATCTCGCATTCATTCGGATTGAGGCTCACGGCATGCTCGTAACAATCAATTGCTTCGTCGTACCGATACATGTTGTTCAAAATCATTCCGCGGCGCACCCAGGCATCCGAACTGTAAGGGACAAACTCGATTAACTGGTCGGTAAAGTGCAGCGCCTCGTCGAACTTCTCCTGTTCAAAGTAAAAATCGACGATCTCCTCAAGCGCCTCTATCGTTCGTATCCCATTGCCCCCCTTTTTTAGGATATCCTTGTAGCGCTCGATCTCCTCATTCCGGTCGTTGCGCCGCGGCGGCTGGCTTCCTAACTCGTCATCAAAATTGTCGGAATCCATATGAGACATAGAATGTGCGATTGGTGGCTGGCGCGGTGACTTGTATTAATTAAGCAAAAAAGCGGTTTTAAGTCAATAGCCGCCGGGCGCAACTCACTTGGTACCATACCGCGTTCACTCGATCGTTAAACTGATGAAAGAAATGACGCCGTGTTAGGCTATCTTCCTTATTGTTTTTGAAGCACAAATGAGCTATATTCTATGTTCAGGCCGCAAATGATTGCTGAAAACGTCAAAAATATACAGGAAAAGATTCAAAATGCCTGTATTATGGCCGGAAGAGATCCGAATTCGGTGACGCTGATTGCTGTTTCAAAGACATTCAGATCCGATGAAATTAAAGAAGTGGTTCGCTCCGGTGTTCTTGACATTGGAGAAAGTTACGTCCAGGAAATAATTGAGAAACGGGGGCGGGTTTCAGATCCCCGTGTCCGGTGGCATTTCATCGGTCACTTGCAGTCCAATAAAGTTAAATACATTGCCGATTGGGTGCATTTGGTTCACTCCGTCGACAATGAGAATGTCGCGGCTGAAATTCAAAAAAGGGGATCAAAACTGGGCCGCGTTATTGACGTCTTGATAGAAGTGAATACCTCGGGCGAGGCGTCTAAATTTGGGGTTTCGCCTGGCAGGGCTGTTGATTTGGTTGGAAAGATATCAATGCAGCAGAACCTCAGAGTGCAAGGATTGATGACAATCGGTCCGTTCTTGCCCGACCCGGAGCAATCCCGGCCGTCATTCCGGTTGTTGAAAAAAGTTTTTGATGAAGTTAACGCTGCCCATATTCTGAAGGAACCGATGAAAAATCTCTCGATGGGAATGACGCACGACTTTACGGTAGCGATTGAAGAAGGCGCCACAATGGTACGAATCGGCGCAGCGATTTTTGGGACTAGGCCAAAAACAGACGTTCACTGAAGGAGGCATCGATGAAACTCACACCTCTCGACATAAAAAAGCAGGAGTTTAAGAAAGTTCTTCGCGGGTACGACCCGGTTGAGGTGGATTCGTTTTTAGATATGATGTCGAATGAATTTGCCGACTTGTTGAGGCAGTGCAAAGACATGAGCGGGCAGCTTGTTGAATTCGAGACCCAGCTCCGGGATTATCGGCAGATGGAAAAGACATTGCAGCAAACGTTGATGCAGGCGCAGGAAGCCAGCGGAAGGTCGATCGAGAACTCTCGAAAAGAAGGACAATTAATCATCCAAGAATCGGAGTTGAAGGCGAACCAGCTTCTGGACCGTGCGCGAATGGATTTATCACGAACGAAAGAAGAGATCGCAAACCTCCGTTCAAAAAAAGAATCCATCGTTAGCCGGCTGAAAGTGTTGCTGAATTCGGAAATTGACCTCATCAAAGCGCTTGAAGTGGACGACGATGAGTTGACGAGAGACTTGTCGAGAGGGACGGGGAAAGAGTCGATCGAAATTGATGAGATTATCAAGAAACTGTAAGCAGTAAACAGTAAGCGGTAGACATAAAATAGATTGCAATCAGAAATCGGCAATTGTAAATCGAAAACTACACAATGTCCACGTTACGGCAGCACATTGATGATGCAGTAAAGTTTTTGCGCACGAGGACTTCGGCGTCGCCGGCGGTCGGAATTATTCTCGGTACCGGGCTTGGAGGATTGGCAAAGGAAATCAAAGCCGACGCCGTGATCGATTATGGAGACATTCCGCATTTTCCGTTGTCGACGGTCGAATCCCATCACGGCAAGCTGATCTTCGGGACTCTTGGCGGAAAAAGCGTTGTCGCGATGCAGGGACGCTTTCATTATTATGAAGGCTATACGATGCAGCAGATCACGTTCCCCGTCCGCG
>CAZXQG010000015.1:0-62871 GCA_964642725.1 uncultured Chitinophagaceae bacterium
CTTTGACCTCTACCGTGTCAAGGTAGCGCTCTAAACCAACTGAGCTAAGAGCCCGTTTCTATTCTCTGTCAGGCCAGAAGCGAAGTCCCTTTGGGACTGAGCTAAGAGCCCGGGGAAAACTGGGTATATTAAATGTTTCTTGCCTTCGAGTGTTTCTGCAAAACCGAAAAACCGTATGAGTCGTTTAACGGTCGCACAAACCGTCCAGTTGCCATGATGAGCATTTCGCTTGCTGCACTCATAATATAATACTCGATTGCTGTTGAATCAATAAGAAAATTGCTGTTCTTCAATTTTGCATCCCCATTCCTTTATCCACGGACGTTCAAGGCAGGTAGACGACCTTCAGCGGCACCAATTATTCAGAACTGCTTCCATGAAAGAAACTTGATTTCCAAATAACGGGATTTACGCTGATGTGTTCGCATTAGTCAAATAAGGACGCTACTCACGGGTCACTTCGCAGCGTTTGTTGATGGATGGCTTCCTGCCGAAGCTCATCTCATTGCAGCAACTCATTTAAATCTTGGTAGACGACAATCCTTCAAGTTCGTGCCATCGGGCAAAAAGACGTTCTGCTTTTTCTCTTGCAGCAGCCAGTTCTTCCGTGAGGTGAACTGTCTCCTTCCCCATCTTTTCGTAGAAATCAGGAGTTGCGAAAATTGCCTCGATGCGCACCACCTCGGCTTCGGCGCGGACGACCTCTTCCTCTATTGTCTCTAATTCCTTGGTCTCCTTCCATGTCAGCCTGTTCGCACGTTTCTTCGAGCCCTGCGCCGGCGTTGTCGAGCGTTTCTTCGGTGCAGCTGCGCCGGATAATCGTGCCGCAGCTTCGGCCTGCCGGGCGTTTCTCTTTTCAAGATAGTAATCGTAATTCCCTTCGCTGAAGTGGACGTTTCCGGCGCCTTCAAACGCCAGAATTCCGTTACAGACTCGATTCAAAAAGTAGCGATCGTGACTCACGGCGATAACACAACCGCCGAATGATACCAGCGCTTCTTCCAACACACGGAGAGTTGAAAGATCGAGGTCGTTCGTCGGCTCATCAAGTATCAAAAAATTTCCGCCATTCTTCAATATTTTCGCGATCAGCAGCCGGCTCCGTTCCCCTCCCGAGAGTTTGCCTACTTTTGTGTTAATTCTGTCGTCGGCGAAGAGGAATCGCCGGAGGTATTTCCACACGGTCATCCGCTCTTCTCCGAAAAGAATCCAATCTCTCCCGTCGCCGATTTCTTGAAGGACGGTGTTCTCGTCATTCAACGCTACGCGCGATTGATCGACATAGTTGAATACCGTTCTCTCACCGACCTCGGCGTGCCCTTCAGTGGGATAAAGTTCTCCGAGGATTATCTTCAGCAGTGTTGTTTTGCCTAGGCCATTGCGCCCGATAATCCCCAGTTTTCTCTTCTTGGCGAAGTTGAAATCGAGTTCCTTGAATAATCTCGTGCCACCAAGTTCCATGCCGAGATCCTTCAGATTGAGAACTTTCGATCCCAAAGGTGTCGCGGGCGGTATCACAAGATCGACATCGGCTTCGGCCTCGTATCCCTCCTGAGCCGCCGTCTCAAAGAAATTATCAAGCCTGCTTTTCGATTTAGTTCTTCTTGCCCGGGGTCCCCGGCGCACCCATTCCAATTCCCTGCGCAAGAAGCTGTTTCGCTTTTTCTCTTCGCTTTCCAGCTGTGCTTGGCGCACTGCTTTGTCAAGGAGGAAATCATTGTAATTGCCGGAGTGAGAGTGACAGACGCCGTCCGCGAGCTCAACGATGCGCGTTGCGATTGAATCGAGAAAATATCTGTCGTGCGTTACGAAAAGGCATGCCCCGGAGTAGCTGGCAAGAAATTCTTCCATCCACTCGATCGATTGTGTGTCGAGATGATTTGTCGGCTCGTCGAGGATAAGGAGATCGGGACGGGAGATGATCGCTCTGCAAAGTGCAACCCGACGTTTCTCTCCGCCTGAGAGCGTCGTAACGTCGCGAAGTTTCTCGGGCACATTCAGGGAATGCATCGCAGTCTCGATCCTGTTTTCCAGATTCCAGCCGTCCCGGTGATGGATATGTTGTTCCAGGAGGTGCCGTTTCGGCGAAGTATACGGCAGCGCTTCGTACTCTCTCAGTGCGTCAATGACGTCATGCGCCCCCTCAACAATGTTGTCGTAAACCGATCTTGAAGTATCAAGCTGAAAATCCTGGGGAAGATATCCCGTGACCACTTCTTTTCCGCGGGAAACAGTTCCGGAATCGGGAGGCAAAATCCCGGCTATGATTTTGAGGAGCGTTGATTTTCCGGATCCGTTGTTTCCAATGAGTCCGATCCGGTCGCGTTGATGGACGTTTAGTGTCGCCTTTTTCAACACGACCTGTTCTCCGAAACGGGCGGACACTTCGTGTGCAGCAATGATAACAAGGCTTACAGATTTGGACATAATTCGATTTTGTTGTTCAATGGAGACCTGGTCCGGCGAAATATCCGCTTTCTGGTGACGTTATTGCATCGATAGAAAAGCAGAAACCTCCTTTGTCCGGGAGGTCAACGGCTGTTTCTCACAAGAGAGATTTCCACTCACTAATAAGATAAGGTCGTGAACTCCATTTGTCAACACGCCTGGTAGTGACTCATTTTGAGAACCTTGTTGAATATCCATGAGTTCATTCGTTCTGACGGATTTCACCTGCTGGTGGTTCATATTCATCTGCTGCCGTAGACCTTTCATTCAACATTAGCGAAGTGAAGATTTAGTTCATAAAAGATGCTGGCGCGATTCTTTCAGCTGTTCAGGAATATTGATTTCCGTTAAAAGATTAGCGAACGAGTTGGTTGAGTCGCTTCGTAGCAAGAAGGCAATCTCGCGGCGAGGATACACTAGAGGCCGAGTCATGTCTTTTTTTTATCGTATTGTTTTTTCGTATTGTGCGCTTGAATTTGACGGACCTACAAATTAGATTACCATAAGAAACAGAGACCCCAAGCTAAAAATGGGGATGAAGCGGGGCATAGCATGGCACTTAACCGAATACAAAACGTCGTAATCAAATTACAATAACCTACCATGACAAAGAGCAGAATGAATCCGAAGGTTGATTTTTATTTTAGCAAAGCCAAAAAGTGGCAGGAAGAATTGGAGAGATTGAGAATGATCGTTCTTGATTCTCCGCTAAACGAAGAATTGAAGTGGGGTTGTCCTTGTTACACCTTTCAGAATAGTAACGTAGTTTTAATACATGTGTTTAAAGAATACTGCGCGCTTTTGTTTTTCAAAGGAGCCTTGCTAAATGATTCCAATGGAATTTTGATCCAACAAACGAAGAATGTGCAGGCAGCACGACAGATTCGGTTTGCTAATGTTCGGGAAATAGTTGAAAAACAAACCATGTTGAAAGCCTATATTTATGAAGCCATTGAAGTAGAAAAAGCCGGTTTGAAAGTGAATTTTAAAGAGACTTCGGAATACGTCATTCCTGAAGAGTTTCAACACAAGCTGGATAAAATCCCCGCCTTGAAAACTGCTTTTGATGCGTTGACGCCGGGACGACAAAGAGGTTATATTTTTTATTTTTCTCAGCCCAAACAATCCAAAACCCGGGAGGCAAGGGTTGAAAAATGTATGCGGCAAATTCTCAACGGAAAGGGACTACATGATTAAAAGCCATCTCGAAAACCCACAGTACGGTCATCCTGATCCTCAGGTGACAATGATGTTGCATTGATGCTTCGGAATGAGGTTACTCGGAGTTTTCGAAAAGGGTTCTAGTATCATTAGAGTTCCACCACGTTTTCGGTACCGTCGTTATCGGGGATTCTGAGGTCGCTGCTGCGGTTGGTACCAGATAACAGCATTTGCGATTCCGCGGTCAATAGAAAATTCCTACTCCGAACTTCTGTAGGCAAGGCCGAATGGAAGGTAGCGCATCGTGATACCGACAATAAATTGATTTCCTTTACCGAGGCTCGCAAACATACCCGGTGCAAATCCGAAAACGGAGATTACTCCCGGATAAATATTGAGCACTTCTTTTTCGTTGATGCGGTCTGATGCCATGAACGATGCAAGGAGAGAATTGTCTCTATCCCAAAACAACCCGGCTATCCATCCGAGAGTAACGGTTTCAGTCCGAGTGCCGTTGCGCGAATCAACTACGCGCAGTTCGCGCGCTGCAAACCCTGCGCCGGCAGAGAAGCTTTCGTTATTCTCCTGCCGGAATGAGAGTCCTAGCATTCCATTATCGCCGAAATGATAGAATACGCTGGTACGTTCTGTAAACGGCAGGTGATAACGGATTACATAATATTGCCCCTGGTTTTCGATGGTGTTGTATTTCGGATTCCATGCAGGCTGTCCCGGCCATGCAGTCATATGCAGTGTTGTGCTGAAAAAATTGGCTACTGCATCTGAGGTGAACAATATAACGCCGCCAACATCAAAAATGTACAGGTCGGCCAGAGGATCAACATTCGGTCCGACAAATTTGTCGTTCTCTGCCGCTTCATTGACAAAATGATATGTCGCAATAGTCAATCCCGCCATCAGCGTTGGATACGGAACGTCGTAATATTTAAACCATTCATACATCATCCGGCTGTCCATTCCCCCTCCGATAAGATGCAGAGTATAGTTGGGGAAGTATTGCGCTTTGTCAAGACTTAAACTCGTCGGAAAAACCTCCTGCCCGAGAAATCTCCCCCAACCGTATTTATCGATGGATGGAAACGGATCTTTAACATTTTCCCAAACATTGTAGAATCCCGTCCCGATCTTCATTGTTGAAAGCTCGCGCGAATGTGTCGCCGATTGCAAAATATCAAAGCCGGCGTTGATGATAATCGAACCGGGGTTAATGGTGGACTCCGAGCCGTACGGGATTCCGTGATAAAAATAATACTGATCTTGACCGAAAAGTAGCGATGAAGTAAGCAGTGAGATTGAAAGCAGAAGGCAGGGACGGAACATTGAGCAGTATATATTTATTTTGTGGAAAAATCCAAAACGTTGTTTGTTAAACTGTTAAGGTACGGTTTGCGATGCTGTTTTTCAACAGCGAAAAACATATTTGTTCTGCTGTTTTAAGACATGAACGCAACGGTGCCTTTCTTTTAGCTTGATTCTACCGCCGATTACTCTTACATTTCCTTTGGATCGAAGTCGATGCAGGAAGATGCTGAAATATTTCTGACCAAACCATGCCGGTTGAACAGAGGAAAAAGATACTCATTGTCGATGATGAAAGGCTCACTCGGGCATTTTTGCAGCACAGCGCTATTCTTGCCGGGTATGACGTGATACTTGCGTCGAATGGCGAGGAAGCGATGCAGAAGATTCGCGAGGACGCTCCCGACCTTATCGTAGTCGATTTGGTGATGCCCGACATTAACGGATTCGAAATGTGCCGCCGGATCAGGAGCAACGAGCAAACGAAAAAAACTCCCGTCATCGTTGTCAGCGCACTACAAAGCCAGAGCGATATTGAAGAAGCAAAAATATCCGGTGCAGATGTCTATTTGATAAAACCGATTAAATCTGAAGAATTTCTCAAGCACGTAAAGAAATATCTCCCGTCTCCCTTTAAAACCGTTCCCTGAACCGCCGGAGCTTTTTTAGAAGTACGGTGGCACATTGATAAGAACTTCGCCGCGACTTTGCTTTCGTGAAACCTCTCGGATTTTTGCCTTGACTCTTCCCACTCTTCCACCTACATTTATGCGGATAATCAAGCAATTCCGAAAGGATCCGCTTGGAAAATGTTTTCCTAATGCTTCGATGATTGTATGGACGAAAGCGTCATTTCATCCTTTTCCACTAGAGTGTTCTCTTTCCACGAATCTCAGCAATAGTATCAGCCGATGCGGGACATCCGTTCCGAAATAGACGAGATCAACGAAATTATCCCCTTCCCTGCCGTCATTGGGGAGATACTTTCCGCGCTCAGCAACGACGACATTTCAACAATGAAGATTACCAAGTTGATCGAGTCCGATCCGGCGCTGACAACAAATATTCTGCGTGCCGCGAACGCCCCGTATTACGGTATCCGGGGATATGTGAAAAATGTCAACAGCGCTATCGCCCTTGTAGGTTTGGATGAAACGAGCCGGCTTTTGCTTGCATATCACATGAAACAACGCCTGATTTTCCTTAACATGCAGCAATGGGGTAGCCTGGAAGCATTGTGGAAACATTCCATTTCGACGGCCACGTTGGCACGTGTTATAGCATCTCACCTTAACCTTAAAGCCGGCGACAAAGAATTTACGGCGGGACTCCTTCACGACATGGGCAAACTTGTGTTGATTCAGTACTTTCCGGATTCATTGACCGTAACGCAGCAAATGATCAAAGAATTGGGGATGCGCGACGTCGAAGCTGAGCAGCAGACGCTTGCAATATCTCACACCGAAATTGGAGGTCATCTCGGCAACAAGTGGTCGCTCCCTCCGGAGTATGTTGAAGTGATGGAGTGGCATCACGAAGCCGGCAACGCAACCAACGATCCGGTGCTGACCGCGGTCGTTCGATTTGCGGATTTGTTGTGCGAGCAATGGGGTCACGGCATCGGGGAACAGCCGCAAGGTTTTTCAATAGAAGATGATGCATGTTGGAAAGTCCTTGCTGCGACTACGCCTTCGATCGGAAAACGAACTGCTTCCGAAGTGGGGCAAGAACTTCTGGTGGAATTCGAAAAGAGTAAGGGGCTTATTCAACTCCTTGCATAAGGCGAGTGTTTTGCGGTGATCGGCTCACCTGATTCTCATTGCCAATCAGTAAAGATAACGAGACAACGGTAGAGCCGATTTCTTCTTTGGTTTCACCCTATAGGCGTAAACCCCGATCCTTTTTCAATTGAAGGACGGTCTGATCATTTAATCTTCTTCCTCGCGCAATTCGTGTTCAACAAACCGTTCCCGCTCGTGCTGCAATTGATGAAACTGCTCTTTTTGTTTTGCGTTTAAGAGCAACTCAATTTTTTTATTGGTTTCCTCAAGAAATGTCTCTCTCCGTTTGTTCGCAGCATCGGAGTTCTCCATCCCGGGTTTTGCCGGCTTCATAATTCTATCGTGCGATGCACGGATAAGGAGAAGCAAATTTTCCGTCTGAACGCTGTCCAGGTCGAGCTCTCGCTGTAGCCGTTCTGCATACTCATAGGAAAATGCCATCGATATTCCTAACTTTTCACGTGAGCTGTCGCTCGGTTGAGCAAATGTAAGTTCACGGTCAAGACTCCCCTGCTGTTCGGGGCGAAGGACAGCGGAAAGTTCACGCTTCATTGAATCAACGATCAATGCCATTTCTGCCTGATGATGGTCAAAAAGTATGTCTATTCTTTGGGCCGTTCGTTTCGCAATCTCTTCCACTTTTTGCCTTTGCGTAGAGTCGGGGTTCACCACCTCGTTAACTTTCGATAGGAACATTTCTGTCCGTTCCATCGAATCAAGCTTGTGATGATGGTGTTTCATTAACGCTCCTCTGCCGACAGCGCCGAGAACGACGCCGATGATGAGGGTTGCAATAATGATAACCGTGACTTTCAGTTTTGTCATCATTCGAACGGCACCTCCAGGGCAAGGACTTGCTCAAGTGTTGGATGATGAATACCAAGCGCTGATTCGACTGTGAAGGCATTCTCGCGGCTGATGTTATATGCACTGCAGATGATGACAAGGACGGCCGCCGCTGCGGCGACACCTCGAAACACCGACACAAAATATTCAGAAATCGACTGCTGAGAGTTGCCCAATCGTTCCACCACTCGCTCCGCGAAGAATGGTTTAAAACTCTGGCCATTCACAGTTTGAAAGCTGCGACGCAGATTAATAAAATCTTGTTTCACCGCCCGGAGTTCCTCAGAAGAAGCAAGAGCTTTTTCTAGCCGGCGAAGCTCATCTTCTGCCAACGGGGCATCAAAAGATCGAATCAGCAAATTGTAAAGAGTATGATCCATCAAAAACCCTCCTTGTAATTATGAAGTACCGATTGCAATTTTTTCTGCGCCCGCTGCAGGCGGGACAATACCGTGCCTATAGGAATGTGTAATATCTCCGCTGTTTCTTCGGTCGAATATCCTTCCGCAAGCCGCAAAGTGACGACAGCGCGGAATTTCGGACTCAGCGTATCCATAGCGCGGCGGATAATTTCCTTTTCATCAAAATTATCTGCACGATTGTGGTCCGAAGGCTCTTCTATCTCATTTACGGAATCAATGCTTTTAAAGAATGACCTGCGCCGCTCACGCCGGCGTATTTCGTTTAATGACAGGTTCATAGCAATGCGGGTAATATATGTTCCGATAGAGGAATCACCACGGAAACTCTTCAGGGCATTGTGGAATCGTATAAAGGTCTCCTGTCCAATATCATCTGCCTCGTCGCACTGCCCAAGCATGCCGATTACCGTAGCGGCGACTTTTGATTCGTAGCGTCTTACCAATTCCCCAAAAGCTACGATATCTCCCTCGCGGGAGCTCCTCAGCAGCTCCTCGTCCGCCCGATGTCGTATGTCATTATTCAATAGATTAGACAGTCTAAAAGAGCAATTGATTCCGCCTTTTGATGATGAAAACGGAATAACCAGAAATAAATAAAAGTACTACAAATGGAATAAAGGGCACAATTCTAATGTCTAATATCCAAAGGAATCGCAGATCGGCCCATTGTTAAGGTTCTGCGATAAATGTCGCTATAGCCCAGCCAAGAATCAAGAAAATAATCTTCTCAGCCTAGAAGTTTTGCTCTTACCATCGCTTCACAAGGAGACAAAGTCATTCTGAATTGATACGATAATTCTTAAACCGATTGACATTCAGTGAGCACTTTGTGTCCTAACTATCCTTTCTTCCTACTCCCTTGGTGTTCAGTATAACTTTAATGATCGTTGATGGCGATATGTGTGGGAAATTATTCAACTCTATAACAATCCTGAGCAGCATCCATGAATAGAAAAGAATTTTTGTCGACCATTGGGCTCGGAGCAGCGGCTGTCGCATGCAGTTATTGTCTCAATGGCTGCAGCCCTTTGAGTAATCCAATCACGGCGCCAACAAACGTCGATTTTACGCTTGACCTTAATGTTCCTGCAAACGCGGCTTTGAAAACCAACGGCGGTTATGTTTACAATGGCGGCATAATCGTTGCGCGAACCACGAGCGGGGCATACGTTGCGGTGAGTCAGCTCTGCACACATGCAGGGGGCACCGTTCAATACGTTCCGAGCAGTAACTCATTCTATTGCCCGAATCATGGCTCCAATTTTGCGACAAACGGTTCGGTTCTTAACGGCCCGGCGACGAGTTCCCTCGGGACGTACCATACAGCGTTGACCGGCACCTCGTTGAGGGTATACTCATGATTATGCACAATCAGCATTGTTCAATTCCCCATTTTTAAAACTTCAACGACGAAAGATAAATTCACTATGAAGAATATTTTCTTTGCAGCAGCGGTACTGGCAATTACCGTTCCTGTTGCGAACGCGCAAGAAGTTCCATCGCAGTTTAGTCTGCAGAATCAATTGTATGCCGATTCAGGCGATCCCCCTTCATCCGATTCTGTTGCAGCAGCGCCCCGGCAAAGACTTCTTCCGAATAATATAAGCTTTATGGAGAAAGCATTGTGGGGAGAGGACGGAATAGTTAGAGGAATCGGATTAGCGCCAGCGCTCACCCCCGACGAACGGAGGAGTGAACTGACTCTTCGCAGAACGATGCTGACGACGCATCAAATCGGAGGATTTGTGACGCTTGGATTGATGGGAGGAGCGGTATATTTCGGCCAGAAAATTATTGACGGGCACCCCGAGTACCGGCGCAATCATCAATACTTTGTGACAGCGACCATAATTTCGTATTCTGCAACCGGGCTACTGGCAATTCTTTCCCCGCCTCCTTTGATCCGCCGAAATGAAGTCAGCACGACAACGATACACAAAACTCTTGCATGGATTCATGTCGCCGGTATGATCATTACCCCGATTCTTGGCGGGATGATCAAGCGGCGATCACAGTCGGCGATGCAAAGCGAACGAATTCACCAAATATCTGCGTATATCACAACGGCAACATTTGCCGCCTCGATGATTGTCGTAACTTTTTAACGGGAGAATTATGGTAACAAGAGTGAATGTGGTTGCTTTTTTATTTATGGTCTCGATTGCCGCAGCCGGGGCACAAACCAAGCAGCTTGAATTGTTGAAAGATGAATCGTCAATAACGTACCGTATCGTGCACCCTCTTCATGAAATCGAAGCTACAAGCAAAGATGCGACGTATCAGCTCGAAATCGATCCCGTGAAAAAAGAAATTGTCAGCGTGGCGGCAACAGTGGACGTGATGACATTCGACAGCGGCAACTCAAACCGCGATTCACACGCGATGGAAGTGATCGATGCGATAAGTTACCCCGAGGTTTCTTTTGTCAGCACGTCGGTTACTCAGTCCGGCGACAGCCTCAAAGTGCTGGGAAAGTTGACATTTCACGGCGTTACTCAGGACATCGTTGCTATGGCAAAATCACAATGGTCTCCCGACAAAATTGAGGTGCGTGGAGGATTTGTGCTGAGTCTGACTGCCTTTAAGATCGAACGTCCTTCCCTGTTGATGATTCCGGTCGAAGATGCACTGCGGTTTACATTTGCGGCTGCGTGGAAGCTATAAACTTTCAGCAATAGAAGATAAAAATGTGACGCGGTTGTGAATGAAGTCCACCCGCACACTGTTCGCTCAAAGAACAATCTGAGCAATTCACCGAAGCGGGCCAAGGGACTTTCTCTGTTTCTGTATGAAATGAAAAGTGATCTTTATTTTGATGTTGTTGCTTTCCGATTTCCGCCGATTCCGGCAAGTTCTTTTTCTCTTTTGAGTGCATTCTCAAGCAGCGAAAGTGTTATTCCTCTTACAGAGAGGCTGACCACATTAGATCGTTCAATAGATGTTTCGCCGAATGCATTCACTCTCTCGTAGTATAACGAGTGGTTGATGCGATTAATTTGTTCGCCTTTGGGGATTGTTGCTTCAAATGCCATTTCGTTCTTTCCTTTTCTTACCAACGGCGTAATGGTAGTCGACAAAATGCCGTTGAATTGTGCCGCAGAAATAATTGGAATTTCGTTCAGCGTAAATGTTTCGTTTCCGATGGAAAGACCGCGTGCAGTAGAATCGATGATGTCCGCCAAAAGGACCGAAGCCGAGGGGTTGGAGAAAAGATTATACCTGAAAATTAACTCATCGCCGGGAATGACGTACAACGAGTCGGCGAAATCCTTTTCGGAACGAGGCATCGTTCGCACCAACGCAATTGAGGACGTGCTCGAGCCCGTGTCGCGCATAACGAGGCCGTTGGTAAAGTAATTCTGTATTCGAAGCTCCAGATGACGGGCCTTCATTTTTCCGCCGGACTCGCCCTTCATCATTATTGACAGAAGATTCTGATTTGTATCGCAGCGAAATACACTGCACGGGAAAATATGAATTGAATCGAGTTTAATCCTTCTTGACAAGAAATCCACTGCTACGTTTGCGCGTTCTTCCGCGAGTTTCAGCATTGCGGCGGCAGATGTTCCACGTTTGGCGGGAATATCTGGATAGCCGACAACCACGATATCCGCAAAATGGTATTTCTTAATAGCATTGATGATCGGCTGGAAAATTATTAGCGCGTCTTTGCGGAGCGAAGATTCTCCGGGATTAAATATTAGCTTTTCTATCGGGAGAGAGGTCTCTATAAATGGAATCTTTTCGATATTTGTTGAAGTCTTCAAAGTGTCCGTTTGAATCAAGACGCTGTCCGATGTCATGAGTTCAACATACGACTGAGACTCCAAACCTGCTTGCTGTGGCATCGAATCATCGACTTCGGCGCTGTAGCGGAGTGTTCCTTCAAAGAGAGATGAACCGCGCCCTAAAGCCCACGTCAGATGTTGGCCGGACAAGGCTGGAGCAACTTCCTTTCCATTAAAAGTCCCTGAGCCTTCGACATACGTGAATCCGGCTGGGAGCTCGTCAAAAATCTTTATTCGCTGCAGCCATGTGCCTCCGGAATAGTTTATTTGGACGTTAAACTCTACACTGTTTGATTTGTTGGATGCCGCTATGCGGTTGCGCAAATACACAACCCGTGGCCAACCGGATCTCACAGCTGCAGTCTTGCTCACTTTTCCGACCTTTTGACTGATGCTGTCTTTCAGCAGCCGTTTCACAAAAAAGTTCGCACGGGCAATTCCCCCTTCCGTGAGGCGAACGAACCGGGAGCTTGCGTCTCCTGCAAAGTCACGTCCGCCCTTAAGTAATTCCGTTCTGGGAGGCAGCGATCGTTCGTTGACCCGCAACACGTGTTGCCCGGGCTTTACGTTCGGCAGCGAGAATTTTCCATCATCCCCCGTTGTGATGCGAGTGCCATCCTCCATCCAAAGTTCCACGTCTTTTATTCCCACCTCGCCCTCGCTTTGGTATCCGTTACGGTCATCGTCATAGAAAATCTTTCCGATGATCAAACCATTTTCTGTGAACACTCCCGGCTGAACCGTAATTTGTTTTTGTGAAGGCGCCGAGGTAATCGGCCTTCCCACCGAATCTTGAGCGGTGGCATACACCGTATTCAACCCCTGGCTTTCCAATGCGTCGGCACCGAGAACAAGTTGATAGACGAGTATTCCGGTACTCCCTGCTCTCAGCGTATCTCGAGAAACGGATGCCAGATCCCACTGCAAAACAGTTCCATTCGAGGATGATTTAGTATCCACTGGCACGCCGTTGTAACGGGCGGATTTTGGATAATACTTGAACGCGTGAGGAAGGTAATCGATGATCCTCAGCCCTTTCATCAACACGGGAGGGGCGCTGCTGGTATTTGTAATCGCAACCTGATACGTTACGACGTCTCCAATTTCTGCAACATTTTTGTCCGCAGACTTAACCACCTGGAGCGAGGTCGAGTATTGCGGGTTGCCCATGATAATAACCGAAGCTGAAGATGATTCCACAGCGATCCCGTTTCGCAGTATAGACGCCGTGGTTTGAATTCTTCTTCCGGAGTTAAGCGAATAGTCTGTTCCCATATAAAGAATGAGCGAATCGGTTTTCCCAGGCGGTATACTCCCAATATTCCACACAGCCGCGCTGTCAACCACCGTTGTATCATGGCCTGCTCCGTTTGCTGTCCAAAGTGTATACTTCAGAATGTTTCTGCCGGCGTTATAGATAGAATCGACAATCTTGACGCCGCGGAGCGAATCAGTACCGGCGTTGCGGCACCAGATCTCAAATCTAACGCTGTCTCCGGCCACCACCGAATCTTTACTCCCGAGAACAAAATTTCCCATCGTTATCACCGGCGCAGACCGAACAAGCGTAACTGTCTGGCTGTTCTGGGATGCAAGCTGGTTCGAGCTAAACCAGGAACGGTTCAGGATGTACGTACTGTCAGGGACATTTCTTGTCACGGCGACCGTCAATCCTACCGAGTCTGTTGTCCCAACCGCCATGGTGTCTATCGACCAGCGGACAATCCGTTGTGACGTATCGAATGTGACTGCCTTGAACAATCCTTTCTGAGTTGCAACGAGCGAGGTGTAGCGCGGAAGCGTATCGAGCATGACCGCGTTCGTATGAAAGATGTTCCCCTGATTTTGGTATTTGATCGAATACTTAATTGTGTCTCCGGCATACACCGAGGGCTGCGCCGCCATCGAGAGGCTCAGGGACGAATTTGGTTTTACGAGGATATTAAGATTGATCGTAAACGTTCCGCCGAGGGTGTCGTACACGATTACTGCCCCGGAATAGTTCGGGAACTTCGCGCTGTCAACATTGACTTCGTACACTGCAGGCTGAAGATTTTCAAACTTGAATCTTCCAAGACCGTCAGTCTTTGTTGATTGAATACGGCTATACATATTTAACGGAGCAGACTTTCCCTGGATCTTTCGGGAAACCTGTTTAGCCGACGGCGCAGCAGAGAGTGAATCCAGATAAATGTCAACTCCTTGGACTGAAATGGGCGAATTTACCGTTGCGTATTGAAGCCGCCCCGCAATCGTGTTTAGAATTTTGACCGCTTTGCGGTCGAATAGAGTATCGGATGCCATGGCGGTCGAGGTCGACAACGTATCGCCAAACTGATCTACAACAAAGATCTTGAGCGTGAACATCATCGTCTCTTTGTTCAACGCGATAAAGAAAACACCGTCGGTTCCTGTTGTGTCGCCTCCGACGATCTGCTGGGTATTGTCAAACACTTCTGCGATCGCCCCTTTATACGGAACCTGTTGGATATTGGATCCTACGAGAACAGAAGCACGGACAATACCCGTCACAGCTCCCGGGTACATTATGACCGACAAGGTTCCGGTTATTGTCCCGGACTGAGCGGCTCCAGCAACAACGGTAACAACAGCCTTTTGTACAATATTGTTTACGTTTTCTGAAACCAGGTATGTTTGTGCCACGCCTCCGCTTGTGAAGACGGTGATGGACCTTGTGTGGTTGTCGAAGAGTCCCAGGGTCGTTGAGAATGTCACCGGAACACCGTCGGGGACTGCGGTTCCGAGAGAGTCCGAAACATTAGCGATAATATTCGAGCTGTCACGATTTGCATTACCCCAAACATATTTTTGAGACAACGATAAATTCATCGCTGCCGGACGCACGGGAACAATCGGCGTCACGATCTCTGCGGCGGATATTATTGGAACACTCGATGAGTGGACGTTTGCATCATTCTTTAACTGAGTCAAGCCGAGATTCGAGGCTGCCAAAACCGTAAGTTTTATGTTCTGCACTCCGGTGACCGGCAAAAGAGTGCCAAGGTTCCAGGTAATGATTCGTTTGTTTGCGCTGACATTTGTCGGTGTCAGATCAGCATGGTCGTATGTGCCGTTTGAAGAAATCGTATCAACGAGAACGGTAGAATCGGATTTTATATTTCCCGTATTTGCCACCATCAGTTGATAGTCGATCTGTCGTCCTGAGCCTACAAATGCAGCGGTTGCCGAGTTTGTCAATGCGAGGCGTGAGAAATTCCCTACAACCAGATTTTGAGCCGTGGTGACTGTTCTTCCCTGCCAGGAAATGAGTCCGCTAAGTGCAAGAGTCGCGTGTCCGGCCGTCGTGGTGTCAATCTTAAGCTGGACGAGGAATGAATCCTGCTTTGCAGACGGAAAATTGAATTCTTTCCACGTAATCACGTTACCATTGACGCTGCCGTTGTTCGAAACGCTTACAATATTTGACGCCGACGCTGGCAAGATACTTTGGATGGTAACAGTGTCAGCGGAAGCATTGCCGATATTCTTGAAACTAAGCCATAGTTTTACAACATCGCCAAAAATGACATTCGAATCACTTACCGAATAATGAATCTCGAAATTCGGCAGGCTTCCAACGGTTACAGTAACCACAGGACTTTGTACCGAAATCGGCACATTCTTGTAGACGTATTTCCCAGCTGCTTGGATGGAAATGTGAGTTCCTGAAGGTGTCTGAGCAAGAGAGTAATTACCCGCCAAGAACGCAACTGCAATCATGCTCCAAACGATGAATGCAAAACTCCGGTACGATGGGATGGAATATTTCATAAATATTTTATGTCTGAACATCTCGCTCACTGTCATTTAATTTTTACTTTAAATTCAGCAGTTCCCGCCGACGATTTTTTTAAACCAGCCGTTTTTATGGAGACGGTGCCGCTACGTACCGCGATCGAATCGGGGAGCGAAAGTGTGCCTAATTTTACACTTCCCGGAACGAAAGAAGTGCTGTCAGGAACTCGGGCAGTTATCGTATATGAAGTGTCAATATCGGCGTGTCCGTTGTTCGTGTATGAAATCGTGTACGTCAGGACTCCTCCAGGAGGCTGCGGCTGGCTTGCCAGCGGAGAAACAGAAATCGCCACCGCGACCACCGGAATGTTTGTAGTCGTGGTTGCAACCGCACCCTGGAACTTCAGCGCATTGGCTGAAGACGTTGCGGTAAAGGTTGTGATATCCTTTGTTTGATCCTGCCCTACCATCGGAAGGATGGCAACTGCAAAGACATGGACGCTGTCTCCCGCAAGAACAGAATCAACATCGACGTCCGCCTTGCCATTCGTATTTGTCAACGGAATGTCAGCCGCGTCAACTATGCCATTATTATTCACATCCTTGAGGAATTTCCATGCAAGCGATTGCGATGATGTTGCGGACATTTCAATCACATCTTTAATTGTGCCGTTGTTTTTTACCGTGAAGTAATATTTCACGGAGTCGGTCGGCTCTTTTGCCGATGCTACGCTGTCCGGAGTGATTGAAACGCCAGACGCCAATCCTACCGTCACCGAGCGGCTGTTGCTTGACAAAGTGAATGTGTTTCCTCCAGATGTATAAGTCACGTTAAAAGCATTCGTAAATACCGTGCCGCTTGCTGCGCTGATCGGAACGTTCAACGTGATTGTCACTGTTGCGGAACTGCCGCTGTTAATTGTTCCGATGTTCCAAACCACAGGGTTGCCCGAAGAATTAATGGTCCCTTGTGATGCAGTTGAAGAAATAAAACCGAATCCCGATAGAAAATCCGAAAAGTCCACTCCCGTTGCTGGAACGGCCCCATTGTTTGTCACTGTAAAGGTATAGGTAACGTTTTGTCCTGCACCGGGGTTGGCATTATCAACGGTTAATCCCGTTCCGATATTATTGAAGTTTACCGTATGGACCGTCGTCATTTCAGTGCTGGTGGCAGCTTTGGAATTGTCAAACAGCGACGCTGCCGTTACGGTCGTAGTATCTAATTGGCCGTTCAGGGACGGGATGTGCGGGACAAATATTCTGACAATTATCTTGAACGTTGAATCTTCAGGCAGTGAACCGGTCGCAGTAATGGCTCCCGCGGCAATCTCGCCCGCTTCGAGAACACCGTTCCCGTTTGCGTCGTGGTACATTGTTACCGTCCACCCTTTGGTGGAGTTTTTTGTAAGATTAAAGTTGTCGGTGCCGTTACCGGAGTTTGTAATCGCGAGAGCGTAGTCGACGTTGACGCTGTCGCTTGAAGTTGTCGCTGCATTGCTTGATGGCGCCCGGTTAACCGCTGCAACCTGAGCGACCGTAAAGCTGACGGTGTTTGAAAACAACGTATCGCTAACCCCGCCGCTCGCCGTTGTGTACACAACCTTCGAACGCGATTGCACAACAGTGCCGGCAGGCGTTCCCATGGCAAACGCATTTGTGAGTGTCGCCGTAAAAGCAATGCTATAGAATAGCGCGAGCCTGATATTTTTCACGCGTAAAACTCCGTTCATAGACTATTGAACAACTACTTTAAATGTCACTATTTGCTCTTTCCCGCCCTTGAGTGCATCTTTCAATTTCCATCGCAGCAATGTTGCGGCGCCGGCTTGCGGCTGGCCTGCAGCCTCTCTGTCCACACTTATTTCTGTGCCTTCTCCTGTTGCGGATCCTTCAAGATAAACGGTTCCATTGGGGACCGGATTGGACAATTGTATATTGGTTGCATCGCCTAAACCTATATTCTTGCAGGTCAGAGTGTACGTCACCGTATCTCCCGGCTGGGCGTTGGCTTTACTGACCATATTGACCACGACAATATTCGGGTCGGCTTTCACTTTTTCTGAATTGGCAATAATTTCAGCTGCAAGCGCTTTCGATGCACTTTGCGTTGCGCCGTTTGCAACGCGCGCGATTAACCAGAGCATCGGAGTTTCGCCTGACAGATTCACAACGGGGCTTTTTATTGAAAGAATATTCTTTTGAACTGCAACGTGTTCAGAACTCGGCATTACAGATAGAGCGATAACGGGAACTGAGGTTTTTCCCGAAAGGATGACGCCGTTCTTTTCTATTCCTGAAGTTCCTTCAACCGGAAGAAGAAGACGAAGCGCTATGTTCTGTGCCTTGTCGCTTGAAAGGGAAAACGTGACGACGAGTTGCTCCGGAGTCTTTGCATTGTCCTTATCACCGGTCACCAATGCTCTTGTAAGCAGTTTCACTGTTCCGGTCGGTAATGCAACCTCATGGATTGTCTCAGCGGTACGATTTCCGCTTGAGATGACATTGGAGAGCAGTTTCACTCCGCCTGATGTAGTTTTTCCCAGAAACTCATTCAACGAAACAGTTTTAATAGTCTTCCCCGTTTCATCGAGAATTTCGATCAACGCACTGGTTCCTTGCGACTGCCGGAATAGAATTCCAAACCGCTCTTTCGATCCAGCCAGCGATTTTCCTTCAATGAAAGGAAGCATGACAGCATCACTTTGCTGCTGTGGTGTATATGAAATACTGAATTGACCATACGTCATTGTAAGTGCTTGCTGAGTCTTTTGCCCAAAGAGCAATGAGGACACAACGACAAGGGAAAATACCATCCATACGAAATATTTCATGATGACTCCTATAGGAAATAAGTGTAAGCGATCAATTAATAGTTACTCTATACGTTATCGTGCCGTTTCCACCCGGAGCGATGGTTCCGACAACCGTTGCAAGATTCACAGTAATATTTCCTGATGAAACTGAAACTCCATCGGCATCTGCTGCATCAGTTTTGGGAACCGTATTGACCGTGACGCTATTGGCAACATAGGACGTATGAAACGGCGTACTTGCCGAAACAACGGTGTTCGTTGCACTTCCGTCTCCCGTATTTGAATAGGAGATCGTATACGTGACCGTATCGCCGGGGACAGGATTTGCCGCACTTGCCGCGAGAGTCAGAACTATATTGGGGACCGTGGTACTCGATAAACTCCAAGTTCCTACTGTCGTCACTCCTGTATTTTCAACCCAATAATTTACAGAATCGATTGATGTTGCACCCAGCCTCGCCCACACATCCGGTCCGGTCGATGTTCGCTGCCACGCTTTCAACGTAGATTTTATGTTTGGCGGTACTACTTCGGAATTTTGATAATGTAATCGCATGGTAAATGTAAATCCTGAGCCGCCGGTTTGCGAAATTGTATAATAGCGATTGATAGGCTGCATGTATGTATTCGCTCCGGGTGAGACCGTGTCTACGAATACCGTGATCGAGGTGGGCAATGTTCCACCCGAATTGAAATTGAGTGTCGTGTTCGGTCCTTCAAACGCGTACGATGTTCCCGCAGTAAAGACGTGTGTCCTGGTTATTGTACCCAGGATAATACCATTTCCTGTTCTGGTGCTTGTGATGGTAACTCCGTTGGAACTCGTTCCCATTGACCCGGCTGTCATGGAAAGGTTGACGACTTGGATATTGCTGCCAAGAGCTACATTTGTTGTGGAGGAGCTCTTGTTTATCGTCAAATTATTAAAACTTGTTGTTCCCGAAACAGTTGAATTCGACGGTCCGGCAAAAACTATTTCGGACGTCGTCGGAGTAAATGTACCATTATTTATCCAATTACCATAGAGGGTATCGATATTTGATGAGCCGTCAAATGTTGACGAAACGCCGATAATCATGCTTCCATATGTTGTTATGGCTCCACCGGAAGTTTTTGTTCCTCCTGTTGCTGTTTGCAAATTATTGTATCGGAATGAAGGAATTGTCTGAGCGCCACTTCCGTTGAAACTAATGGTACTTCCGGTTCTTACGTAATCGCCGCTTGTAAATGTTGCAGAGGGAGAAAATGCATTGGCAATTCTAATCGTATCGGACGAGGCAAGCGTAACATAGTTGCTCGTTCGCGCGCCGCTGATTGTCAGGTTATTGTACGAAAAGGCGTTCACGGTTTGGGCGCCTGTTCCATTATAGTTTATGGTGCTGCCCGTAGTAACATATGCTCCGGACGTGAATGTTGCCGACATCGTCATTGCTCCTGCAATACCGACTGTTCCGGAACTTGCAAACGTCACATTGTTCGTTGTTCTTGCGCCGCTGATTAGCAAATTGTTGTAATTAAATGGAGCAATCGTTTGTGCGCTAGTGCCGTTGTATTCAAATATTGTTCCTGTGGATTGATATCCGCCGCTTGAAAATGTTGCGACCGGACTGAACACACTTGCGACATGTATTGTGTCCGTCGAAGAAAGCGTGACGGTATTGGTCGTCCTCACCCCGCTGATGCGAAGTGAGTTATACGCCAAACATGGCACCGTCTGCGAGCCGGTCCCGTTAAAATCAAACGATGTTCCTGACGTGATGTACCCGTAACCACTGTTGAAAGTAGCTGCAAGTGTGAACGTCCCTGCGATTCGTATTGTGTCGCTGTTGGAAAAAGTGATATTGTTCGCACTGCGAGCATTTGAAATGGTAAGGTTGTTGTACCCGATTGCTGCGATTGATTGCGCGCCGGACCCTGTATACTGAACCAAGTTGCCGGTATTGATCCACTGCCCGGTCGTGAATGTGGCCGATGACGTTGCGCTGTTTGCGATCGTGATTGTCCCGCCCGCCAATGTCATATTATTTGTCGTCCTGGCTCCGGTAACATTCAGATTGTAAAAATTCAGTGCCGGAATTGTTTGGGCTCCTGTTCCCGTAAAACCTACAATGCCGCCGCTCAACGTTGTCGTTCCGCTGACCCTTGGAAATGCAAGGCGGGTGTTCAACGTTCCGTTAGTCATGCTCAGGTTTCCGAGAACCGCTAAACTGCCTATGCTGTCCGTCAACTGAATTCCGCTGTTGGAAATTGTGAGACTCCTGCATGAATCTGCGGAGATATTATAGATGACTGCTGCGGTATCTAAGACAACGTCGTTCGCCGTTGTCGGCACAGCGTTGAGCGACCAATTGTTCGGAGTATTCCAATATGGGTTGCCGCCCAATCCTGTCCAACGAAAATATCCGAGAAGATCCCCAACGGCGTAATCGCCAAACGCGGCGAGGCCGACGGCTTGTGTGCTTGAGGAAGTTCGCGCCGTTGTCGTCGGTCCGCTCCAGAGTCCGCCTAAGTACATCCGAAGAAAGAAGTTGGCAGTGTTAGCTGCCGGAGCGACATCGGTCGACACGAAATTGGCAGTGATGGAATACGTTGTAAAGGTAATGTTGAGATTCTTGAGTGTCCAGTACCGGCTCACGTTCTTGGTTATATCAAATCCCGAAATTCCTATATTCGGATGATTCGAGCCTGTCGTCGTTGCCACCAGGTATCCCGCAGCTGATACACTTGCAAACGTAACATTCAGCGGCGCGTAGTTGGCGGCATCGCCTATATGGAACGTCATCGATACGGGTGAACCTGTTGGCACGTAGGTTTTCAGGTTTCCAAAGACATGGCGTGCTAATCCGCTCACTGCCCGATTGACGTTACCTCCTGAATTGATGACAACGCTGTCGCTTCCTGTAGTGATAATTCCGCGTGTCAGCATGAGTGTGCCGTTAATATTGAGATTCCCGCTTGTCGTGATGCCGTTTCCGTCGTTGATCTCTATATTGCCGAACGTTCCTCCTCCCGAAACGATGTGAGCGCTTGAGCTCCCGTTGAAATACATCTCGCCGGAGCCTCTGTGCTGAGCCTTGTTCACAACATTCCCATTGACCGTGAGAATAAACACACTGTCTGAAAAGATACCTGAGGAAATCGAATCAATTCCTTGAACGCTTGCATTCCCCCCAAGTCCTTTCCAACCGTTGCTGAGCGTGAGATTATTAAACGTAAATGCAGGAATAACCTGGCTCAACGTCCCGTTAAACGATACGGTGCTTCCTGTAACAGTGTGGCTCGTCGCGGTCCCAGCCGTAAAAGTTCCGGCGATTACTACTGTCCCCGACGACGGTAGAATCTTGTTGAAATTGCTAAACGTCAAATTGCCGTAACTTCCCGAAAGGACGGGCTGACCGTTTGACGCCTTGCTATAGTTAACAGTCCCCGTTGTTGCGCTCGTGAGCGAGCCGGTTGTCACAGTTACGAGGTTGTTGATCGTTAGCGTGACAGCTGCGTTTACGTTGAATGCGCCGGCAGTAAGATAGAGCGAATCTGTTTGAACAGAGTTCGTGAGGTTCGCCCCGGCGCTGTTATTGATCGTAAGCTTATTCACGGTGCTTGGCAGTCCATTACCGGTACTCTGGAGCGCAATTCCATTGTATACATAATTTGCCCCGGCGTTATAGGTTCTGAGTCCATTGGTTTGAATATTTCCGTTTGCACCACTCACCGTGATTCCGTTCGTTGAACCTATTCCGAGCGTAGCACCGTTCGATAGAGTAAATGTTCCTCCTCCGATAATTGTGCTGGTGCCGACATAAAGGGAAGCCCCGTTGTTCACGGTAAAGCCGATGCTGTCGGTGTTTGCAATCGTGCCTCCGGAGGTGTACGTCTGGTTGCCGGTGCCGTTAAATACCACCAATCCTTTTCCTGCATTGCTTAAAGAGTTTTCGCTGATCGTCCCGGCCGTAAATGAAAAATTTCCTGCAACATTCATCGTCGACACGCCCGTATTTGCCCCGCCGCTTCCTTTCATTCGGAGTATTCCGCCGCTCATCGAAAAGTTACCTGCAATGCTCAATGTTGGTGTTCCATTTCCCGTTGATAAACCGAATGTTCCTCCCGTTTGGGAAAAGCTGCCTCCAACGGTTGTTGTTTGGCTCTGCGCTGCGGCCAGATCCAATTCTCCGGTTCCGGTCGATGTCATTGTGAAGTTGCCGGCTATCGTCGTCAACACACCGGCGATATTCAGAATGGTAGTCTGACCCGGGCAATTCCATGTGAAGTTGCCGAATGTCTGGGCTAAGTTTACCGGTAACGCATTAGTCACCCCCGTAAATTGACAGGTAGAATTAGGATCCCATGTCGCTACAAGGTTTGCCGTGTTGTTGGTATTGTGAGCGTAAAGGCCTGTGCTTGTCACGGTCGCAGTTGCGGTGCCTTGGGCCAAGGTTCCGCCGTTCATGAGCGCTCCGGAGATTACCAGATCGGTACCGGCTCCATTGTGGAGGGTAAATGTTACGCCGCCGTTAATGACCATCACAGCACCGGCACTCACTACAAGTTGATCTGCATTCGTGCTGGCTGTAACGGTTACAGCATATCCGCTTTGCAGAGTTATGGTTTGAGCGGTACTGTCGGGCGCGACTGCTGCTGCCACCCATGCGGCGCCGTTATACCTTTGCCATGTTGCCGGTGCGTTCCAGGCTCCGGTGGCGACAGACTGGTACGAATTTGTAACAGTCGTAAATACGTTCCCAACAGCGAATGATGATCCTGAAGAATAAATACTGTTCATTCCGGTCGCTTGAGTCGAAGTGCCGGTACGCGTTCCCACGGTTGGCAGGGTCCATGCTGCGTCAAACTTGGCAACGATAAACGTCCCGGTCGTGGAACCTGCATCGATATCTCCCGCGACAAAATCAAATGTCGCAGTGTAGGTAGTGAAGACGATGCCGTTGTTTGAAATCTTCCAGTACCGATTAACGCTATGATTTGGGTCGACACCGGAGCTTGCGATGTTTGGGTTGTCTCCGGCTGTAACAGAAGAAACAAGGTTGCCTCCTGTGGTTACCGAGGCAAAGGTCACTGTGTCGGGTGCAAATGTGGTTGCGTCGCCTATTTCAAAGAGCCGGAGTACGTTACTTCCCGTTGGGAAATATTTCCCTAAATTGCCGTTGACATGGCCACTCGTTCGGCTGACGCTTCCGGTCGATGAGATCACTACCGTATCGGCAGATGAAGTTGTAATAATGCCGCTTGTAAATGTCAGTACGCCGTTCACCGAGAGATTGTTCGAAAGGGTTGCGCCATTGGCATCGTTCATAACAAGGTTTGTATAGGATCCTGTCCCCGAGAGCACGTGTGCCGCAGAGCCTGGGATAAACGTTATGCTTCCCGTTCCCGTATGTGCGCCGCTGTTTGCAGAGTTCTTGGCAACCCGAAGCGTGAATCCGCCGTCCGCAAAAGTTACTCCTGAGTTGATGGTGAAGCTGCCTTGAACTGTATCCGCGGCAGGGACAGAAAGCGTTTTCGTTCCGCCGGTGCTGACAGTAAGATTATTGAACAAGAACCACGGTATTGTTTGCGCCCCGGCGCCGTTGAAATCTACAGTACTTCCTGCGATCGTATGTCCGGCCGCTGTTCCTGGAGTGAAAGTTGATGCGACTCCGACAGTTCCGGTGGACGGTAAAGTCTTTGTAAAATTGCTGAATGTCAGATTTCCATAATTTGCAGCAAGGACAGTCTGCCCCGCCGAACTTTTATTATAGGATACAGTACCGCTTGTTCCAGATGTCAAAGTCCCGCTGCTGGTGACAGCACCGTTCAAAGTGAGGGTATTCGCTGCGACCGCGAAGGTTCCCTGTAAAATCTGGAACGAGTCTGCGACGGCGGCATTCGTGCTTGCCCCAAGAGAAACCGAGGCAGAATTCTTTATCGTGAGCTTGTTGAAAGTCTCGGCGCTTGAAGCTTTCGTGATCGTTTGTGCCCCTGTCCCGTTAAACGTTGCAGTTGCCGTCGTCGGCGTAAAAGAACCTGCATCGTTCCAGAGGTTTCCCACACTTATGTTGTTGGTATTCGCATTCAGGACGTTCCCTGAATTAATGGTAAGGTTATTTTTTACGACGAGAAATGTGTCGAGCCGTGCCGTTGCCGTGGGAGTAGCTCCTGCCACAAGCAAATTGTAGACCGGTGTAATGGATTTTACGGCGATTATTTGCCCGCTCGGCGTTGAAGCATCGCCAATCTGAACCGTGCCGCCCGTAACAGCGTATGTTGTCGATCCTGTGTTAAGGAACCCGAGGTTCGATCCGCCCGACTGCTTGATAACGATTGTTCCGCCGGTCATCTCGAAAAAAGATCCGGCAACGCTCATAGAAAAAGGAGCGTCGGTCGTGCTCGTTGACCCGATCGTAGGAACGTTGAGCGTTCCTCCCGACATTGTAAAGACGGTTGTCGCAAAACTGTTGTACGGCGCAAACCTTCCGGCAATATTAACGGTGCCCCCTTCAATCGTAAATGTTCCGCCGTTGGACATCAAACGTTCGTCGGCGGCATTCCCGATTGTCAATACACCGCTGCTCACCCTCAACGATCCGGAGACAATGAGACTGTCGGGGATTGTGACTGACGGCGAATTACTGTAAAGCCATAGTCCAGCCGAAGACGGAATTGTTACGTTCCCCAGGAAAGGCGTAAGAGTTGCCGCGGTGGAAATCCTGAACGTCCCGTTCGAAAGAGTGAGAAAACCTGCCACAGTGTCGACAAAGTTCGTGGCTGACACGTCGAGAATATTGGAGATCGAGGATCCCATGTTCATTACGATTTTTCCAAAACGCGTTGTCCCCGCTCCTTCAATATTTTGGGGTCCGTTCTTACTGAAAGTTACGATACACCGGCTTGATGCGCTTGCTTCCATGTTGAATGTCCCCGCATTCATAATATCGCCGGTGATATTAATTGCGTGAGATGTTTGAGAGTATCCGCCGTTTACATTGAGACTTCCCCCTGTGTTCACCGTAATGCCGCCATTGACAGTCAAAGTCCGAGCGGTAGCACTGTTGCCGATAATTAATGTTGCTCCGATGCCTCCTTGCCCAACCGTAACGCTGTTTGTAGTGTCGTTGCCATCAAGGGTCACCGTTGTATTATCGGCGATGGTTACATTTGCGGTCGCAGCGGGAACGACTCCGCCTATCCAAGTCGAGCCGGTGTTCCACGGCCCGGTCTGTGCAGAAATAATATTGGGAGCGGGACTGGTCGCTTGACTTCCCAGCAAAGCAGCGCTAAGTCTCCCTTCGGTCACTGCATAGACTTTCCAGTAGTATGTCGTGCCCGGGAGCAGACCTGTCTCAATAGAAGAGGTCGAATTTGCTGCGAGTTGGTGGATGAAATTATAGGTGGCGCCGCCATCATCCGAGCGGTAGATCACGTATCCAACTTCGTTGTTTGCATTGTCTGTCCAGTTGAGCTGCATCGACGTTAACTGGATATTCGAGAACGTGAGGTTCGTCGGGTTGGAAGGTGTCGGCGGTGTAAAGGTGAGCATGGAGTTCGCCGTCGGCAGCGTTGTTAGATTGTTTTGAGCAGCATTACTGAATGTAGTCGTATTTGCTGTTTGTTGACTAAGAAGCTGAGCTGCCGTTGGAGATGCGCTCAATACCGAATCATTGATCCCGAGGGTGTAAGACCATACGGCGGTCCCGGGAGTCATCGATCCATAAATGAACTGAATTGCACCCGTTGATTCAAACAGCTTCACTTGAAAATTTACGTTCGCATAATAGGTCCACACAGACATGTCAAGCCATTCAACCGTCAGGACTCTGTTCGGGGCAGTACCGGTGGTCAGGTACATAATACTATTTCCGAGTGGATCCGTCTCCCCCAGCGTGGTTAGATCAAAGTATAAAGGTGCCAAGGCCAGAACCGTTCCGCCGGCTTGTGAATTCGTAGTGAGGTCGGCGTCATACGGGCCGAACGGGCGTGAATTTGGCCCTCCATCAAACGTCTGCCAGGAAAAGTCAATGAACCCGTTCGTGGAAACGCTAAACTGCGTATAGCGAGTGCCGTTGTACCAGAAATCGAACCCTATGTTGACCGGATAGCTTCTGTTGTCGTCCTGATTGCTATTACCATTCGTGTTGTTCCGCCATGCCGGAAATGCATTGCCCGTTAGCGAGTCCGATGAGTAGATAATGCCCGTCGTTTGCGTGACGGGAGCGTAGTTC
Source organism: uncultured Chitinophagaceae bacterium (assembly GCA_964642725.1). GTDB lineage: Bacteria > Bacteroidota > Ignavibacteria > UBA10030 > UBA8401 > JAGVPT01. The sequence goes on from CAZXQG010000015.1 coordinate 26,552, forward strand.
GCGATGCTCTGGCCTCGCATAGAAGAACCCGCGAGCATCATCAGTCCCGCCAGAACGATGACTTTCGCACAAGCCTCCTTCTTCAAACCACGATATAAGCGAGATATTCGGTTCATAATTATTTTTGCCAATGATGTCAAACTGTGTTCAGTGAACAACGTTCTCATCAAAAATAGTTCAGGATCTTTTCAGTGAACTTTACTCCCATGGTCACATACGGCCCTTTTGACCAATACGTGTAATCTATCAAATCGAGATCTTTGTTTCCAATGAAATTATAGCCGACCGCGATGTGAACATTTTGCAGCAGAACATAGCCGACTTCAGCGCTGTATCCGATCTTAGCGTCATTTGCTTGGTGCTGGCTTAGAATTCTGTATTCGCCTGCAACGTCGAAACTGTGCCAGTTCAAATCGTATTCTGCATGGAGCAGATAGAAATCTGTGAGAGTCTTTGATTCGAGGCCATACGATGTTGCATTGTCCACTTTCAGGGCATATTTTAACCCCAGTTCCAGCCTGCGAAACGGCTCAATGAAAGTGTGCAGAGAAACGATCGAGGCATTATCGTAGGTCTCCGGCGATACTAATCCGTTGTACGACATTCTCTGGTCGAACTTGCCTATCGCATTCAACCAATCCCATGCTACAGGCCTGTATGCGATGCCGATGGTGTTGTGCAAGTTCTTCAGCGTCCCGTCGGAAAGGCCAGAACCGATTTGATTCAAGCCCAATGTCCCGCCTGCGAAATTATTTGTATCCGTGGCCCCGTTGCGCACTTCTTCGTAGTAAGATAATTTTTCTATGAGAGTGAAATCTCTGGCCAAACGCAGGTCTCCGCCAAAGGTAAGGTTGCGCTTGTTGCTCTGTCCGTCGCTGGCAATCTCACCTTTGATCGTCGCTTTGTATGAAGCCTTCGGCAAATACTCTAAACCGGCTGAGAAGGCATTGTGATCGGGCGTTGCTGTCTCAAGAACGTTGCGGCTAAGGTCTCTGGTTTTTTCGTATGCCAGTTCGGATGTGAGATCGTCCGTGATCTTTGTCGTATTCTTTAAGCCGATGCTCGCCTGATTGCGTCTTCCGCTGATCCCGTTTCCGACTTCATATTTGCCTGTGACCGTCGTTCCAAATCCCATCGAAGAACTTAACCCGACGATGGATGAATTGCCCGCACCTTCATAGATTTTTTCCTGCAGCGTTATCGTCACCGGGTCGATGATGCGATAATCGACACCAACTGTGCCAACCGAAGGTTGAATTGCGTCTTGGCTTGAGGAGCTTATGTTGTCCACATATTCACCCGACACGTTGAGACGGCTTGATGCTTTCACCGTCGTCTTAGCATCGATAAGCGTTGATTGACGTTTCTCTTCTGAGAGTGTGAGTGTGTCGGATGAGAGGCTTTCATACTGTGCATTTTCGATTTTCAATGAAGAGGTGACAATATCGGCAAACGTATGTTCGATTCCGCCGGAAACTGAATTTGTTGTTACCGTTGCGTTGCCCGATTGTCCTGTCGTATGATAATAATCGCCTTCCAACTTCGTTGAAGTAATGCCTTCAAACGACCCGCCGACGCCATAGCGTTGTGTGCTGGTTCCGCCCAATCCGTCGCTGAGTCCGCCGCTGCCGATTGTGGGGTTTAAAAATCCTGCTTCAACTTTTCGATAATACGATTTGAGGTTAAGTTGTTCAACCGGCGAACCGCCGACTTCAACATCCCATGCAGCGCCTCGTTGGGCATTGTCCTGGCCTTGAGCGATTTCGCCGAGTACCTTCAGCGAATTACCGATCTTGTATCCTGTATTGAAGCCGAGCAGTGTGTAATTCTTCGGGTCGCGTTGTTCTGTTACCGCCGATGCGCCGACGGTTAAGCCTTTTACAATTTCTTTTTCACCTTGGGCTCCGGCAACGTAATTATCCGGGAAACCGGATTGTGATTCGTACGTTACGACAATATATATCGGATTGCCGCCGTTGTCGATACTCGACACGGGTTGCTTGAAAAACAGTGTGCCTTGTTCGTAATCGATATCATAATCGTTGATTCTCGTTTTGTCAACACGGGTCAACACGACTTCAGAATGCAGTTTATCGCGGACTTCGATTCGGACCTTTTCCGAACCCTGCACTACGTTGCTGTTGTTGAGGAAGTAGAATCCGGAAATGCCTTCGCCCCGGATTTCTTTTTGAACTACTTTACGGTCTGTTACTGTCCCAAACGCATCAACTTTCCCCGTTTTTGTTTCGTAGTGGCCCTTTACACCTGTGAAGCTGCGGTCGTACCGCGCCAATTCGTTTTGCGCAAAAGCAGTGTTGAAATCACCGAACATCAGGAATGAACGATTCCGCTCGAGCTTAACATAGAGAGGGCTGTTTGTTTGTGCTGTGTAGTCAACGTTGCTGTTGTCGCCATAGACCGAATAGAGCACGTCGGGATCCAGGTCTCTGAAAAGCCGATCTTGCTGAATTCTCTGATTGTCATACGATGCAGTCAGCAAATAATTGCTCCATATTGAACCGCGTCCGTAGAACGCCAGCCTGCCATCCGAATGTATTCCATCTGAGATTTTATTTGCGCTCTGCAACTGGGAGAACGAACTGTCCGACATCGATCCACCGGTTTTCAGTGAATTCACGGAACCCTCGGCAGAGCCAACAAGCATTAACGGTTCAACAGGCGTAGTAAATTCTTTGGTGACGCTCGTAGAAATATTAGATGTTGAAACTTTAAGAGTATACGACCCAGCCTCTTTGGGGGCATGCAATGGAATTGTAACCAATCCATTTTTTAATCGGAGTTGAATGCCCGGGGTATTCGGATCCACATCTTGAACATCCATATCCATACTGTCGGCCTCAACAGTGACAAAGTATCCGTCGCCGACCTTCACACCCCATTTATCGACAACGACAGCCGTTACATTCACGATTGTACGCCCGTCTGCGCCGACTTCATTTTCAGGCATTGCGACTATGATTGAATCAGGGGAGCCGATGCGGTGGATTTGCCGATTAAGTGTTAAATAATTGCCGTTCGGCATTCGCGCTGTCACTGTATAGGTTACCGGACCTTCAGGCGTCGGAACTCCCAAAAATTCAAAGACACCGTCAGGACGCACGGAGGTTGAATCCACGGGGGTTCCATTTACTTTTAATAGAATGGGCGTGCCCGGGGCAGCTTGACCCGCAACAAACTGATTTTGGAAAACAGTTACCGTTCCTTCTTTCGGCTCAGTGATGACCACTTGGGCATCAACGAGAGAAACGGCGAGAAGCATGTTTCCCAGGATCAGAACAGCGTATTTTTTTAATATTGCGAGCATTTACTTTTTTTGGTCTTTCTCTTTCATTGTGGGCTTACCAGGTTTCACTCCTGGTAAGCCCGGCACAGATTGAACTTAATTTACAGCCACACGATATTTGACGATTTTTGTGCCGCCGCCGCCGTTCACGGTAGCCGGACCAACCGTCACGGTATTCGCGCTGAAGGAAGCTCCGTCAGCATCGACAGCATTCGTTTTCGCAACGCCATCGACCAAAATCCCGTTACCCACTCCATAAGAATTCGGGCCGAATGTTGTATTGCTTGGAATTGCATTCGAAGTGGTAAGGCTGGTTGCATTTCCAGTTCCGCTGTTGGTGATAGTCAGCGTATACTCGATCGTATCGCCAGGGGCAGGATTTGCAAGAGTACCTACACCATAAATCCAGGCCTGAGTTAAGACGATGCTTAGATTAGGTGCAGTAACAGTAGTTGTAATTGTAATAGATGGATTGTAATTGCTTACGCCAACAGGCTGCGTACCGGCAGTTCCCGGAGTTGCGGTGAGCAGGCGAATGATAGTGTTTCCATTTTGGCCTGTTACGTTCACTCGCAGGTAGACAAACAATGTAAGTGAATCACCCGCGTTGACCGAGGCGGTCGTAAACGGCTGACTTCCCGCGACGCCCGATGTTGCCGTGAATAAGTGAACCGTATCAAGGTTGCCGCCCGATTGAGCTTGGCTGAGCGTGAAGGTCATCGCGGCATTGCCTCGATTTTTCACCCTAAACTGGTAGACAACCGAATCTCCAGGATTTCCATTTTGATTCGCAGTCAATTGAGAAACATACGCGCCGGAAGCTTGTGATACGGTCAGCGACGTCAAAGCTGCCGTCCCTTTTGTATACGCATGCAATCCGTCGTTATAGATTAACTGGGTCGTTGTAGCGTGGGTCGAATCCATTATATAGATGGAATTTCCTACATGTGCACCAGTTCCATTTGTCGTCACTTGCTGGATTGTTACAACTACTTGACGCGTGATTGGTGAACCCATCCCAGCCGGAAGATCGACAGCATTCAATGTCCATGATACTGTGCCGCCATCGCCAGAACCATTAACTCCGGAATTTGATCCGCTATTTGTAGCACTCGTAAAATTGAAGTTGGTATCGAGCTTGAACGTAAGTGTCGCACCATTCTGGATTGCAAGGTGCCCTGTATTTTGAAGCGAGAGTGTATATGTAAACGACGAGCCCGGGATTAACTGGGCAGCAGTCGGTCCAGCGGGAAGTTGCGCACCGGTTACCGAAAGAACAGGTTTCGCGATTGTTACGTTAGCGAAGTATACCTGACGACCAACTCCGCCGACAAGAACAACTGCGGGCAGACCACCGTATGATTGTGCATAGACCGTCACTGAGTCTTTCATGTTGTCGGGTGCGTTTGCTCCTTGCGGGATGGCAATCTTTAAAATTAACCCGATGCGGTTTGCAATCGTCGTATCTGTGTAGACATTGCTTCCGGAAGCAATTGCCGGGTCGGTGCCAACATAGACACCGCTATTGGTAACATCTCTGTAAAGCTGAGCAACCCAACCGGTCGGCAGATGACTAACGGTAAGGTTGACACTGTCGGCATAGTTGCCGTTGTTCGAAACGTAAAATGCTTTATAGAGGATTGTGCTGTCAACAGTCGTCGTGGACGAGCTTGAAGCGACCATGTTGAGCGACACTTTATATCCAACCGTCATCGAGACCGTATTGGACGAGGCATTGCGAACATTGACGCCGGCGTTGTATTGCACGGTCGCCTGGTTTGAAATTACTGTGCCTGCCAATGTTCCGTAGGCATACACATGCTGCATTGAGGAAAGCAACAGTATCGCTACCATCGCTATTCCGAGTCGAGAGAACAGATTGTTCGTTCTCATGTTTGTATCTCCTATATTAGGGTTGTGGTTGATTGTGGTGTTATTTGTTTTATTTCTTTTTCTTATTTTCATTTTGATACTCTTAAGTTTTTGTCTGAAGTTTCGTTTAGAAAATCGTTTGACTGGAAACAGAGTTTAAGGGGGCAATGTATCCATTGTTAGATCTCCTATATTGTTTTCAGTGTTCATGCGTGTGCTCTAAATTCTGATAATTCAATTTCTTGTGTCGGCATGAGCCGAGACGATATCGCGCTGGACATCGGCAAATTCTTTAAACGTGCCGCAGTACTTGTCGAATGTAAGATCGGTTTCGGGCGGATAATGTTTTATCGTGTATGCGGCGCCTCCGACGACGAGCTTCGCTCCGCATGCTTTCGCGGTTTGGCATATCGTGTTATGATGTTTAAAGAATGCATCGGTGTCGGAAACATGAAACGCGAACAGATAAACAGATTGCGGCCGCAGGCTTTCAATAAGCTGGGCGATGGTATCTGTTGATGCGCCGACTCCAAGATTCAGAACTTCATAGCCTTCGCTCTCAAGAAGAATGGCAAGCGATTTTAATTCGATGTCGCGAGTCTCTCCCTCGACAGCTGCACAGATGGCTCGCTTTCCGCTTGGCGCCGGCTTCACGACAATATCAGATAAGAGGACGATCGCATTTGAGAGCGCGTTATAGGCTAACTGCATTTCGCCGGCGGAGAGTTTGCCGGAGACGCTGAGGTCAGAAATTCTTTTCAACGCGGGGCGAAGAACCTCATCAAAAAGTAGCGGAAGAGTTAAACCGTTTTTGTAGACTTCGGTAAACAATTTTACAAGCTCATCTTTTCTACGGTTGATGGCAGCAGAGAAACAAACATTTGCTAAGACGTTGAATTCTTTTCTCGTTATGATGCGGCGGAGAATGGCGTCATCGGTCGCAAACTGAGGATACAAGTTGACCGGAGAAATGCCGTAGTTGTAATCGGACATGAATTGATATAAATCTTCTGCGCGAAATTTTCGATGTCCGCCGGGAGTACGAAAACATTTCAACTTGCCTTCGTCTGTCCATCGCTTGACTGTCGATTTGTCGACCTGAAGCATCTTCGAAACATCCATTGTGTTGAAGAGTATTTCAGTCATGACTTGTTTCTCCTGCCTTATGAGTCGAAAAAATCTTTTTGCGCGAAATTCTCAATTTGAGCTTAATGAGCGTTTTACCCTTTTTCCACTAATAAGATAGTTTTCGATGGCTCTAGATGCAAGACATTTCTTCCTGTTTTTAACCGTATTTCTTGAAATACGGTATAGACCGGACATAGTGGGAAGCGCTTCCGTTCTCCATCTCCTAATCAAGAACAACTATGTATATAGCATTTCAAGTACATTATCTATAATGATGGGTGACAACATCATCATAGTAAAGAGGCCTCCCGATCAAAACGGAAAATGCCGACAAAAAGTCGGCATTTCTTTAGTCCCATATCTACTTTTAAGTACCGAGGGCCGGACTTGAACCGGCACGGAGCTTGCGCCCCTCAGGATTTTAAGTCCTGTGCGTCTACCAATTCCGCCACCCCGGCAGGTTTACTATCCCGCTGAATTCTACAACATCGCGTACTATGTACTAAGTTGAGGCGCCGGGCGGATTCGAACCGTCGCATAAAGGTTTTGCAGACCTCTCCCTTACCACTTGGGTACGGCGCCAATCTCTGAAGAACTATTTAGTCAAAAAAAAACGCGCCCAAACAGAACAGCGCGGCCCACCTAACATATTCCATGAACACTCTCACCCATCAGAATGATAAACGATCCCTCTCGTGTCATTGAGAGCGGGAAACGGGACTCGAACCCGCGACATCAACCTTGGCAAGGTTGCGCTCTACCAACTGAGCTATTCCCGCTTTGGATTTTCAAATATACGCTTTCAATGGCTGCAAGTCAAGAAAAAACATAGCCATACCGGGCGGACGTGTCAAGCAATTAGGAATTACACACTTGTCGTAAAATGCAATAGATATAGGTAATTGCAAAGGCTCTCCACACTACCTCGATCCGAGTTTTTGCCGTATTAGATCGGCGTATGAGCCTCGAATGATGTCTTTCTCATTTATTCCAAAGATATTGACCAGTTCATTGTAGAGTCGTATTGCATTTTTTTTATCCTTTTTACATAGTACTTCAAATTCAATGAAAGTTCCTAATCCTTTAACTCTGTCAAAGTGGATTCTGCCATCTTCTCTATAATAGTAGACCCGCCTGATCTTTTGTACGACGGCAGCAATCCCTAGCGCGCTTTTCAGGATTTTCTTCATTCCTTTCGTATCGGAGATCGTCAAGATGTTAAAGTTGCTCCAACGGCGTCCGGTATTCTCTGCCCGATTGTAAAAAATCAATTCGCCTTTCCCTTTTTTCAACTCACGCAGTTTTAACCGCCCCTTAGTTACGCGGAAATAGGTATCCACTTGAACCAGCGTCTCCGTTGCACGCCCCATTTTCCTCAACGTTAGCATCACGCTCATTGGGGAATGAATCCTGGCCTTTAATTCGAGATTGACGGGCATTCTTTAACTATTCCGTAGTGGAGAAAAGATGAGCTGGAACAAGAGGATGAGGAAAAGATATAAAAAGAGGTCTATCGAGAAATATCAATTATCTGGTATGAAAATTCGCCAGCCGGAACGGATATTTTTACAACATCATTGACTTTTTTGCCAATCAGCCCTTTTCCTATCGGGGATGTAACGGAAATCTTGTTTTCGTCAAAATTTGCTTCTTCGGGAGAGACAAGTTTATACTTAAGGATCTTCTTCGTCTTTACGTCTTTCAAAGTCACGTTTGAGAGAATATATATTTTATCATTCGGAAGGTCTTTACTGTCGAGGATTCTTGCCCGTGAAAGTGTCAGCTCAAGCTTCGATATTTTCAATTCAAGATGCTGCTGCGCCTCTTTGGCTGCATCGTATTCCGCATTTTCGCTCAAGTCCCCGTGACCTCTCGCCTCCGCAATCTTTGCAGCAATTTCAACTCGCTCGTGCACCTTTAAATGACGCAATTCCTGCTCCAGCTCGACCAACCGCTCGCGCGTCAGATAGACAACACCATTGTTGTTCGCTTCGTTCATACACACATCCCAAAGAATCAATTATGGTTAACTGCCTAAAAATAAAAGCCATCGTTCGAATGAACAATGGCTGTAGAATTTCTCTTCACAAATGTAGACGAAATTCCTGCTAGATGCAAGAAAAAAATATAAAACCGACGCGGGGCTTTCTTATTTCTTTCCCCCTTGCCCTATGAGAATAAGATGTCCCAGTTTATCGCGCTTTGTTTTTAAATATCGTTCGTTGTTCGTATTTGCTGCAATTTCAATAGGAACGCGCTCTACGATTGTCAAACCATATGCATCGAGTCCCACAACTTTTTTAGGATTGTTGGTCAGCAGGCGCATCTTGGAAACTCCGAGGTCGCGAAGAATTTGTGCTCCGATTCCGTAATCCCGTAAGTCGGCGCGAAATCCCAATGCTTCGTTCGCTTCTACTGTGTCCTTTCCCTCGTCCTGAAGTTTATAGGCTTTTAGCTTATTCATCAGGCCAATGCCGCGTCCCTCTTGACGCATATATAGAACAATGCCGTTCCCCTCCTTCTCAACCCTTTCCATCGCAGAAATCAATTGATCGTTGCAATCGCACCGCAGGGAGCCGAACACATCTCCCGTCAGGCATTCTGAGTGAACGCGGACGAGCGTCGGTTTCGTACCCTCGATAGTTCCTTTCACGAGTGCAATGTGCTCTTTTTGATCGGTCTCAGATTTGTACATATGAACGAGAAACGTGCCGTGGCGCGTCGGCAACGTCGTGCTGACTACACGGGATACTAATTTTTCTCGATGCATGCGGTGTTCAATCACCGATTTTACGGTGATCATCGTTAGCGCATGAGATTTCGCAATTTGCTCCAACTGAGGAACCCGGGCCATCGTGCCATCGTCGTTCATGATCTCCACTAATGCACCTACCGGCGACAGCCCCGCAAGGAGACACAAGTCGGTTACCGCTTCCGTATGACCTGCTCTTCGCAAAACACCTCCCGGCGAAGATTTCAACGGAAAGATATGTCCCGGCCGAGCCAGGTCGCTCGGTTTCGTTGCAGGGTCGACCAGAGATTTTACGGTTGCAGCACGGTCTGCGGCTGACACTCCAGTTGTTGTGCCGTGAATGTAATCAATTGAAACCGTAAACGGAGTTTCGTGAAGCGACGTATTTGAATCAACCATCAAATCGAGGCCGAGTTCTTTAGCTCGATCGCTCGTAATGGGAGTGCACAGAATGCCGCGTCCGACCTTCGTGAAAAAATTTATTATTTCCGGCGTGATAAATTGTGCTGCAACAACGAAATCGCCTTCATTCTCGCGGTCCTCATCGTCGACAACGATGATAACTTTGCCGGCTTTGAGGTCGGCAATGGCTTCTTCTACTGTATTGAATTTACTCATACACGTGCTTTTGATTATGTTGCCGGCGTTTCAATTTCACCGACTTTGTTTACCATGGAAATTGAGCTTCGTTCAACTTTTACTTTTACGTTATCCGCAATTTGCAATAAAAGAGTCTTATCTTCAATCCCTACGATTGTCCCGTGAATCCCTCCGGCCGTAACGACCTTATCCCCTTTCTTCATCGACTCCAGAAGTTTTTGACGTTCCTTTTGTTTCTTCTGCTGGGGACGCATGATCATGAAATAAAAGATCCCGATAATTACTGCAAACATTAAAATGGTGGTCGTAAAATCTCCGCCTCCTTGACCGCCTTGCGATGGGGCCATTGCTAGTAATAGTGACTTCATACGAGAATACTCCGATAGATAAAAATGATAGAAGATATTGGTTTATGTGCGAGCAAGATTTGTTTGCATCCGAAAAACAAAATCCTTTTTCCAAAATGAAAAGTCATTGCTAAGAATATGGCTTCGAGCTTCCTTTACTAACCACAAATAGAATGAGAGATTGTGAAGCGATGCAAGCTGCAACGCGAAGATTTCTTTCGCGTGAAACAGGTGCCGGATATACGCGCGGGAAAAATTTCTGCAAGCATAGCAAGAACATTCTGCATCTACAGGATCCTTGTCGTTCTTGAATTGCGCATTCGTCATGTTTAGTTTTCCCTGGCGCGTAAACAGAGTTGCATTTCTGCCGTTCCGGGTTGGAAGGACGCAATCGAACATGTCGACACCGCGCTCAATGCACTCCAGAAGATTCTCCGGAGTCCCCACACCCATAAGGTATCGCGGTTTATCTGCGGGGAGCAGCGAGGCACTCAATTCCGTCAATTCATACATTGTTTGAATCGGTTCGCCTACTGCCAATCCGCCGATCGCATAACCGTCAAAATCCAACGCTGTCAGTGCCTTGGCGCTTTCAATCCGGATATCCCTGTATGTGCTTCCTTGCACTATTCCAAACATCGCTTGCCGGTGGCCATACAGGGCCGGCAGATTCTTCAACGCTTCCTGACATCTAACTGCCCACCGAACCGTCAGTTGATTCGACCGTTTGGCATATTCGTGATCGCAGGGGTACGGCGTACATTCGTCCAGCACCATAATTACATCCGAACCGATGGCTCTCTGGATTTCAACTACTTTTTCCGGAGTAAAGAAATGAGTCGAGCCGTCGAGATGAGACTTAAAAATCACGCCTTCTTCGGAAATCTTTCTCAGGTCTGAAAGACTGAACACCTGGTAACCGCCGCTGTCGGAGAGGATAGGTTTCTTCCAATTCATAAAGCTGTGAAGACCGCCCATTCTTGTTAAAACGTCTATTCCCGGCCTAAGATACAAATGGTACGTATTGCCGAGAATAATCTGGGCACCCAACTCCTCCAGTTCACGCTGTTCAATCGCCTTTACGCTTCCCTGCGTACCGACGGGCATAAAAATTGGCGTCTCGATAACGCCATGGTCGGTTTCGATTTTGCCGGCTCGAGCCGACGATTCTCTATTCTCTAACGTAAATCTCACGTAATAAAAGATACGGAATTTACAAAGGCAAGTCAACGCAGAGGAGGGTATGATTTTATAATGCCCTCACCTTCTATCCCTCTCTCTGCGGAAAGGGATGGCCTGACGAAGCCCGGACAGGGTGATGGTGTCGAAGCAAATCTCCGAATTCCGCCCTAAGCGAAGAGCAGCTTTTCTACATAACGAGCAATCGCGGGGGAGGCGGTTAATCCCGGGGATTCGATTCCAATTAAATTCACGAACCCTTCAAGCCCTCGTTCTTTTTCATGGATTATCACAAAATCGTTTGCCAGACCCTTCTCCATTTGAAGCTTAGGCCGGATGCCGCACATGTCGGGAGCGATGTCTTCATTACGAACCGCTGGAAGTATCTTTTGAATGGATTGTAAAAAGATTGTTCGTTTCTCTTCCGAAACCGAATAGTCCAGCTTGTTCTGCGCGAGGTATTCCACATCGGGACCGAATTTCAATCTGCCGCCGAGGTCAAGCAGCGCATGAACACCGAGACTGTCTTGGGTTGGAACAGGATACACAAGCCGTGAAATCAATGTTGCTTTCGATGAGGAAATTGTGAAGTACGAACCTTTGCAAAAGTGCAGCCGGTATCCCGCTTTGTCAATATCAATTCCAGTCATTGCAGCGATACGGTCTGAAAACAACCCTGCGGCATTGACGACTTTCTCCGCTGTGATTCTGCTTATCGTTCCCGATTCATTGATTGTAAGGATATATCCAGCGGACGTCTTGTCGATTCCAATCACTTCGCAACGATGTTGAACGGCTGCTCCACAGCGATCGGCGCTGCGAAAGAAATAATCCATCAAACCGTGGGCACTGATAATTCCAGTGCGGGGCGAAAGTAATGAGCCGAAGGTTCGTATGTTCGGCTCCAGGCGTTGAGTCTCACCGGCATCGAGCGGCAGCAACTCCACTCCGTTTTTCGCCGCGTTGTTTGCAATCCCCTCTAACTTTGGCAGCTCTTCGGGCGAACCGGCGCTTATTATTTTTGTAATTTGAGCATGAGGAATATTGTGCGTTTTACAAAGCGTGTAGAGCTCTTCCCGCCCGTCAACACAGAGCGTAGCCTTCAAGCTTCCGGGATGATAGTAGATCCCTGCATGAATCACTTCACTGTTCCGGCTCGACGTTTCCATTCCATATTTATCATTTCTTTCTAACACGGCAATGTTGGGATGCCGCTCCGAAAACCGCGCTGCAATTGCCAAACCGACGACGCCGGCGCCAATAATTGCAATTTCAAAATCAGTAGAAGGCAATGGGATAACCGCAGAAAAAGTATTTGGAAATGTTTAAGATTTTGTGAATAGAAAATTCACCAAGCAGCTATTCTTCTGAATTCCTGCCAATTTATGGAGAAAGTCTTTCAATCTTCCAGGTTTTGTTTTTCCTGAGAGAATAGCGAAAGCGGTCGTGCAATCGATTTTGCCTTCCCTGCCAAAATTCAATTTCCGTAGGCGCAACTCGATAGCCTCCCCAGTTTGGCGGAAGCGGAATTATTTTGTTCCGGTATTCAATTGTCAATTCTTTGACTCTTTTTTCGAGAAGCGTTCTGCTCACAATGATCTCGCTCTGCTTCGATGCCAGCGCTGCAATTTGACTTCCGGCTGGACGCGACTGGAAATATTCTTCCGATTCTTCCCGCGGCACTTTTGTCACCGCCCCGATAATACGGACCTGACGTTCGGGTTCAATCCAATGGAAAACCAGGGCAGCAATCGGATTGGAGGATAATTCCCTCCCCTTCCGGCTTTTGTAGTTGGAGAAGAAAACAAACCCCTTGTCATCGAATTTTTTCAATAGAACAACTCGTGCAGACGGTTTCCCGGCTCTCGTTGCGGTCGCAAGAGTCATCGCGGTCGGTTCGGGAAGGTTTGCTTCGATCGCCTGGATAAACCATTTTGTAAATTGTTCAAATGGATTCCGTTCAAGTTCACTCTCTGTTAAACCGGCAAATGTGTATTCTTTTCGAAGGTGAGAAATCGAAATTGTTTTATTAATTCTACTTTTCATCGTTTCAACCTAAAGAACGAATGTTCGGATTATTGAAAGACTTCCTCGCGCCGTTTCCGATATTATATCTTGTATTGAACCGCAAGGAACGCTGAGGTCGCATTGTTTTGAGAAACGGCATTGCCTAACGCAGCCGGGCTTGGAGCTTCTTATTTCTCAGTTCCCGTAAGGCGTCCGAAGCGATCCATTTTGCTGTATGCGAATCAATACGCGCAATTTTGATTGCTGATCCAATCGCTTTCTTATTCAAATATATATTTCGTTTTCCGATCTGCCTCAGAGCCCAATTGACGGCTTTTCTGACAAAATTTCTCTTATCGCTGCATTGTTCTTCGATAAGCGGTAAAAACTTCTCAAAAACGGAATGATCGGCTTTTTTATCGTGAACCGATAGCGCTGCCATGAGTACGAATCCTGCCCGTTTAACGAACTCTTCTTGGCGTCTGCTCCATTGAATTGCTTTCTTTTCCGCATATTTTGTTTTGTCAAAAAGAACGCTGCAGCATTGATCACATACGTCCCACGAGTCAAAATCTTTTGCCCATCGTTCCATTTGCCTTTGTGTGACCTCATTTGGATCGTCGATAAAACTCGCCAACAATCTCGCTTCATGAAACCCGCTATCCCATAACCTCAATGCCAGGCGATGGTTTGTGCCAGTTTTCTTGGCAAATTGTCGCAGAGCAGGAATGGAAATGCCGTAAGCTCTTTTTGTTTCAATTCCAAACCTGGCCATTCCCGAACGATTTTTTTCGTTGCCGAGGGCTTTCAATTCTTTTAGAATGGTTTGGACGTCATTCATATTTGAATTCCGCGTTCCGCCTCGCTTGTCATTCACAATAAAGCTGATCTAAACTACCAACTGGAAGATAGAAAGTCAATTGAGGCGCTGAAAGGGCAATGCTGCTTATCCGCGTTTCGCCGGAGAATAAAAAGAAAAGAGGCAATCCCGTTTGAAGGTATTGCCTCTTTGTGTAAATCTATGAAGACAACTACAAAGTGTTCTCTTCTTGAAAATACTTCTTTAAAAGAGTCCAGTAATGTTCCCTCCAACCCTCGGCAAACGAAGATGCCTTGGAAGCAGGAACATCGGAATGGACCATTGTCAGTTGTGTCCCGCTCCCCTTTTTGGAAAACGCCAGATCGAGTGTCGAAGGAGGATAGCCGTCAATCCAGTCCGTGGTTATCCATTCCTGAATAATTCGTTTCCCTGGTACAAGTCTCAAATTCTTACCAGAGATATATCCATCCCATGCCGAAATTCTTCCACCAACTTTCGGGTCGCAGGTTGCCTTTGCTCCCGTGAAAACCGAGTGTTTCCGACCATCGACAAAGGCGTCGTAGACTTCGGCGGGAGAGGCCGGAATAATGACTTTTTGCTTTATCACTTTGGTTTGACCTAACTGTTTCTTTGAGGCTGAACTCTTCATGAGAATTAACTTCTTTTATTACCACCAAGGTTCGTCGGCAGTGGGTCCGTAAATCGATGGGAGCTTCCCTCCTGCAATCCGAAGATAGATCGAGAACTGTCCGCGATGATGAATATGGTCAAACATTGTGAACCAGAGAAGGTTGTTGGTCGGGACCTCCCCAACTTTCTTAGGTCCCACCGGAAACTTTATTTTTCGCTTGAACTGTGCTGGAGTCAATTTTTTCAATTTGCGCATATTCGATTTATGAACTCTTTCATAAATCGATATCACTTCCTCGAGAGTTGACGGAGGAGGAGGGCCCGGTGAAAAATCAATTTTACCTTGCATCGCCCCCGTGATGAGTATTTCGTCGGCGCACATTATCCAGGCAAGCTCGCGAGCGGTCCGAGATTTTTCGGCGGGCCGCAAATCCAGCTTATCCGTCGGGTATGCTTTGAACACGCGCATCGTCGTCTGGAATTCATTATTCCAGGTGTCTATGAGCATTTCTTTTTCAGTCATATGGAACTCCTTATAACTGTATTATACAACATCGTGGATTAGTCGAAAAGAATTCTTCCAATAGACATCCGATGGGACAATAAAACGTAATTAAAACTGAAAGAGGGTTGAATCTGAATGCCAGTGTAACAACTCGAGTGTCAACAATAGTTCCTTGAAGTGGGAATCAATGCCAGCGGCCGGCAATTGTTGTTCCACATTTGAAGCATTTCCCCGAGATAATGTGGTTAGCCCTAACTTGAAAGCCCCGGCGTTCAACTAATACTTCCCTGCAGGAAGGACAAAAGGTGTTTTCAGAATCTCCAACTTCCCCGGGCCTATTTCCAGCATACACAAAATGCAGCCCTGCGTTCAAACCGATTTCCCGGGCACTAAGCAATGTATCGGAGTCAGTATTCTTGTGATCAGTCATCCGATAATCCTGGTGGAATGCCGTAACGTGCCATGGGATATCGGGGGAAACCGAAAAGAGGTAGTCTGCAATATCCTTAAGCTCTCCTTCCGAATCGTTGAAATCGGGGACGATCAGCGTTACGACCTCAAGCCAGATTTTTCGGTCGTGAACCAATTGAATGGTGTCGAGGACATTCCGCAGAACTCCTCCCAACTGGCCGTATGATTTCTGCCTGAATCCCTTCAGATCGATTTTATAAAAATCAATGTACGGCTTGATGTAGTCGATCACTTCCCGGGTTCCGTTTCCGTTGGAAACGTACGATGTGTAAAGACCAGACTTTTTCGCGAGAGAAAAGATTTCCTTTGCCCATTCGCTTGTGATCAGCGGCTCGTTGTAGGTACTCGTGACAACTTTTGCTCCTCGCTGAACGGCCAGCTCCACAAAATCTGCGGGTGTCATCGATTCCGGATAAGATTCGGCAAGAGGATCTCGCAACGCCTGCGACGTTATCCAATTTTGACAATAGCTGCAATGGTAATCACATCCAAGCATCCCGAAGCTGAGTGCTTTGGCTCCCGGAAAGGCATGGAAGAACGGTTTTTTTTCTATTGGGTCAAGTTGGAGAGATCCCACATAACCAGTTGGGACATAAAGCTTGCCGTCGTGATTGAACCGTACGCGGCAAATCCCCTCCTTGTTCGGTGGAATCTTGCATCGATGGCCGCAGGCAAAACATTTGACCCAATCGCCCAGCATGGTTTCGTAAAGCTCTCCCACTTTCGTGCGTGCTGCCAGTATATCTCTTAAAACGACCGCGTCACTCATAATTCACCTGAGTGCAAATATAATGGAGTACGGGCGTGTTTGCAAGCCTTCCATTTTCCCAAAATCTCATTGCAAAAAAGAGAAAAATACCTTATGTTTGTTCACTTAAATTTCAACCCATGATAAAGCCAGATGAATTTTGACAGCGGTATCTGCATTCTGAGTTAGAATGGGGATACTCTTATTCAGCATAAGCACCCTGTTTTTTCAGCGTCAAAAGATCACGCCTGGGCCGATGTTAGATTCATTTTTCTGCAATGCGCCAGGACGCATTTTTCGTTCTATAATTCCGAAGAGTAGATAATTACGAAATCTCAAATGGCGGGAAATTTTTTCCTGGATGCAGCGATACTGTAAACCGACATGAAAATGACATCAGCCGGGCACCATGAATTCAAACGGGCGCTCAATCTTCTCGATTCAACGACGATTGTTGTCGGATCGATGATTGGTTCAGGCATTTTCATCGTCTCATCCGACATAGCACGCACTGTCGGCAGCTCCGGCTGGCTTCTCGTTGCGTGGATCCTTACAGGAGCCATCACGCTCATCGCGGCATTAAGTTATGGCGAACTTGCCGCCATGATGCCCCATGCCGGCGGGCAGTACGTCTATTTGCGCGAATCATACGGCTCCCTCGTCGGATTTCTGTACGGTTGGACTTTATTTCTTGTCATTCAAAGCGGTACTATTGCGGCTGTCGCAATCGCGTTTTCAAAGTTTACGGGCGTTTTCTTCCCCGGGATTTCTTCCGCGAATTGGATTCTAAAGCTCGGAACATTCGGCCCCTACACAATGCCGTTTGGTTCGATGGGCCCATACAACGTCGGCTTACACACTCAAAACTTATTTGCGATCTTCTCCATTGGGCTACTTACCTGGGTCAACTCAAAAGGAATTCAGGAAGGAAAAATTGTTCAGAATTTTTTCACCTTCACAAAGACCGCTGCTCTTCTTGGATTGATTGTCCTTGGATTTATTATCGGAAGAAATGCCGATGCAATCAGCGCGAATCTTTCAAACTTTTGGATTGCGGCATCTTCTCAGACGCAGAACGGACAGCTGTCTGTCCGTCCGCTTGTTGGGTTGGCTCTTTTTAGCACGCTGGGGGCTGCGATGGTGGGTTCCCTGTTTTCCTCCGACGCATGGAACAACATAACTTTCACTGCTGGAGAAGTAATCAATCCCAAAAGAAATGTTCCGCTTAGTCTTGCACTCGGAACAGGGATTGTCACTGTGCTGTATATCCTGGCAAACATTGTCTATCTGACCGTGTTGCCCCTTCAAGGTTCGCCGAATGGCGCTACGGTGGCCGAACGCGGAATACAGTTTGCCGCATCGGACAGAGTTGGAACAGCTGCCGCCCAGGTGATTTTCGGAAGCAGCGGCGCGCTCGTCATGGCTGCCTTTATCATGGTCTCAACGTTCGGATGCAACAACGGCCTTATTCTCGCCGGAGCGCGAGTCTACTATGCCATGGCGAAAGACAGACTTTTCTTCAAGAATGTGGGAGAATTAAACCTCCATAGTGTGCCGTCAAAAGGCCTTGTTACGCAGGGGATCTGGGCGAGCGTTCTTTGTCTTTCAGGAACATACAGCGATTTGCTCGATTATGTCGTTTTCGCGGTACTAATATTCTATGTTCTCACAATTTCAGGAATATTCATTCTCAGAAAGAAGATGCCGAACGCTGAACGGCCATACAAGGCGTTTGGGTATCCGGCCATTCCGTCACTATATATAGTCGTTGCAAGCCTGATTTGCATTGATTTGCTCTTTGTCAGGCCTAACTTTACGTGGCCCGGCCTCATTATTGTGCTGGTGGGGATCCCGGTATACTATTTGTGGAATATTTCGCGGAAAAATCTTGATCCATCAACATAACGATACACCATCAACAGGGACTCAATATCCTCGCAACTAAAGAAAGGAACTTATCAGAAGCATGGAACTTACTTTAATCTTCGGAATAAGCATTCTCGGACTTTTATTTGCACTGTATCTCGTACGCAACGTGTTGAAACGCGACACGGGTAACGAGAAAATGCAAGAAATCTCCAATGCTATAAAGACCGGCGCGGAGGCTTTTCTACGGCGCCAGAACAGGACCATCGCCTATCTTGCCGTGGCTCTGGCAGCGCTCATTTACATCCTCTATGCATTTGTTCGGGCCCATAATGAACACGACCCGGCGACTACATCGAACCTCGCCTTATGGACAACGCTCTCTTTTGTGTTAGGCGCGGCATGCTCCGTGGCAGCCGGATACATGGGAATGTGGGTTGCGATTCGGTCGAATATTCGGACAGCATCCGGAGCAACGAAAAGCATGAACAATGCGCTGCAGACAGCATTGCGAGGCGGCGCTGTCTCCGGCTTTTTTGTCGTGTGCATGAGTTTACTTGGCGTCGCGGGGCTCTTCAGTATTGTAAAATATCTTGATATAACGAGCGATGTGTCGCACATTCCGTTAATGATTGTCGGCTACGGATTCGGCGCGAGCTTCGTTGCTTTATTCGCCCAACTCGGCGGCGGAATCTACACGAAAGCAGCCGACGTCGGTGCAGACCTGGTTGGAAAAGTCGAAGCTGGAATTCCGGAAGACGATCCACGCAACCCGGCAGTGATCGCCGACCTCGTTGGCGACAATGTGGGCGATTGCGCCGGCCGCGGTGCTGACCTCTTTGAATCGACGGCGGCAGAGAACATCGGAGCGATGATTTTGGCGGCAGGATTGTACAATTCAAATACTGCAGTGTTTCAAGCCCAGGGCTTGTCGCTGCTCGGCGTCCTTCTTTTCCCCCTTGTTGCCCGAGCATTTGGTATCATCGCTTCTGCCATCGGCATTATGACCGTAAAGACGAATGAAAAAGAAGACCCGATGAACGCACTCAACCGCGGTTATTATCTTGCTGCGGGACTTGCCATGGTAGGATTTTACATCGCCTCACGATGGCTCCTCGGACCAGATTACTACTTCAATTTCTTCTTGTGCGGCGTCGTTGGCGTTTTAACATCGGTCGCGTTCGTTTTCATTACTCAATATTATACGGACTCGCGTTACCGTCCAGTGCTCTCTATAGCAGAAGCATCACAAACCGGACCGGCGACAAACATCATTGCCGGTATTGCGGTAGGAATGGAATCAACGGGGTATCCAATTTTTGTTATTGGAATAGCAATCATCAGCGCATACCTTCTTGGTGAGCACTCAGGATTGGAACACGCAGGACTTTTTGGAACTGCGGTCGCGACAATGGGTATGCTCGGAACAGCAGCATACATTCTCGCGATGGATACTTTCGGACCGATCACAGACAATGCCGGCGGGATCGTTGAAATGAGCCAGCAGCCGAAGGAAGTCCGCGATAAGACTGACCGGCTCGATTCAGTAGGCAACACAACAAAAGCGTTGACTAAAGGATACGCTGTCGGTTCAGCAGCTCTTGCGGCATTCCTTCTTTTTGGCGCTTATATTGACGAAGTACGAAATTACATGCCTTCGTTCCAGGGAGTGATCAACCTCGACAAACCGGAAGTGTTTGTCGGAGCGATGCTCGGAGCAGTGCTGGTGTTTCTTTTTTCTTCGCTTGCAATCAAAGCGGTAGGAAAAGCGGCGTACGCCATCATCAACAATGTTCGGGAACAATTTAAGAACGACCCGGGCATCATGCTCGGCACTTCGAAACCCGATTACGGTCAGTGCGTCGACATTGCAACGAAAGCCGCTTTGCAGAAAATGGTTCTGCCGGGATTGCTTATTGTCGGAATGACAGTTGGCGTCGGACTTGTTTTCAAATGGCTCTACTATGCCGGCGGCCAAGCGGTTGGCGCGGCGAGCGGTGCGGAAGTCATCGGCGGATTCCTCATGGTCGGCACGATCACCGGCATCCTTATGGCTCTCTTCCTGAACAACGGCGGCGGCGCATGGGATAATGCAAAGAAATATATTGAGACTGGCGCCTTAGGCGGCAAGAAATCAGAGCCGCACAAAGCATCCGTTGTCGGAGATACGGTCGGCGATCCTTTTAAAGACACCGCAGGTCCTTCACTGCATGTGTTGATAAAATTGCTCTCGACACTTACGCTTGTGTTAGCTCCGCTGTTTATTTAAAAGGAAGAATACAGGATTCAGGATACAGAATACAGAATGTTTCGCAGGAACTTGCCGTTTTCAAATCATTCTGAATTCTGTATTCTGAATTCTTTTTTTTGGATTGGGAAAAAGTCTTTTGAAAGAACGAGGATTTTTAATATATTGATTGTGTTGCTTTTCGGATTCCGCCAAAATAACGGCGGGATCCTGAGAATTTCATGAAGTTAGCTACACTCGCTAACTTCAGAGATTTTCGGACAGGTAGCTCAGTCGGTAGAGCAACGGCCTGAAAAGCCGTGTGTCGCCAGTTCGATTCTGGCCCTGTCCACAAAGGAAATGCCGGCTGCGAGGCTGGCATTTCCTTTTCACGGGAACTTCCGGATACTCAAAGATCGCCCGCATGGCAAACCTGCGCTATCATTAAAAAAGCGCGACAGGAACACTCGCCGCTTAACCCAATGTATAAACCCAAAAGTGCGATTTGATGACAAACAATGTTTCAGCTGTCTCCAAACAGTGAAATAATCATTCCCGCCAGAATAGCCATCGCAGCATAAAGGGATCCTTTCCAAGGCGTTCTTGCTTTTGTCTTCTTGAAAAGAATGTAGTTGTTAAGGAAAAGGCCAGTGCAATATAGTAACGCTATGCCGGGGATTAAAAATTTATAGAATATATTTGGATTGAAATAATTAACGATTGGACCGGCAATCAACAAAATAGATATACTTAAGAAACCGAGGCCGCCGAGACGCATCAAAGATGTGATTACTAGTTTAAGCGGACCTTCAAGTTCATCCCATTGTTTACCAGAGGCTTTTTCATGGAAAGGCAAAAACTTTTCAGAGAATAGACTTTTATACGCCATCGCTAAAGAGATCACACCTATTAAGAAATAGAGGACCAAAGACACCGCGCTAAACATTTCTTTCATTTGAAACCACCTTGGAAAGACCTAAGAATGTTGGACTTCGCCAACTATTGTGCTGGTCGTTGACCAGATTGTATGACCTACCAGTGAATTTCCATTATTGATCGGTCTTTCTTGCTATTTCATCCAGCCATTGTCCTTCATCCAACTCAACAGGGGCTGCATCCACTTTTCCGGCGGAACACTGGCTGCAAATCCATGTCCCCCCTTTGGAATTATTATGAGTTCTGCCGGCACATCGCTGCGGCGAAGTGCCTTAAAGAATCCGATGCTGTTCTCCGGATCTACCGTCTGATCGTCTTCCGCATGGATCAAGAAAGTCGGCGGGGTTTTGCCGGAAACGTGCTTTTCATTTGAAAAGAGTTCCACAAGCGAATCGGGGGGATGTTCTCCAAGAAGAAAAGTTCTGGAACCCATATGAGCCAGTGTATTTGTCATGCTTATGACAGGATACACCAATATCATGAAATCTGGACGCAGGCTGATGTTTTCCTCGTACTGAATAAACGCCATGTCAAAGTGTGTACCGGCCGTGGATGCAAGATGACCGCCGGCGGAAAATCCCATGACCCCTATCTTGTTGGATTCAATCTTCCAAAATCGAGCGCCTTCTCGCACTACTTTTATCGCCTGCTGTGCATCCTGCAACGGACCGATAGTTTTATCGACCATCGTCGTGCTGCTGGGGAGCCGGTATCTGACCACAAAAGCAGCGACGCCATGGTTCACAAGCGCTTCGGCAATCCGGGTCCCTTCTATCTCATAAGCCTCGACGACATAACCTCCGCCGGGAAAAATTATGACCGCCGATCGAACCGATTTACTGGTGTCCGGAAGGTACACCATCATTGATGGGATATTTACGTTTCTCACGAATTTGATTCCATCACCTTCACCCAATATTTCATCGGACTTGACACCGGTCGAATTCGGCACCTTGCCAGCGTAAAGCGGGACAACCTCCTGACTGAAGGATTGATCATACACGTAAACGAAACACACACTGAGCGCAAACAAAGCCGCCGCGATATTTTTCAACTTGACCGCCTTTCTTTTCTTATTCTTCTCCGGATTTGACAACCTCGGATGATATCGTCATTGATTCTCCCTAAGGGATGTTATTGGCATTCACTCCGTCCCGCCAGAGCGGGACGCGTTCAGACTGACTCGACAAAGGGATTTTATACGGTAACTAAAATTAGGACATCATCAATTCTTCAATTACTATCATGGATTCCAATCGTCTGTTCTGAAGGTAGAAGCCGGCAGCCCCTCTTTATTGAACAGAGTTGCTGTTGCGGAGTTTGTCCAGGCATATCTTACCGCGACAGGGCTTTTTACCTCGTCGCTGTACACGACAAGTTTGTTTCCATTAACTTCAACATTTGCGTTGACAAACAGGCTGTCATTGCCGGCGATGCTAAAATTCGTTCCTTCCGTACTGCTTTTAATGACAAGCCCGCTACCTGTGTAATCGAAGGAGAGAATAATTCTCCCTGCCCGAGTTTTCATCGATTTATACAACGGGCCTGAACAAAGCAATTTCTTATGATAATCTTTGGCGAGTGCCCACAATGCAAGCCTTCCTCCGACATCCGATTTGTTTGCAGGATGAATGTCGTTCGTTTTGGCGATATCGAGTGTCACTGCCATTCCCGTGTTGGGATCGGAGAGCGTAAGACGCTGCGCCTCCCTGATCACGAATGATTTTGCATCTGTGCCGTAGTTGTAGGGAGCAATCTGAACATAATAAAATGGAAAATTTCCTTCATTCCAGTCGGCTCTCCAGTTCTTGATCATCAACGAAAAGAGGGCCTTGTAATCGTTTGGCGATCCGGAGTTCGATTCCCCCTGATACCATATCACGCCTTTGATATAATAAGGAATTAATGGCGCAATCATCCCGTTGTAAAGCATCGTCGGTGCGCTTGAGCTGATGTTCACTATCGATTGCGGCCGTGAATGGAATTCTTTCCCCGCGACTTTGTAAACATAGAATCTGCTTCCCATATATTCCGCAACGGGAAGATATTTCCAATTCCCAGAAAGAGAAACGCCTTCTGTCGAATCGGCGCTGCCGTCCGGATGAATTTGCATTTTGACTCCCCCTCCCCAGATTCCGCCCGCGCCGTCGGTATGGATAACTCGTAACGCGATGGTCATGCTCGTATCGTTGACAAATCCTTTCGGGACAGGATACACCCGCGGCGTCCGTCCGAACCCCTCGCCTTCCATCGCTCCAATGCGAACACCGTTTACGTAACAGACATCCATGTCATCAATCGGTCCAAACTCCACTACCAACTGCCGGTTCAGCCAATTTCGCGGTATCGCAATTCTTTTTCTGAACCAGACCGTACCATGGAATCCTCCAACTTCTGTGGATTCCCAATACGCAGGTAAGGTTACTTTTTTCCAGCTGCTGTCGTTTAAAGCGGGAGTCGAACAGGCGCTGTCGCCGAAGTCCAGGTTCTCATACTGATGGGGAGCCTTCTTCGCGCTGATGCTGATAGCAGGATGGCTGCGTATCCAGCTATTCAATTTTTGTACGTCACCGTCGGCGCTGGTAATCTTTTCCGCGATCTCTCTATAGTCGTTGAGTCCTCCCAGATTTTTGCCGCTGATCCAAGACTGTATTTTGGTTCCTCCCCAGCTCGAGAAGATTAATCCGATTGGAACATGAAGTTCCGTATACAGTTTTTTTCCAAAAAAATATGCGGCTGCACTGAACTTAGCAGCAGTCTTTGGATTGCATTCGCTCCACCTCCCTGCACAGTCGAACTCCGGTTCGCTCGAGACATTTTTCGTCACAGTAAACAGCCTGATCATTGGATATTGAGCATGCGCGATTTCCGCATCAGAATTCTCAATCAAATTTCTGGGCGGCCATCCCTCCAGCGGTATTTCCATATTTGATTGCCCGGAACAAAGCCACACTTCACCGAGCATTACGTTTCTATAAAAAATGACTGAATCACCAACAATGACAGTTACTTCATACGGTCCGCCTGCCTTTATTGTCTGCAACCGGGCTTCCCACGTCCCGTCAGCTTTCACGTTAGTCTTTGCAACTTTTCCCCAGCTTGCTTTAACAATAACGTTGGTTCCGGGTATTGCTTTTCCCCAAAAAGGAACAGCCGCTTTTTGCTGCAAAACCATGTCGTCCGAAAATATTGCTGGCATGAGAGGAAGAGCAGTTTGCGCTTCGCCCTTAACAATTGTAATCAGTAATGTGAGAATAAAAATCTTCTTCATAGCATTCCCATCTGTATGGTGGTCAATATGATGAACCGAAACAGGCCGTTGTTTTTGAAGTAAGCCTTCCCCAAAAAACCTCATCGACATGCTCGTGGTCCGAAGGTTTCGAAATCTGTAAGACGCTTGAACTCGAAAATGTAGGTTGAATCTACGGCAGAATCAAGAAAAAAAAGCCCAGATGGTAAGTCTGGGCTGAAGGTGAAAGAAGGATTTCCTATTTCATCAAGACAAATTTTTTCACTGCCGTGAAAGTCGCGGCGGTCATTCTGTAGAAGTAGACGCCGCTTGCTAACCGGCTTCCGTCGAAGGTCACTTCATACTCTCCCGCGTCCTTTTGCTCATTCACAAGCGTCGAAACCTCCTTGCCGATAATGTCGTAGACTTTCAACGTCACAAAACTACTCTTCGGCAGTTGATAGCTGATTTTTGTCGAAGGATTGAATGGATTTGGATAGTTCTGCAACAGGGCAAAGACTGCCGGAAGAATCCCGTCATTTTGTTTAACATTTGTAACGGTACCGTTGATCATAAAAGTATGCGGCGAGGTATAGGCAAACGAGTAAGTATTCGTTGCCGACATATCCACAATTTGACCGTTGCTGCTGTCTCTTAAAACTATTTTGTGATTCAACCCGGCAAGGTTAGACTTATCCCATGAGAGTGTAACTGCACTGTCTTTGCTCGATTCAACCGTAAATGTCCACGTCATGCCCGTAGAATCCCGGAAGTCTTTCGCGTATCTGCTTCCAAGAAACGCTGGGTAATTGCTCCCCGTATGCACAGTATAGAGTTCGAGAAAGTTAGCGCCGGGATTGCGTGGGGGGCGCGGTGCATCGTATTTTGCGTCGAATCCGTTAGTCGACATGGGTTCCACACCGAGCGAAAATATTTTGTCGGTGCTCACACCGTTTGTCGCTTGAATTGCGAGATTCCAGTATGATGTGGAAACTGCTGCTTGAGACTTTGACATTTGTTGAACAAACCGATTGTTTTTTGGCGGCGGTATTACTGATACCGGTTTTTGGATCAACTGAACACCATTTTGCAGAGATGCAATCCATCTTCCGCCGAACACCGGTAATGTGTCCGAGTCAGCATATCCTGTTGAATCGTACTGATACATTGCATTGATAATCAAGCCGGCGCTTGATGCGTCAGCAAATGAATATTCCGTTCCGGAGTGGATGATTGACATCGATTCCTTTGTCACCGGTTTGATATAACTGTTTCCGATGATGCTGTATCCGGTGTTCAGCGGTATAATTATACTGTCGGCTTCGGTCGGAGTTCCTCTAAGAGTCCACGACTTGGGTGAAAGAAGGCCCAGCCAATATCCCTTTCCGATCACGAGCGCATCCGGCTGATCATAACCGGAACTTGGGTTGAAACTCCACACATAAGAAGTATCTCCAAAGAAGGAGCTCGGCGAGGAATTGACTGGAGTAAGTGGAAGACTGAACAAAGACCAACCTGCCGGGCTGAAACTTGAAAAATTATCTACAAGTGTTCCAATCATCAATGTAAATAGATGAGCCGTTGAGTCGGCATTGTAGTATTTAAATAGTGTGGAGTTCCTGAGATTGAACGTGTGTCCTGTCGAAATATCTATGAGGTATATTCCGAATGTTGAAGGAATTCCCATGTTGACAAACGAAAGAACGACGGTATCGCTCACCACGTTTGTTTTGACTTGAAAATTCCAAAGCTTGACAGTATCCGTTAGGGATGTGTTCTGACGAATATCCGATCCGAAATTGTTTCCGAAAGGAGAATTCCATTCAGGATGCGGAAAATAAAGCGAGACATATTTTCCAGGGGGCGGTGGCGGCTTGGGGATATCGTTTGCGGCGTCGTACCCGTCGGACGCCGTGCTGTCAATCCCAGCATAGTTTGCTGCGTCTTGATATGCTCCGATTGAAGCAATGAGCTGTATTCTCCATGTCGGCACAGGAGGAGTGTATATTCCTCCTGTCGCATTTGCATAAGCGGTCAAGACTTTTGTTAATTCATCGGCTGAATTATACGCGGCCAGCTGGGCATCATTCCAAATCAACGAGCCTATCGGGAGCTGATCAATTTCGGATAGATGCGTGGACTGGCTGAAATTCTCCGTGAGATCGGTAAATTTTGCAATTCCGCTTCCGTCTTCTGTCTTGTAGCCGGGGATGGTCGTTGGGTCGTAGTCGCCAAAAATGTATTTGCTGCCGTTGATATTGGGCGCTGAAGAATAATGCGGGTCGCCCCACTGATTTTGATTCCATTTTGCCATAAAAGTTACTACAGAAGCATCGGCTATTCCCGGCGTAATTGTGTTTGGAGTTGCAGTTGAGGTATTCTCTTCTACGAATCCGCAGCCGGAGCTCGCCTTGCCTTTCCCGGGCGCATACGCATTAAACAACGCTTGCGTGCGTGTATTCATCCACTCACAAGGAATATTTTGGATCACAAACGGCGGATTTGACGGATACCACCAGGACAAATATGAAAGCGGCGTCGTGGCGGGGGCAGGATCATATGCATAACCGGCATTTGTATAATACGGAGTCAACAGGGGATCGCTGTAATTAATATTATTAGATACGTAAACTTTCATGTTTTTTAAACTGACAGCATCGGTATAGTGGGTCGAATCACCCGCATAATACTTTGACTGTACTAACACCGCATGGTATGCATCAACCGTATCGATATTGATCGTGCTAAAGAACTCATTGTCAGGATCTTGTCCCGTCTTCGTTACATTCGCCGTGTCTTCGCCAACCCAGTTCTGGTTTATGAAAATATTGTTCGTGACGTACAGCTCTTTGTAGTATGGAGAGAAAAGCCAGTACTTCATGTTGTTGACGATCGTATTATGATTGAAGTATCCGAAATCTATCAGAGATCGCAACGTAAGAAATGTAAGTCCACCGCCTGTTATTGTAGTGTTTTCAACCCATAACGTATCGATAGGGTTCAGAGTGTGAATAATTCGTGATCCCCACCATTGGGTTCCGTGGAACAAATTGCGAAAATAGGAATTTGTGATTCTAAACTTGGCGCCGTAGGGCCAACCGCCGATGCCATATCCATAGATGTTGGAGCATTCGAAAAGGTCTATGTTGCTGAATTCGAATAAACAATTGTCAATTGTCAACGATTGCGGGAGATGGTTCTTAGTCCCCATCCAAAAGTTGTCATTTACAAACGATCCATCTAGCTGCATCGCCTGGTAATGGATGTTAACAAACTTAGCGCTGCCATAAATCGCGTTGCACGCCGCCGAATTGTTCGAAACAGAGACAGGGACACCGCCAACTGGCTCCATTACCCAAACCGGTTTTGTGGTTCCATGCGAACTTGGGATACCGACAATTGTCAATGTGCCGGTTGGATTGTTCACAGTGATTGCCGCATTTTGAAAATACGCCTGACCTTCGTTCAAGGCGTACACCCTATTTGGGTTTGTTCTCGATCCACTGAACGTTGTATCTCCGTTTATCGTCGCTTCAAGCAATCCGGCGTTTTCACCGCCCGCCAAAGTTCCGCCCGGAATGACAATTGTATCTTGCCCTGCTGGAACTGAGGCAATTGAGATGCTTGGAAAACATATAATCAGTATGCCAGTGAGTAAACAAATTAATATTCTCGCTTTCATGAAGTTCTCCTAATATTTGTTATCGCGCGAAAGGACTTCTCGACTACCGTATAAAAACATAAAAACCCTCATCATCGCTTTCGCGATTCCGAGGGTTTAGCTCTCTCTCTCAATATCTTTCTCCCGTTTCCCCGGGTAAGATGAATATTAGAATGTATGAGTAATTGTTAGGAGAGTCAAGAATAGAAAGGCGCGGTAGTGTCTTAACTAGAGCAGAGTTCAAGAAACTTTTTACGGAGTTATGAAAATATCACGCTAAGACGCTAAGCCGCAAAGGAACCATACCCATTCTCTTTGCATCGCAGCGACTTTGCGTGAGCAAGATTCACACTTATCCTAAATTGAGACGCTACAAAAGGCGAAGGCAGTATCACACGCAGGCAGTATCACAGTTTTGAGAGCTCTCATCCACACTTCTTTCTCTGTCCCCAGAGAGAGATCCTCTTCGACGTTTCCACTTTGAGTCAGGATAGGCAATATCAATGCGGGGATAAAATTTTACGATTAGAAACATCTGAAAAATAGTATCACGCGAATCCCGAGGGGATTTGCGCGAGGCAAGCTTTCCTGATTATTCAGAAGTCTCGACTATTGAATTATACCTGAGTCGTCAGACGTCAAATAGTAGTTCGTCAACACCGAGATACTTTTCTTGGGAAGGATTATCACACGTTTCCCTTTCTCGTTCGGCAAAGTCTCGGCAGGTTCGAGGCTAAAACGAGTATCCGAAACGAGCTTCTGTGTAACTTGGTACAGAAACATATTCCTTTTCGCGTCATGTCCTTTGATATCTACCGCCACAAGCTTTGGAAATCCGCCGTTATTCAAGAATAAGATGTTCAATTCTCCGGTTCTATTAATCACGGCCGCCGTCTGGATTTCTGGGAGCGCAGGCTCTGCCGTTGATTGGATGACTGAGGAATATTTTCCAATAAATCTGCTGATGATTGCGAATCCGAAGTAGGCTGCATGTTCAGGCAGAATTTTTCCCAAATATTGTTTTTTCCTCCGATCCCATGTGTGAATCAGCTGCCATTGGCCGTCGAGGTCTCCCCTGTTGACAAAACTCCATCGGTTCATGCCGTCAACCCCCAGGTTGAGACAGCGGATCATATCCGAGGCATTTGACAATGCTGCCTCGAAACTCTTCGGCCCGGGATTATCTCCTCCCCATCCAAGGTTCATATTCCCAAACTCTGTCAAAAAAAATGGTTTATTCCGGCTGTGTGCCCATCGGACCCAATCCTGGATGATCGTTTCGGCGTTAGCATCGATGCCGTCGTAAGAATGGATGTCGTACGCGCCGACGGAATCGTCGAAATTAATTTGCTTCGGGTCGAGCGGAGGAAGGCTTGTCCAGTCCGGGCCGGACAACGGAACATCGATTCCAGCCGCATCCAGGTGCTCTCTTACCATTTTCAATGCTTGTGTAATAGTTCCTGATCCCTGACCGAATGCCCACCAGTACCCCCATGTCCCGCCGGGAGGCTCATTGGTGATGCAAAAATATTTGATGCATGCGTATTTTTTCCGCCGAATGAGATGCTCGAGAAGTTTCGTAATCCCGGCTGCGAAATCGTCGACCGACCGCGGGGCGCTCAAAAGAGGGTGAACTCCGGGGAAAGCATTCCATTCGACGTGTCCCCACATCTGCTGAAGAAACACGTCGGCGCTATTCGATTCACACCAATCAAGGATTCTGTACAGCGCCCGCATCTCTTCGTTGTTCCAATCGAATACACCGCGTTCAGGCTCGTACATCCGCTGGCTCAGCTCGACACGGATGAAGTTCAATCCGAGCCATGACGCGTGCCCGAAAATCTGTTTCCACTTTTTCATTTCAGCAACGGGAGGATTCGCTCCGTACGCACTGCCGCGCGGGTTGTGATATCTGACCGGATAATCATACTTCTCGTTGACGAGCGGTATCTCTTTAGCCATCGCGTGCCAGGAAGCCCCGATACCACCGCGCATTGTGTTAATGACGATAGTAGCGTTCACACTGACGCTAAGATGTTTCTTTGATTTCTTTTCCATTTTGACTATGAACCTTGCTTACGATTTGCGCGCACGCAAGCTTTTATTGTCGCGACCGCTTTTCCCAGGCTTTTACCATGAGGACGGATCACGTACTCTCCCACACTTGCCGGCACGATGAAAGTTTCCGCATAGTGAACCACGAAAGGATCGAAACTTTTTGACGGACTTTCAACAACGACCTCCTCCCCTTCAACAAGATTCACTACATTCACGTTGCCGTGAGTTTTATGGCTGACTGGTTTCGAAAACCAGTGTCGTCGCGTTTCAATGAATTCAAATTCATGCAACCCGGTTCGTTCCTCGCGCCAGCCATCCCCTTCGGCTATTGTCTCTATCCGGTTTACAAGATTCTTTTTGGTCCAATCGGGTGTTCGATCCCATTGGATAACATTTTTGCCATGTTCAATATTAATTGGACGAGGTTCTCCATCCAGGCCGAGCCTTCCCCAATCCCATAATTTAAATGTAAAGATATAGGGAGTGGCGCTTATCTCGAGCACCATGCAGTCTTTTCCCGAACAATGAACCGTGCCCGAGGGTATCAGGAAGTGATCGTGTTTCTTGACCGGCCACGTTTGAACATACTTCTCGACGTTGAATGTTACGTCCTCCCGCTGTGCCGCCTCCATCTCCTTAATCATTTGAGATGGATCTATTCCTTCTCTGAGCCCAAGATAGATCACCGCTCCCGGCTTGGCATCCATCACATAATAGCTTTCGTCCTGTGTATAGTGAACGCCAAACTTATCGTGAATGTACTCAGTTGTTGGATGAACCTGCAGGCTGAGGCTGCCACCGTCAAAAGTATCAAGATAGTCGAAGCGGATTGGAAACTCGTCTCCGAATCGGCGATAGACATCGTTGCCGAGTAAGTTTTGTGGATCATAAAATACCAGGTTGATCGAAGGAATCTCTATTACCTTCTCGCCGAACTTTAGCAGAAGGCTGTTCTCCTCCGGAACGCAGTTGAAACACCAGGCATAGTTGGCGGCCTTTGGATCCAGGTCAAAGTGTTCTTTCATCCATTGTCCACCCCACGGCCCCGGGTCAAAAAAAGGAACAACGCTGAACGGGCGTGTGAGTGTCTGGTTGAGCCCTTCCATTACGGCGCGGCCCGAGATCATCTTAGGTCTATCCTTATTGTTTGTGTCAAGAACATAATCCCATTTCTTCATCAGCTGCTTCTTCAAACGATCGCAAACCCGCCAATCTACAAAATAGCTTTGCTTGTAGAGAAGCATCCAATCTTCAATTGAGCGGTTGTTCACGCCGATGTTGTCAATACGGTGTTCTCTCATTCGACCTTGGATTTCCCATCTCGCCATATCCGCGTACACCAACAAATCGTATTCATTCGCAATATACGATGCGCCCGTTCCAACGACGAGAACAACTCCGCTCTCGACGGACGCGATTTCTTTGCGGGCTATTTCAATTTTGTCGGGATCAAAGAATGCATCAATTTCCAGCTGACTCATATATCCGAAAATTCTGTCGTCTGTGACATAGGGGTAGACTATTGCCTTAACCTTGTTCTCTGTCCACATACACTCTTTCGAGAGAATGACTTGTTCCGGATTAATTCCTAGCCTCAGTCCCAAAGTTGTCTCTGCCTCCAACACCCCCTGGTAATATTCTACTACGATAATTTTCCTCTTACTTTTTATATTGGACAGATGCTTTTGGATATTAGCTGAGATTTCCGGCCAACCTTCTGATATCTGAAAGTCGCCATCTACTTCAACAAAAGGTTGTTTTACGAAATCACTCATCGTCTCGGTAATTTCTATCGACGCACGTAGTAACTGATGTTACGCAGGATTTAAAAGGCTTGCCACTCACAACGAGATGCCGTTGGCAGTAGGACCTAAGACACAAAGAGTTTTAATGAAAACTTCATATTGCTAAGTTCATTAATAAAATAGTCGTATTACTTGGTGACTTTGTTGCTTCGTGGCAATACCGGGTATATGCGTGACCCGCTATATCCTGGCTGGAGCGATCAGTTAGACCGCGGTTGAACCAGCTTGATGAGGGTGCCGCATATGTCTTTAAATGGCACAGCGGTAATTTGGTCTATGTTCACCGGCTCGCCTCGAAATATGATTTCGCCGCCGGCGTCCGAAATTAATTAATGAGCGTAACCGGCATCCGTCTTCGAAAAATGCTTCTTGGCAAAGTCTATAAATTTCTCGGTGTCATCCTCATTCAGCCCGTGTTTGCCTTTACGCATATGATACCCGATAAAATCGCCAACGGAGGTTTCTATTGGCGGCATTTCGGCTACGCCCAAGCCGGATTCTCCGAACAATTCATATACCGGCTCCGCCGCTTTCGCTGCCAAAAAAGTACCGCGAGGATCGCCCCATAGATCTTCTTCAGCAGTCGAGACGTAGACAGGTCTTGGCGCGATTAGAGCAATAAGCATGTGCCAATCAATTGGGAGATCATTTATGCGATTGTTGTAGTCCTTTAAATTGCCGTCGAACCAATGAGGGAATTGATCGTTGATCAGCTTAACAGTCTCGCCGAATCCTCGGCGGACGATCGTTGCCCCGCCGCATCCTGATTCGCACGAAAAAACTATGGCAAATCGCCGATCCAACGCCCCGGCCCACATTGCAGCCTTGCCGAAACGTGAAAAGCCGAGAATGCAAACTTTCCGGGCATCAATAGCAGTGTCAGTTTCGATGCAGTCCATAACTCTTCTCGCCGTCCACGACCAGGCCGCTATGGTTCCCCACTCATCCGGCACAGGTTCTTTTCTGTCAGGAGGATCGAAAAACTTCCTGATTCCTTTTTCATATCCACTCTCCTTGTCATCGGGTTCGATTTCCCTTGAATCGAACGTCACAAGACCGAATCCTTCTTTGACTACAAGTGCGGCGTCCGGAGTCCAGGTGGAAACCAGGAAAACAGGAACTGGTTTATCAATCTTCGGCAAAGTTATTTCGACCTCGAGTTTGGGCCAATCTTTCTTACTTGAAAAATAAATCACCACTTTTTTCATCACGGCAGAGTTGTTCAATGCGCTTCGATTTTCCTCTGTTATTTCCCAATGCATCCCTTCCGGCCGGTTCACCGCCGCTTTTCCGTAAACATACCTCTCGAACATTTTCAGAATTTCCGCCCTGCGCATCTCATTCCAGGCGTTCGTATCAGTCACCCTCTCGCCATTCAACAAAACAAGCGGATCGGGAAGCGTGTATGCCGGCACCTTCGATTCATCGTATTGACCGACGGGGATGTCCGACAGAACTTTTTTGTCCTGCGCAACGATGGCACAAATGGGTATAAAAGCAATGGCAAGAAAAGAAAAAGACAATAGTTCCTTCATTTCTATCACCTCTAGAAGAAAGATGTCAATTCAATAGACAACAGGATTTTCGTAGTCCACTGATAGGAACAGGTGCTTTCGCAATCGCGTCGTTCCCAGAATGATCTCGCACCAAGTTAAGAATTTTTTGCCATGGGTCAAATACGGATCTAGCATATGTGGTGGGGTCTTTTGAATGAATGTGGAGACCAAGCGATGCTAAATGGTCCCTTCGACTCCGCCGCGACGGCTCATTCTGAGCAAGCGGAGCGCGTCGAAGGAGACCGTCGCGGCTTCGCTCAGGGTGAACATCAGTTTTTACGATGGGAAGCGAAAGACCCCACTACTCTAGCGTATGACAAAGTTAAGTAGCTCATCATAGAGCTGCGGAAAGCGGAACATTGCGGGCACAGGCCATGTACAAAAGGTAGAGTATGTGTTAACATTTCTATATTTTGATAAGGATTTCGACAAACAAAATCAATATTTTGATGATGCTGAAGAGCGCATTCAGTAAATGTTCATGCTCGGATGCTATCGTTATTGCCGTGCCCAAAAAATGAAAAGCTCATGATGAAAGCTCTCAAACGATTGCGATGGTAGATTATCGGACTATTCGGAATCGCGTCAATCCTTAGCTCACTCTTACAATCTTAGAATGCACACCATGATAATTCCTGACATATTGATGTTAGGCCCCAACAGGGTCTGGAGAACATACACAGGCGGGAAGCATCTCGATGTTTTGGAAGGCATTTCTTCCCCCTCGGATAGTCATTTTCCCGAAGACTGGATTGCTTCAACAATAAGAGCAACGAACGTCGGCCGCGAAGATATTCCGGATGAAGGATATTCAAAAGTTGAGATCGAAGGACAATTGATCTATCTCAAAGACTTATTTCAACAATTTCCGCAGGAATTATTGGGAATTAATCACTATGCGAAGTTCGGTCCCAACACACAATTCCTAACGAAGTTTCTGGATACTGCAATGCGTTTACATATTCAAGCGCACCCAACCATTTCTTTTTCTCAGAAATATCTGAGCAGTAATTCCGGCAAAACAGAAGCCTACGTCATTTTGGATACCAGAAAAGAGGTTAAAACGCCGTATGTCTTTATTGGTTTTCAGCATCCGTCATCTAAACAGGATTTTCGCAACGCTGTTGAACATCAGGATGTTGACCGAATAGTATCATACTTTGACAAAATTCCGATCGCCCCCGGCGACGTATTCATTGTTCCCGGCGGATTGCCGCATGCAATCGGTGAAGGGATTTTTATGATTGAGATAATGGAACCGACCGATTTTGTCGTTAGGCTGGAGTTCGACCGCGGAGGCTATGTTTTACCCGAACAATCAAGATTCATGGGAAGAGATGTTGATTTTGCGCTCGCGATGATTAACTTCAACAGAGTCTCTTCCGAAGAAATCAGGCATAAGTTATTTTGCTCCCCGGAAATTATTCGTGATCAGGAACAAAGCATCGAGTACAATCTTATTGGACTTAAGCACACGCCCTGTTTTTCACTCAATAAGCTAGAGGTCGTTACGAGATATAGCAAAAAAGCCGATTCATTTTATATTGGAATTGTAACTAAAGGCAAAGGCCAAATCGATTCTTCAACGCAAAAGGTTCAGCTAAGAGCCGGTGACAAATTTTTTGTGCCGCATAAGACAGAAGAAGTTCAATTTATCACCGACGAGGGACTTGAGGTTTTCCTTGTATTCCCACCGAGGTAAGAGCAATGAACGCATTCTCAATCTCTATATGATAGATAAGCCAAGATCATGTTTGCAATTGTCACTTTTGTAAGCGCAGACGTTCCGCAAATACATTGCCAAAAATATTTCACTCCTATGGGAGCGATAACAAATTATTCAGTGTTTCCAAGTAAAGAATCTATCTCAAAAATGGTCTTGCGTTAGCCCTTCGACGAGTCCCCCTTCGGGAGACTTGATCAGGGTGAAGAAATAGCTCGTTCATCCTGAGTAAGCGAACGGAGTGAGCACATCGAAGGATCAAGTGGCATCTTCTTGACCTGACTTCTAGTTTGAATTACTTACAAATAACGGCCGTATCTAATCAAAGGAGGTTGTATGGAGTATATGGATTTTGTTACTGCCCTTTTTCGTTGGTTCCATATTGTAGCGGGACTATTTTTTGTTGGATTGAATTGGTGGTTCAATCTGGTCTTCACCCCGTTTGCTTTCACAACTGACGGTGAGACGAGAAAAAACAATCTTCTACAACTCATCCCTCGAGCGCTTTATTGGTTCAAATGGTCGGCTGCGTACACGCTCGTTTTTGGGTCACTGTTGTTGATACTAATTTTTTATATGGGCGGACTTACCATTGAATCACAACAGGAGTGGACTGCCGGGAGTTATACTATGGCCATCCTCGCAATCCTTATTTATAGAGTGTATGTTTTGCTTGCAAACAGTTCTCTCGGGAAAGATATCCGGATCTTTGGTGCAATCGGTCTTATAATCACTGCGATAATGATTTATAGCATGATCCAATTCGGCAACTTCAGCTATCGGGGATATGTGATTCACCTGGGAGTGATGTTCGGAGTCATTATGATAGGAAATGTATACGAAACGATTTTGCCTGCTCAGAAGAAAATCCTCAATGCAATAAAATCCGGAACAGC
>CAZXQG010000015.1:62971-69172 GCA_964642725.1 uncultured Chitinophagaceae bacterium
GGCAACGAAAATTCTTTTGCAATAGCTGCGGCCAGCCTCTTCCCTTCGACGCTAAACTCCCAGTAAAAAAAACATTCGATTGGATTTTTTTTCCGAATAGCCTTGACCGCCTTCACAACCAAACGCTTGGCAACTCCTTTGCCTCGATATTCGGGCAACACAAGCGCGGAGCATAGATACAGTGCGTTATATTTGACCCTAAGAGGAGTATTGTAGAGCAGCTCTTTTTCATTGATTTTTTTTGAAGTAAACTGCTTCATTAATTCGATAGTAGTAGGAATAACCATTGACCAGGCGATGGGCCCTTTCTTATTTCCTTTTTGAGTCATCGTGGCGGGATGAATTGCCTGGAGTCTGGCCATTGTCTCTCCATTAACAGAGATTTGCGTCGGGTCGCTCTTCGCTTCGAAGAACTCGTCGGCGAGTTTTATCATTCTGGATAAATTCTCATTTTCAGAAGACTTAGGCATGAATGCTAAGCAGAAATGATTTTTCGTGTATTAGAAAGAAAGCGGAGTTATCTCTATTTTCTCAAAAGAGCAAACTTTCCTTTTATAGCTTGCCCGGGGAGTTGGATAAAATAAATGTAGATTCCCGAGGAAGCAGCTTCATTATTGTCCTTTACGCCGTTCCACTGGAACACCTGCCCTCCAAGGATCGTGGAAAATTGAGTGGTGAGCGTCTTTGAGTAAACAAGTTTCATATCGGATGAAAACACTGAAAGCGTGCCTGTTAGAGGGTTTGTTCCGTGCGTGGGAATATTTATCAGGTTTGAACCGTTTGCCCGAAATGGATTCGGGAACGGGTCAGCGATTGGCGGTCCACCGATCTGAATAGCATCGTACCAATTGTAGATGAGAATTTTGCTGAACCAATTAGATGGGTCGGGAACACTAAGGTTGGCAGAAAGACTGTCGTTCTGATTTTCGGACAAAGAATACGAAAACGCAAACGTTGAACTATATCCGGTTGATGCCGAATCGAGGTTGATATTGGAAACTACGAATGGGAGAGTATCTCCTCCGCCATTGATTATAATGTACGACGAAGAGAGAGCATAGAGATTTCCGCCTCCGGGTTGTGACGGCGGAATGAAGTTAATCGACGATGATGCAATCTCCGGATAATGTTCGCCTTCCGGATAGTAGAGCACAGAATCATTCCGTGCGCCGGTAAAGTAATTCCAGCCTGTCCATTCTGCAAAAGCTTTTTTAAAGCTCGAGTTGTATGGCGGCTTGCTCAGCGCCCGGTCGATTGCCAGAAGCGGCGGGGCCGAGTTGATTTCTTCCCATGTTCTCCGCATAGCGTCTCTGCCAAACCGCTTCGCGATGAAGTGGCCCCAGATTGCCCTGCTGTACTTGATGTCCCCATCCGAATTAAACGGCACCTGAGGATTTGCGAAATGACCTTCCGGTGATGTCTCGTATTGATAATAATCGTTCACCTGCGTAAAAACGACATCCTCCATCCACACGGAAGTAATCTCATAGAAAAAAATGTCGTTTCCCCAAAATCCATAGTTGCCGATTTGAATGCTATGGTGAAGCTCGTGCGCAAGGGTCACGCGAAGACCGGGCATTCCTCTATTGACAGGAGGGTTTACCCACTGAAATGCATTATCAATTTGAATAAACGAAGTATACGTTCCTCCATCTGGTTTCCCGATGAGAGTGCTGTCAGGGTCTGTTTCGCCGTAATCGCCGACATCACGGGCAGAAATATAAATATCATATTCCGGCCCGCCTCCTGCGTCGCCGTCTGACGGAGAGTGAAGGTATCCCAAAACCTGAGTTTCAAACGTTTCACAATAATTTGCAATCGCCGCCACCGAATCGGCATACTGGTCGGCAGTCCCCGGAATTCTCTGATACAGCGAATCGAGCATCGCGGGAGCATTGACGCCTGCCGTGTCGTAATGAACCCGAAAGGTTCCCGAAAGAATACTCTTTTGGTTCACCGGGCGTGTCAAAACAATTGCCAAGGCAGATCGCACTTCCGGACTAAGGACATTCCGATTTTTAAACGCGAATGCAATTGCGGGCAGACCGCATTTTTCGTGCGCGGAGCTTGCTCTTCCATTACTCATATAAGTTCTTAAAACTTCATAACTCTGTGCCCGAACTGATTGAGCCGACGCCAAAGATATTACGTTCTGCGATACAGCTGATGCACTGCCAATTAATAGTACAACCGCAACGGAAAGCTTACAATTCATATTCAATCACTCTACGCAAATTCATACAATATTTTAGCGAATGGATCGAAGGAATTCAAGTAATAAGTGCCTTACTTGCGATTTTACCGGCTTCACTCCGAATAATCCCAGAACCAATGAAAATGTTTCCATGCCAAGAAAAGTCGCCAGAACTTAACTTTGAGAGGATTAATTCGGACCTTGGTTTTCTATTCAAGCCCCATGGCCATCGAGGCCCAATAGACATAGACAGGCCCAAATCCTTCAAAAACGCCGTCGAGAGCTTTGATAATGACCTTTTGCAAATCCGCTGCAACGGCTCTTCTCCTCCGTTATAGACCGTATTCCTGAAAATACGATTAAGTACCGATTGTATTTCCTTCGGGCCAGGTTATCTTATACATAATCAATTTGCCAGCAGGTCAACAAACTCGGTCAAATTAAGAGGATAAAATGGGAACATCCAAAGTGATTGTAGGTCTTGGCGCGTATGTGATGATTGGAATGTATGCGTTGCTGTTCACGTCCACAGACCAGGCCATCTACAACGTCGCCCAGTCCCAGGCGTTCCACGACGGTGCGCGGCAAATTTCCAATGCAGGCGTAAAGTTTGCATTGGGCGATGTCGGGGGAAACTCAGCGGCCAGCCTTCCTTCGAGCACGGTGAGTTTTAACGGCGGGAGCGTAACGTACGCAGCCGACCGGCCGGCGGGACTTTCGGGAACCCAGATGAGGGTGACATCGACCGGAACATACAATGGATTCCAGGTGACGATGGTTGCGATCTTGCAGTATAACGGAGTAAAGTGGACACTTCAACGAATTTACCAGCAGCCGGACGCCGCCGAGTATTCCAGATTGAGCTAAACGTTCCCCACAACAATTTTATTTTCAGAAATGCGATGCAATGGAAAGTGCATCGCATTTTTTTTGCATGCTCGAGCTATTCGGAATTCCAATTCTTCACCGTCGAGGCTGTACCGAGCCGTCAACGATCGTAATGACCCGATCGGCCATTGCCGAGAAGTCTTTGTTATGAGTGACAATCACAAACGTTTGATTGTGCTTCTGCCGCAGTTGAAGGATCATCGAATGAAGTGCCTCTGCGTTTTCGGAGTCGAGATTGCCCGATGGTTCGTCGGCAAGAATCAATTTCGGTGAATTCATGAGCGCGCGGGCAACCGCAACGCGCTGCTGCTCGCCGCCGGAAAGTTCGCCGGGTTTATGATGAAGCCGTCCTTGAAGTCCAACATCTGCAAGCAACGCGGCTGCCCTTTCCAAAGCGGGAGCAAACCGCTCGCCGGCAATGAGGGCAGGAATTGCGACATTTTCCGCTGCAGTAAACTCCGGCAGTAAATGGTGGAACTGAAAGACGAATCCGATTTCTTTATTCCGAATTGAAGCCAGCGCTTCGTCCTTTACATCGAACACCCTTTTGCCCTCCAACAATACTTCACCTTCGTCGGGACGGTCTATCATACCGAGAATATGAAGCAATGTGCTTTTCCCGGCGCCCGACGGGCCGACAATGGCGACGATTTCTCCGTTGTCGACGTCCATGGAAACGCCTTTGAGCACCGGGAGGTATTTGTCCTCTGCAATTTTAAACCGCCGATGAATATTGATCACAGATAGAAGCATTGTAACTCCTGTTTATTCCCACCGAATCGCTTCAGCCGGGAGAAGTGCCGCCGCGCGCCTTGCCGGATACACCGTCGCGGCATAACTCAAGCCAAGTGCCGCTATCGCAACTGAAAGAAAATCCGACCAATGCACTTCAATCGGTATCGCTGGTATAATGTACACCGTTGGATCCAGTGCAAATAGATGATACTGCATTTGCAAAAAACAAACAATAAGCCCCAAGACGCTTCCTGCAATCGTCCCGATCAGGCCGATCAGCAGTCCTTCAAACTGAAAAATCGAAATCACGTCTCGATTCGTCGCGCCCATTGCTTTCAAAATTCCGATGTCGCGCGTTTTCTCTATCACCGACATCGTTAGCGAGCCTAAAAGATTGAACGTTGCCACGCCGACAATCAAGCACAAAATAATGTATGCCAACCAGCGTTCGATCTTCATCACTGAATAGAGATCTTTGTGTAAATCGTACCACGTCAGCACCCGGAACATCGAAGGGAATTTTTCCTCAATTTTGCTTTTCATCGTTTCAGCGTCGTCAATGTGCGTAAACCGAACTTCATATCCGCTGATATTCTCTCCGGTCTGAAACAGCTTCTGCGCGGATTGTAATGACACATAGCCGTACAGTGCGTCGTATTCCTTGTTGTTCGATTCATAAATGCCGGCAACCCTAAATAATCGAACGATTGGTGTGCCAAACCCCAGGAGGGCACGCCGGGAACCGGCAGGACTTATCGCGAGCACACTATCTCCCGTTACAATGCCGAGCCTGTCTGCCAGCGTCATGCCGACAACCATATCTTGAGCCGTGGAATCCTGAAAATTGAGTTCTCCCAAAACGATGTTTCTCTTTACGCCCACCACTTTGTCGACGCTGGACGCTTCAAGCCCGCGGACAAATACAACTTTACTTTGACTTTTCGACACGATCATTGCTTTGCCGCTGACAAATGCTCCTGCTCCGCTCACAGTTTGGTCGCTATGAAGCATTTGTGAAAGCCTCTCGACATTTTCCGGCGAAGTATGTTCAGTGAGTTCAACACGGAGGTGAGGGTCGAAGCCGATCAAAATTGAGGTCACTAATCCGTTGAAGCCGTTGAAAACGGACAACACTACAATGAGCGCGGCAACACCGATGGTAATACCAACGATCGAAATCATCGAGATAACCGTGATGAAACCCGCTTCCTTTTTGGAAAAAAGGTACCGCTTTGCTATGAAAGACTTAAATGACATTAATGAAACCGTATAGAACGAATTGGATCCAACCGGGCCGCGATCGCCGAAGGAATGTACGCCGCAGCGAGGCATAACAAGAACGCGATAGCGGATACTGCTGCAAAGTTCTGCCAATAAAAAAGAATCGGAACTTGTGTCATAAAGTAAATGGATGAATTGAGGGAAAGGAGGTGGAAGGTCTGCTGAATCCAGCAAATGCCGAACGCTAGGAGGTCGCCGAGAATGGTACCTGTCAATCCTATAAACAAGCCTTCAAACAAAAATATCCTCTTGATATCGCCGTTAGAAGCCCCCATCGATTTGAGGATTCCTATTTGATTCGTCTTTTCCATCACGACCATCAGCAGAGTTCCGATGATGTTTACTGTTGCGACAAGAATAATTAAACCGAGAATGATCGGCACCGGCTTTTTTTGCAGCTCAATCCACGTGAAAAGATTCCTATAGAGCTGAAAAAGAGTCCTCGAATAGTAGGGGTATCCCATCGTGTCCTGGATTTTTTCAGCGACTGCCGGTGCAGTCCCGATATCTTTCAAGATAACATCAAAGCCGGAGGCGGCGGAGCCGAGCATAAACAATTCCTGCGCAGCAGAAATCTCAGTAAAGAGATACACATCGTCGTATTCCGACATCCCCGATTCGTATACTCCAGCTACTATGAAAGGCATAATCTTGGGTTGATGCATTTCATAGTAGCTGCCGGTCAGGCCGAAAACTGCGATTGTATCGCCGCACTGCGCGTGCAATTTGACGAGGAGCCTTTTTCCGATGACACATGTCGCGATCTCACCTTTGCCGGCACGAAGATCGTACGTTCCCTCGATGATATAATTTCTTGTAGTGGTAAGGTCATTGGCCGGTTCAACCCCTTTGACAAGAATGCCTTCCACATCGCTGCCAAAACTCACCATGCCTTCTTTTGAAACAAACGGGGAGACTGAGTCAATCTCACTTATCGAACTGCGCATTCGTTCAGCGGCCGCGTCGTAGCTTTTAAAGGTTTGGTTCTGGAATCCCGTTACCTGAATATGGCTTGTGAACCCCGTCACCTTCGTTTTGATCTCGTGCTCAAAACCGGCGAGAATGGTAAGTGTAATGATGAGAGCCGCAACGCCGAGCGTAAT
>CAZXQG010000016.1:0-67170 GCA_964642725.1 uncultured Chitinophagaceae bacterium
ACAAAGAACAGGAAGTGGGGGAGTGATTACGCTGATGGCGCAGATTTTGCGCAGATTGCAGATTACGGAGATATGGTGCACAACTATGTCCGATTCTGCGCAAAATCTGCGCCATCAGAGAAATCAATTACAGGGTCTATGTCTCACAAAGTCATCACAATCGAGCGCCATATTATCGAGGGAGAGCGCCAGCATCCGGGAGCGACGGGAAATTTCTCCGCCGTGCTTCGCGATTTAACGCTGGC
Organism: uncultured Chitinophagaceae bacterium; assembly: GCA_964642725.1. Classification (GTDB taxonomy): domain Bacteria; phylum Bacteroidota; class Ignavibacteria; order UBA10030; family UBA8401; genus JAGVPT01. The sequence goes on from CAZXQG010000016.1 coordinate 246, forward strand.
ATTCAAAGTAATCTGGCGCGAAGTAAGCAAAGCAGGATTGGTCAATATTCTCGGATTGGCGGGGAAGGAGAATATCCACGGCGATATTGTGAAGAAGCTGGACGTTTTCGCCGACGAGGCGATCTACAAAGCGATGGACCATGGCGGACACCTGTGCGTGATGGCCTCTGAAGAGAATGAAGAAGTGCTTCATATTCCGGACGATTATCCGAAAGGGAAGTATGTTCTCTTGTTTGACCCGCTCGACGGCTCATCGAACATTGACGCCAACATCACCATCGGCACCATCTTCTCGATCTACCGTCGTGTTTCGAATTCGGGAAAGGGAACGCTTGCCGATTGCACCCAGCCCGGCTATAAGCAAATCGCAGCGGGATATGTAGTGTATGGTTCAAGCACAATGCTCATTTATACAACCGGCGACGGTGTGCACGGTTTCACGCTCGACCCGAGCATCGGTGAATTTCTTTTATCGCATGAGAATATCCGGGTTCCAAAACGCGGCAAGATTTACAGCGTGAATGAAGGAAATTATCATTACTGGAGTGACGGCGTGAAAAAATACATCAAATATTTGCAGGAAGAGGACAAAGAAACGGGCCGGCCGTATTCCGGCAGATATATCGGGTCGATGGTAGCGGATATCCACCGCACACTGTTGTATGGCGGGATATTTTTGTATCCCGGCGATACTCGCCATCCCAATGGGAAACTCCGGTTAATGTACGAAGCCAACCCGATGGCGTTTATTATGGAGCAGGCAGGAGGAGCGGCGGCTGACGGCAGCCGGCGAATCCTCGACATTGCTCCTGCAGCGCTTCACCAAAAGACGCCTCTGTTCATCGGAAGCGAAGAGGACGTGGCACAATGCAACGAATTTCTCAACGGACGGTCGCTCTGATGCCTTTTGATTCTGCAGATATCATGAGCCAGGCACTCGCCGGGACAACGTTCGTCGTCGTCGACGTGGAAACCACCGGACTTTCTCCGCGCGACGGCGGGATTACAGAAATCGCGATGATAAAAGTCCGCAACGGAATGTTGTGGGAAGAATACACAACGCTCGTCAACCCGCTCACGCCGATCCCTTACGAGGTCATCGCATTGACAGGCATCGATGACGAGATGGTTGCAGATTCGCCGACGGCGGAAGAAGTGGCGCCGGCAATTGCCGAATTCCTCGGCAGCGGTGTCTTCACAGCGCATAATGCACCGTTCGATTTAGGATTCGTCAACAGCACGCTGGCGAAGGGGAAGATCGAAAGGATTCAGAATCCTGTTCTGTGCACATGCAAACTTGCCCGCAGGCTGCTTCCGAACCTGTACAGCAAATCACTCGGTCCTGTGACGAAAGAGCTGGGGATTCGAAATTCGCACCGTCACCGGGCCGCCGGCGACGCTTTTGCAACGGCTCAGGTGTTGATCCATTTTTTGCGCAGACTGGAAGAAGAATTTGATGTCGCTGATGTGAAGGGTCTGATGAGGTTTCAGTAATCGGCTCATTCAGGATGGAAACAAAAAAGCCGGCATCGATTGTTCGACGCCGGCTTCTTTCGTTTTCAGTGAAAGTTATCTTATTTTTGCTTGCGCGCGTTTTAAGTATTCGCTGTTCGGATAAAGTTCTACGAATTTTTTGTATTCTACCTGCGCCTGCTGATGATTTCCCATCCGGTCATAAGCCTGAGCGATCATAAACTGGGAATCGTCTTTCTTCTCTGAGATCTTAAACTTCAGGACTTCCTGGAAGTGCTGGATAGCGGTTTTGTATTCATGCATCCCGTAGCAGCATAACCCGATCCAATAATGACAATTGTCGGCGTAATCGGATTTAACACCGCCGTCCAGCAAAGATTGAAACTCATCGATTGCTTCCTTGAACTTTCGTTCCTTCGCCAGAGAAACCGCTCCTTCATATTGCTCGATATCTTGACTCGTCGATGTGCCGGCGGGAGCTTTTCTCATTGACATCGCCTTCATTCCCGACGGCTTTGATGCTCTTTCCTGCGCTGTAATCTGAGCCGCTTCAAAGTCAGAAACCTTCGCCATCAATTCTTTATTCTTTTGTTCGGAGGCATCGAGTTTTTGCTGAAGCTGGATGTTCTCAGTCTTTATTTCCTCTATTTGCTGTTGGAGCATTTCTTCCTTCGTGGGGGGCGCCTGCACTACGGCTGTCGTTTCGGGAGGGGCCACGAATGCTGTGGTATCGTGTGCAATCATCGTTGTGTCCGAATGGACTGCAGTCGTGTCGGTCTTGTTTGCTTCCGTTGTTGTTTCCGAAGAACCGCCGCATCCGATAAGGCTCGCAAATGCTATGAGTGCCACAAAACCAACCGCTTGACGAGCTTTTACTCTCGCCATGTTGGACATCCAGGAAACCATAGATCCTCCGAACGATTATTCAACATTTGGTGTGTCATTGAGTAGGTTTGCAACCTGTTGGATGTTAATGTATTAAAGGCTCGTTTGAAAGTCAAGTATGCGGTGAGAAATAGTTTACCCATATCATGGCAAGACCTATGATGATGAACCGCCTTCTAAACTTCCGCGGGAATGACAATTGAAGCCGTCTGGCCCACGGTATTGCCTCCTCATCCTGCCGAATTGGTTCAGCGTCCACAAGGGTAAAAGATACTGATATTCGTAAGCAAGTCGCGCAATACGACATTCATCACTTTCAAATTCAGTCATTACCAGACCCAGGTTGTGAGACCTTGCTCAAGTCAAACGGTACCAAGCCAAGCCAGTAGTCGATTGACATTCTGAGCAAAAACAACTATTTTCAAAATGTATAATCAATTTCAAACCGGAAATTGCTTTTTGCAGGTCCTGGCCGATGAGGACAACAGTATGTTTGCTCTTTCCCGCCCCGTTCACTCTTCCATCGGCGCAGTTATGCCGTTGACCAAATCTCTTCTTCCGATGTAGGTTGCTGTTTTTGTAGAATCTCCGGGAGTTAACGCCGGTTATCCATATTGAGGAGATTCTCGACCGAGACGCATCGGATCGTGCCATTCGACAAAATGTAATTCTAACTCATAATTTTTCATCACTCGACGGAGCAGCTTTATGAGCGAGCAATATAAATTTTTGCTGGAAGAAAGAAAAATTCCCAAGGCTTGGTATAACATCAATGCCGATTTACCCGTGCCCCCTGCCCCGGTTTTGCATCCCGGGACGATGCAGCCCGTGACGCCTGACTTTCTCGGCGTTCTCTTTCCGATGAACCTGATCATGCAGGAAGTCAGTACCGAACGTTGGATTGAAATTCCGGAGCCGGTCCGAGAGGTCTATAAGTTATGGCGTCCTACACCCATGCACCGCGCTGTGCGTTTGGAGAAAGCGCTTGACACTCCGGCACATATATACTACAAATACGAAGGCGTCAGCCCGGTGGGCTCTCATAAACCGAACACTGCAGTGCCCCAGGCGTTTTTTAATAAAGAGGCAGGTACCAAAGCTTTAACGACGGAAACCGGCGCCGGTCAATGGGGATCTGCTCTTGCAATGGCTTGCAATTTTTTTGGATTGGACCTCGAAGTATATATGGTGAAGGTCTCCTATCATCAGAAGCCGTACCGCCGCATGATTATGGAAAATTTCGGCGCAAAGGTCTATGCGAGTCCGACGAACAGAACGCAATTTGGAAGAAAGATTCTATCCGAACATCCCGATTCACAAGGTTCTCTCGGAATGGCGATTTCCGAAGCAGTGGAAGTAGCTGCGACAAGCGGGGGAGCAAAAAAATACAGCCTCGGTTCAGTCCTCGGACATGTCCTTATGCACCAAACAGTAATCGGCATTGAAGCGCTCGAACAGATGGAAATGGCAGGGGAATATCCGGATATCGTAATTGGCTGCGCAGGAGGCGGGTCGAATTTTGCGGGATTTGCATTTCCATTTGTCCATCAAAATCTTACCAATGGAAAGAAGGCCAGGATCATTGCTGTTGAGCCAGCATCCTGTCCGAGTCTGACGAAGGGGAAATACACGTTTGACTACGGCGACGCTGCGGCCATGGCGCCTATCGTGAAAATGTTTACACTCGGCCATACTTTTATGCCTCCCGGAATACACGCCGGCGGACTTCGCTACCACGGAATGGCGCCAAGCGTCAGCGCATTGGTCGACCACGGAGATATTGAGGCTCAGGCGGTGAATCAATTGGAGACCTTTGAGGCAGCAGTGAGGTTTTCACAATCGGAGGGTATTATTCCGGCACCGGAATCAGCTCATGCGATTCGCGTCGCGATCAACGAAGCCTTGAAATGCAAACAAACCGGCGAGAAAAAAGTGATTGCATTCAATCTCTCCGGCCACGGGCATTTCGATATGACGGCGTACGAGCAGTACCATCAGGGAAAGCTTTCTGACTTCGAGTATCCGTCCGAAGCGATTGAAGAAGCAATGACCCACCTTCCGAAGGTGCCTGTGTGATTGCGCCGAAGGCGGGCATATCATAAGTCGGGATACCAGAACATTGTCTCTCGCCAGGCCGCAAAGGCGCGAAGAGATTGTTTTGGAATCGATATGAGCGTGCAGCAGCTTTCCGAATATTCAGAAGTCCTGAGTCAGCAGATGAATGTGGTAATTTGAGAATGCCGGGTATCGAAAAAATGCCCGGCATTTTTTTTTCAAGAAGAACAATAAGTCTTTGTTTCTTTCGCGATCAGCTCTTGAATCCATCGCACGATATCATCCGGCACTCCATCCTTGTGTTTTGACTGCAATCGCATGTCGCAGACTTCGTTCACATAATCAACCACGACGAACGTGTGTTCTTCAGTCAGCGCAACCTCGGAAGAAAAAAAGTCGAGGCTGCACACCTTCTGAATTGTTTTCATCATTTCCCGTAGAACCGAGAGGCCATAGCGTTCTTCGTCGTCCGCGCTCACGCGGCGGTAAATATGGGTAATGTCGTCCCACCAGCAGGGGATGATTTCGCCAAAGACATACAAGACGCGAAACCAAGCTTTGTTGCCGTTCAGAAATTTCGGCTTCACGGTCTCCTGCAAAAGATATTTATCGTTTTTGTGATGCTGCCGTGTTTCAATCACATCCTTCAAAGACTCTGCACCTAGGACAACACCAGTACCGCCGCCGGTCGTGTTTGCAGGCTTAATGATAAAAGGCCTGCCGAGCCGTGCAAGTTCGGAAAGGCTCAACTCAATTTCCTTTCTCTTATTGAACGGCGAAATGATAATAGTGTACGGCACATAGAGCCCATGGGTGATGAACTCGAGGTGCATCGTTGCCTTGTCTTTTGCACGATTTACTTGGTCACTCAAATTAAAGAAGTGTGTGGACGATTTTGCAATAACCCGGATGAGCGGTTCAAATGAGTCATCGTCGTCCGAAGCGCGGTCGAGGAGCACATGAAATGCAATGTCGCCGGCTCGCATACGATCAAGGGTCTCAAGAACGTTTGCGGGTTCAATGCGGTACGTTGTCAATCCCTGCTGTGCACAAGAGGATTCAATTCCGGCGACAAAGTCAACGTCGTAATCCCAATTCCAGGCGACTCCAAGAGAGAATTTTTCCATTCCTCAAAATAAATAAAATTTACAAGGAAGACGCAAGCTTTAGCAGGTTGTTGAAAAACACTCTTATATATGCCGCGAAGTCACGAAGGCTTGAAGTGATTTTAAATGAATCGCTAATTCAACCATGGATGATATTGGCAGCCATAGCTTTCCATTTTAGTTTCTTAGTGTCATTGTATCTTCACGGCAAACGGCATGGACTTTTTCTTCATCCCGATTGTAATTTAACCGTGCGTTGCCGCTGAACTTCGTACATAATCACCGCGCTTGCGCTGGCCACATTGAGTGAATCCACTCCTTTCGTCATCGGGATCGCAGCTTCCATGTCGCATGCCGCAAGCACCCGCTCCGAAATACCGTGCCCTTCGCTGCCCAAGACAATGCAGCAATTGCCGGAGAAGTCAACACCGGCGATTGGGCGGCTGATTTCTCGCGGGTGGGCAGCAATGATCGTCACATCGAAATCTGAACGAATCCGCATTAATTCTTCTGCAATATTCGAGAGATAAACAACCGGCAGCGAGAAAATGTTTCCCATCGAATTCCGGACAGCGCGTCGGAGGTACGGGTCGCAAGACGTTTCTCCGATAAGCAACGCATGAACGCCGAACGATGCGCAATTCCGGGCGATGACGCCGAGGTTTTCCGAGTTCATGATTCCGTCAGCCGCGACAAAAAAATACGGACGAATTTCAGTAGACACAACATCTTGAATAGTTATCCGCTCGGGGACTTTTGCAGTTGCCATGATTCCTTTGTGCAGTTGAAAACCAACGATTGCTTCCATCAATTCCTTTTCGGCGATATAGACGCTGATGGCCTCAGTTCGTTTCTCAAGCATCGTCCGGTATGAATCAAACCATTCTTGAGTAAGCAGGATGGAAAGAACCTGCAGTGAACTTTCAAGCAGGCGCCGTACAACTTTATCCCCTTCGGCGACAAAGATTCCTTCCTTCTGATGTTCCAACGGGCGCTTAAGTGTGCGGAACGGTTCAAGGTGAGGATGCTGAATTGATGTAACTTGTTGAATAATTAACGCCATAGAATTGCAATCAGTTATTCTCTATTCGGTGTAATATCCCGACGCCTGCGTCGTCATTCCGGCGAAGGTTGGAATCCAGAATATCGATTTCTCCTCGGGGGGACTTGACAAATACCTCGCTGCTTGCGGCGAGGATGATTTATTCCGCTCATGTACAGAGTTTCTGGAAAGTCTTTGCGTTCGCCGCAGGGACCATTGTATGTTACGCCAAAATTATTTTTTTTCAAAGCATTTAACACTTGTCGAAAACCGGATCGTTTTTGTGACACGATGGCTTGGTTATCCTGCAACGTTGAGTGCTGTCTTTGCAATAAAAGCTATTTCGCCTCACCCCCCTAAAACTTGTGTAGAAACAGCACAACAGCATCCGGGAAAAATGGTCATGATAACCCATATTTCCAATGCCGTTTGCGTTTATGTCGGTAATCGTAGAATAGGATTTACATCTACGCATATAAGCTAAGTATTTTCATCCACAAACGGTATAAAGCATTACACGAGGCGTCCTTGCCTTCCCCTGCAAAGTTTTGTATATTTCACGTCGAAAATTGCACCCATAGCTCAACTGGATAGAGCATCAGACTTCGAATCTGAGGGTTGGGGGTTCGACTCCCTCTGGGTGCACGACAACGCCGACTATCAATTCTGCAAAAATTGTTTTCTTCCTCGTTGTCGGCCACTCGTTTATCACAGCGGCAGGATGATGAGATGTGGCGACGCAGTGTCATGAGATGGTAGAAGGCTGCCGTAAGAATGGATTAAAATTCGAAATCTTTGACCACGACTCCGCAAAATATCGCCCAGAATGTTCCGTCGGGACCTCCCGATAAAGCAGCGGCCAAGCAATGCCTTTTGGCCGCCGATCGTTTTTTGAAGGAGTCTCGTTTTCAAGACGCACGCACGGAAATAGAAAAGGCGAAGAAGTTGGACCCGGCGAATGTCTATGTTGTCGCATTCTTAGACCGCATTAACTATTTTGAAGCTCAGAAAAAGAAGGAGCCAACTCCTGCCGTAGTGGCGGATCCTGTTCCCCCTCCACCAGTTGTCGCACCTCCTGCTGTTACACCACAGCACGTTGCAGCGCCGCATGCAGTTGCTCCACCGCATGTTACGACGCCACCTGTTGCAGCGCCATCGCACGTTGCTGCGCATCCTGCAGTTGCTCCGCCGCATGTTACGACGCCACCGCGCGTAACTACGCCACCTGTTGCAGCGCCGCCGCGCGTTACTACGCCACCTGTAGTTGCTACGCCACCTGTAGTTGCTACGCCGCCAGTTGCAGCGCCACCAGTTGCAGCGCCGCCGCACGTTGCTGTGCCTCCTGTAGTTGCTACGCCACATGCTGTAGCGCCGCCCCGTATAGCTACGCCACCTGCGGTTGCTCCAACACGCGTTGCGACACCTCCGGTAGCTGCGCCGTCGCGTGTCGCCAAACCGCCCGTAATTGTTCCGCCGGCTGCCGCAATGCCGGCAGTTGTTCCTCCTCGACCTCCGGCGCAGCCGTCCCCTGCTAAGCCGAAACCTGTTGTAGCACCGCCGACTTCTCCTAAACCGGCGGCTCAGCCGCTTTCATCCGCGCCACCACCTGAGCCCGAGGTTATTCCTCCTGTAATTCCTCCACCGGCAGTAACTCCACCTCCCGCAAAGCCAAAGGAAGTTTCGCCGGAGCCTATGCCGTCGCCGGCAGAACAGAGAGCGATGGAGGCAACATTGGAAGAAATGAAACGCCAAATTCAAATGCTCTCTCATTCACTGGAGCAGGAAAAAAAGGCGCGCGAGGAGATGACCAATCAACAACTGGATGCCAATGTGAGGCAGCTGCGCCATTCGATGGAAAAAGCGTGGCTGAACGGCGCGCCCAGCGATCCAGAAGTTGAGGAACTTCATAAACTTTCTTTGTCCCTATCGATTCCCGAAAATGTGGAACAATCGCTGCGGCGGGAAGTGAAGTTAAAGATGTACAGCAACGCGGTGAAAGAGGTGATTGCGAAACGGCAGCTCCTGCGGAGTTCTTCGTCGACGTTCGAATGGCTTCGTAAAGTTTATCAAGTGACGATGGAAGAGTACCTTGAATATGAAACCAAGTTTCTCCTTGACCTCGTTGCCGACCAGTACAAAGGAACGGTTCTGTACGTTTCGCCGAGCGTAAAGGCAAAAGACGAATTGATCCCCCGCCTCAAGGCCGCGGGGTACGCTGTGGTGTTGTCCGTATCGCCGGAAGAAGCTCTGGAGAAAATCGAAAAAGTCAACCCCAATCTCATTTTATGCCATACTGAATTTTCTCCAGGCAGTCTAAGCGGAATAAAATTTTTGCATTTGCTGCGCGCAACAGTAAAATTTAATTTTATTCCTTTTATCCTTTTATGCCAAGAATCTGAAGTCGCTCAGCTGCAATCGTCTGAGCTTCGCCATCATGAAGGATTTTTAAAAAAACCAGTGGATGTGGATGAACTTATGATAACCATGAACGAGAAGTTGGCTCACTTCCGCGATTATGTCTCATCGCTGAGTTGAGTACTTCTGAACATTGAAAGGGATGTGAATATGAGTAAAAAGATTTTGTTGGCAGAGGATGATGAGGACAATCGTGATTTGGTGTCGTTTGTTTTGCAGCGCAGCCGTCTCGGCGCAGAACTCATTGTTGCCGAAAACGGGCAGGAAGCCGTCGACAAAGCGATCGAACACCTGCCAAGCCTTATTTTAATGGACATGCAGATGCCCGTGATGGACGGCTGGACCGCGATTCCTATCCTTAAAGGAGATAAACGGACGAAGCATATCCCCATCATTGCCTTCACTGCCCAGGCTAAACCCGAAGATAAAGTGCGCACGCTCGAAATTGGATGCGCCGAACACTATTCAAAGCCGATGGACCCTGAAGAGCTTATCACGCTCGTCAGAAAATATCTTGCGGACTAGATCATGGAGCCTAATGGTAGAATTGTCTACCAAAAGAGCCCAACGAGCTGTATTCCAAAAAAGCCGGAGTAGAACATGCTGAAGAAATTATACTGGAGAGTATTGGCGAATTTTGCTTTTCTGCTGATTATCTTGACAGCGATGACGCTTCTGACTCTGTACCTTCTTGCCGAGATAGAAAAGAATTTCAGCTCTACATCGAGGGAGATTAGAACCCTTACATATGTCGAGAACGTACGCCACGTCCTGGCCGACGCACCGGATGAGGCGAACCTCTATCTCCTCACCGGAGACGAATCTGCAAAAGCATCCTATGAAAATGCGATCAAGGAATTCGATGATGCTATGTCCGTGGTGGACAACAGTGCAACCGACAGCCTTCTCACGACCTCGTTCCATAAAGTAAAAGCGCTCACCTACAAATGGATCGGGGAGATCGGGGACAAGAAAATCAAGTTAGGGACCGAGCGTAAGGGAGGCACAAATATCGACGAAGAAGCCGCTTCGCTGGGAAGCGAGGAAGTGAAGGCACGATATTTGAACCAGGCCAGATCACTTGTGAGCGACATGTCAAAGCAGCTCTCCTTGTCCCAACAATACAGCCTGGACCGTGCGACCAGCCTCGGAAAAGACCTTGCAACGTTCATCGGTTTAGTCAATATTCTGCTGGCGGTCTTCGCAGTTGCTCTCGGGTTCGTGTTGACGCGTTCAATCACGAATCCCGTACGCATATTGAAAGAGGGGACTCAGAATATTATGGCGGGGAAGTTCGACCCGATAAACCTTAATCGTTCCGATGAACTGGGGCAGCTCGCGGCGGATTTCAATAAAATGTCGACGATGCTCGGAAATAATTATACGCGGCTGAACGCCTACTCCGAGCTTGTTACGGCATTGAATGCCTATGCCGATATCAATACCATCCAGCACCGAAGTCTGCAGTTGTTGTGTCACCATGCGAAGGCAACGGTTGGCGCGTTGTATTTGATGAACGAAGAAAAAAATATTCTCGAATTATCGGCAGGCTACGCATTGAAAGAGAAGGGAGTGGACGTAAAGACCTTTGCAATGGGCGAGGGAATTCCCGGTCAATGTGCCGCCGAACAGCGCGTGCTTGAAGTCAAGAACATTCCCATCCTCTCCGGTTTTTCCGTCGACACAGGACTTGTTGAAGTGGCGCCGTACTCGGTGCTCGCGGTTCCGATTCTGTTCCAGGATAAAGTAATGGGTGTGCTGCTTCTCGGGTCGATGAACCGTTTCGACGACTTGCAAAAGGAGATTATCAACAATTCAGTTCCGCAGCTTGGCGTTGCGATCACGAACGCAAGGAATTTTGAAGCGTCCCAAACGCTGACGCGTGAGGTCGCACGGAAAAATGAAGAATTGAATTCGAAACACATGGAGCTTGAAAAGGCATACCGGGTAAAGTCGGATTTTCTTGCCAGCATGTCTCACGAACTCCGCACGCCACTGAATTCGATTATCGGTTTCAGCTCGGTTTTGCTCGGCCCCAACGGCGACCCGCTGACAGCCGACCAGAATATGGCGCTGGAAAAAGTTTTGCGGAACGGGAAACATCTGCTCCAGCTCATCAATGATATTCTTGACTTCTCGAAACTCGAATCGGGCCGGATGTCCGTCAACGTCGAAGTGGATGATGTCCCCAACGTTGTCGCTAATTCCGTGATGGCCGTCGAAGGATTGCTGAAAGCCAAAGATATCGCATTGAAACAAAATATCGGGTCAAATCTCCGGACGCTGCAAACGGACTCCTTGAAAGTAAGACAGATTCTGGTCAACTTGCTCAGCAATGCGGCAAAGTTCACCGAGAAGGGGGAGATTGTCATCACGGTGGTGCAAAAGAACGGAATGGTGTCGTTTGCAGTGAAAGATTCCGGCATCGGCATCGAGCCGAAGAACTTCAGCAAAGTCTTCGAAGAGTTTCAGCAGATCGACAACAGCAACACCCGAAAGTATAAAGGAACCGGTTTAGGACTGCCGATCTCGCGCCGTCTTGCGCTCATCCTCGGCGGCGACCTCACGGTCGACAGCGAATTCGGCAAGGGTTCGACGTTCACCCTTACCATCCCTTCGGTGTTTCCCGAAGAGTTGCGGGAAAAATTGGAGAAGCCTGCTCCTCCTATCCATTCTAAACCGGTTGCGCCAGCGCCGGTACTTCCGCAAACCGCGGCCCAGCCGGATTCACCGCAACCGTCGAAGGCAGCCGTAGGAACGGGCACCCGTGTTCTTTGTATAGACGATGATCCCGACGTTATTGAAATCCTTACAAAGTATCTTGTGCCCGAAGGATATTCGGTTGTCGGCGCAAATTCGGGAGACGAGGGCATCAAGCTCGCGCTCGAGCATCCGCCGGCGCTCATCACTCTTGATATCATGATGCCGCAGAAAGACGGCTGGCAGGTGCTTCGTGAACTGAAAGCAAACAGCGCATTGAAAGACATACCGGTCATCATCCATTCGATTATCGACAACAAACCGCTGGCGATCTCGCTTGGTGCTATCGATGTGATTGCCAAACCGGCGGAGCCGAAACGGCTTCTGTCTCTCGTTCAACGGGCATCTGGGACAGGAGATCGGTTTGTGTTAGTTGTTGATGACAGCGAAGATTTTTCGCTTGCGGTGAAGCGACTGCTCGAAGAAGATGGGTTCAAAGTTGAAGTTGCAAATACCGGGGCGAAGGCTTTCGAAATCCTTGGGAAGTCTACGCCGTCAATGATTTTTCTCGACCTCGTCATGCCTCAGATGGACGGCTACGACGTTATCCAGCGGCTGCAGCGCGACGAAACATGGAAAAAAATTCCCGTTGTTGTTCTTTCGAACAAGGAATTGACGACAGAGGAATGGGAAAAATTAAACGCGTACGCGAAAGACTTCGTGAAAAAAGCAGAATTTACGCAGGGGACTCTTTCGAACACTATAAAACAAATTCTGCGCAAGACATAACGGCACTACTCTGAAAGGGAGAGACAATGGAATATCCAGAACCGACGCTATTAGTAGTTGATGATACTGAAGACAATCTAGACCTCTTGGAATTTGCTCTAAAGCGGAAGCCGATCAAGATGCTTCGCGCCTCGAGCGGCCGTCAATGTTTAACGATCGCCCAGGAAAAGAATCCTGACGTGATCCTTCTTGACATTCAAATGCCCGAAATGGACGGATTTGAAACGCTGATGCATTTGCGGGCCAACCCGGTCACGGCAAAAATTCCAGTCATTTTTCTTACTGCCCAGCGGAAAGATGCGAGCAGCATTGAACAGGGGCTGGAACTCGGCGCAGACGAATATTTGACGAAGCCGATCGATACCGAAGAACTGCTCGTGCGGACAAAAATGCTTGTGCGTTTGAAACGGGCGGAATCGGAGCTTGAGCGGACGAAAGCCGACTTTATGGCGATGCTCGTTCACGATTTGCGAAGCCCGTTGAACGGCATCAAGAGCGTGATTGATTTCTACCGGGAGATCCGGGACCAAGACAAGCAGTTTTCAACGGAACAACTGAGTTTACTCGACACCGCCGGCGATTCGGCACGGCGGATGCTTGAGTTGATCAACGATATTCTCGACCTCTCCAAATTTGAAGCCGGCAACATGACGCTGGACAAACAGAAGATAGCCCTTTCCATTATCCTCGATACGGTTTGCCGCGAGACCGGCCTTCAATTCAAGCAGAAAAATATTTCCGTCATCAAACAGTACGGCGAAAAATTGCCCGAAGTTTTTGTCGATGCGGAGAAGATTGCGCAGGTTGCAATGAACCTCCTCAGCAATGCAATGAAGTTTACCAAAAGCGGCGGCTCGGTAACGATCGCAAGCTCGTTAGTCTCCGAATCTTCCGATGCCGCTTCCGAGTACAAAACTTTTGTCAAAGTGAGCGTGACCGATACCGGCATCGGAATTCCGGCAGAGGAAATTCCACTGCTCTTCGAGCGTTACAAACAAGTGTCTACCGCAAAGAGGACAAGACAAAAAGGAACAGGGCTCGGCCTCTCGATCTGCAAGTTGATTGTTCAGTCCCACGGCGGGAAGATGAGTGTTGAAAGCGAAGTCGGCAAATACACGACGTTTCATTTCACGTTGCCGGTTGAATAGATAACATTATTCCTACAAAACCATGAGTGAACTCGTATGAAAGATAGAATCCTTGTTGTAGATGACGAAGCCAGTCTTCAAATGACCCTCAAGCTCCGTCTTCAGGCGGCCGATTTCGAAGTCCAGGTGGCGGAGGACGGAGAGGAGGCCCTTGCAATTCTCAAGAAGGGGACGGTCGACCTTGTTCTCTTGGACATTAATATGCCCAAGATGGACGGCATTGAAACACTCGGCCACATTACGAGGGAATATCCCTGGACAGAGATCATCATGCTGACAGGGTTCGCGGATTTTTCAACAGCGATCGAATGCCTCAAGAAGGGTGCAAAAGATTATCTGGTCAAGCCGATCGAGATGACTGAACTGATAACGCGCGTGAAAGCGACGCTCCGGGCGAAGACATCGGAGCGCGCATTTCGCGATTTGCAGCAACGGTACATGTCAACGTTTTTCCACGATTTGCTTGGACCTCTGACAACCGTCGATTCCACGGTGGAGCACCTCATCGAAGGGAAATCCGGCACGGTGTCGAAAGAACAAGCGTTGTTGCTTCGGTACGCCGGAGAGCTTACGGAGAAGATGACCCAGCGCGTCAAAGAGATGATTGACCTTTCCCAGTTTGAAGCAGGGCTGGTCGTCATCGACCGGAGGCCCGTCGACATCCCGATCTTTGCCGAAATGATGTGTGCCCGGTACGAGATTTTGGCAAAGGCAAAAGATATTAAACTGGTCAAAAAGATCGACAAGGACCTGCCGGCCGTGAATTTCGATTTCGATAAAATTGCGCAGGTTTTCAACAACATCTTTGACAACGCCATCAAGTATTCGCTCCGTGAGGGATTCATTTCCGTTACCGTATCCAAAAAAGTGCAAGAGGAAATGGGGCTGAAGAAAGAGTTCATCGTTTTCTCGATAAAGGACAATGGCATAGGAATCCGGCCGGACGAACTTCCGCTTGTCTTCAACAAGTATAAAGAACAGCTTGCGACAAAACCCGCCGACCTGAAAACCACGGTGCTCGGACTTGCGATTTCACGGCACATTGTCGAAGCGCATGGCGGCAAGATATGGGTCGATTCGGAGGTCGGCAAAGGGAGCACATTCAACTTTTCTCTGCCGGTGAACGCCTGATCGCTGAAGTGAATACAAAATTGTCTTTCATCATTGCATTCACACGTGTAGGGTCGTAGACAGGATTTCATGAACCAGAAAGCAAATCCAGAAACTGTTCAGTTCAAATATACATTTGAGTTCGAAAACGGCGACGTTAAGGTTTTCGAGGTTTCGCTGGATGCTGCTACGCTGGAACTTGTCCAGGAAAAGGACATTCCGAAACCTGAATGGACGAAGTTGAGCTTCTACCCGTGCGACCATTGTCCCCTTGCCCTTCAATCCGAATACTGTCCTGTTGCCGTCAACCTGTCCCAGATCGTCACAGAATTTAAAGATTCGGTGTCACACGAACGAACGCGTGTGACTGTCGAGACGCCCGAACGGACGTATATGAAAGACACTACTGTTCAGAAAGGGCTGAGCTCGATCATCGGCATATACATGGTCACAAGCAGCTGTCCGGTGATGGACAAGCTCAGGCCGATGGTGAGATTTCATCTTCCGTTTGCAACTCCGACGGAAACGTTGTTCCGGACCGTCTCGACGTATCTGACAGGGCAGTTCTTAGTGATGAGGGACGGGAAGGAGCCCGACTGGAACATGGACAAACTCGTCGAGCTCTATAAATCCGTCTCGGCCGTAAACAAAGGAATGTCGCGCAGAATTTCAAACGCCTCTATCAAAGACGCAAACGTTAATGCTGTCATCATCCTTCATTCGTTCGGCGATGCGGTTCCGTATTTTATCGAAAATGGGCTGGACGAGATCAAACACTTTTTCGATATTTACACGAAGGACAACCACTGAGTACTGTGCAGAAAGATGCCGCGGACAAAACAGAGTGACCGGCCGGAATTGAAAAAGTAACGTGGCATCTGCATCCTTGGTTTCGTATATTTTCCCCCACCCGTTGCAACATAGCATTATCCACTAACCGGAGCGTACTGAATGGCAAACAACCTTTTCGCAAAAAAACCTCTCTCGCTGCTTCTTGAAGAGATGAAAGGAGAAAACCGGCTGCGCCGCGTCCTCGGACCGGTCACGCTTACGAGTCTCGGCGTAGGAGCAATTATCGGAACGGGGATTTTCGTCCTCACCGGCGTTGCAGCCCACGATAAAGCGGGTCCCGGACTTATTCTTTCTTTTGCGGCCGCCGGAGTCGCGTGCGTGTTCGCCGCATTGTGCTACGCTGAATTTGCATCGATGGCCCCCGTTGCCGGTTCTGCATACACGTATGCGTATGCGACGCTCGGAGAGCTTTTTGCATGGATTATCGGATGGGATCTCGTACTCGAGTATGCCGTTGGGTCTTCAACGGTGGCGCACGGGTGGTCAGCGCACTTTCAAGACTTGTTAAAGAGTTTCGGAATCATCATTCCGTATTCTTTTGCAAACGCCCCGTTCGATTTTAATCTCGACACGGGGCATTTTTTTGCTACCGGTGCGTTCTTCGACGTGCCGGCAATTCTCATCACCGCAGCTATTACAACGATTCTCGTCATCGGCATCAGGGAAAGTGCCAGATTTAATACGGGGATGGTTATTGTGAAGCTCGCGATCGTTCTTTTTGTGATCGTTGTCGGGGCGTTCTACGTCGACCCGGCGAACTGGCATCCCTTCGCACCGTTCGGATATACAGGAATAAGTTTCTTCGGCCATACATTGTTCGGACAGACGGGAGCGAGCGGTGCGCCGGTAGGCGTGCTTGCGGGGGCGGCGATTATTTTCTTCGCGTATATCGGGTTCGATTCGGTTTCCACGCACGCTGAGGAAGCAAAAAACCCGCGGCGCGATGTCCCCATCGGAATTATCGCTTCCTTGATCATTTGTACAGTCCTCTATATAGTAGTATCCGCGATCCTGACGGGAATGGTGCCGTACGATAAGATTGATATCAATGCTCCCGTTGCCAATGCGTTTGCACAAAAGGGATTGCCGTGGGCCAGGCGTATCATCGATGTCGGCGCAATTACCGGCATTACCTCCGTGCTGTTGGTGATGATGCTCAGCCAGCCCCGCGTATTGCTTGCGATGGCACGCGATGGATTGGTGCCCACGAATTTCTTTGGAGCTGTCCATGATAAGTTCCGGACTCCCTGGAAGGCGACAATTCTCACGGGCGTATTCGTTGCGGCAATGGCGGCATTTCTTCCTTTGCGCATCCTCGCCGAGTTGACCAACATCGGCACACTGCTGGCATTCGTCATCGTTTGCACGGCTGTGCTTATTATGCGCCGGACCAACCCGGACGCCGTCCGTCCGTTTCGTGCGCCGTTTGTTCCCCTTGTTCCGATTCTGGGGATTCTCAGCTGCCTGTTGTTGATGTTCTCACTGCCGGCGGAGAACTGGTATCGGTTAATCATCTGGCTGGGGCTAGGTTTCATCATTTATTTCGGTTACGGCCGGCACAACAGCGTAATGGCAAAAATCCGGGCGGCGGAAGCCCGTAAGTAAACTCTAAACAACCATTCAATCATCAGTAGCCTTACAAGGAGATTCATCATGACACAACTGCACTTCCTCTGGCTCCCGATTTTGCTGTCGTCTGCGATCGTCTTCATCGTGAGTTCCATCATTCATATGATCTCCCCGTGGCACAAGAATGACTATCCAAAATTGCCGAACGAAGAAAAAGTTTTGGATGCGCTCCGGCCGTTAGAGATTCCCCCCGGCGAATACATGATGCCCCGCCCTTCAAATAGAGAAGAGATGAAGTCGCCTGAATTTGCCGAGAAGATAAAAAGGGGACCGACCGTGTTGATGACGGTTTGGGGGAAGGGTTCAATATCCATGGGGAAGAACCTTGTTTTGTGGTTCATCTACACGGCAGTAATGGGCGTGTTCGCTGCCTATGTGACCGGACGCGCATTGCCCATCGGTGCAACGTACCTTCACGTTTTCCGGTTCGCCGGAGCTACAACGTTCCTTGGGTATTCCGCTGCGCTTTGGCAATCGTCGATCTGGTATAACAAACCCTGGAGCATAACCATCAAGACAACGGTTGACGGGTTGATCTATGCGCTTTTGACAGCGGGCGTTTTCGGATGGCTCTGGCCGCAGTAATTTCGTACCGATACATCGCTCCCTCGCTTTCCCCCTCCGATCGGTGAGGGAAAATGCCTTCCCCATCTGCGAGGGGAGATTGAGGCGGGCTGCAAAAGCACAATGTCTTTTTATGGAAACGGCATTAGAGCTTTCTAGGAAGCCGATTTAACAGGGATCGGCCTGAAAGCGAACTGCAGGAATACCGTGAAAAAATCTATCCCTTCATTTGCTATTTTCCTCGTCTCTCTTACTACTATAGTATTTTCTGCCAAAGCGCAAGACCGGACAATCGATTTTGTCGATCCAAGAATTGGTGCTTCGGGGGATGATAGCAACTGTGAGATTGGACCGCAGCTTCCTTTCGGCTCGATCAACCCCGGGCCGCAAACGCCCAATTCAAATCAAAACGGATACAACCCAAATCAGCCTATCCGCGGATTTGGACAATTGCATGTTAGTGGAATAGGATGGGGAAAATACGGCCAGGTTTTTGTATCGCCGCAAATAGGATTGGCAGTTGGGGAGACCGAGCACGATTCCCCCAAATCCAGCGAACTAGTCCGCCCTAATCGATACGGAGTTACTCTTACACGGTATAATGTAAGAGCCGAAATCGCGCCCGCACACCACGCTGCCATTTATCGCTTCACGTTTCCGGAAACAAACGACGGTAATATCCTCATCGACATCACACACAACATCCCGCTCGACATTGTTCCATACGTCGGAGGAAAAGTTTCCGAGGGACAGGTCAGAATCGACACCGCCAGCCGTCAGATTTCGGGATACGGAAGGTACGCAGGCGGTTTTGGTGCCGGAGCGTACAATGTCTATTTCTGCGCCGCCTTTAACAGCGATCCTGCCGGCTTCGGAACATGGATCAATGGGAAAATTTCATTCGCCAATAAGGGAGAATCTCTGAGACAGGTGAACGATCGCGTCGGTGCATTTTTTAAATTTCATGCCAGAGCCGGCGTTCCGGTCTTCATGAAGATCGCTGTCTCGTTCAAGAGTATTGAACAAGCCCAGCATTGGATCGAGAATGAGATTCCCGGGTGGGATTTTGAAAAGATCTGTGAGGCAGCCGAAACGGCATGGAGCAACGCGCTCGGAAAAATTCAGATCGAAGGAGGAGATGCGACTGCAAGAACAAAATTCTATACCGCACTCTATCACACTATGCTCATGCCGCGCAATCGTACCGGCGACCTTCCCGGCTTTGCGGATACGGCTGAGGTATGGGACGACCAATATGCAGTGTGGGATACGTGGAGGACGCTGTACCCGTTGATGACGTTCATTCAGCCGGATATGGTCCGGGGCAACATCCGCTCATTTATCGAACGGCTGAAAAAAAACGGCATGGTAAAAGATGCCTTCATCGGCGGTGTCGACATGATTGAAGAACAAGGAGGCAACAATGTCGATAACATCATTGCGGATGCATGTGTAAAGGGTGTAGGTGGTATACAGTGGAATGACGCGTACGCTGTCGTGAAGCATAACGCGGAGCACGACAGAATTGGATTTCAGGGGTTCGGAAATTCCGGCGTCGTCGATTCCACCATGGCAAGCTATATTGTCCGCGGATGGATTCCAGCCGGCGTTATGTCCTGTTCCAAGACGCTCGAATACGCCTACAACGATTTTTGTGCTGCTGAGATCGCTCGTTCATTGAACCATCAGGAAGATTTTGTAAATTATTTGACGCGGAGTAAACAATGGATTAGTCTTTGGAATCCAGACGCCGCAAGCGACGGATTCAAAGGATTCGTGGCGCCCAAAAAATCTAACGGTGAATGGGTTCCCATCGACCCGAAGCGTCACTGGGAATCGTGGAAAGAATATTTCTATGAAGGAAGTTCATGGACATATTCGTATTTTGTCCCGCACCAATTCGCAACCCTGGTGAAGATATCGGGAGGAAAAGAAATTTTTGCTACGAAGCTCGAGCACGGATTAGCGGACAGTCTCATTGATTTTTCAAACGAGCCGGCGTTTCTTGCCGTTCAATCGTTCCAGTATGCCGGCCGCCCGGACCTTGCCAGTTTCTGGGTCAAAAAACTGGCACGAGAGGGATTCACTCTCATTGGCGTTCCGGGAAATGACGACAGCGGAGCTATGAGTTCGTGGTACGTTTTTACTGCAATGGGATTTTTTCCCAACGCAGGCCAGCCGATATATTATCTGACCGGACCGATGTGGAAAAAAGTTTCCGTTTCGCTGGGGGATGGAAAAACACTTCGGATAGAAGCACCCGATGCTTCCGAGAAGAACATTTATGTGCAATCGTGCGAAGTAAACGGAAAAAGCTGGAATCATTCATGGATCGGCCACAATACTATAATGAACGGAGCAACGATAAGGTTTGAAATGGGACCCGTCCCATCGTCCTGGGGACAAAATGATTCAAGCCTTGTCGATGGAGTTGATTTTCTCGTTCATTCAAAATAAATAACTGGTTTTATCCGAGAGACGGTTTTCATTGGAATGATTAAAAACGACAATGCGTTACTGCCCAGAGAAGCATAGTCTGGAAGGCTCCTAGGCTTACTTATTTTTGCCGGATTTCTGCAACATTTCCGCCCAACTGACCGTATTGTTATTGAGTCAAATTACCGGGACTTCCTTTCACTGACACATTTCCAAGGATTTTTCAATGAAAAAGAAGATATTCATCTCATCATTCGCAGTGGTAGCGTTAACCGTTGCAGGGGTTCTCTTCTTCGGAAATTCCAAGAGCAGCAAAGACACTGAACTTCCGAAAGTAAAAATATCGCGGGGCAACATCATCGATAAAGCTCTCGCCGTCGGCACGATTGAACCGGAGAATGAGATATCCGTAAAGTCAAAAGTCGGTGGCGTGGTAAAGCAGATCTTTGCAGATGCCGGAACATTTGTGAAGGCGGGAGACCCTTTACTCGAAGTGAAGCCCGACCCGGCGCCGCAGGAGCTCGCCGACGCAAAAAGAGGAGTGCAGCTCGCGGAAGTCGAAGTTGAGAATGTGTCGAAGGATCTCGCCCGGGAAGAGGCGATGTTTAAGAAGAAAATGATCTCGAGCAAAGAATATGAAGACGCCCAGCGCAAGTCTAAAGAAGGCGACCTTCACTTAAAAATTGCCAAGGAGAATCTCGCACTCCTCGAGAGCGGGCGAGTCGATATTGACAACACCAAAATTGAGTCTATTGTAAAGGCGCCCATCAGCGGGTATGTACTGAGCAAGGCGGTTCAAGTCGGCGACCCGGTGACTCCGTTGACCACGTACCAGGAAGGAACGGTCTTGATGAAGATGGCGAGCATGGAACGGCTTCTTTTTAAAGGAACCGTGGATGAGATCGATGTCGGCAAATTAAGAGAAGGGATGGCGACCGAGTTGAAGGTGGGAGCGCTCCCAAGCGACACCATTCAGGGAACACTTCGAAAAATTTCACTGAAAGCAGACAAGAAAGAGAACGCGACGGTTTTTGCAATTGAAATTCTCATTCCGAAAACCAGCAACGCAACGTTGCGTGCGGGATACTCGGCGAACGCAAATATCATCATTCAAAAGAAAGAAAATGTTTTGGTGGTTCCGGAACGCGTTGTAACCTTTAGAAATGATTCGGCGATCGTGAAGCTGGCCCTCGCTGCAGGCAAAGAAGAGCAGCGGGTTATTAAAACCGGGCTGAGCGATGCAATTAATATCGAGGTGCTTGATGGATTAAAAGAAGGCGATGAAGTGTTCGAGAAACCGGTCAAGAAAATAGACTAACGATGGATCAGCTTCGTACTATACTATCGGAATTTATCCTCGACCTCCGCATGCAAAAATTGCGCGTGTTCCTGACGGTCTTCGGAATTACGTGGGGGACGGTTGCGATCATCGTGCTCATTGCATTCGGACTCGGATTTAAAAAGCAGTTGAGCACCAATATGCACGGCATCGGCGAGAGCATTTCCATAATGTTTCCCGGCAAAACGACGAAGGCGTATGAAGGATTCGGAACGGGGCGGCAAATTTCATTTCTGGAAGAGGATGCAAAGCTGATCGGATCTCAGGTGTCTGCGGTTCGCGCGATCAGCCCCGAGTACATCAAGTGGCGCGTGCCCGTTCACGTCGGCGAAAATATTCTCAACCCGGCAATTACGGGAGTCTATCCGATCTATGCAGAAATGAGGAACATCATTCCCGAGCCGGGGGGAAGATTCGTGGACGACCTCGACTTGAAGGAGCGCAGGAGAGTTGTCCTGCTCGGGGACAAAGTAAAGGAGTTCTTGTTCGGCGAAACAGAGGCTGTGGGCAGGACGATCTATGTCGGCGACGTCCCGTTTACGGTAATTGGCGTGATGCAGAAGAAGACACAGAATTCGTCATACAATTCCCGCGACCAGGACCGGATTTTTATTCCGGCATCGACATATTCTTCCGTCTTCGGCGAGATCCATCTTCAGAACATCATCTTTCAGCCGAAAGACCCGTCGAAGGCAGAAGAGGTGGACGACCAAGTGCGGGAGGTGCTTGGAAAACGATACAGGTTCGACCCGACAGACCACGACGCCGTTTGGATTTGGGACACGAGCATGTTTGATAAATTTCTTTTCTATTTCTTCCTTGCATTTAACTTGTTTATGGGACTGATCGGGAGTTTTACGCTGGCGGTCGGCGGCATCGGCGTTGCCAACATCATGTATATCGTCGTGCAGGAGAGAATAAAAGAGATCGGCATCAAGCGGGCGGTCGGCGCAAAGCGGTCGAATATTCTCTTTCAGTTTTTTATGGAGACATTTTTTATCATCTCGATCGGCTCCTCGATCGGATTTGCGATAGCATACGGCATCATTCAAGTGTTGCAATTTGTCCCAATCCAGGAGTTTGTCGGAACGCCTGTGCTTTCGCTGGAAGTTACGGCTGCGACAATCATCGTCCTTTCCGTCATTGGCTTTACGGCCGGCGTTATGCCGGCCCGGCGAGCGGCAAATTTGGATGTTGTTGAATGTTTGAGAACGTGATTCGATGTTGTGAAAACTTGCAACTTCATGGATTAAAACGGAACCGAGAACATGTGGCTTGAACTCCTGCGGGAATTTTTTTACGACCTGAATGCCCACCGCACACGTGCAATTCTTACCCTCGTGGCAATAACATGGGGAACGATTGCCGTCGTGCTTCTTCTTTCCTTCGGCGAAGGGTTGACGGACAGACTGACGGCCGGATTGATCAACGCCGGCAACCGCATCATGATCGTATTTCCAGGCGAAACCGGCTTGAGTTTTGAAGGGCTGCCGAAAGGGCGGCGGGTGCGCATGGTCGAAGAGGATGTCGATATGCTTCGGCAGACGATTCCCGCGATTGAAACGGCGAGCCCTCAATACCGGACGAATATGACGCTGACCTACAAGAAACTTTCTATGACGACCGAATGCGAAGGAGTGAACGCGGAGTTTGAAGAAATGCGGCGCATGTATCCGGCGGGAGGAGGGAGATTCCTGAACGCCCTCGATGTTACTAAAGAGCGAAGGGTGATTTTCCTTGGGGCAAAAATCGCAAAAGATATTTTCGGCGATGAAGATCCCGTCGGTAAGCTTCTGCTCGCGGACGGCGTCCCGTTTACAGTGGTCGGCATCATGCAGGAAAAGCTCCAGACTGCGATGAACAACGGCCCGGACGATCGCCGTGCAATTATTCCGTACACGTCGTTTCGAACAATGTACGGGAACCGATATGTGAATTCGATAGTGGTCCGCCCCAGTGATCCGGAAAAACAAAAATTGGTTAAGAGCGAGCTATACCGAGTTTTGGGAAGGAAATACCGGTTCGATCCTGCCGACGAACGCGCTCTCGGTATCTGGGATTTTATTGAAAATGAAGCGATCAACAAGAAAGTCGGGCTCGGCATTTCGATCTTCCTCGGCTCTGTGGGTTTCCTTACGCTGTTGATCGCGGGCGTCGGCGTCGCGAACGTAATGTATGTCGTCGTTAAAGAACGGACGAAAGAAATCGGCATTAAGATGGCGATCGGCGCTAGAAAAAGGTACATCCTTTTTCAGTTTGTGTTCGAAGCTCTTCTTATTTCGTTTCTCGGAGGATTCATCGGCATGATGTTTTCCTGGGGCGTCGTTTCGCTGGTCCGGACAATTCCAGCCGATGACGGGCCGATGCAATTCCTCGGACGGCCGATCCTGTCGTTGAATATTATGCTGCTCACAGCCGGCATCCTTGCACTTATCGGCGTGCTTGCTGGATTTTTCCCCGCACGGAAAGCGGCGAATGTCGACCCCGTGGAATCGCTGCGATACGAATGAGATTCGATATTAACGAATTGCCGCGCTTGCAAGCCTAGTGACATTGCCAATTTCATGGGCCAACAACGAACTGCTGACTTATTCTTATTACGTTAAGATTCCTTCCTTGTTGATTGTTCATTGTTAATTGATATATCCATTCTGCGAGCATCAATTGACGGCGCTCACTGCCGATAAGTAAGGCTTGACTTCTTCCTCCTAATTTTTTATTCTTCTTTCTATATTTCCCTGCCGAAACACGTTTTGCCATATCATTTTTATTTAGCTTTTAAACCTACCGCATAGAGAGGCCGGTAAGGGCGGTTGGCTTTGTTTCTATCGCCTCATCGGACTCAAGATCGGCGGCGATCTGAAAGCATAGAGTTCTCTACAGTTTGATGTTTAAAAGCCTCCAGCGTTGCTGGGGGTCGTGTACGTTGCGTTGCAAGCGCAAACGTTGCGAACTTATTGGCCAATAAATAGGGAGGGTCAACGTGAAAAAATTTACGATCTGTGCTGCGGAGAGCATTGCAGTTCTGCTTGCACTAGTTTCATATCAATCTTATCCTGGGATCCCCGTGGTGAAGCAAGGCAAGACTCCTCCGCTGATAGAAGCTGTTCGTCAGCGGCGCGCTGCAGCTCTCGCTCAAAAGTTCTACAAGCAGAAACTGTCTCCGCAGCATACCTCATCTACTGAAAAAGCGGATGCGATCTCCGATCGCTTCTTTACCGGGGCCGAGGGGGGCGATAGGCTGGGCTTTTCTGTCGCAAGCGCTGGCGATGTGAACGGTGACGGCTACAGCGATATCATCGTCGGCGCGCCTCAAAACAGCGCAGGAGGGAGCTTTGTCGGCCGAGCGTATATCTATTTTGGGGGACCGAACATGAGCACGACCCCTAATGTTATCTTAACTGGCGGCGCTATTGGTGAGGAACTTGGTACCTCGGTTGCGAGCGCGGGTGATGTAAACGGAGACGGCTTCAGTGATGTGATTGTCGGCGCACCCTACAATGGTGCAGGAGGACCCAATGCCGGCAGAGCGTATATATATTTTGGTGGGCCCAATATGAGCACTACCCCCAATATTGTCTTAACCGGCCAGGCAGCTGCCGGCCGGTTTGGCTCCTCGGTTGCCAGTGCCGGAGACGTAAACGGAGATGGTTACAGTGATGTCATCGTCGGTGCACCTTTTAATAGTGCTGGAGGAATTCTTGCCGGCAGGGCGTATATTTACTTTGGCGGAGCGAAGATGGATAGTACCGCAGACCTTGTTTTGACTGGCACCCTCGCCCAGGCAGAATTCGGAATGTCTGTTGCGAGTGCGGGCGATGTGAATGGAGATGGATACAGCGATGTTATCATCGGAGGACCAAACAACCCCAGCAAGATAGGAGATGTCAAAACCGGAAGCGCATATATTTATTTTGGTGGCGCAAAAATGGATACAATTGCCGATGTGGTCTTGACGGGTGCCGTGGGCGATGACCTTGGGTGGTCTGTCGCGAGTGCAGGCGACGTGAACGGAGACGGCTACGGCGATGTCATCGTTGGCGCCCCGAGGAATTCCGCTGGGTCGGGTTACGGCAAAGGGAAAGCATGTATTTTCTTTGGCGGTTCGAATATGGGCCATACTGCCAGTGTTGTCTTAACCGGCGCAGCGGACGGCGATAACTTCGGTTGTTCTGTTGCAAACGCAGGTGACGTGAACGGAGATGGCTACAGTGATGTGATCGTTGGCGCTATCGGCAGTAGCGCTGGAGGTATAGACGCCGGCAGAGCTTACATTTATTTTGGCGGGACAAAGATGGATACCACTGCCAGTGTTATCTTGACGGGCGGTGCTGCAGGCGACGAATTCGGCCTTTCCGTAGCCAGTGCAGGAGATGCAAACGGAGACGGCTACTGTGATGTGATCGTCGGGGCACCGTACAATAGCGCAGGGGGAAGCTATGCCGGCAGGGCGTATCTCTATTTTAACTCGTTGACCGGCACAGATTTCCCCGATGAATCCTATGCCGGCGCAGCAGCGGGTGATAACTTTGGTTATTCGGTTTCAAGCGCAGGCGATGTGAACGGAGACGGCTACAGCGATGTGATTGTTGGCGCACCCTACAATAGCGCAGGAGGAACTAGTGCCGGCAGGGTGTACATCTACTTTGGGGGACCGAACATGAGCACCACTCCCGATGTTACTTTAACTGGTGAAGCGCCTGGCGATTTGTTTGGTTTTTCTGTTTCCGGTGCCGGAGACGTGAACGGTGACGGCTACAACGACGTGATCGTCGGGGCACCGCTTAACGCGGCGGGAGGAGACTTTGCCGGCAGAGCGTACATTTACTATGGCGGTAAAAATATGGATAGCACTGCAGATGTTGTCTCGACTGGTGTTGCAGGTGAATATTTTGGCTTTAGTGTTTCCGCTGCTGGCGATGTGAACGGAGACGGCTACAGCGATGTGATCGTTGGCGCTCCCGGGAATAGAGCAGCAGGAATTCACGCCGGCAGGTCCTACATTTATTTTGGCGGCCCAAGCATGGACAATACTGCCGATGTGATCCTTACCGGGGCAGCAGCAGGCGACGAGCTTGGCTCCAGTGTTGCAAATGCCGGAGATGTGAACGGTGACGGCTACGGCGATGTGATCGTTGGCGCACCGTACAATAGCGCGGGAGGCAGCAAAGCCGGCAGAGCATATATTTACTTTGGTGGTGCAATCATGGATAGTACAGCCGACGTTATTATGACGGGTTCAGCGGGCGACGAATTCGGCTGTTCTGTCGCGGGAGCGGGCGATGTGAACGGAGATGGTTTCAGCGATGTCATTGTCGGCGCGCCAACGTACAGTGCAAAAGCACCGAGTGCTGGTAGGGCATGTATTTATTTGGGCGGTCCGAGCATGGATAACACTGCCGATGTAATCTTGACCGGCAGCGCAGCATTTGCTCAATTCGGATATTGCGTTGCGAGTGCAGGTGATGTCAATGCGGATGGTTATAGCGATGTGATTGTTGGAGCACCGTATTACAACGCAGGAGGGGACAGTGCAGGTATAGCGTATATTTATTTCGGCGGTGCAAGCATGGATAATATCGCCGATGTTACTTTAACCAGTTCGCAAGCAAACAGTCAACTTGGGTGGTATGTTGCGAGTGCAGGTGATGTGAACGGAGACGGCTACAGCGATGTGATCGTTGGCCTGCCCGGCAAAGGCAATGCAGGATATGCCGGCAATGCTAATTTGTATCTTTCTTCATCGCCCCCAATCATTCCGCGTATCTCATCCGTGGCTGATGTTCCTTCTGACCAGGGAGGAGAAGTACTCGTAAAATGGATCAGGAGCGGCTTCGATGCCAAGACTATCGGCACGATAAGCGACTATGTTCTCCAGCGAAGTTTTCCCGCAGGTACCTCCGGCTTTGCTTGGCAAAATCTTGCAACGCTTCCTGCGACAGAAGATCCTCAATATTCGTATGTCGCATCAACGCCGTCTGATTCGATGGCACACAACAGTGGAACATTTTATTTTCGCGTTGTTGCACAAACATCGAACTCGAACGAGTTCTGGAAGTCTGCTCCCGTCGCCGGACACAGTGTGGATAATCTTCCGCCTGCCATTCCCGCAGGGGGAATAGCTATTCCCGGCGCACAGGGGGAGATCACGGTATCGTGGAATCGTGATCGCAGCGATCCCGATCTTGGTTTGTACAATATTTATCGTTCAACAGTAGCCGGGTTTGCCGTTGCGGATTCAGCGAAACTTACATCCACCCGGGATACCACCTATGCAGACTCGGCAACGGTCAGTGGTCGTCACTATTATTATCGTCTTACTGCTGTGGATATTCACGGCAACGAAAGCGCGCCGAGCCCCCAGTTGTCAACAACGGCAACGGCAGTTGAAGCCGTAACAACTTTGGTTCCTAAAGAATTCACGCTGAGCCAAAATTATCCGAATCCATTCAATCCTACGACAACGATTGACTTTACTTTGCCATCCGATGGAAAGACTCAGTTGGTGGTGTTCGATGTTCTCGGGAGGGAGGTTGCAAAACTTGTTGATGGCAATGCAAAGTCAGGGAGCATCCAGCAGGCGACCTTTGATGCGGGCAAGCTTCCGAGTGGGATCTATTTTGCAAGACTTCAGTTTGAAGGCAAACAGTTGATAATGAAGATGATGTTGTTGAAGTAAGAACGGTTACAATTTGTCCGATTGTCTCCAGCTGGATTGTCAGACGGGGTCCGACACGTATTGTCCCAAGTGACCACGGAAATTTGGAGTCTGCAATCATCTGAACAACCCAGAGGACTCTTAAGAAATTGTCAAACGCGAATGCGCCCGAAAAATGGATGCGTTTCCGGACGGGAGTTTGATTCGTGCGCGCCGGCGATATCTATTAATTCGAACAGCTCTTTTTTGCAGCGAGTGCATTCCATTACATGATTAAGAATTTCAGTTGGTAATCGATCCAACGAGTTCAGGACGATCGCATCTGTATAGAGTGCGAATTCTTCGTCGGTGAGATGTGCGCTACGTTTTCTCATAACCCCTGCCTTTTTTATTGCTGCTCACGCATATTCGCAAGAAGTCTCAAATGACTTTATGTTGAGACGAGTTGTGTAAAAACGATTTTCAGAAGTTTATTGATGGCTGCTGTTTCCCCTTCCCGTGATAGCATCTCTGGCCTGGCTTGTTCTTCGTAATTGCTTTTTCCGAAATTAATGAAACTCCCCCGGGCAAGTATAAAGAATGCTCCTATAAATATTGGTTCAGGTATCCCGTTTCAATTTTAAGTGCCAGCTTCCCCGTTCAATTTTGAAGTGCGCGCTGATTGATGGACCAATTCGGGGTCGGTGTGATGAAGTGCTTCCTGAAGTCCGTCTATCGGAAAAAGGGCGGTAATCGGCCTTTTTAGTGCACCCGCAATTTTTACCGCTTCAGTAATGCTGGGGTCATATCCTTGATTGACAATCCTTTGTAACCGCTGGTAATGAATGTTTGTCACTGCAGAAAGCCAAGTCAGTTTTCTTCCGTCATCCCTTAAAACACTTTTCAGAGCTGTAATTGCATTCTTGCTTTGTTTGTTTTCGTTTTTTTTCATATCATTTGCGGTCAAAAGTAAACGAAGGCAATATAATAATTAATTATACTTATGTCAAGTATCCCTATTATTCTTTATAGTGAACGAAAAAACTGAAATAGCCACCCGGCTGCGGGAAGAAGCTCTGGCACGATTCGGATCGATAAAAGCGTTTGGCGACGCCGTTCAGAAAAACCAACAATATCTAAATGTCTATTTAGCCGGGATCAATTCGCCTGGCCCAAAAGTTCGCCGTCTTCTTGAAAAGGCAGGTCTTGATGTTGCCTATATTATGTCCGGGAGGAGGGGGAAAGAAGTGACGAGTGAGCCGCATGAAACAAATCAAGTCCTCCAGCTGATGAAAGAAAAGGGGATCAGGACTGTCGAAGAACTGCGCGAACGTCTGGAGCGGGAAGAAACGATCAAGCGGCTCCTTGGTTCGGATGTCTATTCCGCGTTTCTTGAAATCGCGGTAGTGAAAGAAAAGCAGACAAAGTACTCCCCAAAGAAGAAAGCACGCGACTGAAGTGCCGGATTTGCCCCGCCGAACAAGCCTCAGGCATGACATCGGCAGAGCCGCTTAAAACTGGGTCGATAGTATTCGCGACAATGATAGAAATCTTGCCATCCTTGCAGTTCAATTCTTTGCCTTCCTCTTGAATCCAGCATACTAGTTCGTTATATTTTTCGCAGTCTTTCTCCACAATGGAGAATACTTTCGGAACTCTCCTCCGAATGCTACGGTATTCCAAATCTCCCGAAATATTATTCATCAACTTCACTTATACTATGGGGGTGGACAATGAAGGCTGGCTTAGTGTTTTTTTTGATGGCTTCACTTTGGACCATGGCAATGATCGCGCAAGAGGAAAATCAGTCGACGATGACCATACTTCCTACGCCGCAACAAACCGTTTTGAAAAATACTCGCTTTAAAGTCGCAGCGGGAACAAAGATTATTCTTGGGACGAATTCAAAACAGGAACAATTCGCCGCACAGCAAATCAATGATGAGTTTGCGAGTAGAAAAGAGGTTCAGCTGAAAGTTGTTTCGGAACACTCGCTCCGCAGGCTCCCGGCGAGCTTCATTTTTATCGGGAGCCCAGCCTCTGAATACGGCCGACAGTTTTTACGGGAGAGAAAAGAAACGCTAAAACCGGAAATGAAAGCTGAGGGCTATTTTCTCGATGTCGACGCAAACAATATTGTCATCATCGCTGAATCGGAGAGGGGAAAGTTTTACGGGGTGATGTCTCTTCTTCAAATGATACGCCGCGAAAAGCGAAGCATCGTAGTGGATGGCGCGACGATCGAAGATTTCCCGTTTGAAAAAGTCCGGGGAATCAGCGACGACATCAGCCGAGGTCAAGTCTCTACGGTAGACAATTTCAAGAAGATCGTACGCTTCCTGGCGCACTATAAGCTGAATACATTCAGCCCGTACATCGAAGACATGTTTGCCTTCAAGAACCATCCTCTCATCGGGAAAGGGCGCGGAGCGTTGACGCCGCAGGAAGTGAAAGAAATTGATGCATATGCAAAAAAATATTATGTCGATATGATCCCATCGTTCGAAACGCTCGGCCACTGGGAAAATATCCTCGCAAAGCCGGAGTATGTCGGGTACGCGGAATTCCCCGGCGCTCAAACGCTGAACGTCTCTGATGAAAAAGCGTATTCCATCCTGGATGAAATGATCGGAGAGCTGTGCGGATCGTTCAGCTCCTCGTATTTCAATATGGGAGCGGATGAGTCGTGGGACGTCGGTTTGGGAGCGAACAAGGAACGGGTTTCAAAAAACGGGCTTGCCGCTGTTCACGCCGAACACTATAATCGCGTTGCCGATATTGTTAAGAAACACGGTAAGAAACCGATGATGTACGGCGATATCATCCTTAGTCAGCCGGAAATCCTCGGCAAAATTCCTAAAGACATAACCATTATCGATTGGCATTATGATGCGTCGTTTTCCTACGGCAGCACCGAAATATTCAAGAAGGCGGGATTTCCCTTTATCGCTTCGCCGGCGGTCCGGACTTTCATCGGCCCGTTCCCAGATTTCTTGAACACGATCGTGAATATTCAGAATTTCAACCGGGACGGTTTCAAGAACGGTTCAATCGGACTCTTGACATCGAATTGGAATGACTATGGCGGCGAGGAACTGCGCGAGTTGAATTATTACGGCTACGCATGGACAGCCGAATGTGCATGGCAGCCGATGCGCGCGGATATTGTTTCGTTCAATAAGGCGTTCTTCAGAGCATTCTTTGGAACATCCGATGACGATGAGCTTCAATCGGTCTACGCGATTCTTTCCAGTCCGGCCAACAATTATAGCTGGCACGAACTGTGGCGTCATCCGATGCTCCCTTTTCGGGAACAATCGCACGATGACGGATACGTGCCGATGCCATTGCGATTGCAGAGCATCACGTCGACAATGCCGCTAGTTCTTTCCTTGCTTGCAGACGGGAGAAAAGACATAACGGAGAACAGCGAACATTTGCGCTATTTGGAGTTTATCGCCCGTTTGAATCTATGGTTCGCAAAAAAGGTTGAAGTTCAAGAAAACGTCAAACGATTAAGCGCTTCGGGAGCCGGCGCAGCAAATAAAGATTCCGTGGCGACTGCAATCATTGACATGTGTACCGATGTTATGAAGGATTTGTCATCCCTGAAAAGTGAATTTGAACGGCTGTGGCTGGCGACGAACAAATCAGCGGGACTTGAGTTACTGTTGATGCGCTACGACCGTCAGGCGGCATACTGGCAGGAAAAGATAGACGAAGTAAAGCGCGGGGAGTTCTTGGTAAACCCGGAAATTGAGAGCGTATGGATCTATCATCCGAAAGCAAACCCGGGGAAGAAAGATTCGGTGCAAGTACAAAAAGCGTATTTCAGGAAAACTTTTAACGCCCCAAAGAACTTACGTTCGGCAACGCTTCAACTAATCGGGGACACACATGCAAAAGTGTCGGTGAACGGGAAGAATGTCGGGGAAGTGTTTGTTCGTTCTTCCAATTCGCTCAGCATAGAGCAGCAGCGGATCAAAATGTTTTCCGTACTTCCATTGCTCACCGATTCGACGAATGTTATCGCCGTCGAAGCGGAAACGTTTTCTCCGTCGTGCTCTGCGGGAGTCAATGTGTATTGTGAGTTGGAATGCGCTGACGGTTCGGTTCAAAAAATTATTTCGGATGGTTCGTGGAAAGTGTCCGACAGCACAACAGGAACTTGGACCGCAGCTTTCTTCAACGATTCTTCCTGGCTGCATGCAGTTGCGAAACCTTATCCGTCCGTCATCGTTCGGCCGAATTTTGCGACCGGAAGAAGCTCGTGGATGGAACGATAAAGGAATTTTTTGAGGTTCGCTATATGTTTATAATTTTGTGAATTATATACTTTGAAAGGAGGCTGCGTGCACAAAAGGATACTTGTGTTGACGGCGTTTTTAGTCTTTTATGCCGGCCGCATGATTGCGCAAATTGAGCCGGCGGTCGGCATTCGGAAGAATACTCCGACGGTTCATGCGCTGAAGAATCTCATCATTATTGCCGCTCCCGGGAAGAAGATCGAGCACGGGACAATCGTGGTTCGGGACGGCGTCATAGAATCTGCGGGCGCAAACATTACGATTCCCGCCGACGCCAGGGTGTGGGATTGCTCCGGCTTAACGGCCTACGCCGGGCTGATCGATCTCTATACCGACATCGGCCAGCCTAAGCCCCCGGTGCCGGGACAGCCTTCTTCGGCTGCGCCGACCGCTCAACCCCTGCGCGGTTCTGCTCACTGGAATTCGCAGGTTCATCCCGAGACTTCAGGAGCAGAACAATTCCTTCCGGACAAAGACACCGCCGAAAAATTTCGGGCACTCGGTTTCACGACTGTTCTTTCGGCGCCGTCGAACGGAATTTTTCATGGCTCGAGCGCTCTTGTGGCCATTGGTGATGGAAGTGCCAATACATCGATAGTGAGGGACAATGTCACACAAAACATTTCCTTTTCGCGCGACTCGTTCGGGGATTCTTATCCCAATTCGCTCATGGGTGCAATTGCACTGATTCGCCAGACATTCATTGACGCTCACTGGTACGCCGATGCGTTGAAGATTTTTGTCCAAAATCCTGCGCAGGATCGTCCCGAAGAGAATAAATCCCTTTCGGCACTCGAAGCTTCTGCGTCAGGAAAACAGCCGGTTATTTTCGAAACGGCCGACGAACAGAACATTCTGCGCGCGGCAAAGATCGCAAAAGAATTTTCTCTTTCATTCTGGATTCGGGGAAACGGATACGAATACCGCCGGCTCGACGCGGTAAAAGAAACGAACGCGCCGATCATTCTCCCCGTCAATTTCCCCGATGCACCGAACGTCAACACGACCGGGGACGCGCTCGATGTCGGCTTTGATGAATTGCGCCATTGGGATTTCGCGCCCGAGAATCCCGCGCGGCTCAAACGGGCAGGAGTGACGTTTGCTTTAACGACCTCTACCCTGAAAGACGTGTCAAAATTCAGAATGCTTGTTCGAACTGCGATTGACCGGGGATTGAACGCCGACGATGCGCTTGCATCGTTGACGACGATCCCGGCGAAAATGCTTGGAATGGAGAAACAGTTCGGCACGATCGAATCGGGTAAAGCGGCAAATTTCGTTCTCGCCGACGGCGAGTTGTTCGGGGAGAAAACAAAAATTAGAGAGACATGGGTGGATGGAATTAGATACGAAGTGAAAGCACCGGCGCAAGCCGAAGCACGGGGAACATGGTCGTACTCGCTGAACATCTCTATTGCAAAGAAAGATACCGGCTCGCTCATAATTGCCGGCGAACCTGAAGCCCTTTCGGGATTTGTATCTCGCGGTGTGGTTAAAGTCAAATCGACATCCGCGGCGATTGCCGGAAAAAATATTACGCTCGTGTTTGAAGGCGATTCACTCGGTTATGCCGGAGTGGTTCGGCTCGCCGGTGTAGCTCAAGACTCGACGATCACCGGAACAGGAGCAATGCCGGATGGTTCCGACATCAGATGGTCTGCACAGTTTATAAAGCCGTTTGTTGAACCCCCCGATACGACAAAGAAACCTGAAGCAGTGCACGCGTCGTTCGAAGTTGTTTATCCGGACGGGGCGTTCGGAAGAAAAACTCTACCGGAACAGCCGGAAAATATTTTGGTCAAAGGGGGATATGTTTGGACGAGCGGTCCGCAGGGAAATCTCGAGAACACCGACATCCTCTACACAAAAGGGAAAGTTGCAAAGATTGGAAAGAACATTGCCCCTCCGAACGGGGCCGTGGTTATTGATGCAACCGGAAAACACGTCACCGCCGGGTTAATCGACTGCCATTCCCACACAGCAATCTCGGATGGAGTAAACGAAGCGGGGAGGGCTATTTCAGCCGAAGTACGCATCGGCGATGTCGTGGATGCAAACGATGTGGCGATTTACCGGGAACTCGCCGGAGGACTAACGGTTGCTCATCTGCTCCATGGTTCTGCAAATCCGATCGGAGGCCAGAATCAAGTGGTGAAGCTTCGTTGGGGAATGCTGCCCGACGACATGAAATTTGAGGGAGCTCCTAAAAGCATCAAATTCGCTCTTGGCGAAAATGTAAAGCAATCGAACTGGGGGGACCGGTATACAACCCGGTATCCGCAGACGAGGATGGGGGTCGAGCAGATCATCCGCGATGAGTTTAGCGCGGCTCGAGATTATGAAAGGAAAATGGAAGCGGCGAAGAACGAACCGAACAAAATCCCGCCGCGGAGGGATTTGGAACTGGACGCAATCGTTGAAATTCTGAACGGAACGCGGCTCGTTCATTCCCACTCGTACCGCCAGGATGAAATTCTCATGTTGATTCGTGTCGCGGATGATTTCGGTTTCAAGGTCGCAACATTCCAGCATGGGCTGGAAGGATACAAGATCGCCGAAGCGATTGCGAAACACGGCGCGGGTGTCTCGACCTTCAGCGATTGGTGGGCGTACAAATATGAAGTGATCGACGCAATTCCATACAACGGCGCTCTCATGCACGATGTCGGCGTGGTCGTGTCGTACAATTCCGACAGCGACGAACTCGCACGACGCTTGAACACCGAGGCAGCGAAGGCCGTAAAATACGGAGGCCTGAGCGAGGAAGAAGCGCTGAAGTTTGTGACGATCAACCCCGCCAAGCAATTGCGCATTGACAACCGCGTCGGCTCGATTGAGGTAGGGAAGGACGCCGACTTTGTCATCTGGAGCGGCTCTCCGCTGTCAACCTACTCCGTGTGCGAGCAAACGTGGATTGACGGAAGAAGGTACTTTGACCGGGACGAAGACCGTGCGATGAACGCGGAGATTCTGAAAGAGCGCGCCGTGCTGATCCAAAAAATTCTCACGACGAAAAAGTCCGCTTCCGGAAGCGGAATGCCTGCGATGCCGACAAAGAAATCTTCGTACTCATGCCACATCGAAGACGGAGGTGTTCAATGAAGAAGACAGAATACAGAAGACAGGAGACAGAAGACAGAAGAGAGGAGACAGAATACAGAAGACAGATTACGGAAGTTAGAATGAAGAGGTACTTGTTAATAGCTCTTTATTGTTCATTGTTGATTGTTCATTGCTCATTGTTTGCTTCCGACCCCGTCCCTTCAAAAAGACAAGACCATCCTATTGCATTGACCGGTGCGACGATCCATCCGGTGACCGGTCCCGAGATTTCGAACGGAACGATTCTTTTTGAAAACGGAAAGTTCACCGGCATCGGAACAGACGTCTTGCTTCCTGCAAATGTGGAGAAAATCGACGTTGCCGGAAAGCATATCTATCCGGGACTTATCAACGCGAATTCAACGGTTGGATTGACAGAGATTGAAGCTGTTCGCGCCACGAACGATTACGCCGAAACAGGCCAGATCAATCCGAACGTGAGGAGCGAGATTGCAGTCAACCCGGAAAGCGAATTAATTCCGACGTTGCGCGCAAACGGCGTGCTCATTGCCAATGTGATGCCTCAGGGGGGACTGATCGCGGGACGTTCGGCGGCAATTATGATGGATGGATGGACGCAAGAAGATGTTGTGCTTAAAGCGCCTGTCGGATTGGTGATCTTATGGCCGCAGATGGCGATATCGCATGCGCCGTGGGTGCGCCAGACAGAAGAAGAGCAGAAGAAAAACCGGGACAAACAGCTGAAGGAACTCAACGACGCGTTCGCCGATGCCCGCGCGTACATGATCGCGAAGAAATCGGAGGCGGCGAAAGGAATTCCGTACCACGCGACCGATCTCAGATGGGAAGCGATGATTCCAGTCCTGGAAAAGAAAATTCCGGTTTTCGTCAACGCCAACGAAATACGCCAGATTGAGGCAGCAGTTCAGTGGTCCAGGGACGAAAATGTCAAGCTTGTCATTGTCAGCGGAAGAGATTCGTGGCGGGCAGCCGATCTTCTGAAGGCAAACAATGTTTCCGTTATTGTCGGCCCGACCCTTGACGAGCCGAGGCGCCAATGGGAACCGTACGACGATGCGTTTACCGTCCCGTCGAAGTTACATGCGGCGGGCGTTCAGTTTGCGATCTCCGGTGAAGGAGAGGCGTTCGGAGAACGGAATACTCCTTACCATGCGGCGATGGCAGCCGCATACGGCCTGCCGAGAGATGAAGCGCTGAAGGCGGTGACGATTTACCCGGCAAGAATTCTCGGCATCGACGCTCAAGCCGGTTCCTTGGAAATCGGCAAAGACGCCTCGCTCATCGTTACGAACGGCGATCCGCTCGAAATTGAAACTAACGTCCAAATGGAATTCATCCAGGGTAAAAAGATCGACCTGCGGAGCCGGCACACGATTCTCTACGACAAGTACCGTGAGAAATACAAACAGCTGGGAATTTTGAAATAGATTTTCAACTTGGTCAAACGGTCGCATGGAAGGCAGCATTGTTCGGGTCGTCAAATTAGATCTCAACCAGCGGCGGAAGAGGTGGCTCCTGATCAACGACACGTATCCGGGAATCATGATAGCCGTCGCCGGAGTTGGCATATTGGACAGCGGTCAATTCACGATCATTGCCTTCGCCAATATCATTGCGGGCGCCGCGTTAATACGATTCGGCGTGAAGGAATGGCGGTCGTCTCCCGGAAAAGAGACGCGTGGGATTCATTGGTTCGACGTCATCGGCGGTGTTGTGACAATACTCGATGCGCTAACCATCTACAAACCGTGGAAAGGGTTTCAACCGGCGTGGCTGTATTTTGGCGTTGGGTTGGCGGCGATCGCAAAAGGCGTCTTCGGAATAAAAATTCCCAGCTTCCGGCGATTGGTTATTTTCACTGATGGATTCAAGATCCGCACTTCCCCATTTTCCGCCTTCAAGAGCAAGTGGAGCGATACGCAGTCTCTCGCATTCGAAGGGGCCAAAATTCATTTGACGGAGAAAAAAAATAAAAAGCGGTCGTATACGCTACGTGGCACCGAGAACGCATCGGAAGCGATCGACGCACTGATGGAAGCAGCCCGTGCCAACGGGGTGCATGTTGTGGAGGGGGGCAATTAAATCTATAGTTAGAATACAACCGGTCGGTACCGGATGCCTTCAGATTTCCTGCACAAGGAGTAATCGATAATGAAAATCAAAGCGATAGTTTTCGGAGCCACCGGAATGGTCGGGGAGGGAGTTCTTCACGAATGTCTCAACCACGCAAACGTAGAATCGGTCTTAGTCATAGGCAGAAAACCGTGTAATGTGAACCATCCTAAACTGAAAGAGATTGTCCACTCTGATTTTTTCAACTATTCTGCAATAGAAGAACAACTCAGAGGTTATGATGCTTGTTATTTCTGTCTCGGAGTTTCTTCTGTGGGAAAGAACGAAAAAGTTTATACGCGGATCACATATGACCTTACGATGAGCGCTGCGAGGACATTGTCACGGCTCAACACCGGCATGACGTTCTGCTATGTGTCGGGGGCAGGGACCGACAGCACTGAAAAAGGACGCGTAATGTGGGCACGGGTGAAAGGGAAAACGGAGAACGATTTGACAAAGCTCCCATTCAAAGTGGCTTACGCGTTCAGGCCTGGATTTATCAAACCGACCAAAGGCTTGAAAAACGCTTTTAAATTATCCACAGCAATTGGATTGATCTACCCGGTTTTGAAAACACTCTTCCCAAAATATGTCTGCACTCTTCACGATCTGGGCCTTGCGATGATCCAGGTAACATTGATAGGATATCCTCAAAGAACTATTGAGAATAAGGATATTGCTCAACTTGCTAAAACTGACTCGCCGAAGTAAGGAAGGGAGCAGAATGACGATTTACATTGCATTATTGCGCGGAATAAATGTGAGCGGGCAGAAGATCATAAAAATGGAAGACTTGAAAAAGGCTTTCGAATCTTTGCGCTATAAACATGTAACGACGTACGTCCAGAGCGGAAATGTTGTTTTCGGATCATCGGCGTCAAATACTGCGGTTCTGCGGAAACAAATTGAAAAGAAGCTGCTAAAAGCCTTCGAATTTGAAGTTCCCACTATTGTGAAAACACTGAAGGAAATTGAAGAAACAATAATGCGGAATCCCTTTAAGAAAGTAAAAGAGGAAGAAGGTGAAAAATTGCATGTCACTTTTTTGGCGGGAAGTCCGGCCAAAGCCGCGGCGGAGAATTTGGCGGCAGTAAAAAATGACTCTGATGAGATTCGTTTATCAGGGACTGAAGTGTATATTTTGTGCCGGAATGGGTACGGCAAGACTCTCTTCTCAAACTCCTTCATCGAAAAGAGACTCGGAGTTTCCGCTACAACAAGGAATTGGGCAACGGTAGGCAAACTTCTCAGCCTCGGCACTGCCGCCGCCGAAATATAGTACTGTTTCAATGAATTATTCCTGTTTTTTTTTCCGCCAAAACGCCAGGCACACCGAGAAGTTATGGGTTAAAGGACAATAATACTCTTGGCGCTCTCCGCGTCTTGGCGGTAAACAAAGATTATTTTGAGACCCGCACCTGTTCTCTCTTTTCTTGCTATTGAATCCAAAAATCATCCAACCTTAAAAATTATTATATGAACCGAAGACATTTTATACAGCTTTCAGGGTCAGCGCTGACGGGCTTACTATTTGTGAAAAGAATGCACGCAGCTGGCATATCGATCGATTTGGTGTACCTCCCGGAAAAGCTATTCGTGCGACTTGATGATGGTTTGCATGAACTAGCTCCTGCGGGGAAAGAAACCTGGTCGTACGGTAATGTTGATGTTCACCTCACGCATTCCGATGATACGTTGTCGGCAAAATTACTTTCCCCCAAAGATTCAGTTCACGAGGTGGTATTGCAATGGGCATATCCGGTAAACAACGATGCAACCGTTTTAGGAGACCATTGGGAAAGAACGTACGGAGATGTGTCTTTTCGGTCAGCGTCTTTCGAAAGAAAAATGCCCTGGTATTTTATCCAACACGACGGAAAGATGACAACATGTTTTGGAGTGAAGACAGGATGCCGTGCCATATGCAATTGGCAATTAGGTAATGGCCAATTGCAGCTAACCATGGACACACGCAGTGCCGGCATAGGCGTGCAATTGGGCGACCGAGTTCTGGATTGTGCAGAGATTATTGCAACAAAAACAACGGAGGATGAGAATACTTTTGCGACGGCCCGCCGGTTTTGCGGCATGATGTGCGACAAGCCGCTTCTTCCCAAACTTCCCGTCTATGGCATTAATGATTGGTATTTTGCCTACGGCAACAATTCATCCGATCTCATTCTACAGCACACATCGCTGCTGGCGAATCTGGCAACGGATGCCGGGAACCTCCCTTTCTCCGTCATCGATGCCGGGTGGGCTTCCTATTCCCCGTTGCTTCCCGGCGATTGCTGCTGGCAGGATGATTTTTTACGGCCGAATGATAAGTTTAAAGACATGCAGAAGCTGGCGAACGATATTAAGAAACTCGGAATGCGTCCGGGGCTGTGGACAAGGCCATTGTGTGCGGCGCATGATGCCCCGCGGCAGTTGCTGCTGCCAACGATTCCCGGCAGAGATGATCCCAAAAACCCGGTGCTCGATCCGTCTATCGAGGAGAACATAGCGCATGTGAATCGCATCATCTCTACATACAAACAGTGGGGTTTCGAAATGGTGAAGCATGATTTCACCACGTTCGATATCACAGGAAGATGGGGATTTGAGATGAAAGACGGCTTTACCGCTGCCGGATGGCGTTTTCATGACAACACAAAGACAACAGCGGAAGTTATTTTGCATTTGTATCAATCAATACGCGAAGCGGCGGGAGAAATGTATCTCATCGGCTGCAACACGGTAAGCCATTTATCGGCGGGTATTTTCGAACTCAACCGCATTGGTGATGATACCAGCGGAAAGGAATGGGATCGCACGCGCAAAATGGGGGTGAACACACTCGGTTTTCGCATGATACAACACAATCATTTTTATGCCGCAGACGGCGATTGTGTCGGCTTAACCAAAAATGTGCCGTGGGCTAAAAATAAACAATGGATGCAACTGCTGGCAGAGAGCAGCGCTCCGTTGTTTATTTCCGCCCAGCCGGATGCGCTCGGCGAAGAGCAACGGCAGTTCATCAAGTATTGTTTTTCCGCGGCGGCAAAACCGATGCCCGCGGCTGAACCGCTCGACTGGTTGACGAATCAATGGCCACAACAATGGAGACTTAACGGAAGCATGCGAGCGTTCGACTGGAGTTGATTGCTGACGAGCCGGATCGGGTCAGCAGGAAGCGGTCGCTGTGAATCACTTTCCGGATGTTTGCGTCTGAACCTCCAGCCGGCCGGCGAGGGTTTTTCTTGCCCAATCTCTACCTATCTTTTATCCCCCTTGATTTTTGTTTCTTTTTCTCCTACACTCACATGAGGGAGTTGGTCTTGTGGGCAAGTCTATTATCCACGATCACCGGCTGGGCGACAGAAATGCACACTTCGCGAAATCCATCGCATTGGGGTTTGGTGTACGATCCCGCGCTTCACAACTATCAATATCGACCATCTAAGTCGCAACAAAACTATCTTCGTACCGTAGCCGCACGCTTGTCCACCCAACAACCGCTTGATATGCGGAGAACGCCGCGCGTTCATCCCTTTTTGTTTTTTATTCCGCGGTAAAGACGTTCGCAGAGAGAGGAGTACTTTATGAAAAAGGAAATATTTCCAGCTCTCGTCATTGCTGTCTCCGTAACTATTGTATCAAGCTGTCGAACAAGCACCACCGGACCGTCGGATGGTCCACCGCCTGCGGGCAGCCTTGGAACGATGGAAAAAGCTATTGCCGCATCGGACAATTCATTTGGCTTCAAGCTCTTTGCACAGATCAACAAAAGCGAACAAAACAAGAATGTGTTCATTTCTCCTTTTAGCGTTTCAACGGCATTCGGCATGCTGCTCAATGGCGCGAACGGTCCGACGCTCGATTCATTGAAGCAGTCCCTCGGCGATGCGGGAATGTCATTGAACGATATCAACAACGCGTACAAGAACAGCTCTGCTTTCTTAACAGCACTTGATGCGAATGTTAGCTTCCAAAATGCAAATTCGATTTGGTATAGAAACGGATTCCTGGTGCTGCCTGAATTCTTGAGTGTCAATAAGAACTATTTCGATGCGGATGTTGCCGCTCTCGATTTTACTCAACCAAGTGCGGTGCAAACCATCAACAATTGGGTGGACACAAAAACAAACGGCAAAATTCCGTCAATTATTTCCGGTAGTATTCCGGGCAATGTCAGAATGTATCTCATCAATGCCATCTATTTTAAAGGAGCGTGGAAGTACGCGTTCAACGCATCGGCCACCAAGGATGCGTCGTTCACATGCGCAGACGGAAGCCTTGCGACGTGCAAGTTAATGAGCCAGGAAAAAACCTTTGCGTATTATGGCGACAATACTCTGCAGGCGATTGATATGCCGTACGGCGATGGGTCGTTCAGCATGACGGTCGTATTACCAGCCGCTGGAACTTCCGTTGACCAGTTTGCATCGGCATTAACACAGCAGCAATGGGACGCAATTATTAGCAAACTAGATTCATCAGCGGTTGAGTTATACATGCCGAGGCTCACGATGGATTTTTCCAAATTATTGAAGAATGATTTGACGGCGCTCGGCATGGGGATCGCATTCGATCCTGATAGAGCGGACCTTAGCCGTATCAGTCAACTGGCCGGGCTCTTTGTTACCGATGTAATACACAAAACGTATGTAGCTGTTAATGAAGAAGGGACGGAGGCTGCGGCGGTGACATCGATCGTCGTCGCTGTAAAAGTTAATGTTCCAAATCCGGTGATGCGCATTGATCATCCGTTTATTTTTGCAATTCGTGAACATCAATCGGGAACAATTCTGTTTATAGGCAAGGTAACAACTCCTGCCGGGCCGTAGGTCAAGATTGCGGCACCCGGCACAATGATGATCCATGCGCTCATAATATTTCTTATTTGACAGTTCAACAAGGGAAGGAAAAAAATGAAAAGAAAATTATTGCATCTTTTTGTGATGAGCTTGGCAATCGTGAGCATTTCACATGCTCAGTATTCTCAAATCATAAGAAATAGTGCGGCACCGGACCGGGCGAAAACTCGGGAGTTGGCTGTTCAGTATATTGCTCATGCTAACGAAGCATGCTCTGACACCGTTTTCATACCAAACTCTGGCCCCGGCATTATTGAAGCAACAATTAATGGTGATACGACGAATAGCGGAAGCAGAACGGATTCGATAAGAGTCTATGTGCTTCAGGAAAATCAGTTGTATATTCAAAATGCAGCCATTGTCGTTAACGACCCGACAGGAATACTAACTATTATTGGCCACCCGGATCCGAATGCGCCCGGACCGGGAACGAAGCCAGTGATCGTGCTAAAAGGAGTTAATGGCGTTGATCCAGGGACGAACACAGTTGTCGGGAGTCTGAAACTGGATAACCTTTATATACAAAATCAATTTACGAATGACGGCAATATTAATGACAACCTTTGGGCTTGCTCAACCGCCCTTGGCTTGCCCCAATCAGTGAGTGCAAATGACTGCTTGTTTGAGTTTTGCAGCCTTGCTACCTTCTCCTGCGACGGCTACACGAACGGAGCCAAATTTAGATTCACGAACTGCTATTTTCGGAACATGTTTAACCCGAATCAATGGTGGGGTGGAAGAGTATTTTATTGTAGGCAAGCAATCGATACGGTGTGGGTTGAAAACTGTACCGTAACGGACGGGGGAATGATCTTCTTGCAATCCAATGCTCTCTGTAAATTTGCGTATTACAACCACAACACGATTATAAACAGTAATCAGAGCTGGCAGGTAGGAGCATATTATTTTGAAGGATACTGGGTCAACAATCTTTTCATCAACCAGAATTGGGTCGGTGAAGATTATCCTAATGAAATAACGCCGGGCGGAGTGGATCCTGACCCCGGAATGCTGGAGGGTACTATCAGTCTCGACACGATAACTGTTCAAGGCGGGTTCTCAAAGCACGCAAGAATCAAAATACAACCCTATTTTTTGAATGCTGATTCATCGATCAACGAAGCATTATGCGGTCTCAATAATATTAAGGCCCTCGTTGCCAACAACGTGCTGTGGACGGACACCGTATCGCTTGAACCGTACTATAAGAATAAGAAGGTGGGGCTTTACGGTCCTTACGGCACCGCATTTATCGACACTTGCCCTTCATCCTGGATCGGGTG
Organism: uncultured Chitinophagaceae bacterium; assembly: GCA_964642725.1. Lineage (GTDB taxonomy): Bacteria > Bacteroidota > Ignavibacteria > UBA10030 > UBA8401 > JAGVPT01. The sequence continues at coordinate 44,074 of CAZXQG010000016.1, forward strand.
GACAACTCCGTCAAATCCTCCGTACCCGGTCGTCAATATCCCCAATATCTGGATGAACTCACGCACAGCAGCACTATTCTCTGGCGTCTACAACAAAATAATGCAAAGAGACAATCATGTTAATGTGCAGGTTCAGACTGTTACTCCGGCTATAGCCGATGCAGCAACAGCGGACCAGATGGCACGGTGGAATGCCGAGCAGTGGGCCGTCCCGGGTTTCACGTCTTCAACAAATAACATCCTTCATAGCAAATACATCTTTGGCGATTACGACCCGACTACCATTCCGGGATATAAAACAGAAGACGGGAATGGAATCACAAAATTCACCGACCTGAATGAAAATTTTGCTCAGTCCGGAACACCGATCTTGTCTACAATTGATAATTTACCAATAGGTGCTTTAATCTGGGATGATGCCAGACTTGCCGCCTATAATTCTGCGAATGAATTTCAATCAGTGTTGCATTTTTACCCTATCTATGAATATCCAGATACTATTAACGCTGTAAAATCTTCACCGGCATTGCCTCACAGCTATGCGCTTTCACAGAACTATCCGAACCCGTTCAACCCGACGACATCGATTTCATTCAGTCTTCCCCAACGGTCGTATGTTTCATTGAAAGTGTTCGACATAATGGGAAGAGAAGTAGCTACGATTGTTTCGGAAGAGCTGCCGCCAGGCAGTCATTCGCGGCAATGGAATGCGTCGGTGTTTGCAAGCGGTGTGTATTTTTACCGGCTCGCGGCGAAAGCCACATCTTCGGGACAGACGGCATCGTTTACAGAAACGAAGAGACTATTGCTTCTCAAATAGTTGTCATGCTTCAATCTCTCTTCCAAACGGACTTTGGCAAAGAGTTGACAGACGGAAAAACTATGTTCCCTCCCCTGAAAAGTGCGGGTCGGGGCGGGGTCGATGCCGGGGAACGGGCCTATAGATTTGCATTTTTCTCTTGATTTCCTCTTTATGTCTCGCTAATTTGACCGCCGTTACACAACATCGCCAAACGCATAAGAAACACAACCCCCGTATCTAGATGGAAATAACAAATCGAAAAAAGAACGAAGCCGCTTGATTCCTGCTCGGCAGGATGAAGAAGGTTTTTGTGCCTTATCTCCATCCCAAAGTCTCTTTGGGGTCGAAACACTTCTGCCCGAAGAAAACAAATTCATATCCGACAATGAAAGGACGAGAAACCATGACGTCTCCCGAACGACTCAATTTAGTTGCCCCGTGCGGTATCGATTGCGGGATTTGTGAACTCTATACTTGCCGGAACGATGCCCGGCTTTTCAGTGCTTTGATGTTGAGGGGAATACCGATGGACAAGATACCCTGCGATGGATGCCGGTCTATCGGAGGGAATTGTCCTGTCATAAAAGGAGAATGTGAAACAAGCAAGTGCGTAACGGAAAAAAAAGTGGAATATTGTTTCGAGTGTTCGGAGTTTCCCTGCGCTAAATTGCATCCCTCATCGAAAAAAGCAAACGTCCTGCCGCATAACATGAAAGTCTACAACCTTTGCACCATTAATCGGGATGGGGTCGAGGCCTTCGTTCAAAAATCATCCGAGATCAAAAAAAGATACTACGCCGGAATCATGGAAATCGGCAAAGGTCCGCAGCTCGTGGATTGAGAGGTTGGAGTGTACAACACGCTATCCGATTGCTGCCAACAATCGGGTAGCGTCTTAGCGTAAAACTGTTCCCGTTCCCAAAGTCTCTTTGGAACGAGATGTAAACTTCATTTCTCAGGTTCTCAATCTCCGGCCGGAGACCATTCATTGAAGCGGGGAAACAAAACCGCACGTGTCTTCGTATCTCCTTATACGCAATCATTATGATATTCCCTTTTCGGTAAAGAAAGAAAAACTAAGAATGAAAAAACGAAATATTTCTTAGCAATGCTGGGCGTCCTCATTACCGCGTTTGTCATCTACCTTTCTATTGACGGCTTTTCCATTTTTCGTGATACTTGGACAGTTGTCATGGAGCAGCATCATCCCGTGAAGGACGAAAACATCGATGCAAAACTCCCCGCGCAGTCGCTTCATGATGACATGGAATGTCTTCGCACAACAATCGAGCATGTCGGTGTCAATCCTTATCTGAACATCAGCAAAAAAGAATTTTACAGAAAATTCGACAGCGTTGAAGCAGGAATTGACCGTCCCATCACTACCAAGGAATTCTATAAAAGAATCGTTCCTCTTGTTCATTCACTGAAAGACTCGCACACATCTTTCATGTGGAGTGAATTCCAGGACCATTATTCAAAAACCGGCGGGAAGTTTTTCCCGGTCACGGTCGACCTCGGGCTTGATGGAAGGATCTATGTTGACCGTGATTGCGGATCGAACGGGCTCATGAAAGGAACCGAGATCAAATCTATCAATGGGATACCGTCGGCGAAAATCTTTCAAACGATACTATCATTCGAAAAAGGCGCAACCTTCTATCCGCGTGTGAAGAGCGCCCAGGATAATTTTCGCTGGCTGTTATGGGAGGCTTATGATTTTGAAGGCCCGTTCGAATTCAAACTCTCCGGCAGGACAATCACCGTCCAAGGTATTACACAAACAGAACTCGACAAAAGCAATGTGCAGGCACCGGCGGAGAATAATCAGGATGTTGCATACACGCGCATGGCGGCGAGAACGGGTTTGCTTTCAGTCAAGACATTCCTGACAGATCCCATGGTGTTCTCCGGCCAAATTCAAAAAGCCTTTGCCGATATTCACAAGGACAGTCTTACAAACCTGATTATTGATATCCGGGATAATGGCGGCGGGAGTGAAATCAATGGAGCAATATTGATCGACTATATTTGGGATAAGCCGTATCGGATGAGTTCACAATTCATGCGGAAAAAAAGCCGGGAATGGGTTGCATTCTACTGGACAACCTACAAGTTGTGGATCAGGCCGATTCTTTCGTTTGGATTCATATCATCCATGAACGATGAAGCAAAGGTGATGTTCTCAACGTATGGCAAAACGCCGATCGGAGAGGTCGACACTGTTGAAATGCCCGAGACATAACCGACCGCAAACCCGCTCCGGTTTCACGGCAATGTCTGCGTTCTCATTAATCACAATGTTTATTCTGCGGCAGTAGGATTTGTAGGAGCGGTAAAAGATTACCACATTGCAACGCTTATCGGAGAAGAGACGGGGAAAATACAAATGGCTTTGGAGATCTCTATCCTTTTGATCTTCCGAGCAGCCGTCTTTTTGTCATTGCGTCAACGACATTCATGCTCAGACCGAGCGGCGATCCGACAATGCTTCATGGCGAAGTGCCCGACTACGAAATGGCCGGGGGCGGAGAAGGATCAAGAGAGGGAACGGATGCGGTGCTAGAATTTGCGAAGAAGGCGGACAGATGGCAACGGCAATCCGCCGGACGGAATCAGTGAGTTGTGGGTCATACCATGATCTATGATAGTAGAATAAGAGGATCAACAATAGTGGAAATGGTGCATTTTATACTACAGACTGGAACTGGTAGAATGTATGCAGGGGGTAATTAGATAAGTTATCTGGAATCACCATCATATCCTTCACCCTTATTCAGAACTACCTCAACCCGCTTAACCCTGCGATCAGTTATCAGTAAACAGTTATTTGACGCTGAAGGTGTCGACATACTCGGGCGGGAAGTGACAACACGTGTGAATTAGACAACGAAAAAAAGCCCCGGTGAATCCGGGGCTTACTTTTTCATTCGCTTCCGTACCGCAATCCTGCGGCAGTTGTTCGGGACTGGACGTCTCTGTCGTCATTCCATCCCGGGACATCATGCTGACCGCCGCGATGCGATCTCCTGCTATTTCAACAAGACCAATTTCTTTGTCATAAGATAACTGCCGGATCGCAGTCGATAAAAATAGACCCCGCTTGCGAGCGCCGAAGCATCCCATTGTATCAAATGTTTTCCGGCCTGCATCTCTTCCGAGCGGAGCGTCGCGACCTCCCTGCCTACGATGTCATAGATTTTTAGCGTCGTTAGAGCGGCAGAAGGAAGAGTGAAAGAAATTGTTGTCGCCGGGTTGAATGGGTTGGGGTAGTTTTGAAGCAGCTCGAAACGGCCTGGAATCACGGCTGACTTCTTGTTCCCGACCGCCGAGACTCCCCCGCTCATCGTGTGGAGGATCGTGCCATTGTCACCGACTGACCAGCCGTTGTTTGCATCGACAAACTGGACGGCATTGAGATTATTATTCCCGGTATTCGTTAATTGTATCGTCCACGCCGTCCCCCCGTTTGTAGTTTTATAAATATTTCCATTACTTCCGGCAACCCATGCCGTCGAAGCATTTATGCTATACACGGAATTAAGGATGTTCACATTGGCGATCGATTGCGTTGTCCAATTGCTGCCTCCATTCGTCGTTATATATACCGTGTTGGAAGCCCCTACCGCCATTCCATTATTGACATCTACAAAATGTACTGAATACAATGTATTAGACGCGCTAAACTGTGAATTCCATGTCCCGCCGCCGTCTGTCGTCACGTAGATTTGGTTGCTGCATGCAGCCCAACCCATGCTCGCATCTACCATAGACAAAGAGTAGCATTGATTATAGCTCGGGCTTTGAGCCGTCCATGTTGTTCCGCCGTTTGTTGTTTTCAGGATTGTTGCTTGGCTTGACCCTCCAACAGCCCATCCATTGTTCGCATCGACAAATTGAACCGCTTTGAGATCACCCGCCGTCGTCGAATTCTCAGACGTCCAACTGCTGCCGCCATTGGTCGTTTTCTTAATAATTCCGCCATTGCCGACAAACCAACCCGTTGAGGCATCGAGGAAACAGATTCCGTTGATATTGTTTGAGGTATTCGTTGTTTGGCTTGACCATGAGGCGCCGGCATTCACTGTTTGCAGCATCGTTCCGTTTGAACCGGCAACCCATCCGGTCGTGGAGTTCACAAACGATACTGCCATTAACGAATGACCTGTGTTACTTGTTTGAGGCAGCCATGCAAGTGTTCCAACATTTATGATGACATTCTTATCGCCCGGTTGAACTTGTGGAATATTCCGATCATAGCCCTCAGTTTGAGGAAGGTCATCGATGCCGAGGCTGTAGTTAGAGAATTTCTTCGTAACGTGGAGCGTAAAATTACCTGTGTTAGGATCGGAGCTGGCATTGGTCTGTCCGCTATCCTGTGCATACGTATAGAGTCTAAAAGATGTACCGCCAGGAGCATGGCCATCTACAGTCACCTTGCCGGTGATGGAATCATCGGCAATATGTGCGACTAGATCAACGCGCAAACTGTCATATTGATGAAGAGAGATTGCATCGATGTAGGGCGGAAAGTACGCCGGAGCAACTCCATCACTATTTGCTTGTAAATTCCAAATGGGAGATGATGTGATTTCACTTAATGTATAGCCAAATTGGAAAAAGCCGTTTGCATCAGTCGTTGCGTTCTTATTGCCTCCACCATATCCAAAATATTGTGGATTGGAATTGATTATTACGTTTGGCAACGCCCGTCCATCTTCTCCCTTCAAATAGCCGACGAGTTTCGCTACCGGCGGGAGGTAGGTGAAGTTTACGTTTGAATAACTCTGTGATAACGTAAGCGCTGTATCGCTAGGCGTGATAATATAAGGGGAAAATTTATCTGCAACCATAATTGTCACTCGTTGACCGCTTGTAGAGGCGTTAAAATTAATAACATAATTGCCGCCGGCATCTGTCAGAGCCATCCATCCTGGTCCGTTGTCTCCTGTTTCAACAAGAATATTTTGCAAATTGAAAGCAGACGGTAAAGTGACCTTGCCAGAAATAGTGAATGCAGGCGATGGCATCGCCGTAACCGTTCCGGCGATGGTTTGTCCGACACCGTTGTTAGTAAATTTCATGAGGTATTTAGCAGGCGCTAATCCGAAATTTGCCATTATGAAATAACACTGGCCGTTCGCAACGCTATCCATATCACCTGGCCCGCTATCTCCGGTAAATAGTCCATCAGTTTGGGTGAATGTACCGAATAGTTGCTTGTCGCTTGCGGGATCAATAGTGCCGTTTCCATTGATGTCGATCCAAATTTCACATTGCGCAGTCCCTCCAACCGGAAGATCATATTTCCAATTCAAGGTGCCTCCTTGCTGGAAAGTAAAATCCGACGAAGAGCCATTGACTGTCAGGTTTGTCACCTGTGCAAAAGAGGTTGACGCAAAAGCGTAAACTAAACAAATTATAGAGCAAACCAGATATCGCTTTTTCATACAATAGACCTTTCTTGATAAAGCCAGTACTGACGCCGTTTATCGGGGCACAGGTGAGGCTGGGTGCGCCACCTGATCAAACTACTCAGATCAACGGTCAAGCCGCTTCATCATTCCGCCACCAAAATATAAAAGCCCCTGCCGGCATTCGCCAACGGAGGCTTTTAGATTTCTCAGTCTTTTACAGTTTATTACATTCCCTGCACGCAGAAAGCTTCGTACGACAAACTGGGCCCATGATCAATGGAATAGTATAGACTAATGCTAGACCATTGTCAATACGTGGGGCAACCTAGGTTGTCTGTCATCACTTTGACAAATTGGAAGATTATCGACTCATTCGTCGATGACTGGAAGCCCTCGCATGATGCGCTCTCGACGCCGAAACAATATAACCGTAATTCCCCGGCCCTTCATCTCTCCTAATTTTCCCTCGCCTTCATCGTGGCATCCCCGTTGTTCCTCAAGCAGAGGCGACTCGCATGGATCGTTCCATCTGGAGGTTTCGTGAAGATGCTCGGTTGTTGCTCTTAATATTTTCTCTGTATATTTTCTGCACAAATCTTGATTCTCTCTGCAAATCGAGATACCTTCCTACACTTCATCATCATTTCAGAGGATCGAAACAGATGATATCCTCCAGGCGACTTTTGATCGCTCTCATGTTTCCCGCTTGCGCCGCAGTGTCCGGCGCAAATCCTGTGCATGTATGGGAGAAGCAAGAGGTCACGCTTACTGCTGCAAATTCATACAAAAATCCATACACGGATGTCATTGTCTGGGTGGATCTCACCGGTCCAGGATTTGACAAACGAGTCTATGGTTTCTGGGATGGCGGACAAACGTTTCGCGTTCGTCTAGTTGCGACGGAACCGGGCACATGGACATGGAAAAGCGGATCGTCTCAGTATGATCCGGGTCTCGCCCACAAGGCGGGCTCATTTGTAGCAGTGGCGTGGACTGAATCAGAGAAGACTGCGAACCCTCTTCGCCGGGGATTCATTCGTTCGACGGCGAACAATCACGCACTTGAGTACGCTGACAGCACTCCCTTTCTCGTCATAGGAGATACGTGGTATTCTGTAGGAACGAACCGTTTCCGATGGTACGATGACGAAAAAGAGAGGCCGATCGATTCGACGGCAGGATTCAAAGATTACGTGCGCTACCGCAAAGCACAGGGATACAATTGGGTCAACGTCATCGCGGCATTTCCTAACTGGATGACTGACGCAAAGCCGTGGCACATCGTCATGGACGATTCAGCAAAGACGACCGTTCGTTCCGCCTGGCTTGAATTCGGTACCGGGAGTGCGAAGAACATGGACAACGAAGGGGGGCGGCCGTTTTTCTTCCCGGGAAAAGTGCCGGGATACGAGGAGCAGTATCCTGACGTGGACCGGATCAATCCTGCGTATTTCAAGTATCTTGACAGGAAAATCGATTACCTCAATGCGAACGGTTTTATCCCGTTCATCGAAGTTTCGCGGCGCGACGCCGGGCTTTGCTGGTACAAGTACTACGGATGGCCAGACTCGTATGCCCGCTTCATCCAATACATTTTCGCCCGTTACCAGGCCAACAACACCGTCCTCAGCCCGATCCATCTGGACATCATCGACGAGACTGTAAGTCCGGATGACTATACTGCGGCAATTCATACCGTCGAGAAAAAGTTTGGCATGCCGCCGTTTGGAACATTGCTCTCCGCAAACGCGAATCCATCGACGCTTGAAAACTGGGGGGAGGGTTCATGGGTCACACTCCACCAGATTGGCAACATGCGCGAGCACGACAACTACTGGTATCTCACCGAAATTTTCAATCTGAAGAAACCGATGCCCGCGTTAAACGGGGAGCCATACTATGCAGGCTACCGGGACGCTCGAGGCCCCGGATCGGCAAACTACACGCGCGGAGCGGCGGGAGGCACAGAGCGTGACGACGCCTTTGTCCGTTCGGGTATCTACGGAAGTTTTCTCTCCGGCGGACTTGCCGGACACGTTTACGGCGCCGAAGGAATCTGGGGCGCCGATATCGAACCATCCGCACCTGTGCATATGTGGGATGCTTTCCGATGGCCATCGGGTGCACAGATGCAATACTTGCAGACCTTCGCATTTTCGATCGGACGGCGTTACCAAGATCTTGTTCCGTTGCCCGATCTGGTATCTCCAAACAAAACGCAGGTTACGCTCGGATATGAAGGATGGGCATATTGCGCACGCACCGATGATAAGGAACTTTTTCTCATTTACTTTGAAAAAGGGTGTCCGCAATCTAAAATCCGAGGTGCCAGGCTTAACAGTGAGTACCGGGCACGATGGTTTAATCCGCGCGATGGTTCTTGGATGGACGCGGGTAACGGGCTGGTGTATGCCAACAAGATCGGCATGATCGCTTTGCCTCAACTTCCGGGGGATGAGGATTGGGGACTCCGGCTTATTTACGAAGGCCCCGCCACAAAATCATATTGACCGGCGAAAGGATATACAATTGGAAAAATTCAAATTTTTCTGCTCTTATTTTTGGCTCTTCCTTTTTTGCCTCTTGATCGTTCATAGTGCAAAAGCACAAGACGATTCGAGCAATGTCATCCATTTTGGAAATGGATACAAAGAATATCACTATGGAATCCCATTCCTCTATCTGAAAGGAACAGATTACGAGGTCGGTCTACAGTATGGCCATCTGCTTCATGACGAGCTAAAAACTCTACACGGTGAATTCGAAAAGTTTAAGCAAAACATGATGGATAATGAAATAAAATATCTTCCATGGTACCAAAAAGTATTTGCCAATCTCTTCGGAGGAATAGTGTTTAGGCATACAATCAACACGTATGCCGATCACCTACCTGACAATATCCAGGACCAAATACGGGGAGCCGCTGAAGGCTCCTCTTTGCCGGAGTCCTTCTTCCGGGAAATTCAAGTCATCGCCGATTTGTATTCACACAGCTGCGAGGCCATAGTAGTCATAAAGGGGAATCATACATATCACTGTCATAATCTTGACCAGCCGATGCCGCTCAGCATGATTTCAAAATACGCGGTTGTTGTAAATTATGCTATAAAAGGAAAGCAGAAGTATACGGATCTTGGCTTTGCCGCATGCCTGATGATTACTACCGCATTCAATGAATCCGGAATATCGTTGTCTGAAAACGGCAATAACAATCCGCGGGGATTCGATAAGACTAATTGCAGCCTTTATTCGGAGAAAAGCAAAATAGTAACCGCAACACATAACTTAAGGGATGTTGATTCACTCGTGCGTTCCCTTAAATTTCCAATGGGTTTGATCTACACAATATCAAGCAGCAGGGAACAACAAGCGATGGTGAGCGATTGTATCGGCTCTATGAGTGCGTCAACGCCTGTCTGCAATTATCAGTTTGTTGCGAACAGAACCGTGTCGAAGGAGTTAGGCAAGAAGAGCGAAACAATTTACTCCGGCGGTTTTCATGATACTGCCAGAGAGGTGAAATTTGCCGAGCTGATCGATACCTCGAAATCGAACATGGTCGATGAAGCGATCGGTATTCTCTGCAACTCCGATTTTTATCATTACTCCGACCCGATACCCGTCCACCTGGAATCGCTCCATAACTATGAAACGGATCAATCGGTGGTATTTGATCTGGCCGATTCCACAGTGTACTTTACATATTATGCGCATTTTGCCGCGTGGAATAGATGGCTGAAGTATAATTATGTGACCGGTGATGTGAGCGTCTATAAGGAAGCCGATCCGAGATTGAGCGATCCCGCACTCGCAAAGCTGAATGAGATATACGGGAAGACCGAATCCTGCGATTGGCGCGACAGTGCTAATGTCCGATCCTTAGTGAATACCGTCGCCGAATCTGGCGCCAAGAATTATTTCGCACTCGATTTTCTCTCGACGACCTATTTGAATTATTATCTCGCCCCGGACCAAGCAAAGATCTATGCCGACATGTTGATTGAACAATACCCGGATGTCATAACAGGGTATTACAATAAAGGGCGGGCGTTAGAATCAGAAAATAAAAATGATGAGGCCGCTGCCGAATATCTACGTGCGCTGAAGACCAATATCCAATGCGAGTTTTACCAAGCGGAGACTAACGAGCACCTTGCTCTCACATATTATTCCCTTGGAAAAAGGGACATCGCAGCAGAGTATGCGGCTAAATCACTTGACATCCACAACCAATACTGGATACCAGACTATCTGAGCGGGAGAATTCAGAAGCTTGAAAAGATCAGAAACAAGGCTGATTGAAGGAATGCCTGTATCGGCATATCTGTTGTCTTCGTTGTTTTTCATTTTCTCCATTCATATATTGTGTTCACAAGGCTTCAATGACGATGTCCGGCCTCTTCGACCGCTTCATCGTACTCCTAAGACCTGCAACGATTTTTCATTCGATATCGAATATCATCCAATACCCGAATTTCATGAACGTCACGACCTCAACTGCTTTTATCTCTTCATATTCTCTGAAATGTCTGCCGTTCTCCTCTTCGTTGCATTCTCAGGCTGACCCGCACAAAGATAAGGAATCAGTCAATGAGAGTATTCATCACGTCCATAGCTCTCCTCGCCGCGCTTAGTGTTCTTTCATGTGAGAACCTCATCTTCGGTCCAGTGGAGAATCCGCCTCGGCCGGCCATCTGTGTTTCTCCTCTTGCCGCACTTCTTGCTTCCATCAGGTATGTGCCTGGTCTCTGCTTAGTATTTTCGCGGAACGTTCTCACTCCCGCAACCCGGTTTGCATTTCAACAAAGCCGCAAATGAACAAGAATCCTCAGAGCACTATTATTCTGTCATTATCATTGCCGTTGGCGTTCTTGATCATCGCCTGCAGCTATATCGGACTTTTTGTGCCCGGCACCTACTCAAAAGAAACGTCGAATTGGACTGCCCAGGCAATCGGTCAGGATGCCGTTGACCTCTTCTTGATTTCTCCAATGCTGGTCATCACTGCGATCCTCGCTGCTCGAATGAATACGATTGGGCGGTTATTATGGAGCGGAGTGCTGTTGTATATCATGTACACGTATGCGATTTATTGTTTCGATGTGCATTTTAACAGTCTGTTCTTTGCTTACTGTCTCGTCTTCGGCTTGTCTCTTTATTCCTTCGTGTACTTTTTGTTTTCTCAAACAGCGGAGCCGGTTAAACATTGGCCTGAAAACAGACTGCCGGCCAAAATTGTCGGAGTCTACCTCATCGTCATCGCATGTCTGTTTTACGCGCTTTGGCTTTCACAAATACTCCCCGCAATAATTTCCAATTCAACGCCGCGGGATCTCGTCGATGTGGGTCTCCCTACAAATCCTGTTCACGTTATTGACTTGTCGGTCGCTCTCCCGGGCATTTTTACCGTTGGTCTCCTTCTGTTGAAGAAGAAGCCGTTGGGATTATTGCTGGCTCCGGGAATCCTGATGTTCACAGTTCTTATGGACATCACTATCGGTGCGCTGATCGTCGCAATGCATGTAAAAGCTATTCAAGAGGATTATATAATAACCGTAGTCATGACTTTTCTTGCACTGATAAGCGCTCTGTTCCTTATCATCTTCTTAAGAGACATAAAAGACAGTGTTTGAATTATTCTTCAATAGATTAGGAGGAAGGACAATGCGAATCTCTCCTATCAAACGGGTTATGTTTGTTGGTACGGTTATAATATTTGCATTCTTCTCCGGATGTTCCAAAGACATTGGAGTTACGAACTCAAACCAGACCGTCGGCTCAGGAAATCTGATAATGCAGCAGCGCACCGTCGGCACATTTAGCGGAATTCAGGTAACCGGTCTCGGAAAAGTGTTTATCACTCAGGACACCGTTCAAGGTTTGCACATCGAGGCCGATGACAATATCATTGGCCTCGTGACCACGTCCGTCAGCAATGGGCTGCTTACTGTTGCTCTCAAGAGCGGGTCCTACAGCGGCATCACGATCAATGTGTATGCTTCAATGAAGTCGATCAGCCGGCTTGACTGCGTTGGTACTGTGGAATTCGTGAATAGTGGTCAAATACAGACTGATTCCATTGCGTGCAGAATTACGGGGACAGGCACTTTTACTCTGAACGGTACGGCAGGTTTCGAGGTAATTGAAATCATCGGTGCAGGCAATGTCCACAATTTTGGATTGGCGTCTTCGCGCTGTTCAGCTTTGATTTCGGGCACGGGGAAAATCGAAGTCAATGTCACGCAAGAACTCGATGCGGTTATTTCAGGGACAGGCGATATATCCTATTCCGGAAATCCAACCGTTATCCATCAAACGGTATCGGGGATCGGGAGTGTAGCATCGCAGCACTAACATACGTTTGCTCCTCATTAAACGTGGTCTTTTAAAATAGATAAATTGAGACATCTGAAAAACGTCTCTCGCCAAGCCGCCAAGGCGCAAGGAGTCTATTTTTAAATCATTTTGCGACTTTTCCCGAAGGTATGGCTTTGCCAGCGTCTGGCGAAGCATCTTCCAAAGGAATCCCTTTGGGACCTTTGGGATTTGCGTGAGCCATACTTTTGGAATTATACAGAAGTCTCATATTGTTGAAAACCTAAAACGTGCCAATGCAAATACAATTCTGAAGGAACGTCATGGAAAGCAACTACGAGCGAAACATTTCATCCGAAGAAGCAAAGCAGGGATATTTTCTTGTTCTCAAAAATAAATTGTCATTCTTTCCGTCGATCGGATCTCCGTTTTCAGTGAAAGTAGGAGTCAGGGAAAAGAAGGCTGCTGTCGAATCGTATCATTGCGAATGCCGGGGCCCCGAAAAGCCGCATGAACATTATTTTGTTCGGTGGACTGGTTTGGCAAAAGGGGACCGTATTGTCGTTCACAAAAATGCGAAAGGGAAGAATTTTTATTCGATCAGAATTGAAGAATGAAGGAATGTCCATCCGCTATATTTGCATCACCATTGCAGAATGGTATCGAGGAAAAGTAATTTCCAACAGGAATTTTATGAAAGATGGCAGGGGATGAAGAAAAGAAGAATTGTCCAGACCTGTCCGGCAAGATGAACGAGCCTGCGTCCGCAACAACCGGCGCATCCATCCGTATTTGCTGGTAACCGTTTGTTCAACACCGATCGCTTATGACCGGGATCAACATGTAATCCAGCAGAAATTATGAAGCAAAAGCGCGCAAAAAAAATCGACATAGTGAAAGCGATCCTTTCTATTCCTCAATTCTTCAAGGTTAAAATTTCCCTTACTTGGTTCTTCTGTCAGTATTTGAGAAAATTCACCGTCGTCGATATCGGAGGGAAGCTTGTCATCCATTCACATTTTCCGCCGTTGAACAGCGCTGCGTATAAAAGATTCGTTGAAGAGCATTTGATTAACAAGAATGCGGGACCTTCTCATGCCCAAATCGGATTGACTAATGCTTGTCCGCAGAATTGCGAGTATTGCTACAGCAAAAACAGGAAGGGGAGAGTGATGGAAACGGATACCATCATCGCTCTAATTCGGGATTTACAGAGCATGGGGGTGTTTTGGTTCGGCTTCACCGGCGGAGAGCCGCTGTTGAACAAGGACATTGTGAAAATCGTAGAATCTGCGGGCGATGGAGCCGCCGTGAAATTGTTTACGACCGGGTGCACGCTGACAAAACAAATGGCGTCCGATTTGAAAAACGCGGGACTTTACTCCGTATCAGTGAGCCTCGATCACTGGTCGGAAGAAGTGCATGACAGTGTTCGCAGGTATAAAGGAGCGTTCCGAACCGCGATCGAAGCGATTGAGATATTCAAGAGCCTCGGCGGCGTTCATGTCGGCGTTTCAGCGGTACTCTCTCGTGCAATGATCCGAGACAATCAGGTCGAAAAATTCTTGGAGTTTTTGCAACAACTCGACATCCATGAGGCTTGGCTCAGCGAAGCGAAGCCGTCGGTCGAACGTTACTGGAACAACGATTCCGTGATAACAGAGGAAGAACGGCTGCAGTTATGCCTCTTGCAGGACCGATACAATAAGGACGGAGCGATGACGGTCAACTATCTCGGTCATTTTGAAGGGAAAGAACATTTCGGCTGCGCTGCCGGCAACAAGATGGTGTATGTGGATGCATGCGGCAATGTCAGCCCGTGTGTGTTTCTCCCTGTTTCTCTTGGGAATGTCCGTGAAAAGTCGATCAGACAAATTTACTCCGGAATGAAACCGCATTTTCCGACTGAGGATCGGTGTTATGTTAATGCGAATTATCGTCTGCTTCAAAAGTACTCCCATAACGAATCGCCGATCAACGTCGATGACACAAAGAAAATTTTCGAAGAGGCTCCGTTAACACCGCTCGCCAGATTTTTCCGGCTCTATAACAATTGAGGTCTTCGCGTGACCCTCCAAACGTACAAATTCATAAGCCTCAGCCTGGCAGTCATTTTTGGCGCCGTCGGTCTTGCATTTTTGTTTTTCGGCGCGCCTATCCTCGAGGTTTTCAACGCAATTTCGGCATCGGTAGGAATGAAGGAAGGTCTCGTTGTTGGTACGGGTTTCTACGTTGTCCTCGCGGTTGCATATATGTATCTGGTTGCTTTGCTTGCGTACCTCATGTATCGAAATCCCGAACGGCATGAATATCCTTTTCTGTTAATGAACGGCAAGCTCGCGAGCGCAGTAATTTCTTTTGGCCTCTTCCTTGCGGTTCAGCCGTTGTTGATTTATCTGGCAAACGGAGTAATCGATGGGTCGATCGGGGTGTTAGCCATGATGATGTATCGCCGCGCAAAGAGGGGACATTTATGAACTTTCGGTTGAAAGCGCTCAACTTCCTTTTCCCCCTTTCCCTCAAAAGAGGAAAATTCCGGCAGCTGGTCTCTCTGACCTCAAACGCATTCGAAGCGGTTGCACCAAACATTGCCGGACTTTCATTCGACGATGCTCTGCGCACATACGCACTCTTCACACGGAATGAGGCGCTGAAATCCGTTGACCGGCGGCACTTAATCAAAGACCGTTTGTTCGAAGGAGGGCGCGAACTGGGTAAGGAATTGCGGGATATTCTTAAGATTTGCACGAGGGAAGATGTTCTTGAGGGAGCCCGGATTTTGTATCGTATGATCGGAATTGATTTTCGCGGGAGCGATTCGGGAGAGATAGCGGTCGGTCGATGCTACTTCAGCAATTTCTATTCGAGCGAAGTCTGCCAAATAATGGCGTCCCTCGATGAAGGACTTCTTGCCGGGCTATCGGGGGGCGGGGAATTCAAATTTTTTCAGACAATACCAGAAGGAAATACTTCTTGCAGAGGGACGATCACTTTCAAAGGATTGAAAAATGAAACGAGCAATAGTGGTGGGTTCCGGTGCTGGTGGTGCAACTGCTGCTAAAGAGCTTCAGGGAGCGTTTGATGTCACCGTTCTGGAGGCAGGCGGGCCATTCCGTCCGTTCGATGTAGACCTTTCGCTCGTGGAAAAAGTCAAACGCATCGGTCTCCTCTTTGACGAGCGGGAAATTCGGCTCTTATTTCCGGCGATGAAAATCCAAAAAACAGCCGACGGTATGGTATTGGTGAAAGGAATTACAACGGGGGGAACAACAACACTTGCTACCGGCAATGCTTTGCGAATGGATGCCGGCTTGAAAGCAATTGGCATTGATTTGAGTATTGAATTTGACCAGCTGTCCGCCGAAGTTCCGGTCAGCGTGGAACATCAAAAACGTTGGCGGCCAGTCACAAAACGATTGTTTGAGATTTGCAGCGAAATGGGGTTTAATCCTGAACCCACGCCGAAAATGGTGGATTACACAAAATGTATCCGGTGCGGAGAGTGTGTGTTGGGATGTAAGCAGGGAGCAAAGTGGGACAGCCGGCAATTCCTGAACGCAGCGATCGACAAAGGGGCTCGTCTTCTCGAGTATTGCAGAGTCGAACGATTAGTTACTCAAGACGGAAAGGTGATCGGAGTTGAAATACGGCGGGGATGGAAACGAGATTTTTATCCTGCAGACTTAGTGATCCTTGCCGCGGGAGGATTGGGAACCCCCGTCATCCTTGAGAATTCCGGCATTGAGTGCCAACCCACGATGTTTGTTGACCCGGTATTGTGTGTCGCAACGGAGTGGAAAAATTCATTCGAGAACAAAGAGATTCCGATGCCGTTTGTCGTTCAGCGCGAACATTTTATCGTTTCTCCTTATTTTGACCATCTCAGTTTTTTCTTCAACCGAGAATGGAAATATCGTCCGCACAATACGCTCGCTCTCATGATAAAGCTCGCGGATTCGAATACAGGCAGTACAACAAAAAAGATGGTCGACAAGTCGCTTACCGATACGGACAAGGATTACTTGCGAGAAGGAGTAAACCTTTGCACCGAAATCCTAGAACGCTTGGGAGCAAAAAGGGAGAATGTTTTTCTCGGAACTCTGAACGCCGGCCACCCCGGCGGCATGTTGCCTCTGACTGAATCGGAAGCGGTCACATTTCATCATCATCGGCTTCCAAAAAATCTCTATGTTGCCGATGCCTCATTGTTCCCGCGATCCCTCGGGAATCCACCGATATTCACGATCATGGCGATGGCGAAGCGGATAAGCAAACTGTGCATGGCTGTCGATTTTTATTCCAACAATTAGAATTTCAGAGAGGATGCGCGAGGCCCAGAATATGGAGTCACCCGGCAAACTTCCATCCCGGTGGACACATCCGGTCATAATTGTCCTTGCAGTTGTTTATGCTGCATCTACACTTTTTTACAGCATTCTCTGGATGGTGGATATACGCGCAAAATCCTCGCTTCCAGCAGTTGAGCTCGGCTTTGATACTGATTTCGTCGAAGCTCAAAAGGCTCAACTTGTGAAAAGCGTCTATCGGGGAAGCCCCGCAGAGATAGCCGGATTACTTGGAGGTGATGAGATTATCGCTTTTAACGGTCATTCGATCAACAACGTCACCTACCTCAGCGAAATATGGAATCAGCACAAACCGGGAGATTCCATCGATTTGACCGTCAAGCGGCCCGGAGTAAACTCCTCCTTTCATATCACAGGAATTTTTCGTCAGCGGCAATCGGCGACGAGCGAAGGAAGCCTGGAGTACATCGCCAGTGAAGTTCTCACGTCATTTCCTGTTCCGTTCGTTGTTGTCGGTCTGATAGTTTTGTTCCTCCGTGTTGAAGATCCAGTCGTATGGCTGTTAGCTCTGATGTGCGGAAGCTTTATTGCGTCGCCATCCTTCAGCAACAATCTGGCGATTGCTCCTGCGCTTCGTCCGTTTGTCATGGGGTACAAGACGACATTCTCAGGCATCCTCGCTCCGCTCTTCTATTTTTTCTTCGCGATTTTTCCGGTCCAATCTCCGATCGATCGTCGTGTCCCATGGTTGAAATGGATGTCGATAATAATTGGGATGTCTTTCGCAATTTCCGGTTTTCGGACCGGCCAGACGTTTCTTCCGCCGCCGTTCCACGCAATTGCGGGAAATATTTTGTCCGGAAAGATCGTATTTGTCTTCATGATGGCGCTGTTCGTCCTGGGCATGCTTTCACTTGGGATGAATTTTGCTCAAGGCCATGATCCGGAAGTCCGGAGAAAGATTCGCGTTATTTTTTGGGGATCGGCGGTTGGTATTACTCCAAGCCTGTTCCGGGCCGCCGCGGAGAATTTTTTTGGATTTCATACGGATATTTTGCTTGCCACCGTGTTAGTCTTGCTCCTTTTTCTCTTCCCGCTTTCATTTGCATATGCCGTGGTCAAACACCGAGTCCTTGAGATACCCGTCCTGCTCAAGAGAAGCGCCCGCTATCTGTTGGTTCAGCGAGGGTTCACCTTCCTCCTTTCGCTTATAAGCATCGGTTTGATCCTCGTTTTTGCGCTTTCATTGTCCGGTTATTTACAGTCCTCAATACATATGACGTCACCGTTTGCGATCGTGCTTGGGTCCGTTTTCGGGACAATACTGTTGTGGGGCGGGACATCAGTTCATAGGCGTGTGAGCGGGACGATCGATCGGGCATTCTTTCGCAGTGCTTACGACGCCCGCGTGATCCTCGAGACTCTAGCAGAAAAATCGGCTACAGCAATTGATCGTCGCCAACTGGCCGAATTGCTGGAACAGCATCTTTTGCAAGCGCTCCACCCGAATTCTCTGGTTATTTATTTTCGTATCGCCGACGGCTCGCTTGAAGCTGTCGCGGGGACGGTTCCTCAGGGCTTACAAGTAATTTCCCCCAAGCTTTCCTTCTTAACCGAATTGGCCGGCCATAATCAGCCCCTGGAGTATTCCTCGAGCATGAAGAACGACAATTCGGCGGCTTCGCTGCTAGCGCCGCTTCATCCCGATTGCATCGTGCCAATGGTGGGGCGCGGAGGGCGCCTCACAGGTTTGCTTGTTTTGGGTTCACGGCTTTCAGAAGAACCGTACTCAAACGAGGATCAAAGGATGTTGACTTCCGTTGCAACTCAGGCGAGCACAGCTCTCGAGAACATTTCGCTGGCGGAAGAAATTGCCGAGCGAATAGAAAATGAGCAGCGAATCGCGCGCGAAATGGAAATCTCGCGGCGCTTGCTTGAAGCCGATAACGAACGGAAAACGGCGGAACTTGAAGAGGCACGCACGTTGCAGCTTTCAATGCTTCCGGTGACCGTTCCCGTTCTTCCCGGACTCGAGATCGCTGTATACATGAAAACGGCCACGGAAGTTGGAGGCGATTATTACGACTTTGCCGTCAGCCAGGATGGAACTCTTACCGTTGCGTTGGGCGACGCGACAGGCCACGGTGCAAAAGCAGGAAGCATGGTCGTCGCCGCGAAAAGTCTCTTCAATGGATTTTCCGATACTCCCGGCCTCCTTGAGATTTTTGAGAAGATGACGGGCAGCATAAAAAGATTGAACATGCGGTCGATGTTTATGTCGATGCTGTTGTTCCGCATCAAGGGGAAAACCGCATTCGTATCTTCTGCCGGAATGCCGTCTCCGCTCATTTACAGGGGGGCAGATCGGGAAATTGAAGAAGTAACACTCAAAGGGATGCCCTTGGGCGCCTTTCTTGATTTTCCATACGAACAGAGGACTTTGGAACTTTTTACGGGAGATACGATTATTCTTATGAGCGACGGCTTCCCCGAGATGTTCAACGATAAACAGGAAACGCTCGGCTACTCCCGGGTAAAAGAAATTATTAAAGAGGTAGGAGACAAACCGCCTCAAGAGATGCTCGAGCATTTTTCAAGAACCGCCGAAGAGTGGGCAAACGGTAGACCGCAGGATGATGATGTTACCTTCGTGGTGTTGAGAATTAAATAGAAGCTATCTCAAAAATGGTCTTGTGTTTGCCCTTCTGCCGAAGGCATGGCTTCGCCAGACGCTCCCGTTCCGCAGAAGCGGAACGGGATTGCTCAGGGTGAACAAATGGCCCGTTCATCCTGTCCCGAAGGGATCCCTTTGGGAAGTAAGCGATCCCGCTCGAAGAGGGGGAGAGCGCATCGAAGGATCAAGTGACATGTTTTTGAGATAGCTTCTAGATATGTTTCCCGGTTTATGAGAGAAACCTTCTGCATTCATCCCCAAATTCCGATCTCTTTTTGATGTAGCGCACATCCTGCCCCTCGATTGAAACTTTCCCGCAACGATGCCTGTTACAAAGTTATTGCCATTGCCGTGGTAATTTTGAAATCCTTTGCAATCACCTTTTAGGCATATCATCACTCTCACAGGAGCCGGTAGTCTCCTCTTGGTTAGATTCTTGGCAGGGCTCGGTACACTATCTCATTTTTCCTGAACTGTTGCATCAGACTTTTGCGGTTAACCAATTACTTTATCCAAAACAACTCATGGAGGATTCATGAAGTCTTTTCTATTCGCGATACTGTTCCTAGGTTTGACTATCGGCTCGGTTGCCGATGGACAAATATTCTTTAAAGCGAATATGGATAGCGTGCAGGAAATTCCGGCGCCGGCAGGCCTTGTTCCGGGGATCGGAACAGGTTTTTTTGTTCTCAATTCCAACGCAACACAACTCTACTATAATATCACCGTCGATGGATTAAGCGGCCCAATTACCGCCGGCCATTTTCACGATGCAGCAGCTGGAAGTGCAGGAGGAGTGGTCAAGACTCTTTCATTTGTTAACAATAACGCGATCGGCGTCTGGTCATCGACTGATGCGGCTCAGCCTCTTACAGATTCATTGCTGAGCGATCTGCTCGATGGAAGGTTGTATATAAACGTTCACACGACCGCAAATCCGGGAGGGGAAATTCGGGGGCAAGTCTTGTTGAAGTCGGGCATAGGGTTCACAGCCCAGCTCGACAGCTCGCAAGAAATTCCTGCGCCGACAGGTTCTGTGCCCGGCACCGGAACATTCTCTATGACAATGGGGACAGATGGACAGATAACGTATGCCGGAACGGTTGACGGACTGAGCGGCGCAATTACTGCAGCCCATTTCCATGATGGTGCTGTTGGGGTTGCAGGAGGGGTTGTAAAGAGTATTTCGTTTGCCGGCACGACGGCATCGGGCACCTGGTCGAACAGCGATGTCACACAGCCCTTGACGGATAAATTATTGCGAGACCTCATCAAAGGAAGATTGTATGTCAACGTTCATACGTCTGCCAACCCCGGCGGTGAAATTCGAGGACAAGTTCTTGTCAACAATGGTTCAAGCGCCGTTGCGAATATGGACAGCCTGCAAGAAATCCCTGCGCCTTCTGGATCTGTTCCGGGAAAAGGGACGGGCTCATTCTGGCTGAACTCCGCGGGAACCGCTCTCAACTATAGCATTACCGTAAGCGGATTGAGTGGACCACTCACGGCGGGCCATTTTCACGATGCGGCGGCAGGGACTTCCGGCGGTGTTGTGAAAACACTCACCTTTGTTAACAACACTGCATCGGGGATATGGTCAAGTACCGATGCTGCTCAGCCGTGGAACGATAATATGCTGACAGAATTTCTGAATGGAAAGCTCTACATCAACGTTCATACAACGGCGAACCCCGGCGGGGAAATTCGCGGACAAGTTCTCCGGTCAACCGATATCGGATTCTCCGCTGCGTTGGACAGCGTGCAAGAAACTCCTGCGCCCGCTGGCCTCGTACCGGGACGGGGGACTTTCTCGGTCGGTCTGATAACGGATGGGACTATTTCGTACGAAGGGACGGTGACGGGTTTGAGCGGACCGCTGACGGCGGCTCATTTTCACGACGCTGCGAGAGGAACCGCAGGAGGAGTGGTGAAGAGTCTCACGTTTACAAACAACTCAACAAAAGGAGAATGGACGAGCAGCGATGCGACTCAGCCGTTGACCGATATGCTCGTACGAGAACTTGTCGAAGGACGGTTGTATGTCAATGTTCACACAACGGCCAATCCGGGCGGTGAAATCCGCGGGCAGGTTGCTAACTCAGGCGATCTCGTATCGATTGTTGTCGAGCAGGTATCAAAACAAATGCCATCATCGTTTCAGCTCGACCAGAATTACCCGAACCCCTTTAACCCGTCAACGACAATATCGTTTGCGCTCCACTCCAGCGGAAGGGTTTCGTTGAAAATCTACAATGTTCTTGGGCAGCAAGTTGCAGTATTATTGGATGGAGTTAAATCTGCAGGCGTGTACAAAGTCACGTTTGATGCAAGCGCACTTTCTTCCGGAGTATATTTTTACCGCCTTTCAACCGGCGCGGGATTGTCGGTAGCAAAGAAGATGGTTCTGATGAAGTAATCCTCCGGCTAAGGTAATAAAAACAAAAAGGCTTCGGAATAAATCCGAAGCCTTTTTTGTTTGACAGCAGCGCAGGTTTTTGAGATAGCGTTTAGTTTTTCTTTGCTCCCTGATCGATCCATTTTTTGAAAATCTCGATCTCTTCGTCCGTCAATTTTTTCTTTGTCATCAACGGCATCTGTTCGCCGAACGGAGGAGCCGGTCTTAGCTTCTGAACAAGAATGCTCTCGTCTCCTCTTTTTGGAATGACCGGTTTGCCGTGTTTTCCCCCTTTCATAATATCGGGAAGCGTTTCCATAAACAGTTCGCTCGGGTTTTCACTGTCCGAAGCATGACATGGCATGCAGCGTTTTTTGATGATCGGGAATACATCGTTCGAGAATGATACAGGCTTCTTCTTTTCCTTAACACTATCCTGGGCAATGAGCACAGAAACGCTGCCGATGAAAATCGCAAGGAAGAGTGATACAGACAACTTCATTCTGAAAATCTCCTAATGATTATTTTGTACGTTAATTATTCAGCGCACCTTGTTTAATCCACGTGCCAATTGTCACGATCATCGAATCAGGAAGGCCCGTTGTAAAGTATTGCCCTTTTTGTGGCATACGAAGGTTATATAGGTTGTTTGTGCCTCGAATCATTTTCATGAGTCCGCTGTTTGTTGAGTCAAAAGGTATTACAACATTTTGATGGTATGAGAATCCTCCATTGCGCAGCCCTACATATGTTGACGGGTCAAAATTTGCAATAGGAGAGTTCCCGCTGTGGCAGCCTGAGACTGCGCAATTGGCCACCAAAATTGGGAGGACTCTTGCATTGAACGAAACGGTGGTATCTACTGCTGCTGATGTCTTAAACTGGAACCCGTTACTTGTTTTTCCGTTGACGGAAACAGAGACACTCCCTGTTACTGCACCGGAAGGGACCTTTACCACGATTGAAGTATTTCTCCAAGGTGGAACTATCGTGGCCTGGATCCCCGGAGCGAAGAGGACGCTGCTTGAGCTCTGTGTGTTCCCAAAATTGCTCCCGTTGACCGTCACGGTATCACCGACCGCCGCTGAGTCGGGTTGAATGCCGATAATTGTTGGAACGACAGGAGCCGGGGGGACATCGCTTCCCATGTCGGTGCAGCCATCAACGCCGGCAAGAAAAATTACGAC
>CAZXQG010000017.1:0-65413 GCA_964642725.1 uncultured Chitinophagaceae bacterium
CCTGGCTTGTGCTGATGTTGTATGATTTCAGGAACGTCATGACGTCCTGCATTTCGCGGAGCGCCGACGCCGATTCGACGATCTTGTCGAGTTTCTTTTTTCCGACGCCCTCAACTTCGAGAAGCCGTTCAGGATTTTTGTTGAGGATGTCGAGCGTTGTGACGCCGAATTTTTTGACGATGCGCGACGCGAGCGCCGGCCCCACGCCGTGAATAAGTCCGGACGACAAGTATTCTTCGACGCCGTGCAGCGTCGTCGGCTGTTTCACTTCATAGTTTTCAAACTGAAATTGTCTGCCGTACTTCGGATGCGTCGTCCACGCGCCGGAGATGGCGTACTCGTCCCCTTCGCGCGGATCCATCATATAGCCCACGATGGAGACGGTTCCTTCGGAAGTTTTCAGCGCACCGATGAGGTACCCGTTTTCGTTGTTCGTGAAAATGATTTTGTGAAGCGTTCCCCGAAGCGTAAGCTGCTGGCGTTCTTTTTGAGGCGGCATAGTGTGAGTTTCTTCCCCCTGGTTATATAAAATGTGCATGATCAAAAAACATGTTCACCCTGAGCGAGTTCCGATGTTTTTTAATCGGGACGAGTCGAAGGGCAGTCATTCATCCTTCCCGACGGGTCAACGACCCATCGAGTCGTTCCACGAATCTACGATTCGTAGAATCGTAGATTGAAGATGTGTCCCGCTAAAGCGGGACTTACTTCCCGAAGGGATCCCCTCGGGACAGGATGAACATGACTATTTTTTAACTCAAAAATCTGCTCACCCTGAGCAATCCCGTTCCGTTTCAGCGGAACGGGAGCGTCGAAGGGCGCTTCGCTATCCCCTTCAGGATAGGTAAGTGCTATTGAAATCTTATTTTTTCATCGCCGTGGAGCGTGAGAGTAGATGCAGAAGGTCAAAGTCACCAAGCATCAAAGCCTCTTTCTTTACTCTACTCCATTTCTTGATTCTACGTTCAAATGCAAAAGCATCCCGATAATCCGAAAAGCCGAGTGACCATAATAAGGTAACCGGTAAACGTGATGAAGTATAGCCGCCATAACGGCCTGTATTGTGGTCGGCCAGTCTTCGTTCAAGATCGGTAGTCGAGCCAGTATAATACGACCCATCTGAGCATTCAAGAATATATACACACGCTCTCTCCATTCCCCCCCTCGATATAATATCAACACATTTGTTCATCCTTCGATGCGCTCTCCCGCCTTCGGCGGGATCACTTACTCAGGATGAACATGCTTTTGTTAGTTTAAAAAAGGTCGTTCACCCTGAGCAATCCCGTTCCGTTTCAGCGGAACGGGAGCGTCGAAGGGCGTCATATTCTTTCTCTCGCCGCGTTAAAAACTTCGCTCACCGAGAGGAGGTTCATGCATTCCATGTATCCGCTGCCGGTCCGGTTGCAGATGTTGAGATGGCACGGATGGCACGGAACATCTTTTCGGAGAGCAATATTTTTTGACGAACCGCCCGGAAACGCGGGCGTATACGGAAACCAGATATTTTCTTCACCAGGCCCGAAGAGTCCGATTGTCGGCGTTCCGACCGCGGCGGCGATGTGCATTGGCCCGGAATCGTTCGCGACACACGCGGAACAAAGCGAGAGAATCGCAGCGAGCTGGCGAAGCGGAAGAACGGGGAGCGACAACACCCCTCCGACAACAGCGCTTTCAACTTTTCCTGCCGCCTCGCCGTCCCGGGGTCCTTTCGTCAGCACAATTTGTGCATGGGTTTTCGCGATAAGGAGGTCGGCCAAATCGGCAAACCGTTCCGCGGGCCACAACTTTGCCGGCCATGTCCCTCCCGGGTGAAGAGCGACGACAGGTTTGGAAAAATCGATTCCCTGCCATTCCAGGTACCGGCGTGATTCCTTCTTCTCATCGTCGGTCAAAAAAATTTCCGGGGCGAAGTACTTCGGTTCGATGCCGGCCGCTTTCAGCGATTGATAATGGAATTCAACCGCCGATTTCGGAGTGCCGTCATCTTTTATCCTGATAGTATACAGCTTTCCGCGGCCATGCAGGTCACCTCCCACCCTCACCGGCGCCCGCGTGGCGTATGATAGAAGGGCGCTCCTCGGATTGCAGAAGAGATCAACGACAAGGTCAAACCGTTTACGATAGAGCCTGTAGAACAAGCGCAATTGCTGGAGAGCTGCGTTCCTGCTGAAATCGATGGAGAA
Organism: uncultured Chitinophagaceae bacterium; assembly: GCA_964642725.1. GTDB lineage: Bacteria > Bacteroidota > Ignavibacteria > UBA10030 > UBA8401 > JAGVPT01. The sequence continues at coordinate 2,187 of CAZXQG010000017.1, forward strand.
AATTTCGTCAAGGTACGGATTCTGTTCAAGGAGCGAGACACCGTTCTTATCGCCGAGGTACGCGATATACGCATCCGGAAATCTGTCGCGCAACGTGTGGATGAGCGGCGTCGTTAATACAATATCGCCGATGTATTTCAGGCGCGTGAGAAGGATACGGTTGTAGTGTACTGCCATAGAAAATGTGCGTATGCGGCGGGAGTGGATGGGTGAAGTTTTACGTTATAGGTTATAGGTTATAAGTTGGTAAAAAGGAATCGGCAGATTATTTACATAAAACTTATAGCTTAAAACTCACAACTTAAAACTCCTACTCCGCCTCACTGCCTCCTCCACCGGCTGACAAAGTCGCCCCAGATGAAATCGTTCACCGAGAAAGGAACTATCTCAAAATACCGTCCATTCTCAAACTCGATGGTTTTCCGAAATGGAATTGCAAATGCGCGGCTGTTCCCTAAATCGTAGTACCACACCTCGTTGACGAGCCCCCGGCACTCAACGTAATCCGGAGAGCCGCAGACAATATACGAAATTCCCATCGGAGTTTCCCATCCTTCGGTGCAGGACGAAAACAATTCATTCGCTTCTTCGACACGGTCGTGAAATTCCTTCCGCCGTACGGTTCCGCCGTGGTCCTCCCAGAATCGGAGCAGGCGGCCGAGGCGAGCGCCCGGCGTCGAACCGGCGCGAATGCTGTCGATCTCCTGCGGCCGGGCGATGTACGAAACGGCGGCAATCTCTTCATCAACGCCGTTCAGGTGCGGGAAGGATGACGTATAGACAGGAAACTTCGCCGTGCTGACGCTGCTGTCGATCGTCCCATTCCTATAAAGAAAAATCTCTCTCGTTACGGTCGTCATTCCCGCTGTCGGTTTTGGAAAATACTGGAACACCTGGAGGACGCCGTCAACGGAAGAAATAAATACCGAATCGGAACGATAACAGATTGAATCGGCAGCCCGCATGCACGGCGGCATATGCAGATTGTACGGAGGCATGAACGAATCGAGTTTCGCATCGGCCGTGTCATGCGCGGCAGCGGAGGAATATGAAAGAGAGAGGCGCACGGTATCGCCCCGCCGGACATTGTAGAGCTCTTGAAACATCCCGATTGAATCTCGTACGGACGAAAGCGCCGAAGGGAATATCGGCTTGAGGGAAATCGCGTGCTGTTCCGGCCGGGCATACTCAAACAGCAAATAATCGCCCGCACAGAAATCCTCCTTCGAAAAACTCTTTACCTCCACATTCTGACGGCGGTGCGATTGCAGGCGAGACCGATTGTCCACGACGATAATATCGAGGGTGTAGCCGCCGGGAGGGACGAAGAGCATCTTAAGAAATGCATCGTGGAGAGATGAAACAGTTTCCGCGTACGATTGCGCAACAACAGCGCGGTCGACATCGTTGGCGCGGACAATCGCGCCGTTGTTATCGCGCAAGACAAACGAGACGGTGTACGACGCTTTGAAAATGTCATAGTCCTTTTCGAAATGAATGCGCGAGTAAGGAATTTGAAAGTAGATGTCAAGCCGGTTTCCATCCTTCGTTTTGACGTTGAGGTTAAACGTTTCACACACCGGCAGCGTATGCTGCATTGCTTTCGCCGTGTAGTAGCACTCGCCGGGAGTATTCATGCTCGACGAGCAGCCGGAGAGCAGCAGCCCAACGCACGCCGCGATGGCAAAGACGGTTCTTTGCAGGGCGGCAATTAATCCATTTCCGATGATATCCAATCGCATCGTTCGATCCATCCTCCAATCTGCTGTACCGCCGTCGGAGATTGTGTGAAATTTTGCGCTTCCCAGAACATGCTTTTTGCCTTTTCGAATTCACCGGCACAGTACGACGCCTCAGCCCCGTTCATCAGGCATTGATATAAAAGGATATTGTCTTTTAACAACCCTGAAGCGCCGTGAAAAGCGGCTCCCGCTTCGCGGTAGCGTTTTGCCCGGAGCAATTCCGACGCCTGAAGATATTCCGCGACGGCGCGGGACTCGCTAAACCCGTGCAGACCTTTTAAGATTTCAGCGCGGGAAGAGTCTGAAGGATTTCCGTAAAAGAAATCCCGCAGTCCGAGGTTCAGCCGGGGATCCCGCACGATCGCGCAGCGGAGAGCAGCAGCTTCTGAAAAAGTGCCGCTGTAATTCATTCCCTCGATGTGGCGGTAGACCTGCAATGCCCGAGGAACATCCCCGAGGAACCACAACGCATCGCCGAGCAAGAGAAGAACTCCGGGATTGAACCTCAGCATCGAGCGTTCGTCGAGTCCATCATAGATATCGACCGCCTCGTGAAACTTCCGCTGGCCGATGAGAGATTGAAGCATTCCGCGGAGCGCAAACGCCGTCTGAGCATCGCCGAACGACGCCGAGAATTCGCTTTCTGCCTGCACGTAATTTTTCACCCGGATCGCCTGCACGGCTTTCGAATTTCTTTCCGCCGTTACGCGCGCACACGTCTTCCGGAAGATTGACTGCTGCGCAAACAACGTCCTCACAGTTTCGCCCGGGAGGGCCGACGCGTTGACCGTTCTCAAAAAACTCTCCCAATCATCAATGAGCACGGCGAGAGATACTCCGTACACCTCAACGAAATGTCCCGCAGGAAACACTTCCTTAAAACGCTTCACGCCGAAGCGGTCAATACAATACCGCGTGAACGAAGCGGCCACAATGTATGCGTACGACCCCTGCTGCATCGCAAATCCCGTGTAGCCAAACAGCGCTGCCGGGTCGCCGAGCAATTTCTCGCGCTGCATCGCCGCCGCATACTCGTGCGGGGAAAATTCCTGCCAATTCCAATCAACGGCGGTGGCAAAGCCTTCGTTCAACCCCATGCGATCGCTCGCTCCGATGACCGGCAGGCCGACATTGGCCGCCAGCACGTGCACCAATTCATGGCGGAAGGTATCTTCAAATGAATCGAGCGTGAGGTGGATCTCCTTTCGCCACGGCTTAGCGATATTCGTCGTCGCTGTTCCGATAAATCGACGTTTCGCCTCACCGGACGGATACAGATACACCGATATTTTTTCGCCGCTGCCGAGCGATTCTTTCATCCGAGCAACGTCGACGCCGTAATGGTATTCCGCCTCAGCTTTCAGAAACCGAATATCCCGCTCCGATACTTGCTCTTTCGGATAGAACAGCACAAAATGAGCCGTCGTTGCCATCCCGCCCAATTCCGATTGAATATCGGATGCGGAGAATTGAAACCCCAGCATGCTGCGTTCAAGGTGGCCATAGACGAGGAGGCCGAGACAAAGGAACGCCGCGCCGTAAAGGATTCCGTCTCCTTTCCTGACTCTGAACGCCTGAATATTCTCGTGGAGTTTGTAGTCGGACCACGCCATTCTGACGAGCAGAAAAAAAACAATGATAAAGAAAAGCGAGGCGATAAGCATAAACTCGCGGTGAAGGATGAGGGTCGAGAGGTCGTTCAGCGTTTCGTCGTACGTGATGCCGGGGAAATATCCGAGGACAAAATTGTACGCGAATAACTGCGGCTCTGTGTACGTAACGATAACAATCTGGGCAAGAACGGCGGCAATGACGACGATGAACACCAGACGGGGGCGGCGAAAGGCAATTCCCACCGGCAGCGCAAGCGACACGGCAAAGACCATCGAACAGACGGGAAGCAGCGTATAGTATATCAGCCCGTTGACAAACGAGCAATTTTTCACAGCAACGGCATTCGCAGACATTACGGCAAGAGGAATGAGCAGGAGAACGCCGTTGACAATAAAGTAATGAGCGAGCACAGTAAGAAATTTTTTCCGCGAAATCGGCTGGTGGACATGAATTCTGATGAAGCCGATGGCCAATAGCCCGCTGATAATTGCAGCGGGGATTGTCAACGCAGCGGAGAATTCATAACCGACATAATTGAAAAGCGGAACTTGCGTCAACGCCCCGGCGATCAGAAAATAGAGCAACGCCGCTGTCCGGACGGAATGCAGGCGGAAATATGCGAGAAGAATTTTCATCGAAGCGTTGAATCAATGGGGAAGAGTTAATGGTGAAGAGTTAATAGTAAATAGAAGCCATCTCAAAAATGGTTTCGATGTAGATTACATTTGTAAATGTCATGCTGATCCCGCCGCATTTTGGCGGGAGAAGCATCCACGACACTGAAACCTCGTAGATTCACAATGCATGATTGTCATGGATTCTTCACTTCGCTTCGCTCCGTTTCCCGAAGGGATCCCTTTGGGACAGAATGACATTTATTGGAGTTTTTGAGATAGCTTCTAGTTAATAGTGAATGGTGAAAAACAATATATACTTCTTTTTTTAAACGAACCAATAATGTGATCCTTCACACTTTTCACCATTAACTCTTCACCATTCACTTTTAAATTAACTTGATCATATCCAGGAACATCGCCAAAAAGAACAAGCCGAAAAGAAGAAGGAAAACAGCGGAGATACCGGATTTGATCATCATCTCACGTGTCCGCTCCCGGTCGATCGCGACTTTCGGATAGGTTTTGACAGTCATGTCCCCGGTTACGGAAGTCTGACACGAAAGGCGAATATTTTTTTCAATCTTGCGCGCGTAGAATGGCGTGCTGCTGATCAGTGTTTGTTCCTCATCTTCCCTTCTTGCCGACGCTCCTTTGCCGTCGACAACTTCCACACGGCATGTGCCGCATAATTCAAATCCCTGGCAGTTGATAAGCTTCGCAAAACCGATGTAGGGAGAGACGCCGTTATTCAGAAGCACACGGCGAAGGTTTGCGCCGACGGGAACTTCTATCGTCCTGTTTTCATTTGCAAGCATAATGACTGGCATGCTGCACTAACTCCGAAGTAGTTGTGGGGAATTGGGATGCTCGACCAGATGAAAATATTAAAAATTGAGGAGGGAAGCAAGAAGATGAGGCCAAAGAACCCTGTCAATGCTCCGAGCCCTGGCAAGGTTTAGAAACTTATTCCAGCTCTTGGGCGTGGTGCTTGACGATTTTCGCGTCGACAAGGTAGACAACATCTTCCGAGATGTTTGTTGCATGGTCGGCAAGGCGTTCAAGATGCCGGGATAAGACGATGATGTGTGCGGCCGGCTCTATGATCTCCGCATTTGCCTTCATTTCGGAAACCAGGAATTTAAAAATGTTCTTGTTCAGGTTATCGACGAGGTCGTCCTTGGGAAGAATCTCCCGTGCAAGGTCTGGGTCGTTGTTCACGAACGAATCAATCGCGTGCTTAACCATTTCCCGTGCGATGCTCGACATTTCAATCACCCGTGATTTCCGCAGAAGCTCAAGATGATACTGGAGCGAAATTGCGCGCTCGGCGATATTGACGGCGATGTCGCCCATGCGTTCCAATTCATGATTTATCTTCAACGCCGCCATGATCAGCCTCAAGTCCGTTGCAACGGGCTGGGTCAGCGCGAAAATACGCTCACATTGAGAGTCGATAAGAATGTCGAATTCGTCAACCTTCCGGTCGCGTTCGATCACAAGCTTCGCCCGTTCGACATTGGATTCCAGCAATGCCATCGTGGCCATGTCAATTTGCTCATCGACCAAGCTTCCCATTTTGATGATATTGGTGCGGAGTTGATCGAGCTCTATTTCAAAGTGTCGGGGCATGGGGATGAGGAATTAAGAATTAGGAATTAAGAATTAATATTTAAGAATTGAGGCTTCTGAATAATTCTAAAATTATGGCTCGCGCAAAGACGCAGAGCCGCAAAATAATTCAAAAACAAATTCTTTGCGCCTTGGCGGCTTGGCGAGAGACCATTTTTCAGATGTCTCGAGTTATGAATCGGAAACAACAATCGTCTATCCGAAGCGTCCTGTGATATAATCTTCTGTTTGCTTTTTCTGAGGAGACGTGAATAAACGTTCCGTCCCGCCGAACTCGATGAGCTGGCCGAGGTAAAAGAACGCCGTCTCGTCGCTCACCCTGGCGGCCTGCTGCATGTTATGGGTGACGATCACAATCGTATAGTTCTTCTTAAGCTCTTGGATCAATTCTTCTATTTTCGCAGTTGCAATCGGGTCGAGCGCGCTTGCCGGTTCGTCCATGAGAATTACTTCCGGGTCCACGGCGAGGGCGCGCGCGATACAGAGGCGTTGCTGCTGTCCGCCGGATAAGCTGATCCCCGACCTGTCAAGAATATCTTTTACTTCATCGAAGAGAGCCGCTTGCCGGAGGCTCCGTTCCACCGTTTCCGCAAGCGAGTTTTTTTTCACCATGCCGTTGAGACGCAGCCCGGCTGCAACATTGTCAAAAATTGACATCGTCGGAAACGGGTTTGGTTTTTGGAAGACCATCCCCACTCTGCGGCGCAGCACGACGGGATCGTATTCGTCGATGTTTTCGCCATCGAGCATGATGGAACCTTTCCGCGTGCCCCCCGCCACTTCGTGCATCCTGTTCAGGCAACGAAGAAATGTCGACTTGCCGCAACCCGACGGACCGATAATGGCCACAACGGTATTTTTCGGTACGTCGAGCGAGATACCGTGCAATGCCCTGCTCTTGCCAAAAAAGGCTTCCACATTCTTAGTAGAAACTTTGACATTCATAATTTTTTCCGCTTCACGTTGACTGCCGATAACGAGCGGCACCTTCGTTACTTTTTCATCAATTGCCGTTTCCTGCATAGCGTCCTCTCGTTACGAATCGAAATATAACATTCAGGATGGTAATAAAAAATATGAGAACAAACGCTGCGGCCCACGCCTGTCTGTTCCAGTCGGAAAACGGCGCTTTTGCGTAATCATAAATAAACACGCTTAACGATGCAATCGGTTGGCCGATTTCAGTCGACCAGAAACGATTCCCCAGCGCGGTAAAAAGCAGAGGCGCAGTTTCGCCAGCTGCACGGGCAAGAGCAAGAAGTATTCCCGTTGTAATCCCTCGCAGGGCGGTAGGGAGAATCACTCTCAGTGTCACCCTCCAGCGTGCAATACCGAGCGCAAGGCCCGCTTCCCTGATAGATTGAGGAACAAGTAGCAGCATCTCCTCCGTCGTTCGCGTTGCCGTGGGAATCATGAGAATGCCTAACGCAACTCCTCCGGCAAGCGCCGAGAAATGTTTCATCGGCAGCACTACAACAATATAGGCAACAACGCCGACAACGATCGACGGTATTCCGCTGAGGACGTCCGTTAAAAAGCGGACGACCGACGCGAACGCACCATGCTTATGTTCTGCAAGATAGATTCCGGTAAAGAGGCTGATCGGAAGTCCAAAGAGCGTACCAAGACCGATGAGAATTCCCGTTCCGACAATTGCGTTCGCCATCCCCCCGCCGCTCTCGCCCACAGGCTTCGGCATTTTGATGAAGAAATCTAAATTCAGCGCACCGATGCCTTGCGAGAGGGAATAAAAGAAGATGAGAAAGAGCGGAACAACGGCAATCAACGCGCTCAGCAAACACAGGAACGTCGTAATCGCGCTCTTCGACTTCCGCCAATAATGAGATTTGGAATAACCCTGTTTCATGCGTTCTTAAATTTATTCGTGACGCTCCAGACAATGATTCGGGCTGCAGCGTTGAGGAGCACCGTCACCGCGAAAAGTATAAGCGCAATCTCGATAAGAGAACTGATGTACATGTCCGAGGTCGCTTCGGTAAATTCATTTGCGATTACGCTCGCCATTGTGTAGCCCGGCGCAAGGAGCGATGAGGAGATCTCCGGACGGTTTCCAATGACCATCGTGACAGCCATAGTCTCGCCGATGGCTCTCCCCAGCCCGAGCAATGTCGCGCCCAATATTCCCGATCTTGCATCCGACAAAATAATTCTTGTTGTTTCCCACCGAGTAGCTCCCAGCGCCAATGCCGCCTCGCGCTGGGCGGTAGGAATTGCTTTCAATACGTCGCGGGAGATCGAGGTGATGATCGGCAAGACCATGATCGCCAGGATAATTCCCGCAGCGAGCATTCCAAATCCATACGGCGCCCCTTTGAATAACGGGAGAAATTTTAAATTCTTAGCCAGCATAGGCTCCACCGAAACGCGCAGCCACGGGACCAGGACAAAGATTCCCCATAAGCCGTACACGATACTGGGGATCGCTGCAAGAAGTTCGATAAGAAACGACACCGGCTTCTCCAGCCAACGGGGGGCCAGCTCCGAGAGAAACACTGCGACACCGATGCTCAACGGCAGCGCAAGCACAAGTGCGAGAACAGATGATACGAGTGTTCCAAAAATAAAAACGAGCGCCCCATATTCATCCTGAACAGGGTCCCAAATTTCCCGCCAAAGGAACGACCAGCCGAATTTATCTATAGAAAGGGTCGAACCGCGGAACATTTCATATGCCATCAGAAAAACAAGCGCAAATACGAGGAAGGCAAAAAATGCCGTAGAGCCTTGAAAAATCAAATCGCCCAGATTCGCGCTCTTTCGTTTCTTCACTTCCACAAAAACATCGGGCGAAGGAGCCATTTCGGCTCCTCCACCCGGCTGTTGCGCAACTGATAAAGCGATATTAGATGAAGTATCCGCCACGAGACATCAATTGGTTGAAATGGTATCAATTTTTTTCAGACAAAGCTTCACAACAGCTTCCGGAAGCGGCGCATAGTAAAGATCCTTTGTGTATGACTGGCCGTCGGCCATCGCCCACTTTAGAAATTTTACTATTTCCTGCGCTTTCGATTTTTCTTTCATGTTTTGATAAATTAAGAGCCACGTAAATCCGGAGATGGGGTATGAATCCTTGCCATCCGGATTCGTAATCGAAACTCTCAAGTCCTCCGGCATATTTTTACTCGCTCCCACGGCAGCCGCAGAAACAGATTCAAATGTCGCCTCAACAAAGGCGCCTTCTTTGTTCTGAATAAGCGCGTACGGGAGATTGTTCTTCACCGCGTACGCAAGTTCGACGTACCCGATGGCACCTTCGGTCTGTTTCACTATACCGGCAACGCCCTCATTTCCTTTGCCTCCCAAGCCTGCGGGCCAGTTAACGGAAGTACCTTTGCCCACATTTACCGCCCACGTTTTGCTGACTTTATTCAAATAGTCTGTAAAAATGTAGGTGGTACCGCTTCCGTCCGACCGGTGTGCAACAATGATTGCTTCGTCGGGAAGATTCTTTCCCGGATTAATTGAAGTAATCTTGGAATCATTCCAGTTCGTAATCTGTCCCAAAAAAATTCCAGCGAGAACGTCGGGTGTCAATCGCAGGTCTTTCCCCGCCGCAGGAAGATTATATGCCACGACGTCGGCACCCATCACAGTCGGAATATGAAGAACGTCTGTTCCTTGTTTTCCTTTGGCCTCTTGAAGCTGCGCGTCCGACATCGGACCGTCACTCGCTCCGAAATCAACCGTTCCTTCAGTCACTTGCTTAATTCCGCCTCCGCTGCCGATCGACTGGTAGTTGAATTCCACGCCGCTCTTCTTGCTGTAGACGTCGAACCATTTTGAGTAAATCACGTACGGGAATGTCGCTCCTGCCCCGTTCAGCTTCATCTGGGCAAGGGCAGCTTCGCCGACGACCAGCGATAAGACGAGCAGCAGCATTGCGATAATTAGAGATTTCATTTTTTAAATTCCTTCACTTTTGATGGTTAACTACATTCGTGATCAAAGAAACACATAGTAGAATGTCAGACGAGCCGTCACTGACGCATTGATAGCCGCACCATTTGCGCCGGTAACCACGTTCACGGGAGTTTCATATGTCTCGTACAAAATGTTCGGAGAAATAGAAACGTTCTTGTCTGCTTTCCATGAAAGTCCCGCTATGATATAATTGCGTGAATCGCCTTTTGCGTTTACGGCGCTGTTCGTGTTCGGATCATAGTTGTCGTATCGAGCCACTATGGCTAGTTCCGGTATTAGATTGTAAGCACCATAAACGGTGAATCCAAGAGCATCTTTCGAACCTAATGTGCCTCCCTTGGGTGTGAATGCATTAGACGCCGAGTTCATAAACAACTCAACTCCGAAGTTATACATGAACGGCACCGCATAGTTGACAAAGACCGCTTCCGTCATCGTGCTCGCGCTCACCAGCGAACCGCTCGCGTTCTTAACATCCGCCGCATCTTTGTAATCCACATAGACCGTAGCTAGAAAGTTCGTCATCGGCTTCAATTGTATGTGAGCATAATACCGTTTGTATTTATTGTTCTCAGGAATATTCCCGTCATCGTTTCCGATCATTAACCAATAATTGACCATGCCGTTGCCAACCAAATTACCTTTAAGAGACATTCCGAGGTCGCGGGATGGAACGATTGACCGCAAGTCCATAATAGTTTTTTCGAGGAACCGATAACTCCATGCAGTTTCGGAAACATCATACGCAGGAGTCGGCTGTACACCGAAAATTAAATTACTTCCGGCAAAAACGTTCTTCCACATTAAGTAGGCGTCTTTCACAAACACACTTGTTTTGCCGCTGGGGAGTTCATCGGCCGAAGTGATAGCACCGGAAGTTGTATTCGCTACCGGAGCCGTTACGCCGGGCGTTGCGCCCTGGTCAGCTTCGAGGCGGAATCTCGACGTGAAGATATCGGAAATATCATTATCATAGGTAAGGTAAATCCGGCGGATCTGAAATGCCTGCATTGACGTCGATCCGGGGGCGCTTGAGCTGGACGCCGCCGCGCCGGGAGCCGTGTGGTTGAACGAAGAGTCGCGCGCCACATTATAATAGTAGTCGCCGAACATGTAGCCGCTGAATTTCCCCTGACTAAAAGCAGTCGCCGACACGAGGAAGAGCCCAACCGCCAGCAGAAACAAGTGCTTCTTCATTTGTATCCTTTCTGAATAGATGGAAAAAATAAGGTTTGATTGAATTTATGACAATCCTGGTATGCCATCGTGTGCTTCAAGCGTGCGCTAAAATACACTTCCCACAATAGCTTTGTATTACACCAATGTTATGAAATTGTTAACAGGGTCAGGGGTGAAAAGCAAAAAACAGCGGGGATATAAAGTTGCAGATTCTGCAGGAAAATGTGTCCTACTCGCCTGTCGAGTCGATGCGTGCCAGGTAATTTTGCGCTAATAAATGATATCTTCCTTCGCGCTGGCTTTTCACTGGGAGTGTAAGTACATGTTTCAGCGATTCGACGGCGGCCTCCTTCTTCCCCATGGCCATGAGCGTCCAGTACATCTCGTAATAAGCATAGGTGTTCGAGCTGTCAAACTGGATGGATTTTTCGAGGAGCTCTTCGGAATGCGAAAGCGACCCCTGAATGTCCGCGCCGAAAATGACGCGTGCGATGGTCCGCTCAAACCAGGATAGCTGTGAACTCTCCCTTTCGAAAACTGCGAGAATGACGTACGCGAAGGCGAATGTGGAATCGATTTCGATTGCCCTCTCGGCATGGAAACGGACCTCTTTTCCTATGTGGATTTTTTCCGAGATTGAATGGAACGGGATAAGGCTCCCTTGCGTTAACGATACCCAAAAATGCGCCGGTGGGGAATTCGGATTCAGCAATAGAAGCGTGTCCGCATATGCAGCCGCGCGAAGATAGTACGATTGCGCGCTCGTGTCGGTCCGCAGATGAATCCACCCGAGGTCGCAATATGTGCGCGTCAAACGAAGCAGTGTCTCGCTGTTCTGAGGGGACAACGTATTCGCTTGATCGTAATAGCGCAACGCTTCCTCTGTCGCCTGACGGGCGAAGCAGTCGTCCCCGTGTTGAAGCAGCCGGGCCAGTTCCTGTGCATGAGAACCGGCAGAATAAAAAGCGAGAACGAAAAGTATCGCGCATCTCCTTGTCACTCGTTGCCCTTTCATGGTCCCGATAACTTCCGAACGACATTCAGAATACGAAAATACTTTAACGAGCGTATTACAACTGTATGAACAATATGTTAAGGAAATGGAATGATTGCAACGTGCTTTTTCCGACGTGCCTCACATAACGATCCGATATGGAAAAGAGAATTACTCCATACCGGATGAGCGGCGCAGCGTCCAACATTCGAGAGAGGGATCCCTTGGATGGTTCTTATAGATCGGGAAAAATGGACAGCAATATCCATTCTTCGAATTTACTTCGTGAGGCGCCGCGCGGATTCGAACCGCGGAAAAAGAGCTTTGCAGGCTCTCCCCTTAACCACTCGGGCACGGCGCCATCGATCGTTTGTACTGTGGCAGACAGGTCTCAAAAAAAGTCCGCACAAAGGGAAATGAAGAATTGGTCTAGCGAAACTGAGTCTTTGCACGAACCCATCTTTTCGTCAAACAACAAAAACAACAGATCAAACTGAAAATTCCTTCAAAAGTACGTTGCCATTGTGATGATGTAAGAATCCTACAACATCGCCGATAATGACAATTCCCGGCGCGTCTGTTTCGACTTCCCTGGCTTTTGTGCCGATCGTTTGCAGCGTCCCTTCCACAACAATTTCCGTTGAAGTAGTTCCGCCGAAAATGACCGCGGCCGGAGTTCTTCCGTCGCGTCCCGCCTCCGACAGCTTTGCGGTAATATGCACAAGATTTTTTATTCCCATGTAAACCACAATCGTATCGATCGCCGCAACGCTTTTCCAATCAATAGTATTCTCCTTGGCGGGATTTTCACTGCCGGTAACGAACACAACGTTGGACGACATGTCGCGATCCGTCAGCGGGATTCCAATCGATGAAGGGACGCCGGTCCCGGCCGTAATTCCGGGAACGATTTCTGCATCGATTCCCGCCTCGCGCAGGGATTTCAGCTCCTCTCCCCCTCGTCCGAAAACGAATGGATCGCCCCCTTTTAAACGGACAACATTTTTCCCGGCGCCGGCTTTCTTTACGAGGAGCAAATTGATTTCTTCCTGTTCAACATAATGGCCTCCGGAGCGCTTTCCGACAAAAATCTTTTCGCATTCTTCTTTTGTTGAAGAAAGAAGCTCGAAGGAAGCAAGGGCATCATAGACAACGACGTCTGCATCTTTAAGGAGGCGTAATCCCTTCACGGTTATCAGTTCCGGATCGCCCGGCCCGGCGCCGATAAGATACACTTTGCCCGTTCGGTGTGAACCCGCCGACGGTGCGTTCTTATTCGTTTGCGAATTGGGAAGGCTTCTTCTGTTGAGTTCATCGGCGACGATGGTCTCAAAAACGGATTTCCGTTTATCGGCTTCTGCATAGATGGAAAGGACCGATGGACGCAGCTCGCCCAGCGTCTCGAGGAGTTCGGGATATCCCTTTCCGAACTCCGACGCGATTCTGTCCCGGATAACTTTCCCAAGCGTCGGGCTTTTTCCGTTCGTCGACACGGCGACTTTGAGATCGCCGTTTTGAAAAACGGAAGCGAGATAAAAATTGCATAGTTCCGGTACATCGACAACGTTAACCGGGATGTTGTAAGCAGCCGCATCGTCAAAGATTTCTCTGTGAACGTCAGGGTTGTTGGTCGAAGCAATTGCGAGAATAAAACCCTTTACGTCTCCCGGTTGGTACTCCCTCTGCAGCAGTGCTATCTGGTTTTCGGACACGAGTGTTTCAAGCAATGAAGTGATGCGTGGCGCAACGATTGTAACTTTCGCTTTCACGTCGAGCAAGCCTTTTACTTTTTGCTCGGCAACTTTCCCGCCGCCGACAACGAGAACGGGCTTGCCTTCTACTTTCAAAAAGATCGGATAGAGTGTGTTCATACTATATTTTCACCTCAACGTTGATCGTATCTTTTGCCGTGCGAGCGCTATGTATTATCCCTAAAAAATGTTCAGCATCATCGAGATATCGCTGCGCAAAATCTATCGACGGTTCGTTTTTGTTGATGCGCAGAACGAATTCCTTGAACCCTTCGGGAAATTGAAAAATCGTTTCATTTCCATAGTGAGTTTCGAAGTCGCGCAGAATGCCGGTCTGTGTATTGACGATGACATCTTTCTTAAGAAGCATCGCCTTTGCACCGTTGACGAAGACGTTGTAACTGTGATAGATCGCATCTGCAAAGTGCCCGTGGCCGAACGATTCTTTTGCCCACTGGAGCTTTTCTTCCGTCTCATACAACAGTGTTGAAACAAGATCGATAATAACACCGGCGCACTCGCCGACTTCCGTTTTCAAGGCGAATTGCTCGCTGCGGCCCCAATCGATGTAATCTCCCGGCACAAGGTTCGCGAGGTTCGCAAACGGCTTCAAGAGAACGTTGAAGTATTCCCTTCCCTTCCGCCGGTAATAGGTTTCGTAGTATTCGCCCTCGTTCCGATGTTCATTGTAATCGTCAAGAAGAAGTCGGAGCACATCCGGACCGCGCTTCGATGGAATCTTGATTATTTTTTCCGCCAGCAGTCCTTCGCCGTTTCCCAGCTGTCCGCCGCCGAGAACGACCTGAAGCGCCGGAACGGAATACTCTCCTGCTTTGAACGAACTCCCGTGAAAGCCGATGCTCGCGATTCCATGATGGCCGCAGGAGTTGGGGCATCCGCTGATCTTGATCTTGATGTTATTGTTGTAGATCAGGTCGGGATATTCTTCGGAGATAACTTTTTCGAGTTCAAGCGAAATGCTCGTGCTGTCGGAAATGCCGAGATTACACGTGTCGGTCCCCGGGCATGCCGTAATATCGTTCGCGCTGTTGAAGCCCGGCTCGGCGAGAGAAATTCCGTCGAGAGAATGATACAGCGCAGGAAGATTTTCGGGACGCACAAATTTTAATAAATATCCTTGGTTGACCGTGATGCGGATCTCGTCTGCAGCAAATGTTTCCGCGATCTCGGCTAAAATCCGGGCTCTCTTCACGTCAAGATTGCCGAGCGGCACACGCACATATACTCCGTGGAATCCTTTCTGTTTCTGTTCAAAGACATTCGTTTCACGCCATCGTTTGAATTTTTGTTCATCGATGTGTTCCGGAGTTTTTGGGTTGACGGGGTCAGGGATATTGCCCGGGGGAAGAATGTTTCTATCGACCCAAAATTCCTTTACGTTGAGAGCATTCCATTCTTCGCGGATGAGTTCCCGCATCTTTTCCAGCCCAAACTGTTCGAGCAAGAATTTCATCCGGGCTTTCTGCCTGTTCTTCCGTTCTCCGTAACGGTCGAAAACGCGGAGCAGCGCTTCGGCGTAGGGAAGAATCTGCTGCTCTTCGAGGAATTCGAACGCCGTTACCGCGAGGTGAGGATACGAGCCGAGTCCGCCCCCAATGAGAACCTTGAACCCGCGGACCTCTTTTCCGTTTACATTTTTTATCTTCGGGATCAGGCCGATATCGTGGATGAACGCGAATGCCGTATCCTCTTCGCTTGAAGAAAATGCGATCTTGAACTTCCGGCCGAGTTCCTGGCAGATCGGGTTCCGCAAAAAATACCGGAACAGTTCATAAGCGTACGGCGAAACATCGAATGGCTCTTTCGGGTCGATGCCTGCCGTCGACGATGCAGTGATGTTGCGGACGGTGTTGCCGCATGCTTCACGGAGCGTGATGTCGTCCCGTTCTAAGCGCGCCCACAGCTCCGGCGTCCGTTCGAGGCTGACATAGTGTATCTGAATATCCTGCCGCGTTGTCGCATGAAGGTTTCCGCTGCCGTACTCTTCAGAGATATCGGAGATCGTTAGGAGCTGTTTCACCGTTAATCGTCCGAACGGGATTTTTATTCGGACCATCTGGACTCCGGGCTGGCGCTGCCCGTAGATGCCCCGGACCAGCCGGAGGCTTCTGAATTTGTCATCATCGATTTTTCCATCCCGATAGAGTTTTATCTTCCTCTCGAGGTCGATGATATCCCGCTCAACCGCGGGATTGTGGAGGTTTTCAAGTTCGTTTCTGAAACTTTGCATAATCACTCCTTCTAGATTGTATCTCCGTAAAATGT
This sequence comes from uncultured Chitinophagaceae bacterium, assembly GCA_964642725.1. GTDB lineage: Bacteria > Bacteroidota > Ignavibacteria > UBA10030 > UBA8401 > JAGVPT01. The sequence continues at coordinate 17,944 of CAZXQG010000017.1, forward strand.
CTGTCACATTGCCACTCACGAAGTTCGCGAAGCGATCCCTTAGGGAGATGCCTTCGGCACAAGTCACAAAGACACGAAAAAGTAATCGATTTTTCTCATGATACTCCTTTGAGCCTTGGTGCCTTCGTGGCCCAATTTTTAAGCCAAAAATCCAACGCCGACGGTATCGTTTGTTGCCTCGTCGATGAGAATAAATACGCCGTTCGCTTTGTTGTCCTGATAACGGTCATAGAAAACTTCGACTGCCACAGTGATCGTCACGTCTCCGATATCGTTGAGCGAGAGCGTTTCGGCATTGAGCACAGCTTCCAGCGATTCAGGATGAATGACCGACCGGATCGCGTCAATGCGTGCGTGAATGCGCCGCACACCATGCTGAAGAAGATACCGGGAACGGACTTTTGCCGGTCGTTCGTGAAGCCAGCAGAGCCGCGCCTCGACGGTCCTGGAAACATTCGGCAGCTGGCCTTCCTTCACGATCATATCTCCCCTGCTCAAATCGAGGTCTTTTTCAAGATGGATCGAGACCGATTCTCCAGCTTGAGCGGATTCAATCTCTTTGCCGTACATGTCTAACCCGCTCACAGTCGTCGTAAGTTGCGATGGCAGAATAGTGACCTTGTCGCCGATACGAATGCTGCCGCTTGCAATTTTACCAGCGTAACCGCGGTAGTCGTGGAATTCGGGAAGTTTGGAGCGAAGGACACACTGCACGGAAAATCGAAGCGGCGTATCCTCGCTCGCGCCCGGCATATTGATTGTTTCGAGGAGTTCGAGCAATGGCTTCCCATTGTACCATGGCGTCTTCGCCGAAACCGCTGTAACGTTGTCTCCCACGCTTGCGCTCAGGGGGATAAAAACAAGCCGCGATGCAGGAAAACCGAGGTGTTGTGCAAACGATGAAAGCGTTTCGACGACCTGCAGATAGCGCACCTCATCATAATCGACAAGGTCCATTTTGTTGATGCAGACAATAACGGTTGAAAGTTCCAGAATATGCGAGATGAGAAAATGTCTGTACGTTTGAAGGAGGCTTCCGTTGCGTGCATCGACAAGAATGAGCGCCACGGATGATGTCGAAGCACCTGTGACCATGTTTCGAGTATACTGCTCATGCCCCGGCGTGTCGGCGACGATAAACTTTCGGCGCGGCGTTTGAAAATAGACATGGGCAACGTCGATCGTAATTCCCTGTTCACGTTCCGCGAGAAGGCCGTCTGTCAGCAGCGAAAAGTCGGGTGCATCGAACCCGCGGCGTTTGCTCGCGCGGATCAGGTCTTCAACTTTATCAGCGGGAAGGGAGTGCGTTTCGTACAAGAGCCTCCCAATGAGCGTGCTTTTTCCGTCGTCGACGTTGCCGGTTGTCGCTATGCGAAGAACTTCTTTCATAGTTTTAGACTCGTCAAAATACTGCTCGCAAAGACGCAAAGTCGCGGGGAAGATTCATAATAGTTTTCCTTTGCGCCTTAGCGTCTTTGCGTGATCAGTTCTTTTAAAAATATCCCTGTACTTTCCGCAACTCCATCGCCGCTTCAGACCATTTGTCGTCGATGCGGGCGCCCCGTTCGGACGTTTGCGCATTTTCAATCTCATAAATAATGCGATCGATCGTCGATGCCTCGGACTCAATCGCTGCACTGCAGCTCATATCACCGACGGTGCGAAAACGAACTTGCCGCACATCGGCAGTTTCGCCAGCAACAAGAGGAACAAAATCTGAAATCGGCCAGATCAATGCATCCCGCATGAATGTCGGTCGTGAGTGCGCATAATAAATGCTAGGAATGGCAAGCCGCTCTTCTTTAATGTAATTCCACACGTCAATCTCGGTCCAATTGCTTATCGGAAATACGCGGACATTTTCTCCTTTGCGGATCCTCCCGTTCAGCATGTCGAACAATTCGGGGCGCTGCCTTTTTACATCCCACTGTCCAAAATCATTTCTCACGGAAAAGAATCGTTCTTTTGCGCGGGCTTTTTCTTCATCCCGCCGCGCGCCGCCGATGCAGGCGTCAAATCCGTACTGTTCGATCGTTTTTAAAAGAACATGAGTTTGCAGCATATTCCGGCTTGCGTATTTTCCCGATTGGTCGCTTATTTCTCCTTTATCAATTGCATCCTGGACAGAGCCCACGATCAGCTGCACGTCAAGTTGTTTCACAAACGCATCGCGGAATTCCAGCACTTCTGGAAAATTATGCCCGGTGTCTATGTGCACAAGGGGGAACGGAATCGCCGCCGGATAAAACGCTTTGCGCGCGAGATGGGCGATCGTAATGGAATCTTTTCCGCATGAAAAGAGGATTGCAGCGTTTTCAAACTGCGCCGCAACTTCCCGGATGACATAAATTGCTTCGGATTCTAATTCTTTGAGATAATCCATAATTTGGTTCTTCTATAATAAAATTCGTTTGCCGGCTTTGCGTCTTAGCGTCTGGCAAAGCCATCCCCTTCGGGATTTGCGTGAGACTTTAAGAATGATGCAGCCCGCATTCTTTTTTTGACGATTCCCACCACCATCGTCCGGCCCGAAAATCTTCTCCCTCCTCAATTGCCCGCGTGCACGGCGCGCAGCCGATGCTGACAAAGCCTTTGTCGTGAAGAAGGTTGTATGGGACAAAATTGGTCTTAATGAAATCCATAACTTCCCGTAATGTCCAGCGAAGCAAGGGGTTGACCTTAACAATTTGAAAGCGTTTGTCCCATTCGAAGAAATGGAGATCGGAACGGTTCTCCGATTGATCGGCCCGAAGCCCGGTGATCCAAAGCCCGTAGTCATGTAACCCTCTTTCCAGCGGCTTTACTTTTCTGATACCGCAGCATTCTTTGCGCAATTCCACGGATTCATAGAAAGCATTGATTCCATTTTTATTGACGTACACTTCAACATCAGTTGGGCTCGGAAAAAGTGTTTTGACGATGTTGCCGTATTTATTTGCCGTCTTTTCAAATGTTTCGAGCGTTTCGTTGAAGAGCCTCCCGGTGTCCAGCGTGAAAATATCGACCGGAAGTTTTTTCTCGGCGAGGATGTGTGTGATCACCTGGTCTTCCGCCCCGAACGATGTTGTAAATACCGATTTCGTTCCAAGCACAGTCAATCCTAAAGAAATTATTTCTTCGACGGATAGGTTTTCCGCTTGGGCGTTCAATGACGCCAGTTCGTTTGCCTGTATCTGAGTTGTGCTCACCGCCGCTTACGATTTTGAAAATGAATGGTATTCCGTGATGCCGACATAGACTTCCGACCCTTCCGTGAACCCGCTCGCAAATGAAACTCCCTTCGGAACATGCGCGATAACGTGTTTTCCATCTCCGATATGCAGCGTCAATTCGATCAACGGGCCTTTGAACCGCGTTTTGGCGATCGTCGCCCTCACGTGACTATGCTCCGGCGCCGAGCTGACATACACGTCGTTCGGACGGAAATAGATCCTCATTTTTTCTCTCAGCGGATAACCGTTCACTGAAAAATTTATCGGGCCCCAGCGGACCAGATGGGGCTCCGAGACTTCCGCTTCAATAAAATTGCTCTCGCCGACAAACTCTGCGACGAACGGAGTCAGCGGCCGGTCGAATATTTCCCTCGGCGTTCCCTCTTGCTCGATGCGCCCCTTGTTCATGACAAAAATTTTATTGGCAATTTCAAGCGCTTCGTGCTGGTCGTGCGTAACGAAGAGCGTCGTGACGCGTGTCTGTTCGTGAAGCTGCAGAATCCATTTCCTCAGTTCTTCTCGCACTTTTGCGTCAAGTGCGCCGAACGGCTCATCGAGCAAAAGAACCCTCGGGCGTGCTGCAAGCGCGCGCGCCACCGCAACACGCTGGCGCTGTCCGCCGGAGATCTGGGACGGATAGCGATGTTCCAGTCCTTTTAATTGAACCAATTCCAGGAGTTCGTTGACGCGGCTGACAATTTCCGCTTTCGATACTTTTCTTACCTTAAGCGCGAATGCAATATTTTCATAGAGCGTCATATGTTTAAAGAGAGCGTAGTGCTGAAAAACAAATCCGACATTGCGCTCTTGCGGGGACGAGAGCGTTGTTTCCACTCCCGTTAAATGAATCTCCCCTGTGTTTGGAATTTCCAATCCGGCGATAATTCGTAACAGGGTGCTTTTTCCCGACCCGCTCGGTCCGAGAATAGCGATCAACTCTCCGGTTTCAACGTTAAAGCTGACATTGTCGACGGCAGTAAAACCGTTGAATGTCTTTGTCAGATTTCGTACTGCGATGCTCATATCGTGCCGGTCAGTGGTTGGGAATGTGTTGACGAGACTTCATGATGGATCTTCGCTTCAGCTACCTTCTTGATTATCAAGGTTACGACGGCCAGAAACGTCAGAAGCGATGCAACGGAAAACGCCGCCGTAATGTGATACTCGTTGTACAGGATCTCCGCCTGCAAGGGAATCGTATTCGTCGCCCCGCGAATGTGTCCCGAAACCACAGAGACAGCGCCGAATTCTCCCATCGCCCGTGCATTGCAAACGATAATTCCGTACATCAATCCCCATTTGATATTAGGAAGCGTGACCGTAAAAAAGGTTCTCCAGCCGCTGGCACCAAGGACGATTGCGGCTTCTTCTTCTTCCGTGCCGCTCAATTGCATGACGGGAATAAGCTCGCGCGCAACAAACGGAAAGGTGACGAAGATCGTTGAAAGAACAATCCCCGGCACTGCGAAAATGATCTTGATATTATGTTCATCGAGCCACGTTCCGAAAACTCCCTGCAAACCGAAAAGGAGCACGAAGACCATTCCGGAAATCACCGGCGAAACGGTAAACGGAAGATCGATCAGAGTCGTGAGCACATTCTTCCCCGGGAAATCGAATTTAGCGATCAGCCACGCAGCCGATATTCCAAAAAGAACGTTGAGCGGAACGGCAATCGCCGCGGTGAGCAGCGTAAGCTTAATCGCCGCCAGCGCGTCGGGCGTCGTAATGGCGGTAACATATGTCTTGATCCCTTTTTCAAATGCTTTGACAAACACAAGGACAAGAGGCACCGCTAAGAACACGACGACGAACACTAACGAAATCCCGATGACAATCCATCGTACCCAGCGAGGCTCGGAAAGCCGCGATGTGCGCGTCACCACCACGTCGTGCGCCGGAAGAATATCGGGCGTATTTTGAAAGCCGATCATACGCTGCTCGCTTTCTTATTGATGCTTGCCTGCAACATGTTAATAACCAGCAAAAGAATGAACGAGGCGACAAGCATCGTTACAGCGATCGCCGTTGCGCCGGGATAATCGTACTGCTCCAGCCGAGTGACTATGAGGAGCGTAGAGATTTCCGTTTTCATCGGCATGTTGCCGGCAATAAAAACAACCGAGCCGTATTCGCCGAGCGTTCGCGCAAAGGCAAGTGCGAAACCGGTCAGCGCCGCGGGACGAATTGTCGGAAGAATGATCCGCGAAATAATATACCACCGGTGCGCTCCGAGACTCGCGGCAGCCTCTTCGACATCAAGCTCCATCGCTTCAAGGACGGGCTGCACGGTCCGAACGACAAACGGCAAACCGATGAAGATCAATGCGACGGTAATGCCGAGCGGAGTATAGTCCACCTTTATTCCGAGAACTTCAAAGTATTGTCCGAACCAGCCGTTGCCTGCGTAGAGCGTTGTCAACGTAATTCCTGCCACAGCAGTCGGAAGTGCAAACGGCAGATCGACGAACGCATCGACCATCCTTTTCCCCGGAAAATCATAGCGCACGAGCGTCCACGCAAGCAAGACGCCAAAAATAATGTTGACGATTGCGGCAGCGAAAGCAGTTCCAAAACTCAAACGAAATGACGCGAGCACTCGTGCGCTTGTGATGGATCCGTAAAACTGGCTCCACGTTAAATCGAACGTTTTAAGAAATAACGTGGAGACCGGTATCAACACGATTAGGCTCAGGTAAAAGACTGTAAACCCCAACGACAGGCCGAAACCGGGAAGAACGCGGCGTTTCCTGCTTTGGGGAAAAATATTTTCAATTGCCTTCACAAGAGCCATTTCGCGTCACGTATCATCGGATTTAGAAACATTACGGTTGATAAATCTGATCGAAGGTCCCGCCGTCCGCAAAATGTGTTTTCTGCGCATTTTGCCATCCGCCAAAGATTTCATCGATCGTAAAGAGCTTGAGTTTCGGAAACTTGCTTTCATATTTTGCGGCAACAGATTGCAACCGCGGACGGTAAAAATTCCGTGCGGCAATTTCCTGCCCCTCTTCCGTGTAAAGATAATCAAGGTATGCCTGAGCGACGGGACGTGTGCCCCGTTTATCGACGACTTTGTCCACGATCGAAACCGGGGGCTCGGCGAGAATGCTGACGGCCGGGGCGACGATCTCGAATTTCCCCGGGCCTAATTCATTCATCGCAAGAAATGCTTCATTCTCCCAGGCAATCAGAACATCGCCGATGCCCCGCTCCACAAATGTTATTGTTGAGCCGCGCGCACCTGTGTCGAGTACGGGGACATTTTTAAATAAACGTTTGATGAACTCTTTCACTTTGGATTCATCGCCGCTGAATTGTTTAAGAGCGTATCCCCATGCAGCAAGATAGTTCCACCGAGCACCGCCCGATGTCTTGGGATTCGGCGTCACGACCGTGACGTCGGGGCGAACAAGATCGTCCCAATCGTTGATCTTTTTCGGGTTTCCTTTGCGGACAAGAAAGACGATCGTCGAGGTGTACGGCGTACTGTTGTTCGGTAATCTCGTTTGCCAGTTTTTGGGGAGGAGATTTGCTTTATCGGACAGCGCGTCGATATCGTACGCCAACGCGAGCGTGACAACGTCCGCCTGCAGTCCATCGATCACTGCACGCGCCTGCTTGCCCGAGCCGCCGTGCGATTGATTAATCGTCACGATCTGCCCTGTTTTTTCTTTCCAGTATTTTGCGAAGCTCGCGTTAAAATCCTGGTACAATTCGCGCGTAGGGTCGTACGAAACGTTGAGAAGCGTGACTTCCTGCTGTTGAGCAGCGGCCGGGATCGCAGACACGGCAGCAAGGGCGCCCAACAGAAATACTATTTTTGATATTTTTTTATAGAACGATTTCATTGTCATGATTCCTTTTTCAGAATTGATATGCGATTGTTATTCGTGCTGTGAGCGAAGCATCGTACGATACGCTTGGAGCGTTTCCGCTCGCAGGCTTGCTCTCGTACGTTTCATATTCAATGTTCGGCTGAATAAAGAAATTCTTATCAGTTTTCCAGCTCAGCGCGGCGATAAGCAGATTCCGCGAATCGCCCTTCACATTGCTGTTAGTATTCGGGTCGAAAAAATCGTACCGGAGAATGCCTGCTAGTTCTTGAATGAAATTATATGATCCAAATACTGAATAGCCCTGCGCGACAGCGCTTCTCGTTGCCGTTCCCGCCGCCGGAACATTCGCCGCATTTTGAGAAAATGCTTCGGCCCCGATATTGTAGCTCTCTTTTACGCCGTACCATGCAACGACAGAAACCGTCGCTTTGTCGTTGTCGCTGATCGTCGTTTTCGCGGGGGCCAATGCTGCGTAATCGGCGGATACCGCGATTTGAAAATTTGTAACCGGCGAGGCCTGAAGAGAAAGATAATAGCGCTTGTACTTGTCGGTTTCGACGCCGGTGTTGCTGTTGTTTCCTATCAAAAAGGAGTAATTATATTTCCCATCTCCATCGATGCGCCCTTTGATTGAAATTCCAAGATCTCGCGTCGTTACATAACCCCGCAAGTCTTGTTCAGTTTTTTCCAACGAGCGGTATCCCCATGCCGCTTCGGACAGCGCAAGCGCCTGAGTCGGCTGCTCGCCGAATGTGAGGTCGCTTCCTGAAAAAATCCCCTTCAACGTCACGTACGCATCCTTCACGAACAAATTATTCGTTCCGCCGACCGCCGCTATTTGATCGTCTTCGAGCCGAAAGCGCGTTGTAAGTTTTTCAGTGATATCATCGTCGAACGTGAGATAAAACCGACGGAGCTGAAAGCCGTTAAAATTTTTTGCATTGCTCGCAGCCGGAATAGCCGTGTTTGGGAGTGCCGGGCCTTTTGTGCCGCTTGTGTCGCGCGAAACATTATAAAAATAGTCTCCGTAGACAACCCCGCTGAATCTCGGCTGTCCTAATGCTGAAGATGACGGCGCCTGTTGTTTCTGGGCAGCGGCTTCCTGGTCAAGTTCGCGGAGCCGCTGCAAGATCTTTACCTGTTGAGTCAATTCCTGCAATTTGGTTTCAATTGATGTGTTGTGAGAGGTGCTGTCTTGTGCCGCTGCGGCGTGCGAAAGGAAGAGAGAAGCACCCGCCAGGATAATAGCTGTAAGAAATAGCTTTATTGTTTTCATAAATTTCCTTTTCAGTAAGAATGTTCTGCATCAGAATCTTCCATGCGGGAACCGCAAGAGGAAGTTGTGGAGAACGCTGTGAATGATATGTTTGAATCAGAATCAAATTAGTTTTTTGATTAGCCTTTTCGTAGACCATTCGGAAACGGTGCGAGAACAACACACTTTCCACAAGGTATACTTCGATGCCTGGAGCACAGCGATGAAGCTATACTCTATACAATCGGAGCGATGGTCAACAAAAAGAGAATGAGAGAAAAATGGCTGGGGTCAACAACAACAGAGGTAATGTCCGTTGAGGTACGGAGCATGGTGCTGCAAAGCGGGTCTGCAGGCGTAGAAAAGATGTAGATCGGATCTGTTTAGCATGTAAGGATGTAATCGTGTTTTAATAAAAGCCCTCTTTAGTCGGCAATTCTAAAAAGAGTCGGAGATGAAAAGCACGGTAAATAATTTCATTATTTAAGATAACATTCTTAATTATATTGTCAAGTCATTAGGCAAAAAAATCAAATACAAAGTTGCCGTTTACCGGGCGGGTGAAAAGCGGGCGTTGACATGAAATGCCTTTTCGAAAAGTTCTTTCTTCCGGTTGGCACCCCACACCTCAAGTTCAATTTTTGCCTTGTGCGACCGCCGGAGCTTAAAATGTACCGTTGACCGCGAACGCAGGCATCGCAGGTTTTTTATAACGGAGAAATGCGTCCGGTCGAGTCCATCGGCAATGCGGAGAATAGCCGCAAGTTTTACCACGATGTCCCTTTCGTCGGCATTGAGCTTTGAAAATCCTTCGTGTCTCATCTTTGGATGGCTCTTCCTGTGGTACCTGGCAACGTTCGCAATAATCTCTTTTTCATTCTCCGTAAAACCGAGCAATTCGGAATTACGGATGAGGTAGTACGAGTGCCGGTGATGCTGGGCATGCGAGACGAACAGTCCGACCTCATGGAGCAGCGCTGCTGCCTCAAGATACACTCGTTCGCCGGCGCTCAGCTTGTGGAGCGGCGCCGTCTGGTCAAAAATGTCGAGAGCGAGCCGGCCGACCTGATGGGCGTGTTCTTTTTCGTACTGAAAACTTTCCGCGATATGAAGCACGCTCGTATACCGGATATCGTGGAAATGGTCGAACTTCTTTTTTCTATGGTATTTTTCAATGGTATCAAGAATGATCCCTTCACGGAGTGCGTACTCAGAGATGGTCATCCGCTTCACTTCGAGTGCACGGAAGACTTCTTCAAGAATGATTACGCCCGCAACGATGATATCCGCTCGTGCCGGATCAAGCCCGTCAATGCGGGCACGATCGTCGGGATCGTTCTTCTCGAGAATCAATTCCGCTACCTCGGAAAGCTCGTTGCTTGAAAAGGTGAAGTTGTTAATGGACGATTCCCCATCCTCATCCCTCCGGAGCCTGATGATGTGAGCTATACTCGTGATCGTTCCGGAAGTTCCGACAGCGATTTCATAATGATTTTTTCGAGCCGCGCGCGCGATCGGACTTAACATCCCCCGTACATACTGGCGGCATTCGCGGATTGATTTCGAAGAAGTTTTCCCTTCGTTAAAGAAGCGCTGGGTTAATCTCACGGCGCCGAGCTTCAGGCTGTTGCTGTAGAGAATATTCCGTTGATGGCCGACCAAGAATTCCGTGCTTCCCCCTCCGATATCCACCATCAGATGTCTCTTCTTGAAAATCGGGAGCGCCTGGAGAACACCGAGGTGAATGAGCCGCGCTTCTTCAAATCCCGATGCGACTTCGATGGATATTCCTGATTCCGTTTTGACGCGGCGCAGGAATTCGTCCTGGTTCAATGCCTCACGGACTGCGCTCGTCGCTATCGCACGGATGGGCGCGTGATGCGAATCGGCGATCATCTTGAACCGACGAAGCGAATGGATTGCACGCTCAACGGCACTTCCCGTAAGATATTTCATGTCGGTCGACCCGGACCCAAGACGGACGATCTCTTTTTCGCGTTCGAGGATCTTAAAGCTGCCGGAGTCCGGATAGACTTCGGCAACAAGGAGATGGATCGAATTGGTGCCGATATCAATGGCGGCGAGGTTTTTCTTCAGATTCTTCATCTTCGAGGATTGCGAGGATTCCTTGTTTGAGCGCCCGGTTGGTCTCTTCGAAACTTTTTGCAGCATCGATTACTTGAAAATTGAACTCATTCGTCATACGGTCAAACTCTTTCAAAATAAGTTTTTGGTACTCGACGAAGCTGTCATAGAAGTCGTCACCGAGGCGCATATCCATTCCCGATTCCCAGTAATCCAGCCCTTCACCAGACTGCTCCACCCAGTACCGCTTATGCAGAGTGTGGCTGTTGATCACTCGCGGAATCAAGTCTTCGATATTGATGCGCATATAGAATACGGCATCGGGCTCTATCGCAAACCCGAACACTTTTCGAATCCACTGGCGGTCGCCGCCTCTGACCGATGAACGCGCAAAAGCAGTATGGATGTAGCGATCTGCAAGAACGACAAAACCAGCCCGGAGCGCCGGTATCACTTCGTGCTCAAGACGGTCGGCAAAGTCTGCCGCGTACAAAAGGCTAAACGTGTCGAAATTAAGCGTGTGCCCCGACTTCGCTTCGTTGATTGCTTTGCCCATCAGCGGCGAACGGGTCCACCCGGTGGTTGTAACGCCAAAGCCTTTCACTTCAAGCCATTTTTTTAGTTCCTCGAGTTGTGTTGAACGCCCGACACCGTCGGTTCCTTCGATAACAATGAGTTTGCCGGTCAAGTCGCTCACGTCAACATACGGAAGGCCGTTGCCGTAAAATGTTTTCTTCTTATGCGACATAGACATTCTCCTTCTTTTGGAGGAACGGGGTCGGCTTGTAGTCTTTCAACCGCTCGCGGACAATATCGCGGATCAGACTCTGTTGTTTCTGGATTGAATCTGTTGCGTCAATGACCGTCAGCCCGTACTCCGCCGAGATCTTGTCGTACTCCTCCAGAATTTTCGACTGGAATAACCTGAAACTTTCTCTCGGGTCGTCGCTCAGCCCCAGATCCATTCCTGCTTCGTGGAACTTGAGCTCCACTCTTCCGTTCAAAATGCGCTTGAGTGAAACTTCGATCGGGACTTTAAAATAAAATTGTATGTCGGGCTTCACGGCAAAGCCGTAGAGGTTCCTCACCCATTCGGGATGGACTCCACGGATCACGTCGCGCGCGAACGCCGTATAGACATACCGGTCGGCGCAAACGATCATCCCGGCTTTCAACGGAGGGATGATAAGATGAGCCAGGCGATCGGCAAAATCTGTTGCGTGAAGGATGCTGAATGTTGTCGGGGTGAGCAGGTTCTTCTTCTTCCCCCGTTTGATAGTCTCGTTGACGAGCGCAGAGGAATTCCATTCTGTAAAAAAAACTCTGTACTTGGAATTCAGCAGCCACTTCTGCAAGAGCTCCAGTTGAGTCGATTTGCCGGACCCATCGATCCCCTCAACAATGATGAGGATGCCGGGGTACGGACGAGGTTGGTCAAAAAGTCGGGCCATGCGATAGTCCTATTGTTTTATTTGAGTTCACGAAGTTGTTTCGGTTGCAAATGCCAATGAAGGGTGCCCGCTCCTCGCGGCGGCATGCCCGATACCTCGATGCAGCAGAGCGCTCCTTTCTTGAATTCGATGACGGAATTCTCGGAGCCGAGAAGAGCGGATGCGAAGAAGCCAAGGTCGGGCTCGTGTCCTACTATCATGATATGATCCAGGTTTTTGTACTTCGCCAGATAGAGCATAAGTTTCTTCGCCAGACTTCCCGGCAGGAGTTCTTTGCAGACCTCGATCTTGCGGTCCGCCCCCAGAGCAACGGCGGCAATCTTTGCCGTATCATGAGCGCGAATAAGCGGGCTGGTCAGTATCACGTCAACGTTGCCGACGATTGCGGCAATCCCTCGGGCTCCCTTCCGCATCTTTTCTTTTCCGTCATCGGTGAGAGGCCTGTCGTCGTTCGGATAACCGGCTGCTCCACGCTGGACGGCAATACCATGCCTCAAAATATAGATGAACAATTTTTTCTCCAAAAATATTTTTTGCTGATGTTATATACTTTAACCATCTCGTGAAAAGTGAATAGCAGCCGCCGCAAGACAATCGCAATACGGTCATCCTGAGCGGAGCGAATGCCGACGGCATTCACTTCGCATCGATCTGTCCATAATGACAATACTCACTATGTTACTCTTGAGAAGATAGGTTTAATTGTCCGTGCCGATGAAACACTCACGGTTCAAACCTTGCTCATAGACTGTATAATGCGTTGCCTGAAATTTTCAGCATACCAGCGTGCGATAACGACGCATGCGTCGTTAAACATTGTCAGCCGGCGATTCTGCTCGGCGCCGATCAGGTCGACGAGTGCTTTCGTTCGTATCCTGTCTTTCGGATTCACGGTAGCGCGGTTGAACGACCGTATTTCACGAAGCTGAATATTCAGAGCCGGAATATTCACATCGCAATCGTGCACCTGCCCCATCAGGTCGAGCAGCTGCTTTACTTCCTTCAGGCACAATGAAAACTCGTCGCCAAAAGCTTCCTCGAAAAACTCCATCGCGTACCGGAGTACCTTCCCCGCATTCCGCATCTTGTGCAAATCGTCCTTGAGTCTCGGATGAGCAACGATCCGGTCTTTGTGTGATAGAAAATCGTCAAACAGAGCCGGCACAAGCAACCGGGCATTTTCACGAAAATTTTTGTTCGGTTTCAGAACGGCGGTGGTTGCCATGATTGTTTTACAATGAAGTCTTCACAAACGCGGCAAACGAATCCGCGTATTTTGTCCTTCTGAGAAATTTCAATTCCCGCATCAGGTTTTTTCGATCGAGAACGCGAGCCGTCGTTTCCCTTGCAATGAGAAGGTCGATCACTTTACTATCGGCGGGTTCTAGATTTCTCTTGTAGACGGAGAGTGATTCCAGAAAAACATCCCGCTCTCTCACCGCGCCCAATGAACGAATGAGGGCCTGAAGGCGGGCGTCATGTTTCTTAAGCTTCTTTTTCGAAAAACAATCGCGAAAGATTCTCAAGACCGCCCTGAGCCTTCGGGCCGAAACCCGCATGTCATGGAGTACTTCAATGTCTTCTCCTTTCATCGTCCCGGATTCATATGAAAAGGTTTCCTGAATCCGCGTCAACGCAATTTTGTGCAGACATTGTTTGAGGCTTTCGTCCGGATTTAGATCCAGAATTTTCCACGGTTTTGCCATAAGCGCCGCTTCAATTTTGCTAAAGCAAATCTAATGTGCAAGGCTTTGCACGCGATCGAATAATAAGAAATTGTTAAGTTTTTTGGGCGGATGTTTTCAATCACCTTGCCGGTTTCAGCCGGAATTCAGGGCGTTTGAAGAAAAAAAAGACGGAACGATTCTGAGTTGCCGGCCAAGCCGTTCGGAAAACAATACTATCAAAAGGGTCGGAATGCCCGGACGCCGACAGACCAAAAGCACTATTATGTCTTAAGAAGAAAGCTAAACGACGTTCCCTTTCCCACGACACTATGTACTTCAACTTTGCTGCCGTGTGCTTCAACAATGTGTTTCACGATCGCGAGGCCTAATCCTGTGCCGCCGACCTCGCGGGATCTGTCTTTGTCGATCCTGTAAAATCGTTCAAATATTCTTGTAAGATGTTCTTCAGCGATTCCGGCGCCCGTGTCCGCAACGACAATGCGGACTTTACCTTCCTGGAGTTCCGTCGAGACGACAACTTCGCCCCCGTCTCTATTATACTTAATGGCGTTGTCGATCAGGTTGCTCAACACGCCGCGGAGCCGTTCTTTATCCCCGAACACCTCGATCTCCGGCCCCGTCTTCATCGATAATTGGAGCCCGACCCGGCGCTGAATCGCCGCCTGTTGGAAATCGTTCACGACGATTTCCAGAAATTCATTGATGCGAAAATACCTGAAACTCATTTTCATCTCCCCCGATTCGATCCGGGAGATATCGATGAGGTCGTTCAGCAAAACATTGAGACGTGCTGCATGAGCCGAGGCTTTTTCAATAAAGAGCCGGTTGACCGCAGGGTCGTCAACGGCGCCGTTCAGCAGGGTTTCCAGGTATCCCTGCAGCGTGAAAATCGGCGTGCGAAGTTCGTGCGAAACGTTTCCGAGAAATTCGCTCCGTGCCCGCTGCAGCTTTTTCAGCTCCACGATATCGGCCTTCAATTTATCGACAAGCTCGTTCACCGCACGCGCGACATGGCCGATCTCGTCGTCGGCGGTCGTTTCTATATGCCTTTCAAGGTCGCCGAGCCGGATCTTCTCGACGTTTTCAGCAATGGCCACCATGGGACGTGAAATCCTTTGAGAAATAAAAATGCTTACCCCAATGATGAGCGTGAGCGTGATGACTCCCGCCCAAACGATCTTCCACCGAATGTCGTTCACATTTTCTTTCATGTCTTCCATATGAGCGCTGACGCGGACAAACCGGACATTGGTCAGGGCAGGAGAGGGAACGGAATCCTTGTACTGCTTTGCGACGTAAAGAAAATCTCTTCCAACTGTTGCACTGCGGCGGATATTCGTCCCGATTGTCTTCGACAGCGCGTCTTGAACTTCCGGGCGGAGTAAATGGTTTTCGAGTGCCGGCAGTTTTTCGAACGGGACATCGGAGTCGGCAACAACCGTTCCGTCCGCCGCAACGAGCGTTATCCGGGCGCCGAGGACACTCGCCAAATGTTGGATGGAAGCGGCCCGGGCCCGTTCGCCGGTAAATTCTCCGTTCGCCAAGAAATGATGCACAATGTCGGCTTGCTGTTCGAGCTGATGAATAAGCCGGTCTTCAAACAGAGATTCGATCTCGAGGCTCGAGATCACTCCCACTGCGGCGATGATGACGACGGCGAGGATCAGATAGGTGAGCGTTATTTTTGTCTGGATGCGTTTCATTTTCATGCTTTGAACCGGTAGCCGACCCCCTTTACAGTCTCGATCATCTCAGCAAAATTTCCAAGCTTCTCCCTGATTTTTCTGATATGGACATCAACCGTCCGGTCGACCACGAACACTCCTTCGCCCCACACGGCATTCAGAAGCACATCTCTGGATATCACCCGGCCCCGGTGGCGGGCGAGGTACACGAGTGTTTCAAATTCCTTCTTCGGAAAGACCAACGCTTTCGATCCGAGAGTGACAGTGTAGTTCGGTACATTGATTTCAAGTTCGCCGATGCGAAGAATGCTGGATACTTCGGCCGCCGGTTCTTCCTTTTTATCCCGCCGGATGGCCGCACGCACACGCGCGATAAGTTTTTTCATGCTGATCGGCTTGACAATATAATCTTCGGCTCCAAGTTCGAGTCCGATCACTTCATCAATTTCGGAGCTCTTGGCCGTAAGAAACAGAACGGGAATCGACTTTGTCTTTTCGACCCGTTTCAATTCACGCAGCACATCGAGGCCGTTCATCTCCGTCATCATTATGTCGAGAAGAATCAGGTCCACATGCCGTTTGACCTGTTCGAGCGCCTGTTTCCCGTTTCGCGCAGTGAAGACTTTGTACCCTTCTTTTTCAAGATTGTATTGCAGCATTTCGACAATGTCTTTTTCATCGTCGACGACTAGGATATTCTTTTGCATTGCTCGTGTTCCGGATTATCGTGATATATTGTACGGGTCGAAGGTTGTGATGCCGCTGAACTGTTGGTACGTGCGGAGCTTTTCCACCGGCGACATGTTTTCTATGAGCGGGATCGGGCGCTCGTTATTGTAACGGTAGAGATACCGGGCGGCTTCCTGCTGCAGCTCGTCCGGCGAAGAAAACGGCTTTGTCGTGTACGGCTCCACCTCATCAAATCGTTTGATCCGTTCCATAAATCTATTCACCGCGAGTTTTTTCTTCGACGGAACTTCGTGTTTAATGCCCAGTTTACGCAGGTTCATCGTGAAAGCGTGAGTCCGCGACCGCGGTTTTGAAACGCTGGCAAACACGTTGTCGAGCGGCGTTTGAATATAACGAATTAAAAAAGGAAAATGCATCAAACTGAACTGGACAAAATCGAGAGCCGAGAGCGTCGAATGACGGCCGTAGATCTTCGTAATGCGAAGCCGGGAACATTCGTCGATCGCACTGTATTGAACAAACTGCTGCTTTCGGTCTTCATTCGCAACAAACTTGAACGTCACGATGACGCGGTCGCCGGGAAGCAGCGCGTCGTTGGGACGCACTTTTCGCCGGTACGACTTCTTGAGCTTCATGTCGACGCCGGATTTCTTCAACAGCTTCCATATCGCACTTTCCGACAAATTAATGTCGTACCAAATGGAAAGGTAAAGCTTTAACCGCTTTTGCCCGAAACCGGTTTTTTCCCGAAGCTCGCGCAGCCGCTGAATGATTGCCGGGGGCGTGGCGCGGGGACTGTGAAGCGGGCGCCGTGAACGATCTCCAAGGCTTGCAACACTGTTCGAGGATTTCCTGTACCGCTTGAGCCATTTGTAAAACGTCTTGCGGCTGATGGAGTACTTCCGGCAGACAAAGGGGACGTTTTTCCTTTCTTCGTAGTCCCTCATCCATTCCATGCGCCGGGCAACTGCGGTGTGAGTTTCAATCATCAGTGCTTCACGGAAGAAAATTGTTTGCGAGCCGCGAAAGAGTCTTCATCACGATGCTTTCTTTACCTTCTCAAAGCGATGCACAACCCGCGTTTCGCCGCCGGCCACGATCGCTACAACGACGACATCTCCGTCGGAATTCAACAGCAACAGCTTTGCACGCGCGATCGCTTCGTCTTCTGTTCCCTCAACCGTCTCGTGACCGACCGTTTTGGGAACTTCCAAATATTTGTACGCCGAAACTCTGTACGTCATATGCCTCCTCTTGAACATTTGTTTAGTATTTCACGAAATATTTGTTTCCACCGATTCCCACAATAACTCGGCTACGTCTTTCACGCGGACATTCTCGCTCGCCTCTTTTGCCTTCACTCCGTCGGTCATCATCGTCATGCAGAACGGGCAGGCAGTCCCGATCGCTCCTGCCTTCGTCGACAAGGCTTCTTCCGTTCTCTCTATATTGATGCGTTTGCCTTCTTTTTCTTCCATCCACATTCTTCCTCCCCCCGCTCCGCAGCAGAGCCCCCTGTCTTTGGACCGGGGCATTTCTGCCAGGGATAGTTGCGGGATGGAACGGAGCAATGAGCGCGGAGAATCGATGACGCCGTTATAGCGTGCGAGGTAGCAGGAATCATGGAATGTTACCGACGCCTGTGCTGAGCGTGACGCCGAAATTTTTCCCGCTTCCACCAATCCTAAAAGAAAATCTGTGTGATGGACGACTTCGAAATTTCCCCCGAACTGCGGGTACTCGTTCTTTAGCGAATGAAAACAGTGCGGGCATGTTGTGACAATTTTTTTCACTGCATACCGGTTCAACGTCTCTACGTTTTCAGCCATTAATGTTTGAGCAAGATACTCATTTCCCATCCGGCGCGCCGCGTCGCCGTTGCACTTTTCTTCAAGACCAAGGATTGCGAACTTGACACCGGCGTGCTTCAGCAATTTGGAAAATGCCTGGGTCACTTTTCTGTACCGCGCATCGTACGCGCCGGCACATCCGACCCAGAAGAGAATGTCGATGTCGCCTCCGTCCGCCATGCGGGGAATATCCATTCCTTCAGCCCAATCGGCGCGGGATGAATGGCTGAAACCCCATGGCGTGAAGTTGCGGTCGAGATTGTCGAACGTTGCACGAAGCTCGGCGGGAAAACGGGATTCATTCAGCACGAGCCCGCGCCTCAGGTCGACAATCTCATCAACGTGCTCAATCATCACAGGACATTCGTGAACGCATGCCATACATGTAGTGCACGCCCACAGTTCATCTTCCGTGATGAATTGATCGACAAGCGTATGGGCAAATATTTCACTTTCGTGTTCAGTGTTCGCTCCCCCGACGAGCAACGGAGCTTTTTCCATTGTTCTTCGGCGCGTGTCGACAATAATTTTTCGCGGCGAGAGACGTTTGCCCGTAAGGTTTGCGGGACAGACTGAATCGCAGCGTCCGCATTCAGTGCATGTGTAGCCGTCGAGCAATTGCTTCCATGTCAGGTCATCGACATCAGATACACCGAATTTTGTCGCCGATTCATCGCTCAGGTTAATCGCCTTCAATACTCCGCGGGGTTTGATGCTGGAGAAAAAGACGTTCGGGATTGATGTCAAAACGTGAAGATGTTTTGAGTACGGAAGGTAATTCAGGAAGCCGAGAACAAGAATGATATGCGTCCACCAAAACCCTGTACTCCATACGGGTGCCGACGCATTACCTGTAAACAGCGCCGCCATCGTTGACGATATTGGATATCTTACGCCGGCACTATACTGTCCGGCTGAAATGCGCGCAGCATTTTGAAAAAGCAGTGTCGATACGATAAGGAAAATCCAGAGGAGGATTACGGCAGCATCGAAGCTTCCGTGTGCATCGACGTGAAGACGCTTCACCTTTGATACGAACCTTCTCCACAGAGCAAATGCTACCGAAACAATGACAAGCAGGCAAAAAATTTCTTGTGTGAACGTGATGAGAGAATACACTCTTCCCAAAAAACGGAAAGAAAAATGTCCGGTGACTCCCTCGCCGATTGATTCAACAACCGCCATGATGAGCGCAAGAAATCCCCAAAAGATAGCAACATGCATCAGTCCGGCGAGCGGCTCGCGGAGCAGCTTCGTCTGCAGCAGAGCAATCTTCGCTACTCGTTGTATCCTCGCCGGAATGCGGTCAAGCCGGTCTTCCGGTTTTCCGGTCTGCAAGTATGAGAGAAGCCGACGCACACTGAACCCAAAGAAAACGAGCGATAGAATAAGAACGAGTGTGAAAAGAATGTTTGAAAATTCCATGATGTTTCACTCGACGTGCGCTGATTATGATACGATGTTAAAGCGTTAACGTTCCTTCGAGCACGGTAACGGCTCTTCCAATAATTGCCACAGACGCCGGTTTGCCGTGGTCAACATGAACTTCGACTTTTACCCTTCCCGGCCTGCCAATAACATCGCCTTGCTCGCCGGTCATTTCGATCAAACCGTCCGATTTTCCGACGAGACCTTGCTCGACCATGTACACGCCGAGCGGCCCGTTGGCGGAACCCGTTACCGGGTCTTCGTTGATGCCGTCATTCGGCGCGAAGAACCGGGAATGAAACGCCGACGATCGATCGACGGTTTCGGTGGAAAAAACACAAACGCCTAAGAGCCTCTTCCGAGATAAAATTTTTTTCATTAAAGGAAAATCGGGACGCATGTCGTACAGAACGGAGAGCCGTCGAACAGGCAAATATGCGTTTATGCAGGCGACAGAAGGAAGCCGTTTGTCAAAATCGCCGTCCTGCACTCCCAGGGAGGAGTTGAACTCGGTCTTCAAATGTTGATTCTTGACAAAGTGCGGCATCGGAAGTGCAAATTTCACCGTTACCTTGCCGTTGTCTTTCACGACAAGAACATCGAGGATCCCCGAGGCGGTCTCAAGATGAAATGGATAGGATCCGTTCTTCTTCATGCCGTAAAAATTCCCCTCGGCAAGCGCATGAAACCCCGCGATCGTCGCATGACCGCACAAAGGCACTTCGTTTGTCGGCGTGAACCACCGGATACGAAGGTCAGCGTTTTGGTTTGATGGACTAAGAACAAACGCCGTTTCGGAAAGATTCATCTCACGTGCTATGCCCTGCATTTGAGTCTCGGTCAGCCTGTCTCCCGAAAGGACAACGGCCGCCGGGTTTCCTGCGAACGCTTTCGACGTAAACGCATCGATGTGTTTTATGGTCAGCGATTTCATGATCGCCGCCCCGAGAGTGAGACAGCAACGAGTGAATTCTTCTCCCGAACATAATATGCCGTCGTATCGTCGACAAAAAAAGAATCGGGCACGGCGGCGGCGGTCGAAGCATTCACGATATCCTCATAGATTTTTTTGCCGCTGGCCTCGTCGATAATGCACAATCTATTTTGAAGATTGTCGAGGTTCTTTTCTTCGTCGCGGCCTTGGACAGCATGATAGTTAAACACCAGCTTGCCGCTGGACCGAACATATTCCACTGAACCGCGGATGTCGTTTCTATCGCAAAAACTTTCTATCAATGGAGCGACAAGCGGAGATTCTGCGGCCGCATCAGACAACGATTCCGGAAACAGGAAGTTGCTCCTCCCGCGGCTAGCTCCTTTTTTTTCATACAGGTCGCCGGAAAGCTCGCTCAATTCTTGGATGATCTCTCCGGTCGCGGCATCAATCTCATAATACATCCGCCTCTCGAAAAAATCGCGGAATGCCATTACTCGGTCCTGGGTTGCATACAGAAACGCATAGTCATTATTTCTCCACAACTCCCGTCCGGTACCCAGATCAACGGCAACGATTTTACCGTGTTCCGGCATATCCGGTTTTTTAAAGCCGTGGAGAAAAACTTTATCATGGACGATGCCTTCAATGCCGATCCACCACGGCTCACCAAATGAAATATTCTTCCACAGCACATCCCCGTTGGCGGCATTTAAGCAAAAAAAGGATACTCTCTTTGCCTCCGTATCTCTGTCTTCGCCCACGATAAAATTAGTATCTGAAAAAAGGAGCCGCCAGAGCACACCGGATGTCGAATATGACCACGACGGTTTCAACTGCTTTTGTTGAAAAAGGGACGGAATATTCATGGATGATGAATTGCAAGCAAAGGTGATGGTTTGTCAAAATAGATCATTTTTGTCAGAGTTTCAACCTCCATTTTCGCCGAAAAGTTCAAACGCCGCATCAAAAAGATGGCCGAGTTGGAAATGTCCGGCACCAGCCGACTCCTCTTATTGCCGCTCCCCTTGAAAATAATCAAATACCTCGCTACATTGAGAAAAATTTCTACCACTAACACACCTCCCTCCCGTGATTCAAATTCAGCTCGACGGCAACAGCTTGACGATCCCGGATCTTTTCGCGGCAGCAACCCAACCTTCGCGGATATCATTGGCAGATTCCTCAAAAAGAAAGATGCGGCGTTCGCGCGAACTCGTGGAAGAATGGCTTGAAAAGAAGGAACGGATTTACGGCGTCACGACCGGTTTTGGCGAATTCAGCAACGTAAATATTCCGTTCGATAAAATCGAGCAACTCCAGCATAATCTTATCCAAAGCCATGCTGCAGGAACCGGCGATCCGCTGCCGCCGGAGGTTGTGCGTGCAATGATGATCCTGCGGGTGAACGCCCTGGCGAAGGGATTTTCCGGCATACGGCCCGGTACCGTTGAGTTCATCACAAAATTTTTTAACGCCGGACTCGTTCCCGTTATTCCATCGCAGGGATCCGTCGGCTCAAGCGGCGATCTTGTCCAGCTTGCGCATCTCGTCCTGGCCATGATGGGAAAAGGAAGGGTCATTTCCAATTTTCAAATTGCAATTGAAAATTGGAAATCGAAAATTGAAAACTCTAAAAATGCGCTGAAGGAGCACAAGCTGAATCCTCTTTCGTTGTCCGCAAAAGAGGGCCTTGCGCTGATCAACGGCACGCAAATGATGACTGCGTTTGCGGCGCTGATTTCGTTCCGGAGTAAGCAATTGTGCTCGCTTGCCGACGTCGCGGCGGCGATGAGTGTGGAAGCGTTAAAAGGGAGCGACACACCGTTTGATGAGCGCATTCACAAGCTGCGTCCGTTCAAGGGCCAGCGCGACTCGGCAAAAAATCTGAGAATGCTCCTGCACGGAAGCGAGATTCGTGAGTCGCACCGCCATAATGACCAACGGGTGCAGGATGCCTATTCTCTCCGCTGCGCACCGCAAGTTCACGGCGCATCGCGCGACGCGCTGGAGTACGTTGAAAAAATAGTTTCCGTTGAAATCAATTCTGCTAACGACAACCCTCTGATCTTTCCCGATGAACGGCAGCACCTTGAAGGAGGAAATTTTCATGGACAGCCGATTGCACTTGCTATGGATTTTTCCGCGATCGCTCTGTCCGAATTAGCGAACATTTCCGAGCGGCGCATCGAGAGGATGGTCAACGGGTCGCTCAGCGGTTTGCCCCGGTTCCTCACCCGCGACGGCGGCCTCAATTCCGGTTTGATGATCGCGCAGTACACCGCTGCTTCGCTCGTCTCTGAAAACAAAGTGCTCGCTCATCCTGCAAGCGTCGATTCTATTCCGACCTCTGCCAATCAGGAAGATCACAACAGCATGGGATCGATAAGCGCGCAGAAATGCTGGCGCGTGCTGCGAAATGCGCAAACGGTCATTGCCATCGAACTTCTCTGTGCGGCACAAGCGATCGACTTCCATGCACCGCTTCGATGCGGGAAGGGAACGCGTGCTGCGTACCGGACAATTCGCTCCCGGATTACGCATCTCGACCGCGACCGTGTACTATATGATGACATCCAGAAATCCTTGGAACTCTTGTTGGACGGAAGCATTCTTCGCAGTGTTATCAAAACGGTCGGGAAATTGGCGTAAAGTGTTCGGCAGAGCATTTTTCGTGCGCGCGCCTATTGACGGCATAAAGATCATAGAGAGGACCCAAGCACAATGACGACTTTTAATAGCTGGTTCTTCTGGGCAGCGTTGTCTGCCGCATTTGCTGCCCTTACCACGATCTTTGCGAAGATCGGTGTTCAAAACGTCGACTCCGACCTGGCGACACTCGTTCGTACGGCCATCATCATTTTCGTGCTTACCGGTTTCGTTATTTTCACGGGAAAGTGGAGCAACCCCCTGGCGCTCTCTTCAAGGACATGGATTTTTCTTGGCCTGTCTGCCTTAGCGACCGGCGCATCATGGGTCTGCTATTTTCGGGGACTTCAAATCGGCGATGCATCGAATGTCGCTGCAGTAGATAAATTCAGCCTCGTGCTCGTCGCCGTTTTCGCATTCGGATTTCTTGGTGAACACCACTCCCTGCGCGAGTGGGTTGGAATTGCCCTTGTCGCCAGCGGCGTCCTGTGCCTGGCGTTCAAAAAGTAGGCTTAACCGAGGACAATACAACTCCGGACAAATTACAATTGTTCAAGCCTCTTCAGTATCTTCCTTGCGCGCGATCGAAATCCTGCGCTCCCCGTCGGCATCTGTTGTTCAATGAGAAGAACAATCTCCCTTTTTAAATCCGGCTCCTGTTGTGCGATATTAGCGAGCACGGTCATTGAAAACACTTTCACAGCGATCGGTTCTTTCGCCGAGGCGAGCATCTCGAAGGACACGGTCGCAATTTTGCCGGCGATCCGCCGGGGTATCTCGACATCCTGAAGTATTCTCAGGACATTTCTTGGTACGGCGTCATGAGCTCCCGGCTCAAGCATGCGGTCGACCATTTCATTCAAATACGGATAGACTAAATCTGGATGTTCGTCCGCGCAATGCTTGACGATCCATGCGGCGCGCTGAGTCGTACGATATTCTCCTTTAAGAAAGAGATTCAGTAATTCCCTGAACCTCCCTTTGTTGTTCCCGACCCACTTCGCGATCCGCACACTTTGGCGCTTTGAGTGTTCCCTCAAGATTTCCGTTTCAAGATCCATGGTCTGCCTTCGCGCATTGATGAACGCACCGGACTAACTTTACTCAAAGAGAAAATTAAAGTCAAACGAGGAGAAAAAAAATGCATTTCGGTTGGAACTAAAGGCTTTCATTCGTACATTGACAGGGAGGTCTTTCCACCAACATACTTTCTCCATCCGCAATGAAGCTGACCAAACATTTCCTTCGCACAGTCCCGAAAGTCCTCCTGCACGACCATCTCGACGGCGGCGTCCGTCCACAGACGGTCATCGAACTGGCGCGTGATCAAAAATATGCAAAGCTCCCCACGAAAGACGCCGGCGAGCTTGCCGTATGGTTCCAACGCGGGGCGCAACGCGGAAGCCTGCCTCTCTTTCTCGAAGGGTTCGACCACACCTGCGGCGTCATGCAAACGGAAGAGGCGCTTGAGCGCGTCGCGTACGAAACACTCGAGGATATGAAAAATGACGGCGTCGTATATTTGGAGACCCGTTTCGCGCCCGTCTTCCATCAACAAAAAGGACTGCACAACGAAACAATAGTGAAAGCCGTTCTTCGCGGACTAGAACGAGGGAACAAAGATTTCGGCGTGGAGTATGGACTACTTCTCTGTGCGATGAGGAGCATGGACCCGAAAATATCGCAAGAGATTGCAGAACTTGCGGTTGATTTCCGGAACCAGGGAGTCGTTGGTTTTGACCTTGCGGGAGAAGAGGGGGGCTATCCGCCCAAAAAACACATCGATGCGTTTCACTACATTCAGCGGGAAAACTTTAATATTACCGTTCACGCCGGCGAAGCGTTCGGCAAAGAATCAATTTGGCAGGCGATTCAATGGTGCGGTGCACATCGCGTTGGCCATGCTACGCGGCTTATCGAAGACATGAAAGTAAAAGACGGACAGGTGGTGAGCATGGGAACGCTGGCGCAATATGTACTCGACAAACGCATTCCGCTCGAAATTTGTCTGACAAGCAACGTCCACACGGGTGCGGTTAGCAGCATCGACGAGCATCCTTTTGGAATCTTTTATCGCTATAAGTTCCGCGTTACATTGAACACCGACGACCGCTTGATGAGCGGCATAACCTTGACCGACGAGTACTGCACTGCCGCGGAGCATTTCGGACTGACGCTTGAAGAGTTCGAGAAAATCACCATCAACGCAATGAAGAGTGCCTTCATTCCGTATAAACAGCGTATCGCAATCATTTATGACGTGCTGAAACCGGGATATGCGAAGGCAAGGGCGGCGATGAAGAAAAAATAGCCTGTGATTTCGCTGATGGCGCAGATTCAGCGCAGATTTCAGATTTCGCAGATTTTTAGAAAGGGGGAAATTCATGAAAGTGTATCCTGAAAGTAACTATCCAAAAAAGGAGATTACGGAGAAGATCATTAAGGCAGCGTTCGCAGTTCACAACAAATTGGGTTCAGGGTTTGTAGAGAAGGTTTATGAAAATGCTCTCGCGCAAGAACTGAAACGAAAAGGTCTTAATGTTGAACAGCAAAAACGAATGAACGTAAAATATGGAGGAGAACCGGTCGGAGAATTCATTGTCGACCTGCTCATCGATAACAGTGTCATTGTGGAACTAAAAGCAGTTCACGCTCTGGAAAAATCGTTCGAAGATAAACTGCTTCATTACTTGAAAGTCTCCAATCTTCCGGCCGGTCTGCTTTTGAATTTCGGAAGCAGCAGTGTTCAAATCAAAAGAAAGGTATATTCAAACTGTGACATCAAATCTGCGCAATCTATAATCAGCGCTAAATCCGAGTCATCTGAGTAATCACATGCGACTTTTTATTCTCCGACATGCCGATGCTGAGGCCGAAGGACACAGAAGCGACGTCGACAGGGAACTGACGACCGAGGGAATTGCAGAAGCTGAATGCGTTGCAAACGCTGCAAGCATTATGAAGTTGAATTTCACTGCCATTCTCACAAGCCCGACGGCGCGGTCCAAATCAACGGCGGAGATCATCGCCAAGCAATTCCCCTCTGTTCGCATCCAGGTGATGGAACACCTGTTATCGTCGGCAGAACCGCAGAATTTGTTTCGAGAACTTCAGTCGTATCCACGCGATAGCCGTCTGCTGCTTGTAACCCACAAACCTTTCATCAGCCGATGCATTGCTAACCTCATCAACATGACGAGCGAGTCGAAGATTAGCGTTGGGAAAGCGTCGCTCTCGTGCATCGAGGTCGGATCTCCGGTGCAACACGGGGCCGGAGTTCTGCTCTGGATCCTTACCAACGAGCAAATGCAATTGGTGAGAAAATAATCCTGGCCCCCTTCCGTCAGTAGCTGTCGGCCGCCTTATCCGAGAGGCCGCAGCTTTCTGAAATGATTGGCATGGTAAATCACCAGGGTGTCCGAACCTCTCCAATCCGTCTCACTCTCCAAAATTCCTGGATTTTCTCGCTTTTTTTTTACTTATTATGGTTTGCCAATCTCCAACCATTCACTAATGAATAGGCAGAAATGAGCGATAAAGCATTCGCACTTGATTCGTCTCTCTTGTTAGAAAAACTAAAGTCACTTTCGCAAAATTTATGGTGGTCGTGGAATTTTGAGGCCCAATCAATTTTCAGGGACCTCTCGCCGCAGGTGTGGGAACGGACGCATCACAATCCGGTGGCAGTCCTTTCAGAAATGTCGAATGAAGAAGTAGCGGCCCGAATCGGCAATAGTGAATTTGCTGAAAGAATACAATCTGCCTGGAACAGCTTCGACGCGTATATGCGCAGCAAGAAAAGCTGGGCATCGTCGGAAGCGATAACGCTGAAGGGACCGGTCGCGTATTTCAGCGCCGAATTTGGTTTTCATGAGAGCTTGAGAACGTATTCGGGCGGGCTTGGCATTCTCGCCGGCGACCACACAAAATCGGCGAGCGATCTTGGATTGCCGTTTGTGAGCGTTTCCCTTTTTTATCGCCAGGGATATTTCGAACAACGCATTGCGGCAGACGGCTGGCAAAACGAGCAGTATGTTTCTGCCGACCCGGCAAAACTTCCGTTGAACATTGTCACGGACGAAAATGGAGAGCCGGTGCGATGCGCAGTTCACATCGGGTTCAGCACAGTGCGATTCCATGCGTGGCGGTTAGACGTTGGACGCAGCGTCGTCTATCTGCTCGACACCAATGTGAAGGAGAACGAAGAGCGGTTCCGCGACCTTACGGCACATGTCTACGGCGGCGACAGCACTACCCGCATTGCCCAGGAAATTATTCTTGGTGTCGGCGGAGTGCGATTGCTGCGTGCATTGAACATTCACCCGTCGACCTTCCACATGAATGAAGGACATTCAGCATTTCTCACGCTTGAACTTTTGCGGGAAGCTATGGAAAAGAACGGCGATGCGCGCATCGCCGCAGAAAACGTTAAGCGACAATGCGTCTTCACGACTCATACGCCGGTCCCGGCAGGACACGACCGGTTTCCAAAAGATCTGATGGAACACTCATTTTCATCGATGACCAAAGCGATGAAAATTCCCATTGAAGAACTGATGAAGTACGGACGGATCGACGCCAACAATGACACCGAAGCGTTTTGCATGACCGTTCTCGCTCTGAAAATGTCGCGTGCGGCAAACGGCGTCAGCGAACTGCACGGACAGGTCAGCCGAGATATGTGGAGGCCGTTGTACCCCGATCTTCGGGCGGACAGCGTCCCCATCGGTCATATCACCAACGGCGTGCATATCGGCGGCTGGCTGAATGAAAAATCAGCGCACTTCTGGAAGACGCATCTCGGGAAAGAATGGCAAGAACACTATCTCGACGGTGAGTTCTGGGAAAAAGCAAGCCAGAGAAAAGCGGTTTCAGATGCTGCACTATGGTCCCTGCGGTATGAGCTGCGAAGGGATCTTGTAGAATTCGCCCGGCATACGCTGCGCTCGCAGCATTCGCGTTTCGGCAATGGCACCGCAGTGTATGAAAAAGTCTTGAACCCCGACGTTCTCACGATCGGATTTTCCCGCCGCTTTGCAACATACAAACGTGCGCCGCTGCTTTTTGCCAACCTCGAGCGCACAATCGAATTGTTCAACGATGAAAATCGGCCGGTTCAATTGATTTTTTCCGGGAAAGCACACCCGCGCGACGATGAGGGAAAAAAATTTATCAAACACGTCATCGATCTGACAAACAATCCGCGTCTCTTCGGAAAAGTCGTCTTCCTGGAAAATTACGACATCAATGTTGCAAGGCACCTCGTGGCGGGAGCCGACGTATGGCTGAACAACCCGCGACGTCCGCTGGAAGCGAGCGGAACAAGCGGGCAAAAAGTGGCGATCCACGGAGGGCTGAATTGCAGCATCATGGACGGCTGGTGGCGTGAAGCATTCGACGACACGAACGGCTGGGCTATCGGAAAAGATGAATCGCCGGCGGTAGCCGAACAGCAGGACATCAACGATGCGGAAGACCTTTTTTCAGTGATCAAGAACCAAATTGTTCCTGAGTTCTACCAGCGCAACAAAAAGAATATACCCCACGTGTGGCTGCAGCGGATCCGGCGGTCAATTGCAACGCTCGTCCCGAAATACAACACCCACCGTATGGTGGCGGAGTACGTCAAGAAATATTACGTTTGATGTCGTACTGGGAACTACGGATATAAAAAGTTTGATAACAGGCACAACTTTTTCTCTGTATCTTCGTTTATTATAGGAGAGAGGAGGAAAAGAGTATGAAAACATCATATGGTTTTGATAATCTTTCGCAGGAGGAACGTCAAGCGATTGAAGAACTTTTGCTGGAAGAGATGGAAAAACAACAATGGGATGCGATCACATACTCTGTTATCCTTGCCGAGGAAGTGATTCTCCCGCTGCAATAAATCATGAGGACTATGCTTAAAATCATAACGTGGACTGCGGTCATTGCGGGAATTGTCACGCTCCCTTTCTTGCTCCGGAAGCGGCACAAACAACTGCACTATCGTGATATCAATGTCCGTTACGACATTGACGATTACATTTCGGAAATCAGTCTGTAATTCTGAAAAAACCGCGGACTTTTCTACGATATTTTTTCCACCTTCACCATATTTGTCGTGCCGCGTGCAAGAAGAGGAATGCCGGCGGTCATGACGATATAATCCCCTTTGTTTACATAACCCGACTTGACAAGTTCCTGCTGGATGGTCGCCAGCGTCGTATCGGTGTCGCCAATATTCGGCACCAGAATCGATCGAACCCCCCACACCAAATTCAATCTTCGTCTGATGCGCTCACGGTCCGTTACCGCAATGATTTTGCCGTACGGCCTGTACTTCGCGATCGTCTTTGCGGTCTCTCCCGAGTGAGTGATCGGAACGATGGCGGCCGCCCCTATTTGTTTCGCCAGAACGCATGCAGCGCGGCCGAGCGCTTTGAAAACTTCGGCCTGCCTGTTGCTTATTTCATCAGGAAGGTCGAGCTGATCACGGTACGCTTCCTCAGCCCGGCGAATAATTGAATCCATCATCCGCACAACCTCAACAACGTACTTTCCAACGGACGTTTCGCCGCTCAGCATTACGGCATCGGCGCCGTCGAGCACGCCGTTGGCAACGTCGTTCGCCTCAGCGCGCGTGGGGCGCGGATTTTCAATCATCGATTCCAGCATCTGTGTCGCTATGATCACCGGCTTGCCGGCGGCGTTCGCTTTCTTGCAGATCATCTTTTGAGCTATCGGGACATCTTCCGTCGCACACTCAACACCAAGGTCGCCCCGCGCCACCATGATTGCATCGGCTTCATGTATAATCTCATCGATGTTCTGCAGCGCTTCCCGCTTTTCGATCTTTGCGATGATGGGCAGCCTCTTCCCTTTATCGATTTTCGAAATAATGAACTTCCTCAGCCGGCGTATATCTTCCCCCGTGCGGACGAAAGAAAGTGCGACGTAATCAATGTCGTTCGCGATGCCGAACTCAAGGTCCTCAATGTCTTTTTCAGTCAACGACGGCGCGCTCACTGCCACACCCGGCAAATTAATGCCTTTGTGCTCTTTTAGGATTCCTCCATGGACGACCTCGGTCACGACATCGGTTGCGGTCGCTTTGAGAACCTTCAGCTGCAGCAGACCGTCGTCCATCAGAATCGTATCGCCGGGCTTTACATCTTTCGGCAAATTCTGGTACGTCGTCGAAACACGCTCTTCATTCCCGGCAATTTCGTTAATTGTAATCGTGAATTGCGAGCCGTCGCGCAGCCGTACTTCGGGTGAGACAAGCTTTCCCGTCCTGATCTTCGGCCCTTGCAGGTCCTGAAGAATGGCAATCGGCTCACCCACCTTTTCCGCCGCACTACGGACGGCCTTCATCGCAGCAAGATGTTCCTCGTGCGTTCCGTGTGAAAAATTAAG
This sequence comes from uncultured Chitinophagaceae bacterium, assembly GCA_964642725.1. Lineage (GTDB taxonomy): Bacteria > Bacteroidota > Ignavibacteria > UBA10030 > UBA8401 > JAGVPT01. Next base: position 48,111 of record CAZXQG010000017.1, read on the forward strand.
GCGCGCAACGTCCATCCCTGCCTGTATCATGTTTTCGATGACGTCAACCGCGGATGAAGCGGGGCCGAGAGTGCAGACAATTTTTGTTCTTCCATACACAGCATGAAGTTCCATTGGATTATTGTCCTTTGTCAATTGGAAGGAAGGAGATGCAGCGTGTGTTTCGTTATTTCCGCGACAAGGATGCTGTCTATCGGCATCACGTGGTATTCCCCGCTCAGCCACAACGGCGTTTGATCGGAATAGTGTTCATGCATCGGCTGTCCCGATTCGCCCGTCGGAATAATCGAACGCGCTCCATTGAGGTCCGCGAAATCGACGATTTGACGCATCGACGGCCCCAGCGTCACCTGGTATGGAGCAGCCAAATAATATTCTCCGTTGTTGAGCGTCGTTCCCGATCCCCCCACGGGGAAAGGACCAATGTTGAAAACGGAACCGAGGGGGGGCTGCGAACCAAACGGATGCTGAAACGTGAGTGTATGGAGCAGCCCCCATTGCCATGTCTTCATCTCTCCGCCGAGCGAGGCCTTTAATTCCTGAATTGCTTCTCCTAAACTCTTTCTGATAACATCATCGCGCGTTTCGATGCGCGGCGTTGCCGGATCGTCAAACCACCAGGATGAAGGATTCCGCAGCAACGCAGGGACTGTACGATACGGAATGTTGGCAATGGAGATATATTTTTGGAACAACGCCTCCCCCATTTTATCCTGAAAAATGTTCTTCAGCAAGTGTGTAAAGAAAACGTGAAAGAGCGTCGTCGGCACGTCGTCTTTTGCCAGCTGGAAGTGCCAGTTTCGAAAATAGCTCAGTGCGGTTTGAATGTCGGCGCTTACGACTGCCGTCGAATCATACGCATGGAGGATATACGGCGTCGTTTCCCGAGCGAAATAGGAAAAGTAGTCACACTGAATTCGTTCAAAATCTTCAACAGAGAGTTTTTCCTGTTTGCGCAGTAGTTCGTCAAGCCGCTGAATGCGCGACGGCGGCTCCCATAGGTTTGAGATATGGTACGGATATGAGTTGTCGGTCATTTTATTGTTGGCAGTGGCAATAAAATGCTGCGGAGGATTGTACATGGACGGCAAACGGTCGAACGGAACAAATCCATTCCAATCATACTGACCGGTCCAACCCGGCATTGGGAGCGTCGGGTTTTGCGCCGAGCGGATCGGCAGACGGACGCCGGCAAGGTAGCCGATGTTTCCGTCGATGTCGGCATAAACAAAATTCTGCCCCGGAACGGTAAATTCTCTAACGCCGTTTTTAAACTCGTTCCAATTATTTGCCTTGTTGATGAGCACCAATGAGTATAATTCATCGCTGACATCTTGTCCGGTCCATCGCATTGACACCAACACGTCTTTCGTAATCGACCCAACAGGGTTCACATCATTAATAATCGGGCCATGATTGGTAGATTTGACCGTGAGGATGACCGTCGAGGAATCTTTCACCACAATGGTATCCTGCGTTACTGTCATCGGACTCCATGCATCCCGGAAAAAATATTCCCCCGAGGAATTAGTCATCTCAAAATAGAAATCGGCATCGTCAGCCATAACAGCGGTCAATCCCCACGCGATACGCTGATTATGGCCGATTACAACCATCGGTGTCCCGGGAAGCGACACTCCCGCGACATCGAAGTCACCGCCGTGGAGATGAAGTTCATACCATTTTGATGGAGCTGAGAAACCAAGATGCGGGTCGTTGGCGAGCATCGCTTTCCCGGAAACGGATTTCTGAGGGCCGACAGCCCAGGCATTGCTTCCGATGTGCGTTCCGGTTGTTCCGTAAAACATTCTGAACGCCTGGTCGACGTCGATAAACGTAAGCAGGTTGTCAGAAAATAGTTTAGCGCGCAGTTCCTTCGGGACGATAACAGGGATATTTTCAGGATAGGTCGGAAAGATCTCGTTCGCTTTCTCTTCGCCGAACGTTTTATACAAATCCCCCAGCACCAAGTCGACGTACCAAGAAATATTCAACTCCCATGCCATCATCCGCGCAACGAGAAGAGAATGGATCGGCTTCCATTCTTCAGGAGTGTAGTTCAACATATCGAACTCAACCGGGTATTTGCCGCGGTGTGTTGTGATGAATGCGTTCACCCCGTCGGCATACGCCTGAAGAATGCGGCGGGATTCAGGATGCAGATTATGCTCAAGCTTATCGGCGATCTGCTTCATCCCGACTGTCCGGAACAATTTATCAAACTTTAATGTGGACGAACCGAAAACTTCGGACAATCGTCCCTCGCCGGCCCGGCGGGAAACGTCCATTTGCCACAAGCGGTCCTGCGCATGAACGTAGCCTTGGGCAAAAAAGAGGTCATGTTCATTTCCCGCAAAGATGTGCGGGATTCCAAACTCATCGCGTTGTATCGCAACGGGGTTTTGTAAACCTCCGACAATGAGAGTGCCATCCACCGCGGGAAACGACTTCGTCACTAGATATCGAAGGAGGAGAAGCGTGACGAGCGCAATAACAACCAGCGAGCCGACAATTCCGCTGACAATTTTAAATTTGGATCGCATAAATATTCTTGGAGGAGAACTCTACATATACCGATTTTTAGAATTTCGGACTTAGGTATCAGGATTTCACCGCTCAGTTTCTCATGCAACTCCGTGCATGACGCCGGCTAGTTTTTTAGAAGAAGAGGCAGGTTCCACTCAACCAAGTACCTCCGAAAAGCCGCGGCCGGAAGCTGGACCAGCAAAGGATGTTCTTCAGGGTCGAGCCATTGCATAAGAAACAGCAGATTCCTCTCACCCATCGCTGTACATCCTGACGTCGCGGAACTGTCGAAGCTAATAAGATGCAGGAAGATACAACTTCCTTTCCCCGGAATCGAGTGCGGATTATGCCTGACGACAATCCCGTACTTGTAGTACCCCGAATCCGGTCTCATCGCTTCCGAAGATTTCCACGGGAGCCTGCCCGCAGAATCTCTTTTGACCTCGTCTTCGGCGATAAGCGAATTGTAAAACACGGAGCCGGTGTCGTCAACACAATGAAGCACTTTGGTCGCTCGGCGGTACGGGAAACGAATTCCGGAGGGAGGGACAGAGTCGTATCCGAAAAAATCTCCCAGCTCGAAAACGCCGGCGGGAGAGCGACGGTCGCCTTCTGCTTTTGTCCGTTCTCCCGGAGGATTTGTGTGAAGGCCTAATCCCCATGCAAGGCCTGAATCCGCAAGGATTACTTTCCACGGAATATTGTATTGTGTCCATCCCTCATCGGTGCGGTTGAACAGGTACATTGCACCGGCAGTTGAATTCCAGTCCGGAGCCACAACGAGCACCAATTGCATGGCATTCTCAATTTGGGCAGCGCAGGGAGAAACAGGGAAAAAAACCGAGAGAAGGAAAACAGTGAAGACCGTTCCGCCAAAACGGATCACGTTAAAAAGACGATGGTGCATTGTTTTGACATTCGAGGACATAATTCGTACATTGACGTTGGTAAAAAATTCAGTTTGAAGACGGAACGTAGCGCAGCCTGGCTAGCGCACTACCTTGGGGTGGTAGGGGTCGCGGGTTCGAATCCCGCCGTTCCGACAAAATTCTCTCCTCTCGCCAACCTTCTGAACAACATTCCGCATCGTTGTGGACAAGCCTTATTGGGTCTATATTCTCAAAAGTGAATCAACGGGAAAATTCTACATCGGGCAAACTAGAAGCTATCTCAAAAACTCCAATAAATGTCATTCTGAACGGAGCGAAGCGAAGTGAAGAATCCATGACAATCATGCATTGTGAATCTACGAGGTTTCAGTGTCGTGGATGCTTCTCCCGCCAAAATGCGGCGGGATCAGCATGACATTTACAAATGTAATCTACATCGAAACCATTTTTGAGATGGCTTCTACTAATTTAAAAACCCGATTAGCGGAACACAATGCCAAACGTTCTCGGTTCACTTCATCGGGTGTTCCATGGACTCTCGTCTATCGAGAATTCTATCCAACCCACAAAGAGGCGATTAAAAGAGAACTGTTTTTGAAATCGCCTCGCGGATGGCGCGTCCTCCAACAAATCAAACAGGAAATTAATTCTAAAAATTTTCAAGAACATTCAACGGCATAACTTGCTGACTAGCGCTGTTCGTTAATGCGCTTGGGGTCGCGGGTTCTCCCGAAGGGATCCCCTCGGGAGAATCCCGCCGTTCCGACAAAATTCTCTCCTCTCGCCAACCTTCTGAACAACATTCCGCATCGTTGTGGACAAGCCTTATTGGGTCTATATTCTCAAAAGTGAATCAACGGGAAAATTCTACATCGGGCAAACTAGAAGCTATCTCAAAAACTCCAATAAATGTCATTCTGAACGGAGCGAAGCGAAGTGAAGAATCCATGACAATCATGCATTGTGAATCTACGAGGTTTCAGTGTCGTGGATGCTTGGCAGATTCAAGGTGTGCCCTTGACGTAGATTCTTCGTCTCCCGACAAACAACGTCGGGATCCTCAGAATGACATCGACTGAGGATTTTTCGAAGTTTCATGTTGTGATCCACCACAAAAAAAGTCTTTGCCGCATGGCAAAGACTTTTTCATTGTTGCAGAAGCCCAAAGACTCAATCCTTCTCAGTTTAATTTCACGAGCAGTTCTTCCAGAAACGTTCTTACTTCCATCAAATCTTCCTTTAATTTCTGGTCAGACACGCTGGAAACAGTTCCGGCCTCTTCGGCTGGTGCATGACTCGGTGGAGCCTCAGCCGGCAGCAATTGCAGCTGCTCACCGCTTTCAACTTCCGGTGTCCACGATTTAAGAACTTGCTTTGCCCCTTCAATGGTATACCGTTCTTCCCGAAGAAGCTGGCGGATATAGAGTATGAGCTTGATGTCCTTGTTCGTGTAGATTCTGTTGCCGGCTCTATTCTTAGCGGGTTTCAGCTGCTCAAATTCGGATTCCCAGTACCGCAACACATATTGTTCAAGGTCGGTTATCTTGCTTACTTCACTGATGGAATAATACAGTTTTTTTATTCCAGTGGATTTCATCGCATCCTCGTTGTTTGTGCTTTGTCAGGAGCCATTGTCAAAATATAAAAAAGTGTTGATAATTGCAACTGTGCCCCTGGTCACGACGGCTTTCGGTCTAAAATTACTACTTTTGTGTGATTGAATAAAGCAGTTTCGAAGCCGTATATTAACTAACCAATGGTATGTCTTTGCAGTCCGCGAGAATTTAATGTTAGACATTTCCAATACAATAACAGCATCATTACGCAATAAAAAATTTGTCTTTAAACAATTTTAATGTATATTTATCAAGAAATTTCTGGAACCATTCATTGCTGAGTGTTTTCCAAGCCTCTTCCTCCGTTCGTTTCGATACTTCATTCAAAAACACACATCAACATTTAGGAGCTAAACAATGAAACATCTTCTACTCTTGTCCCTTTGCTGCTTGCTGATGGTTTCGACTTCTGCATACAGCAGTTCATTGGATTCGACATTGCAGAAAATGGCGGGAAGTGCGGTTCAAGGATACGTTGGACCGATCGTTTCGGGTTTCGGAGCCGACCTTAATGGAGGCTGGTTTCACAAAGCACCGACCGCAGAGATGTACGGATTCGACCTTGAGTTTGGGGTTGTTGCAATGGGAACGTTATTCAGCGATGCAAACAAGACTATCCCAGCCGGCGTCGGCGGAGAGTTTACTTTTGATGCAGCCCAGAGCGCACAAATAGCATCAACCATCCCTAATTACTCCTCTCTTCCGGCAAACTATCAATTGGCAATCAGGAATCAAATCGCCAACACCCCATTCACTGTGGATCTGACTGGACCGACCATCATCGGATCAAAAACCGATACAGTGAAAGTCAACTTTCATGCTCAGCCGATTACAGTGAACACGCCCGGCGGAACCAGGACATATCAACTCGGCCAGACCTCCATCAATACCGGAGTGACTGGTTTACTTGACAATGTCAAGACCATTCCACTGGCTGCACCGCAATTGAGTATCGGAACGCTTGTCGGAACACAATTGACGTTCCGTTACCTGCCGAGTGTTAAGCTCAATTCAGATATCGGCGAATTAAAATACTTCGGCTTCGGCATTCAGCACAATCCAGGTATCTGGTTCCCGAATCCGCTGCCGCTCGATGTTTCTGCAAGCTTCTTCACACAAACGCTTGATGTCGGGTCGATTTTAAAGACAAAAGCAACAGCTTTTGGCATAAACGCAAGCAAGCGATTCGGGCCTGGCGCGGTGAATATTACGCCTTACGCCGGCTTCATGTTGGAAAGCTCGACAATGACGTTCAATTACACATCGACTCTTCAGACCCCGGACGGCGGGACTCAACAAGTTACCATAAACCTTCCATTGAAAGGCGAAAACAAGTCGCGGTTGACCCTAGGACTGAGCATAAAGCTGCTCTTCATTAACATCAACGCCGATTACAATATTGCAAAATATAATTCCTTCACCGGCGGTTTGATGTTCATCATCTAACTCTTTCTCTTTTGCAGTCCAAAGGGCCGAGCTCGACGTTGTCGGGTTCGGCCTTTTCTTTTTTCATCTTCGCTTGCTATATTAGGGGGTGCGACGATACTTCAATCGTTCGTTTTGTCGAACGAGTTACCCTTGACCCTCAAACAAGTACAGAGTTGAAAGCCCATCATCTTCGACGGATCCTTTTAATCGCCCTCTCCGCTGTATGGTTGTCTCTCTGCGGCTGCGACATCGGGCAGGACAATGAAGACCCCGCGGTAAAATCGCAGGAACTCCGGAGGGAAGCGGTCGAGTACATCAACGGACACGACAATTTTCACGCCGAGCAGCTTTTTTCCGAAATTCTTCCGCTCGACCAACAGCTTCAGCAATGGGACAGGATGGCGGAAGACCGCTCATCTGCCGCAAAAGTTGAGACGTCCCTCGGGCTTTTTTCAAGCGCAATCGAAAATAATACAGAGGCGTGGAAGTACTACCGGCAGGTTGCCGACCATGCTGCGGAAGTACGTTCGATGAACGCGGTTGGAAATTTATCTATCGGGCTGGGAGATTTTGAAAAAGGAATAAGCATTTTAAGCGACGCTCTCGCCGTCAGCAAACTCTCTTCGAACAACGAACCCGACCCCGAAACGAGCATAAATCTTGGAAATGCTTTTCTCTGGTCGGGCCAGTATGAGAACGCCCTTGACCAGTTCGCCTCGGCGCTCGCAATCTTCAATAAGCGGAGATACTCGCCCGCCATCGTGAGGGCAATGTCCCGCGTCGGGTATGCCTACGCAAAGCTTGGACGTCGAGGAGAGGCGCTCGGAGCCTATGCCACCATAGAGAATATCGTCAGCTCGGTGCCCAACGTTATTGTAAAAGGGAGTTTCTTTTACGACCGGGGCAGAACACTTCAATCGCTTGGGGAGTGGAGCGGTGCGGCGCAATCATTCCACGACGGTATCGGCATTCTCGAAAACCTGTCCAGCCGCGAAAAGAACCAACAGACGAATGATCTTTTGATCCTTTTGTACACTGCTCTCGGAAAAGTGTATGCACACAATTTTGCATACGAGCTGGCGAAGCAAAGTTATATTGAAGGATACTCGCTCGCGAAGGACGCCGGCAAAAATATCGCTATCGGATATTTGCTGATCGCTATTGCAGATTGCGAACGAAAGATTTGCGCAGTTAATCCGGACCAGCAGGCCTCAATTGCGGCCGGAACGTATTACGAGCAAGCGATGAATTTATTTTCGAGAACCGGCAACGTTTCGGGGGAATCGTACGCGAACTACAAACTTGGCACGATGAAGGAGGAGGAAGGCAACACCGATGCCGCGCTCAGTTTCTACCGGCGGGCGTTCGAATTACGCTGCAATCAAGCGGGCGAATTCAACAGCTGGTCCGAGGACGAAGAGTTCTTAGGCCTGCGCGCTGGGGCGGTCACAGAGGGGATACCTTTTGTCCGCGAAACTTTTTGGTACGAGCCGCTCGTTGTCGCGCTGGCGCGGCAGGGGCGCGCGGAAGAAGCGCTGGACGTCTATGAACAGGGAAAAGCCAAATTTCTTTCTGCTCAGCTTCGCTCGTTTCCGTTTGAATTTCGGGAAAAAAATACAGGGCAGTCCGTCGAGTCGATACAACACCAAATGCAGTCGTTGGGCATCAAAGAAGCTGAACTGGCATATCAGCGGGGGCTCAATGCAAATCAACGGGACGCACAGCGGATTGAGTCGCTCGCGGCAGGAGTGACGTCGGCAAACAATGACCTGCTCAGCGCTGCCTCTGTGTTGCTTCAAAAATATCCCCAGCTTGAAATCCTTGTCCGCGCGCCGATCTTTCAGGAAGCCGAGTTCCGCTCGGCGCTGCCATACGGAACGGTCGTGCTCGATTACTTTATTGCCGACGACCGCATCGTGATTTTTGTGATCTCGTTCGACGGGATGGGGCGCCAAATGCCGGTGAACGTTGTCGAGGTGCCCGCGTACAAGGATATCGTGCTCGACAAAGTCCGGCAGTATGACCTGATGTTGGAGGAACACATTAACAGCATCGGGACAGGGTACTTCCAGACAACCGACATCGAACGATTGTCGCAGGAGCTGTATAACTATTTTCTGCGACCTGTGGAGCGGCTTTTTGTCCAACGCGTTGTCATCATTCCCCCGCGTGAGATGGAAAGAATTCCATTTCATTCATTCACCCGTTCAACCAACGAAGGTGTGAAACCGATGATCGGAATTGCCGATGTATCCTATCTTCCCTATCTTGCGGCAGCAAAATGCCTCCAGCCTGCTCCGCGTTTCATCAACACCGTTATCGCAGTAGGAAACCCGCGCGGGAATAACTGGCCGCTCGATTTTGAGCTCCGCGATATCAGAAGTTTTTTCCGGGAAGCAACGGTGTCGGTATCGCAGAATGCGAATGAGAAGCAATTGTTCGGATCGTTTGGGGATGTGCTGCAGCTTTCGACCGATTTCGCTACCGATACGCTTTTCCCCGGCCGGTCAACGTTCGTCCTGTCAAGTGGAAGCATCACCGACCCGGAAGCATATATCCCCGTTGCGAATTTCTTGCGGCTTCATCCGTTTCCGGTCGTTTACCTTTCCGACCAGCAATCTTCCGATTGCGGATTGACGCCGATTCATGCTGCACTGTTGATGATGAACGGCTCCTCCAACATTATCCTTACCATGAGACCTTTCGAATCGAAAGCAAACAAGTTTTTCAGCGAGAAATTTTATTCTGCCCTTGCCAAAGGGAGCAACGTGAACGACGCGTACCGATCGGCCGTCGTTGCGATGAGCAAATCGCCTAATTTCAGCGCACCGTATCAATGGTCTCAGTTTTTTAAATTCGGGAAGTGAGGTGTCCGCGAAGGGCGCGAAGAACCACGAAAATTCGGAACCGCCTTAGTAAAGGCAATCATAACTTTCATGCAGAATTTTCTCCTTCGTGTCCTTCGTGAACTTCGTGGACGCGGGAAAAAATAAAATTCCCCGGTGTCCGTAGGGCATCGGGGAATTCTCTATCGTAAACTCTCTTTGTCCTGTTTATTTTTCCAGCTTCACTTTTACACTCCCAAGACCGGATTCTACAAAAATATTCATTCTCCCTTCTGCCGAAGAGTAATTCGAGGTCACATAGACGCCTTTTCTTTCTTCGTCAAATTCTTTATCGATAGAAAAATTGGAGAACCAGTTTTCCTGGTAGTGGACCTTTGCACCGGTCTCACGCGGGATCACGATCGTCACCGCCCCTAAGCCGATTTTAATCTTCACGTCCACTTCGCGGTGCAGCTCACCGTCGAAATTCAGATAATACGAGCCGACACCTCCTTCGAAAGTCATCCGTTTGAAATTTGCGTTGCACAGCTTCTCTCCCACAAACTTGCTGACGCCGGATTTGATTTCAAATTCCTCGATCTCGCTTTTGTTCGGTTCACCGAACAGCAGCGTCGTCGAACTGGCGCCGGCCGACATCGTGAAATCCTTCACATCGAGGCCGGTCATGTCAAAATCGCCGCGACCCGCGCCGAGCTCCGCGTCAATCGAAAGCGGAACCGCATCCGTGAACCGCATATACCATTTCCCGCTTTCGAACTCAGCGCCGTTACTCTCTTCATCGTCGTCGTTGAAATGCAGCGAAACAGAGTTCCCGCCATCCGATTCGCGGGACAGGTCCAGGTAACCGATATCGTTTTTTATGCGGTAATCGATATCGACGTTCGGCTTGTGCCCTTCCTCCATTTTCAAATCGAATATCATCACCTTATCTGAAACACCTTTGGAGCACACCACTGTCCCGAAAGACGATGTGAGCTTTATGTGAACCTCTTTTTCTGTCGTACGTTTTATTTCCTTGTGGAGGCCGCCGCCAAAAACCTGCGTTGCCAGCGCCGCGGATAGAACGAAAGGCGCCGCCTTCAACAATATATGTGTTTTAATGTATCGCATACGACCGTGCTGCCGCGTTTAGTTTCTCAAAACCAACTTTCGAACGATGAACGACCCTGCAAGGGTATTGCAGGGATTCTTTCTCTTCGTACTACGGGAAAAGAAAGGAGGAGTTACACACTCTTTTAATAAAGTTGAATTTTTTTCCGGAGGTTTTTATAGAGCATTTCGCGGGCGCGGAATATATGGGCTTTCACCGTTCCGATCGGAAGCTTCAATTCCCTCGCAATTTCGGCATAATCTTTTTCCTCGGAATGGCGCATGAGAATGACCGTGCGATATTTTGCCGGAAGAGATTTGATTGCCTGGTCTAAAAGCTTCGTCCGCTGCCGTGCGATAAGGTCGCGGTCGGGCTCATAGGTTGAGTCTGGAATTTCGAACGAGAAATCGCCGTCGGACGACTCAATGGGTTTGTCGATGGAAAATGTTTGAAGCTTTCTTTTTCGAATATAGTCGATGCAATTATTCGTCGCGATCTTGAACAGCCAGGTTGAAAATGCGAACTCTTCGTTGAAGCTTGACAGCGATTGAAACGCCTTGATGAACGCCTCCTGAGTCAGGTCTTCCACTTCGTCCTTCTCGCGGATCATCCGGTAGAGCAGATTACAGATCGGATCATGATATTTCTTCATGAGTGTGCGGTATGCAGTCTGATTGCCGGCGATGGCGGCTGCAATGAGACGTGAATCCTCTGCACGGGAGTCGAGTTTACGCTGGCTGAGAGCATCGCCTTTCGGCGGAAGAGGTTTCGGAGTTTTGCGTGAGGATGAAGTCGCTTTTGCTCTCGTCATTGAAGATTGGATTGAAATGATGATGCTGCTAGAATGAAAGTAGTCAAAATATTTAGGAAGTGCAAGGCGGTGACAGGGATCCGGATGCGAGTTGCCGGTGGTGAAAGGTTTTGAGTTCCAAGCTTTAAGTTACAAGTTTTAACTCATAAGTAGTAAGTGATCGCCTAGGTCTTTAGCAATAACCTTGTCAGAAACAACTTATAACTTAGGACTTAAAACTTATAGCTCACAACCTAAACCTCAAAAACTTTACGCCGGCATCCTTCCGCCTTGAGATTCCACCATTTTATTTGTACTATGAATCGTCAAAGTTATTCATCTATTCTCACTACATCAAAGACTATCGATATGCCAGTGACAATTATTGTGGGAGCTCAATGGGGTGATGAGGGAAAAGGAAAAATAGTCGACCTGCTCAGCGACGAGATCGACATCGTTGCCAGGTACCAGGGGGGCGCAAATGCCGGGCACACAGTGGTTATCGGAGAGAAAGAATACGTCCTGCATCTGATTCCGTCAGGAATTTTTCACAGGCATGTCTCGTGCGTGATTGGGAACGGCGTCGTCATCGACCCGATAGCCCTTATGGACGAGATCGCCATGATCAAGTCCTTCAACATTAGGATCGAAGGGCGGTTATTCATCAGCCACAATGCCCACTTGATCATGCCGTATCACAAACTACTCGACAATATCCGCGAGCAAGGAGCGAATAAAATCGGCACGACGGGCCGCGGCATCGGGCCCGCATACATCGACAAGTATATGCGCACCGGCATCCGCGTCGTCGACTTGTTGGATCGAAAAGTCCTGGCCGATAAGTTGAAATCGAACATCGAAGAAAAGAATCAATTGCTCAGCAAAGTGTACGGCTCCGCGGTGCTCGACGTGGACAAAATTATCAGCGAGTATGAAGAATTCGATAAAAAGATCGACCCGTATGTTACAGATACTTCCGTTTATTTGAACACTGCCCTGAAAAAGAAAAAGAACATCCTTGCTGAAGGAGCGCAAGGGGCGCTGCTCGACGTCGACCACGGAACGTATCCGTTCGTCACGTCTTCCAACCCGACAAGCGGCGGCGCATGCACGGGACTTGGAATTCCGCCCACGGCGGTCAAGAATATCATCGGCATCGTGAAGGCGTATTCCACGCGCGTCGGCAACGGGCCCTTCCCGACCGAATACACGGACGGCATCGGCGAACGTCTTCGCACCGTCGGGCACGAATTCGGATCGACGACGGGACGCCCCCGGCGCTGCGGCTGGCTCGACATGGTGAGCCTGAACTATTCGCTTGAAATCAACGGCGTTAAAGAGATCGCTTTGACGAAACTCGACGTGCTGGATGATTTCGACGAGATCAAGATTTGCACCGGATACAAAAATAATAAACGAAAGCTGAAGTCGTTTCCTTCCGATCTCCAGACTCTCGAACGCGTCGAGCCGGTCTATCATTCCTTTAAAGGATGGAAAGAAAAAATATCGGGAGCCAAGAAATACAGGCAGCTACCGAAAAACGCCCGGCGGTACATCGAAGCCATCGAAAAACTGTCGGGGGTTCCGGTACCGATCGTTTCGGTCGGTGCGCGCCGTGACCAGACGATCCTGCGGTAAAATATTTTGACAATTCCATTGCACCACGACGGGAATTAGTACTTCTCATGAAACTTAGCACACGCAGCCCCAAATCCGGAAACATAAAAACTGCATTGCTGGTCGCAGCCTTCGTCATCATCATCCCGATCCTCTTTTATACGCATAACCTCGTCGACCGGCTTCAGAAAAAGGAACGCGAGGTTGCTGCGCTGTACGCAAAATCGGTCGAGTACCTTGCCAACAGCCCGTATTCGGGGGGCGAATACAGTTTTATTTTTGACGAGCTTATCCGCGCCATCGATTTTCCGATCATCGAGTCCGATGCAAACAACATTGAAATAAAAGCCTCGCGCAACATCGAGATCGATACGACGCTTTCCAAGAGCGAGCGCGATGCGTCCGTCCGTTCACTCATCGCCGACATGGACAAGATGAACCGCCCGATCGTCGTTTCATATCAGGATACGATCATCCTGAGCAGGGTGCATTACGGCGAGTCGCTCCTCATCACACGGCTTCGGTGGCTTCCGTACATCGAGATCGTGATTGCCGCACTTTTCATTTTTGTCGGATACATCGGCTTCAGCTACATCAAACGGAGCGAACAAAGCAACATCTGGGTCGGGATGGCGCGGGAAACTGCCCACCAGCTCGGCACGCCGCTGTCGAGCATGATGGGCTGGGTCGAGATCATGAAACTCCAGCCGCAGCCGAATCCGAGATTGACCGACACGATTGCAGAAATGGAAAACGATCTCCTTCGTTTAAACAAAATCGCCGATCGTTTTTCAAAGATCGGCTCCAAGCCGGATTTGCGCGAGGAAAAGCTGCTTGAAGTCGTGAAGGGCGTGATACTCTATTTCCAGAAGAGAATCCCTCAGATGGGAAAACGGGTCGACATCGTCGTAGAGTCTGCGGAACCGGTCACGGCAAAAATCAACCGGGAGTTGTTTGAATGGGTGCTGGAGAATCTTGTAAAGAACGGATTGGACGCGATGGAGGACGGGAAAGGAAAAATTTCATTCCGGATTTCACGGCTGAACGGCGCGCCGGTCATCGACGTGACCGATACAGGGAAAGGGATTGACGCGGCGTACCGCAAAGACATTTTCCGCCCCGGATTCAGCACGAAGAAACGCGGATGGGGGCTGGGGCTCAGCCTCTCCAAAAGAATTGTCGAAACCTACCATAAAGGCAAACTCTCGGTCAAGGAGAGCAAACTCGGAGTCGGGACGACGTTCCGGATCAAACTGCAATCGTGATCAGATGCTTTGCTGCGGGTATTGCGGCTTCGGCTTGAATACCGACCAGCCGATCAAACCGCCAAGTGTCGAGAATAGAACGTCGACAATGAGATTAAAGAAAAGCGAAAACACGATCCCTAAGAACGACGGCTTCTCCTCCATCCCCTGATTAATCATCTGCTCGACGTTCCCCGGCAATTCCACGTTCATCTGATGAACTATTCTCATCATCATTTCCAGGGCGATGTTTCCGAAAACGAGCATCACGAGAACGCTGATGATCGTTCCGGCCACCGCGGCGATGACTCCGGCAAATGCGCCAAGGCGGACGCAGTCGTTCGACGTAAGCGGGTCCATCTCGGGCATCAACTCCTGCTTATAGAAGAAGACCGCAAGGAATCCTCCCACCAATATACCTGCACAGCAGCAGACGTTGATAAGATTCAACCCGGGAATCGCGGAAATTCCCGCAATGATCAATCCGCCGTACAGCGCCGGCATCAATCTATCTGGTTTTGGTTGCATATGTTGTCCGTAAGAAATGATTCAATCGTGAAAAAATTTCCCGCACAAGTTCTTCGAGGAGCGGCGCGAGAACGATTCCCAGCGCAAACCCAAACACGACGCCGGTGACGGCTCGCGACACGCCAGTGCTCTCGCAAACTCCGACGCCGTCCAGGGCTACGTCAATCGCCATCGGCAGCGCCGACAGGGCGAGCAACACTCGTGATGAAACAGCTGATACTCGGGTGCGGGACAATAACGGATAAAACAAAACGCTGAGAAAAAACGCCGCATAGATCGAAAAGCAGCGAATGCATACCGCGAACTTGCCGCCGGCAATATGAAACGAACGCGAGTCGATCTGGTGGCATACACGGGAAAAAAAATGATATGAAAAAGAGGCGGTACTCGTTCCGGCGCCGCCGAGCGAATCGAGCAGCGGCGTAGCAGCAATTGCGGCGCACCAAAAAAATACAGCGGTAAGAAGAAAGCGTCGTGGTATCATATGTGGAAAACAGTATAACGGAATCGTCGAAAAGAATCAAGTTGAGCTTGATCTCGGCGGGGCTTTGCTTTTTCTCTCGTAACAAAGGAATGAAGAGAGACGATGCCGCACACTAAGAGATTATCTTCTATTTAGGGTCAGAGTTTGAAAGGAACGGTACCGTTCTCGTCAACCTGACTAATGACGAGAGGTGCGGGCTCTGGTTTCGACGTTCCGACAACAAACGCGCTCGTGATCCGTTCTGCGGCAGGTTCAACCGCTCCTTTATTGTCGGTATAAAAAAACGCCAGAGTGTCGCCGGCGCTGACTGCATCCCCGACTTTCTTTGTCAGTATGATGCCCGCTTTGGGGTCGATGACATCATCGATCTTGGTCCTGCCGGCTCCAAGTATGATACCGGTCAAACCAAGTTCAAGGGAATCGATGCCGGTAACAAAGCCGCGGTGCGACGATGTGATTTCGCCGGAATATTTCGACCGGAGATATTTTTCCGGATGTTCAATGAACGAGACGTCCCCTCCCTGCCGTTTCACAATTTGAATAAATTTTTCATACGCCTTCCCGTTTTTCACAACCTCTTTGCAGCGTTCAATCCCTTCAGCGACCGATTGCGCTTTCTTCCCTAACATCACCATTGCGCCGCCGAGAACGTACGTTACTTCCATCACATCGTGAACATCCTTTCCGCGCAGGCATTCAACCGATTCAACCACCTCGAGCCAGTTGCCGATCTTATATCCGAGCGGTTCATTCATATCGGTAATAAAGCCGATCGTCTTTTTTCCAAAGCTGTTGCCGATCGCGACAAGCGCCGTTGCCAATTCCGCCGCTTTCTCATACGTCGGCATAAATGCACCGCGGCCGGTTTTCACGTCGAGCACAAGCGCGTCAATTCCTTCTGCAAGTTTTTTACTCATGATGCTGCCGGCGATAAGCGGAAGACATTCCACCGTTGCCGTCACATCCCGCAGCGCATACATTTTTTTATCGGCAGGGGCGATCTCCTTCGTCTGGCCGATCATCACTGCGCCGACTTCGGCAATGACCTTCTTGTATTCACTTATCGACAGGGAGGTATTGAAACCGGGAATAGATTCGAGCTTATCCAGCGTCCCGCCCGTGTGTCCAAGTCCGCGGCCGCTGATCATAGGGACAAGAACGCCGCACGCCGCAACAATCGGCGCGAGAGGAAGCGAAATTTTGTCGCCAACGCCGCCGGTCGAATGCTTATCGACTTTCATTCCGGGGATCTTCGATAAATCAATAATTTCGCCGGAGTGGAGCATCAGCCGTGTGAACTCTCGAGTTTCTTCAGCGCTCATTCCGCGAAAATACGTCGCCATCAAAAAAGATGACATCTGGTATTCGGGAATTGTCCCTTTTACAAAGCCGTCGAGCATGAACTGCAATTCGCCGGAAGAAAGAGAGGCGCCGTCGCGTTTTTTGCGGATCAGTTCACTGGCTGTCATAGTGTTATAGAAGTGTAATTATCTTGGGAAAGCTGTCGATAATCCACTGCGGTTGAGCGGCGCTTATTTGCTCGCGCGAGCATGTCCCATAGGTAACTCCGCACGTCGCTATCCCCGCGTTTTTTCCGGTGAGAATATCCCTCTCGGTATCCCCGACCATAAGCGTTTCTCCGCCCGCCCATCCCTGTTCTTTCAATATTTTGTAGAGGATGGACGGATTTGGCTTGTGAGGCATCCCGTCTGTTCCCTGCAGCTGGGAAAAATATTCGGCGATACCAAAATATGTCAGAATCCTTTTTGTCGTCTCACTCGATTTGATAGTCGCCGTTGCAAGGTTGATCTTTTTAATGCGCAAGATCTCGATCGTCTCTTTTACGCCTGGAAACAACTTGGTGTTGTCGAGTGCTCGCGGACGGTAATAGTCCCTGTACATAATTGCAGCCTCCGGGATTTTCGGATGCAGGCGGTCCGGGAGCAGCAGCGTAAACGTCTCTTGAAGAGTTTTGCCGATGTGAGGATATAAATCTTCTTCCTTATAGTTTTCAACGCCAAGCTGCTGCAACACCCACAATTGCGCCCCCGCAATATCCCGCTTGGAATCCAGAAGCGTTCCGTCCACGTCAAAAACCATATTCTTGATCATTGATGGGCTGTTCGGATATTAGTAATTAGAAAGCAGGAGACAGAATTCAAGGATATTACTTTCCCCCTGTCACCTTACTCCTGTCTTCTGAATTCTGTATTCTGTTCCCCTCGTCATGATTTAGTGCGAAGC
>CAZXQG010000018.1:0-61627 GCA_964642725.1 uncultured Chitinophagaceae bacterium
GACAAGATCGTCAAGGCAGCCGCGGATGGAGAACTCGACAAACGAGCCGATGCTGCGAAGTTCCTTGGCGGTTGGAACAAGCTTGTATCCGGTGTGAATGATACCATCACGAACATTGTCAATCCGTTGATGGTGACGGCAGAACATGTCGATCGGATCTCTCAAGGCAATATTCCGCCGCAGATCACGGATAAATACAAAGGTCAGTACAACGAGATAAAGATAAATCTGAACAAGTGCATCGCAGCAGTCAATGCCCTCGTTGCCGACTCCACGACGCTTTCAAACGCCGCTGTTGCTGGACAACTTTCTACGCGTGCTGATGCAACGAAGCATCAAGGAGACTTCCGAAAGATCGTCCAGGGCGTCAATGATTGTCTCGATGCGGTGATTAAACCGGTGCAGGAAGCTGCCGATGTACTGGCGGAACTTGCAAAGGGAGATTTGACTTCGCGAGTCGAAGGCCAGTACCAGGGCGACCACGCGATGATTAAAGACAGCATTAATCAAATGAGCGAATCGCTGGATCGTGCGCTCCGTGAAGTTGGTGAAGCCGTGAGCGCTACGGCAAGTGCTTCGAGCCAGATCAGCTCGAGCAGCGAGGAGATGGCCGCCGGGGCCCAGGAGCAAACGAGCCAGGCTGCTGAAGTTGCCAGCGCTGTCGAAGAGATGACCAAGACGATCGTGGAGAACTCGAAGAATGCCAGCGACACGGCCGGAACGGCAAAAGAGGCTAAAGGTGCTGCCGAAGCCGGAGGTAAGGTTGTTGAAGAGACGGTAGCTGGTATGAAAGAGATCGCCGATGTCGTGAAGAAATCGGCCGGAACGGTTCAGGAACTTGGCAAGTCGAGCGATCAGATCGGAGAAATCATCGGAGTGATCGATGATATCGCCGACCAAACGAACCTGCTGGCGTTGAACGCCGCCATCGAGGCGGCACGAGCCGGAGAACAAGGACGAGGGTTCGCAGTGGTGGCCGATGAAGTCAGGAAACTGGCCGAACGGACGACCAAAGCGACAAAGGAGATCGCCGGTATGATCAAGAAGATCCAGCTGGATACCAAGGGTGCGGTTGAGTCGATGGACGAAGGCACCAAGAAGGTCGATGCAGGAATTGCATTGGCGGATAAAGCTGGTATCTCGCTGCATGAGATCGTCGGGATCAGCCAGAAGGTAACGGACATGGTCACGCAAATCGCAGCGGCGAGTGAACAGCAGTCAAGCGCAAGCGAACAGATCTCCAAGAACGTGGAGGGGATCAGCGCAGTAACGGGCGAGACGGCTCAAGGAGTTCAGCAGATCGCACGAGCAGCCGAGGACTTGAACCGGTTGACGGCAAACCTGGAACAACTGGTAGGGAAGTTCAAGTTATCGAACGACAGTTCAGCCCAGCACACCACCGGCCACAAACCTGCAGGGACAACGACAAAAACACCGATGAAGTCCATGTCCGGGCCGGCCAAGTCGAAGATCGCAGTGCGCGAGAACGGTAAGATAGTGCCGCACGAGCACGAAGCGTAACTCATCCCCCTCCATCCCGTTTGTCGTAGTACGACAAACGGGATGCGGGGCGGGAGATTCGACGTGGAGAGTCCGCGCAGATTGCAGGCCACTTTGTTTACCGTGCGGAATATCCGCCGACCCGCACATCGGGAAATAAAACAGGCTGTCCAAATTTTTTCAAGGGCTTTTGCCCATACACAATATAGGAGACAACGAAATGTCCGGAACAACAACAGATATCAAAGGAGCGACACAGGGCAAATCGGAAGAGTTGATCCAGTTGGTGAGCTTCAACATCGGCGACGAAGAATTCGGTGTTGATATCCTGAAAGTGCAAGAGATCAACCGGATGCTTGACGTAACACGCGTTCCGAACGCCCCCGAGTATGTCGACGGAGTGATCAACCTGAGAGGAAAAGTCATTCCTATCATAGATTTGCGCCGGAGGTTCCAGATGGAGCGCAAAGAGCACGATAAGAACACACGCATTGTCGTCGTTGAACTGAGCGGCAAGGTGGTCGGCTTCGTTGTTGACGCGGTGAGCGAAGTATTGAGAATCCCGAAGAGCGTCACGGAAGCCCCGCCGCCGATGGTGGCCGGCGTCGACGCGGCATATATCACAGCGGTGGGCAAACTCGAAGACCGTTTGCTCATCTTATTGGACCTCGAAAAAGTCCTCTCCAATGAGGACCAGAAAGCCCTTGCCGCGGCTGCGTAATGGTCGAAGATGTTGTGAATTACAATCGTGATCTTTCTTTTTGTGATCCCCTTTGATCCTCAACATTGCTGCCGGCATTTTCCCTCCCCTAAAAAGGGAGGGTAAAGTCCGAAGGACTCCTTCGGAGGCGGGTTCCTGATTCATTATGATGTAACAGATTACGACACGTTGTTGGCAATCGGGTATGGAGTTTTATTTATGGCCTTTACTTTCTTTTTTCGTGACATCACCGTCCTCGAAATGATTGCGAAACATGTCATGCCGGGACTCGCTGGTTACAGCAGAGTGCGTATCTGGGATGGAGGGTGTGCGATGGGACCTGAACCATACTCGCTGGCGATCACACTCGCTGAGTCGATGGGACATTTTGCATTCCGAAATATTCACATCGACGCGACAGATATCGATGAACAGGAAGATTTCGGCAAAACTATCGAATTGGGAGTCTATCCGAAAGAACAAGTGGAGCGCATTCCTCCCGATATTTTCGCAAAATATTTTGTTCCTGCCGAGCAGGATGGATATTTCCGCATTATTGATTCCGTAAGGCAGTCAATTCATTTCCAGCGGCATGACCTTTTATCTCTCAAACCGATCGGCGAAGGCTTTCACCTGATCGTATGTAAAAATGTGCTTCTTCATTTTCATCCGGACGACCGCGCAAAGGTAATAAGGATGTTTTATTCCGCCCTCGCTCCCGGCGGGTATTTTGCCACCGAGCGGACACAGGAAATGCCGCAGGAGTTGGCCCATCTTTTTTCCCAGGTTTCATCCGAAGGGCAGTTGTACAAAAAATTGGAATCGGCAGCGTGAAAATTCATCTCCTTCATTCGCCTATCGCAGTGTATTCAGGAAACGCCTATCTCGTGCTCGGGGATTCGAATCGGCTCGATGATGTGAATTCTTTAGTCGATGTGGGAACAGACGGCAGCATCGTCGAGAGCATTGCATCCATCTGGACTGGAGTTGGAAAAAAGCCCGTCGATTGCGTTGTCCTCACGCATTCTCATTTCGATCATGCGGGTGGTCTGTTGAAGATTCGAGAAGCGTATCATCCGGAAATCTGTGCGTTTGCGATGTTCGAGGGAGTAAAGCGCCAATTATTTCACGGCGACCTCCTCCTGCTCGGGGATGAATGGTTCGAGGTTCTGCATGCTCCGGAACATTCTTCCGATTCGATTTGTCTCTATTCAGCCCGAACGGGAGTTCTCTTTTCGGGGGATGCCCCCTTCAATATTCACAGCCCGGGCGGGTCTTACGAAGAGCATTTCATCATTTTCCTCGAAGACCTATTAAGGCGCGGAGTAAGCGCTATCTATTCGGGTCACGACCTTCCGCTCGTCAACGATGCCCAGATGGTTGTTCGCGAGACGCTCGAGAATATTATGCTGAGCACGATAAAGAATCAAAGAGCAGTGTAACAAAAAATTAAAGAATTTTTCAAAACAATAACAATCGGTGAAACTTCGTACAAGGAAGCCTCCTGCAGAGATGCATGGGATTCGGGAAAAATGACGGATTGGATCTCAAGAAGGGAGATCATTTAATTTGAAATTGCGGTGCAAAAATAACGAAAACATTTACGGACAACTTGGAGAGATTCAATGCCACTGATGACATGGAAAGATGAATACAGCGTTAAGATCCAAACGATCGACTTACAGCACAAAAAACTCATCGACCTCCTTAACCAAATTTACGATGCGTCGCGCATAGGCAAAGGAAAAGAGATCCTCGGGAAAATACTGAACGAGCTTGTCACATATACGAAAGTTCATTTTGCAACAGAAGAAGAGTTTTTCAAGAAATTCTCGTATCCGGGCTTTGTTCAGCATAAGGCCGAACATGATAAACTGACAAAACAAGTCACAGACTTTCAGGAGCAATACGCAAGTGGACGAGTGACTCTTTCCATAGAAATTATGCAATTCTTAAAGGATTGGCTTAACGGCCATATTCTGGGCACGGACAAGAAATACACCGAGTTCCTGAATTCTAAAGGCTTGCGCTAGGCACTGATTCCGAAAGGACACACTATCATCTCGCATATGGAGGGCTCGAAAAAGTCTGCGTTGGAGCGGGAAATTGTTTCCGAACAGCCGCGGGAAAATACAATGGCACAACAATCCAACAATCTTTGGGGTCTTATCCTTGCAGGGGGGGATGGAAAACGCCTCAGAGAGTTCGTTCGTCTTCGCTTCAATTCTGACCGTCCGAAACAGTTTTGCGCATTTCATGGAACACGTTCTATGCTCGGGGCCACCGTCGACCGGGTTCGGCGCCGGATTCCTCCACAAAGGATGCTGGTCACTGTCAGCAGCCGGCACAAAGAGTTCGTTGAGAAAGACCTTTGCGGAGTGTATGAAGGCAACATCATTGTGCAGCCGGAAAACAAAGAGACGTGCGCGGGTATTCTTTTACCGCTGCTGCATATTCAGCAATGCGATCCGGGAGCCGTCGTCTGCATCTTTCCTGCCGATCACTTTGTGCGTCAGGAAGCCCGCTTTATGCAATTGATAGAGTCTGCGGCGCGGTACATCAACGGCCATCCTCGGGAACTGCTGCTGGTCGGAGCTGAAGCTCAATACCCTGAAACAGACTATGGATGGATCGAACCATCGGACGTTGTTTCAATCGAAGACGGCTTCGAGTTGCTCCGCGTCCGCAAATTCTGGGAAAAACCTTCTTTCCAGAAGGCAGAGCAGCTCTCTAGGAATGGCAGTTTATGGAACACGATGGTCATGGTTGGCCGGGTTGCTGCCTTTCTTGAAAAATTTCAACGATTGACTCCCGAGCTTTTTGAGTCGTTTCGGCCCATCGCCGAGTCTCTTGGATTCCCGCTGGAAGAAGAGATTACTCGTCAGGTATACGCTTCGATTCCGTGCATGAATTTCAGCATGGAAATTCTAGAGCGTGAAGTGCAAGACCTTGTTGTGCTCCCCGCTCGGGGTATCTACTGGAGCGATTGGGGACGAGGTGAACGCATCGAGATGGATCTTGCAATGATGAAGAGAGACGAACTGAGGATTGTCAGCCATCAAACCGTTTGACCGAATGTACCTTGGCTCCGTGAGTGAATTATCCGCTGATGATGAGTATAGTGTTTAGGGGAAATACTACCATGGAAGTGTAATTGGAAAGTCCGGCTATGGGGATTAACTCTGTGACTCTCTGTGCTATCTCTGTGTTCCTCTGTGAAACAATCTTTTAATGCACTGCGTGGCACCGAGATTCAATGAGTTCCACAGAGAGTTCGATCTTCCTTCTGCTCCATACTAATCAAGTGCACGAGATTAGCCACTTGTTTCCGCCGCTTATCTTAAGACACCCACAGAATCCAATAAAAGACAAAGAGTTGCGCTGGCACAGTACTTGTCTAATCATCAGTGAATAAAAGATTCTACTCAATTGGGATGGTTTCTGAGAGATTGATTGGACACGAATTCCGTGATGATTGCAGAGCCATTGCTTGAACATATGAAAATTTCTATCTCGGACGACGGCACGCGCGCCTTCGTAACAAATGACGATTTAAGAGAGGATGCTTCCGTGACTGAAGAGAGTCTATCTCAAATCCTTGAGGAAAAGGGAATCGTCTTTGGCGTGAAAGGCGGACTGATGATCGCCTTGGCAACAGCCGCGGCGCATCGCACTCCGGTTCTCGTCGCAGAAGGGTTCGCGCCGGTTACGGGAAAGGAAGGTTGGGTTGAATCTCTTGTTGATGTCAAGAGACTCGAACCGATGGAGGAAAAAGGGGGGAAGGTTGATCTGCATAACCTTCACCGCATACACAATGTGAAGAAAGGAGAAAAACTTGCGATCATTCATCCGCCGGAAGAAGGAATCCCGGGAATGTCGGTAAAAGGGGCGCCGATCGCAGCGAAGCCAGGGAAAAAGGCAAAGTTTTTCCGTGGGACATTTGTATCGCCCGATCCGGATAATGCCGACATGCTTGTCGCGTCGGAAGACGGCAACCTTATCATAAAAGCGGACGGAACGATCGAGGTCCAGCCGGTATTAACGATTCGCGGTGATGTTGATTTCTCGACGGGCGATATCGATTTCATCGGTTCTCTTGTCGTCACTGGTGATGTCAAGAGTGATTTTTCGCTCAAGGTACAAAAGAATTTAGAGATTCGCGGCAATGCAGAAGACGCGACGATCGTTGCCGGCGGTGATGTTTTGATTAAAAAAGGATTTTTTGGGCGTGGCAAAGGCTCAGTCTCCGCGGGTGGGAATATCACAATTCAGCACGTTCTCAATCAATCGATCACGAGCGACAAGAAAATCACGATCGAGCGGGAAGCTGTCTGCGCAAGAATTAGTGCTAATGATGCCATTCAGTCCCCGAAAGCAAAGTTCGTCGGTTGCGTCCTTCGCGGGGGGAACGAAGTTGAAGTGCTTAACCTCGGCAATGGCGACCGTACTCAAGCCATTGTGCACGTCGGAAGGCGCGCAGAACTGCTGGAAAAATATAACGTTCTCGTCAATGGGATGGAACAGTTCAATAAACAATCTACAGAGGTCCGGGACTATGTCTACAAACTCGTTCGGATGCAGCTCGACGGTCCTTTGACTGAGGAACAAAATAATCTTTTTGAAAAGTTGAAGGTACTTCAAACCAAGCTTCCAGAGACTGCCAAGAATCTTCAGAAAGAAAAAGCTGAGGTCGAAGCAGCATTACAAGCTGCGAATTCGGCGCGCGTCATCGTGCGGGGGACGATTTACCTTAATGTCTTGCTGGACATCAATGGAGTAAAGAAGCTTATTCAGAACGCACTGAAAGAGGCGATGTTTATAGAAAGAAACGGGAAAATAGAAGAGCAATCGGCGCCAACTTCCTGATTGAACCATGACGATTATTCTCACTTCATTGAGATTCAATGAAAAATGAACTACGAAATCAGCTTGCAGCCCTTCTTTCTGCCGATGACCCTGCTTTGCGCAGGCGGGCAGCGGAAGAGCTTGCGGAAATAAAAGGCTTTACGCCCATTGCGGCGCTAGCCGCCGCGTTGCGGGACGAGAACAAAGGAGTCCGCGATTCTGCCCTTCGGTCTCTCTCGCAAATCGGCAGCGAGAACGTGGCACGAGCTGCTGTTGAGTACATTGCAGATGAGAACATCGTCACGCGAAACCTCGCGGCAGAATTGCTCTTGAAGCTTAAGGGGCACTCCGTCGGAGCTCTCCTTCCGTATCTCTACGACGTCAATCAAGACGTGCGCAAGTTTGCCGTTGACATCCTTGGATTGATCGGGGATGAAAGTACGGTACCTCACATTATTCCGCTTCTCGACGACCCCGACGAAAATGTCGTTGTTTCCGCAGCCGAAGCGTTGGGAAACATCAGAAGCCCTCTTGCTGTCCCTCACCTTATCAGGCTATTCAAGCTGAATGACAATGCGAAAGTGATAGTTGCCGAGGCGCTCGGAAAGATCGGTGATGAGAGCGGCGGCGATTGTCTCTTGAAATATTTTTCAGCAGTTGTCAAAAATCAACACGCCGATTATCTCATCCTGTACGCCGTCGTCGACTCGATCGGTCTCATCGGGACTGAACTCGCCCTTCCTGTGATTCGGCAGTCCATTTTTTCCGTCAAAGGGAGCGTTCGTCTTGTGCTTCTTCATGCAATGATCAGGATTCTCGAGCGGCACAATCTTCCATTCAGAGAATTGCATGAGTTTCAAAGTGACCTTATCGACGCTCTCTGCCTTGATAATGATGCTATCCGCCTGAGTGCTGTCAAGGTACTGGCAGGCATTGAGCACAACGATGTCACGGCCCACTTGATCAAAGCCGTTGGCGTATCCGAGGAACTCGATGCTCTCCTTCTTCCGATCTTGGAACACCGGGAGGATACATTCCAGATCATCGTCGATCTGGCAGATGCGCACGAAATTGAACCTTCGAAGGAAATGGTAACTCTTATTGGGCGAGTTTCGTCTAGCATCGACTATCACACGCTGCCGGAAGAACTGCTCGATCAAACATTGGGACTCCTTCAACGGTCGTTTACTTTTGTCACCGGCGGCTGGAATGAAGGTTCGGAAGAGAATCGCGCGGCCATCATCGAAACGATGCTGCATCTCGACGGGGACCGGGCGTTCGAATATCTTGTAAACGTGACCGACGAGCCGGATCCATGGCTCCGAATTCATGTGATCGAACTCGTCGCTCCGCTCGAAAATAGAGGGATTTCTGATTTTATCGCCCGCTTTCTCACGGACGAAGACGAAATGGTCCGTGAAGTCGCTGCAGCGACCCTTGAGTCCAAGGGATACGATTCGCATATCGAGTTATCCGCATCTGGACCAGCTGATATCCACTAGGAGATTGTTGTGACAGTACCTCTTATGGCGGCGATACACCATCCGGGAATTACGGCGGCTCCGAAAATGAGCGATGAAATGTTTCGCACTACGCGCGATTTCATTTATCAGAACACGGGTATTTATTTCCAGGACAACAAAAAATATCTCCTGGAAGGACGGCTGGGTAAACGTCTCCAAGTTTTGGAGATGGAGGATTTTAACGAGTATCTCCAGCTCGTTCGGTTCGGCACACAGAGGATTGCTGAACTGAAGTTTCTCTATGATGCCGTCACGATCAACGAAACGTTTTTCTTCCGTAACGAACCGCAATTCGAGGCATTCGAGCGGACGCTTGTTCCCCAGTTGATCGCATCGCGGGGAACCAGCAGGACAAAATTGAAAGTATGGAGCGCAGCGAGCTCTTCCGGAGAAGAGGCGTATACGATCGCAATGATTTACCTTGAACGGCTGCGCGTGAAGTATCCCGGGCTGGAGATCGAAATTGTCGGAACAGACATCAGCCCCTCCGTTCTCGAGACGGCTCGCTCCGGAATTTACCGTGAATACTCCGTCCGCAACATGTCGAAGGTGTTCATTGAAAAATATTTCGACAATGTGGACGGCCGCTTCCATATCATTGACGAAGCGAAACAACTCGCGCGATTTCAGCATCTCAATCTTTACGACCGCCCGAGAATGCGCGGGATGGGGCGCTTCGATATAATTTTTTGCGCGAATGTTCTCATTTATTTCGACCAGCAGTCAAAAATCCAGGTGGTTTCTGACTTGTACGACAACCTCAATCCAGGCGGATCTCTTTTTATCGGATATGCCGAATCTCTGCATGGCATATCTTCGGCGTTCAAACTCGTCAATTTTCCTAAAACAGTTGCATACCAAAAGGAGTGATAACGCTATGGGCAAGGAAGTGCTCATCGTCGATGATTCTGCTACGGTCAGAAAATTCGTATCTGTGTCCCTCAGCATGCAAGGATTCAGCGTCGTTGCTGCGTGCGATGGCATGGACGCGCTCGAAAAGATCTCAAAGGGGAAGTTCAACCTTGTGATCACCGACCTCAACATGCCGACGATGGATGGGCTTGAATTCATTAAAGCGCTCCGCGAGAACTCGGAATTCCATGACCTGCCGGTGATTATTCTCTCGTCGCTCACAGACCAAGCAACCAAGGAGCAGGGAGCGAGGCTTGGCGTTAATTCGTACGTCGTTAAGCCGTTTAGTCTTGAAAAAATTCAGTACGAAGTCTCGAAATATCTTAGTTGGACGGATTGATCTCAGCGCATGGAGCAGCTGAGGAATCGCATAACGCACATTAGGGAAAACAGCCATGGGAAAGTTTCTTGTTGTAGATGATTCACTCACTATGCGGCGCATCGTCGTCAACGCCTTAAAAACACAGGGAATCGAAGACGTTATTGAAGCGGCCGACGGGAAAGACGCAGTCGCAAAAATTCTCAGCGAGGGAGCTCAATTCGTTATTACGGATTGGAACATGCCGGAGATGAATGGCCTCGAACTTGCAAAATGGCTGCGGACAAATCCGCAATACGAGAACATTCCCATCCTCATGGTTACGACTCGCGGAAACAAAGACGATGTCATCGAGGCGATGAAGGCTCGCGTGAACAATTACATCGTGAAACCTTTCACGCCACAAGGACTGAAAGAGAAAATAGACCAGATTCTGAAAACTGTGGAACTAAAATCAGCATGAAGTGTGAAGATGTAAATGCCGTCGTTCGTTCCATAAATTGAATCACCCAGAAACAGGATGCAGAGATACTAAACGACCTACGAGGAGATCATCCGATGGACAATTCAATAATTCAATCATCCCAGATTCCCGACGAACAATTTCCGCGGGACAATGGTGCGGGAAGTCTAAAAGATTTCATCCACCTTCTGCATGAAATCGTCCCTCTCCTTGAAAATGTCCGGAATTCGATCGAGGAGAGCTCGCATCGGATCCCGAAAGCGTCGAAGCAATTGTCGAAAGTGACTCAGGAAACTGAAGACGCTACGGTCGAGATTCTCAACGTCCTGGAGGCCATGACGGCGAGGATAACGAGTGCCGAGACCCATCTCCAGCGCTTGAAAAGCATCATCCAGAATTCAAAGGATTCGGCAAAACGGATTGCCGAGAAACTCCTTGCGAGTTCGTCCGAAACAGGCGGCTATTCCTCCGCGGAACTTACGACGCTCGTTGTGAATGAATTCATCGCGGGCATTGACGGGAGCGAAGCGATCCCCTCCATTGAAGATGTCTTGCGCAAGACGAGAGAAGATTCGATGAACATCGCTATGGCCCTCCAGGTTCAGGACATCGCCAGCCAGCAGATTGCCAGTGTGGCGCACACCATTGAATCCGTTGAGGTTCAGCTTGTTCGTGCACTGAATCGTTTTGAAAACGGGAGTGCGGGCGATATTGCGGACGATAATGCTGACGAGACACCGGCTCCGGCACGAGCCTTCGACGTCGATGCCCGGTACGGCGGATCCGAAGAACGCCAGGATATTGCTGACGAGATCGTAAAACAGTTTTCCACCAATAAATAAGGGATGGACCGGGCAGACGGTCTTGTATGCCGTCCCATCCATGCGAAATGAAGTACCATCATAAAAGTTGATCCAATGGCTAATGAACAGTCACCTTCAGGACAGAATGGAACCTCGACGGCATTTGACGGCGAAATGGCCGAGATCCTCGAGAGTTTCATTATTGAGTCGAACGAAATTCTAGAAACCCTCGGCCAGAATCTTCTTGCTCTCGAGAAGAATCCGGAGGATGCGGAGCTTCACAACGTCATTTTTCGGGCCGTTCATACGCTGAAAGGGACGTCGTCGTTCCTTGGTTTCGAACAAACGACGGCACTCGCTCACGTGTTCGAGGATGTCCTGAACAAGATCCGCCGGGGAGAATTAAAGGTTTCGTCCGAGAAGATGGATGTGATGTTCGAAGCGTTTGACCTTCTCAAAGAACTCATGCGGCGTATTGAAACACACAATAACGAACCGATCGACCTTGTTGACATCCTTGAAAGGCTTAAAGCGATTAGTGTTCCTGGAGGAGAAGTCCAGTCAAAAGAAGCTATAAAACCGAAAGCTTCTGATTCTGCCGTCGTGGAGTCAGTTGATACAGCTGCGGAGCAGGCCGGACTCGTTCAGCCGGCAGAACACGAAGAACCGCCGGTCCATGAACCGGGGACCTCCCAGCCGGCTGCGTCCCCTCTGCAGGCAAAATCGGCAGACTCAACAATTCGTGTCGATGTCGTGCGCCTCGACGCATTGATGAACCTGGTCGGAGAACTGGTCCTCGGAAGAAACCGTCTTTCCCAGGTGGCCCACCAGCTGAATGAAAAATACGATGGGCAGCAGCTTATGCACGAGCTGGGGGAAACGAATTCGCATATCGACTTCATTACGACCGAACTTCAAATGGCGGTGATGAAAACACGGATGGTTCCGATCGCAAAAGTGTTCAACAAACTCCCCAGGCTTATTCGCGAGTTATCCAAAGAAATGGGGAAGGAAATAGAGTTGAAGATGGTGGGCGAAGAGACGGAACTGGACAAGTCTCTGATCGAAGAACTGAACGACCCGTTGATCCACCTCATGCGCAACTCAGCGGATCACGGAGTTGAGACGCCCGCAGAACGAATTGCCGCCGGAAAGGAATCAAAAGGAACGGTGACTGTCCGTGCGGAACACGAGGGAAACCACATTGTCATTTCGGTCGAGGACGACGGACACGGGATGGATCCGGAAAAGTTGAAACGCAAGGCTCTTGAAAAAGGCATGGTCACGGAATCGCAGGCGAAAGAGATGTCGACGGCGGAAGCATTCAACCTCATTTTCGCCCCGGGGTTCAGCACAGCACAAAAAGTTACAAACGTCTCCGGCCGCGGGGTGGGAATGGATGTCGTGCGAACGAACGTACAGAAGCTGAAAGGGGCCATCCAGATCCAATCGGAGTTGAATGTCGGAACGAAGATCGTCATTAAACTTCCTTTGACGCTTGCGATCATCCAGGCTTTGCTCGTCGAGGCGAAAAAAGAAATATTCAGCATACCGCTCGATTCAGTGCGAGAAGTGGTCAGGATCAACAGCAAGGATATTTCTTCCATAAATGGTAAAGAGGTTATTCGACTCCGCGACTCCGTCCTTCCCCTGGTTCATCTTTCCCGGGCGCTCGGCTCGGACAGAAGCGTAGAAAATGCCGAGTGGATGTATATCGTTGTCGTTGGGCTGGCCGAGAAGAATCTCGGCATCGTCGTCGATTCGCTTTTGGGGCAGAAGGAGGTTGTCATTAAAACGATAGGCGAGTATCTCGGAAATGTCAGGGGTATCGCAGGCTCGACGATCCTCGGGGACGGAAGGGTCATTATGATCATTGACGTTGGAGAGCTCATGAAAATATGTTCGGAGCGGCCGGAATCGATGCGGTCGGAGAAACAGGTACCCGTATGAGCGGAACTATCAGCGTGGTTGTAGTCGACGATTCCGCGTTTATGAGAAAATCTCTGGCGATGCTGCTTGAATCCGACCCGGGAATCAAGGTCGTTGCCACAGCCCGGGACGGCAAAGAAGGGATCGAAAAAATCAGGGAATTCAAACCGGACCTCGTCACGATGGACATTGAAATGCCCGTGATGACCGGACTTGAAGCCCTCGCCATTATTATGAAAGAGATGCCCCTTCCGGTGTTGATGGTAAGTTCGCTGACAACAGAAGGCGCACAAGCGACCCTCGACGCGCTTGCTCTTGGCGCGGTCGATTTTATATCGAAGGAGCTTTCATACGTTTCGCTCGATATCGTCAAAATAAAAGCGGAACTTATTTCAAAAGTAAAAGAGATAGTCCGCAGCCGTTCACTCGTTTTTCGGCTTCAGCGGATCCGAACGGCCAATCAGCACATCAGAGGGCCTGTTGCAAATAGGCCCGCAGCTCTACGGACTCCCTTTATCCCTCCAAAGCACGGCGGCTTTAAAGCAGTAGTCCTCGGAATCTCAACAGGAGGACCTTTTGCTCTGTTGGAAACAATACCAAAACTTCCGGAAAAGTTTCCGGTGGGGATTGCCGTTGTGCAGCATATGCCCCCGCACTTCACAAAATCGCTCGCGGAAAGGCTTGATGGCCTAAGCCAGGTGCATGTGAAGGAAGCCGCAGACGGCGATGCTATGGAACCGGGAGTTGTGCTCATTGCTCCCGGCGGACAACACATGACGTTCGCGCGGTCGGCAATGACTATTCGTGTCAGGGTAACGGACGAACCGAAAAGCACTCTATACCATCCCTCTGCCGATATTATGATGACGTCCGCCGCCGAGACTATCAACGGTCCTTTGCTTGGTGTAATCATGACGGGAATGGGGAAGGACGGCCTGGAAGGATTGAAGCTAATCAAAAAGAATCAAGGGTATGTTATTGCGCAGGACGAGGAATCGTGCGTCGTCTACGGAATGCCGAAAGCCGCGGTCGATGAAGGGATTGCGAACGTTGTTGTATCGCTGCGTGATATGCCCGAGACCATTGTCAAAGTTATACAAGGAGACGACTGATGAGAAAAACTAGTGAACACGAGCCCACTTCGTTCATTGATTTTGCATCTTTCCAGAATGTACAGGTAACGAAGAAGGGGAGAAGAGGAAACATCCTGAAAGCCGATTCAGTAGATTCAGGAACAGCGAGGAAAATTGAGGTTGAAGCAACCGAAGGGGACCAGCCGGGAGTTATTCTGCACCGCAACGGAGAGATTATCGAAAGCGTGGAGATTGTGTGTCTCTGCGGGCGGCATTCCGAAATTCGGCTTGAGTATGATGGTGATTAGCTGCCACATGCCTCATATTAACCATCACACTCATTTTCACTTCCTCTCCAAGTATCCAAAACCCCGCAATACCGAAACAATTCCCCGATCATTCTTTGGCATTCTTCTTGTCGAATATTTTTGCAAATCGAGACGAACCAAACACAAAGAAAAAATGGAATCGATAAGCATAGGAAGAAAAGAATTTGGGCTGATCGTCGGCGTGTTCACCGCGATGTTTGCCGTTCTCGCTCTTCTCGCCGGCAAAAGGCACGCCCGGGGCAACAACGCGGTCCGCTACGAAGGCTGGTACGACAGCCTTGGCATTTAGCTTTTGAACAACTCTATTGCGACTCCTCTTACCTTTGTGAAGGAACTGCAGTGAAACTTTTTGATACTACCAAGGTCCCGCTTCTCGGAAAAGCGCTGGATGTTTATTCTCTCCGACAAAAAGTCATCTCATCTAACATTGCCAACATCACCACGACCGGATATCGTTCTAAGAGCGTCTCTTTTGAGGATCAAATTACCGGAGCGATGCAGGAAGGCGCTATCAAACAGGCAGTTACCGATGAAGGCCACATTGCTGGAGCGACGGCTGATCCCGGTATCGGAAGTCCGCGCATCGTGGAGAGTCCATCCGAGAATTCGCTGAGCGGTGATCCTCTTGCAAGCGGACTCAATAACGTCGATATCGATAACGAGATGGCGGGCCTTGCAAAGAACCAGATTCGATTCAAGTTTGCAGCGCGGCTTCTTACGCAAACCTTTCGCGACATACAAGACAGCATTCGGGGCCAATCATGAAGATCGATAAGCTCTTCTCCGGTTTCAATATCAGTGCTATGGGTCTCACAGCCCAGCGCAAACGGATGAACGCTATCGCCGAGAACATGGCGAATGCGGAAACGACAAAAACAGAGGACGGCGGTCCGTACAAACGCAAAATAGTTACCATGAAAGCAGGAGCGGGACAATCATTTTCCACAACATTGAATTCGATGAATGTGAAACTTGCCGTGACAAATGAGCAGCACATTTCGGATGTCGCCGAAGGGTCGACAACACAAGAGACCGTCGGCAACGGCCTTGAATCGATTGAACAGGCCGATAACTCTCCGTTCAAGATGGTCTATGACCCCGGACATCCGGATGCTGACGCTAAAGGGTATGTGAAAATGCCCAACGTAAATATCATCACAGAGATGGTTGATATGATTTCAGCAACCCGTTCCTACGAAGCAAATGTCACTGCAATCGATGCAGCAAAAACGAGCGCCAAAGACGCATTGGAGATTTGACGATGGAAGTGAACGAGGTTTCATCCTCCGCAATTCAGACTATTCCGGCGAAGCCTAACTCTACCGTTCAACCGGAGCAATGGCAAAAAGAATTCGAGAAAGCCGGGGAAGGCAAAGCACTTCAAGCTCGGCAGACAAGTCCGAGTGCGACGCTCACACGCGCTGAGCAAACGTATTTCGAAGAACTTTTCCCGACTGCAGCGCCGGAACTTGAAGCATACTCGCTGTACCGGCAAGACGGATCCCGGTCTGCTTCGTCGCTGGGCACTGTCGTCGATCGTAAAGGATAACGCCATGAAACTCAGTCAGGCATTGACACTTCTTCCAAACATCGGAGCGCCGGCGAACGGCAGCGATGTCAACAAAGTTCTCAAAGAATCGGGGACGTCGTTCGGGCAGACTCTCACCCAGGCAATCTCGGACGTCAATAATCTGCAATCCGAGGCGGGCAAGGCTGTTGAGAGTATGGTGACCGGCGAAGGAACCGACCTTCACGATGTGATGATCGCCGTTGAGAAGGCACGGACGAGTTTCGACCTGCTTATGGAAATCCGCAACAAAACAATCGACATGTATCAAGAAATAATGAGAATTCAGGTATAGCGCATGGCAGAGACCCAATCGGTAAACCAGCTTACCCAATTTTTTCGGAGACTTACATTCCGTCAGCGTGTCATGTTTGGCACAGTTGCGTTGGTTTCGGTTATCGCGGTTTCAAGTCTTGTGAATGTCATCAACCGCCCCTCATACGCAACCCTCTTCAGCAACGTGAGCCCGCAGGATGCATCAAAGATTGTAGATAAACTGAAAGAGAAGAACGTGCCATACTCTCTCGAGGACGGAGGAAGATCAATCCTGGTACCGAAGCAGCAGGTCTATGACCTCCGTCTTTCGCTGGCCGGCGAGGGCCTTCCGCAGACGAGCGTTATCGGGTACGAGATTTTTGACAGGACAAACTTGGGAATATCCGATTTTGTGCAGAAGATCAATTATCGGCGTGCACTCGAAGGAGAACTCGCCCGCACAATTTTGGAACTCGACGAAGTCGAGGGCGCCCGTGTTCATATCGTTGTTCCAGAGAAAGCGCTTTTCAAAGAAGACGAAAAAACGGCTACCGCCTCGGTTGTTCTCAAATTGAAGTCGGGCAAGCCGCTGAGACACGAAACGATTCAAAGTATTTCTCATCTGGTTGCCAGCAGCGTTGAAGGATTGGAATCGAACAATGTTACCATCGTAGATTCCCGCGGCGTTCTTTTGTCTGATAACACAAAGCCGAATTCATTGACCGCGCTCAGCTCGACGCAGTACGAGCTTGAGCAAAAGGTCGAGTCGTATCTTTCACAAAAGGCTCAGGGTTTGCTGGAAGGGGTTGTCGGTGCAGGAAATGCTTTAGTGCAGGTGAATGCAGATTTGGATTTCACGCAGGCGGAGAAGAATCTTGAACAGTACGACCCTGAAAACACGGCAGTTCGAAGCGAGCAGACGTCGGAAGAAAAAAGCTCGGTGAGCGATTCCCTTCCCCCATCCACGCGGACGAGTTCGGTCACGAACTACGAGGTCAATAAAACAGTCGAGCATATTATCGAAAGCGTCGGATCGATAAAGCGGTTATCCGTTGCCGCAATGATCAACGGGACGCAGAAGACGGTTGAAAAAAACGGCCAGAAAACTTCCGAATATGTTCCTCTGAAACAGGAAGAGATCGGCCAGCTGACCGATATCATTAAACGGGCAGTAGGATATACGCCGCAGCGAAACGATGAAATTTCAGTCGTCAACCTGCAGTTTGGCAATGCATTGCAGCAGGAAGACCTTGTCTACAAAGATGAGCCGTACGCGAACTGGTACGACATAGGCGAAAAAGTCCTCCTCGTCGGTTTCATGCTGGCAGCGCTCTTCATCATACGGTCGCTTGTAAATAAAACCGTTGTCCATTCGAAAGATTCAGAAGCGGCGTATGGACTCCGGACGCCCGAGGGAGTTTTAATCTCGAAGAGAGCCGCGATTCACCTTCCATCTCCCGAGGATGAAATATCTGAGGAAGCGCTCCTCCGGTCGGAAAAACGAAAGCGTATCGCCGAGTACGTTAATGACAAGCCCGACGATGCAGCGCGCTTGCTCAAAGTGTGGTTGGCAGAAGAATAACTGTAAACGACAAGAATGCCAGAAACTCAATTATCCAGCAGACAAAAAGCAGCGTTGCTTGTGCTTTCGCTCGACGTCGAAGCGGCAACACGAGTAATGCGCAAATTAACGCAGCAGGAAATAGAAGACCTGACCCTGGAGATCACTAATGTCCGGGGTGTCCCTTCACAGGTCATCGACAACGTAGCGGACGAGTTTCACCAACTCATTGTCGCGCAGCAGTATGTTGTCCAAGGCGGATTGGATTATGCCCAGCAGCTGCTCGAGCACACGCTCGGTTTCGCCAAAGCCGCCGACGTTCTGGAAAAAGTGAAAGTACTCTCTCACGTGACCGGTTTCGATATGCTGAAGAAAGCAGATTCGAAACAGCTTGCCGGATTCCTCCAAAAAGAACATCCCCAAACTATTGCTCTCATCCTGTCGAACCTAAGCCCCGAACAAAC
This sequence comes from uncultured Chitinophagaceae bacterium, assembly GCA_964642725.1. GTDB lineage: Bacteria > Bacteroidota > Ignavibacteria > UBA10030 > UBA8401 > JAGVPT01. Next base: position 18,244 of record CAZXQG010000018.1, read on the forward strand.
CGCGCAGGTTCTTACCGAATTCTCGGACGAACTGCGAAACGACGTGACGTTCAGGATTTCTACGTTAGGCAAGGTGAACCCAGCGCTTCTCTCGGAAATGGAGGACGTGCTCGAAGATATTGCGGAGGCAGAGATCAGCCAGAGCATGAGTTCGCTCGGAGGAACAAAATCGGTCGCCGCAATTCTTAATCGCTGCAGCACCGCTGAAGCAAAAGTCATTCTTGAGAGCATCGAACAGAAAAACCCACAGCTCGCCGGAGAAATCAAACGGTTGATGTTCCTCTTCGAAGATTTGCTCTTCGTCGATGACAAAGGCATCCAGCGTATCCTTCGCGAGGTCGATAAGAAGGACCTGGCGATGTCCATGAAAGTTTCTGAAGAGAAATTGAAGCAAAAGATTTTCAGCAATATGTCCGAAAGAGCGCAAGAACTCCTGAAAGAAGAATTGCAGTACATGGGCCCCGTTCGCCTCAAAGATGTAGAAATGGCGCAGACGCGGATCGTCGAGATCGTCAAACAACTCGAAGATCAAGGCGAGATTGTTGTGGCCGGAAGGGGCGGCAAGGAGGAAGTGTTTGTCTGAGATCATCAAATTGCACAAGCCCGCAGGGCGTGCGCGGTTAACACGGCAGGAAGTGAGCGAACTCCCGTTTCCGCAGCTCACTCCGAACTACGAGGGGATCCCGATGAACTCGCTTGAGACGCCGGCAGCCTTCGTTGACGAAGAGATGGTCTCAACAGTCCTGATGAAACGGAGAGCGGTCGATGGCGACGGGATGATACAGCGCTCACTCGACCAGGAATACAAGCGCGGGTATGAAGACGGCTGCAAATCGGTAGAAAAAAGAATGCGGGAAGAGTTTGAATCGCGCGTGAGCGATGAACGTAAAAAAACAACGCTCAAGGTCATCGTGCAGCTTGAATCACTCATGGGAAACATCCGAAAAGAATTTTCCAACCTACAGCAAAAATCGGAAGAGATCGTCATCCGTTTTACGCTTGCCGTTGCCGAGCAAATTCTGCGCAGGGAGGTCATCCTTGATAACACGGTGGTGCTGCAACAGATCAAAGAGGGATTGCGCCGCGTTCTCGGGGTCGACCACATTAAGGTCCGTGTGAATCCGGTAGACGAAGCGATGGTCAGGGACCATCGCGCATCCGTCGCATCGGGGTCGGATTCGCTGCGCGACATGCTTATCGAGGCGGATGAAAAAGTGGAGCGTGGAGGATGTATCCTGGAGAGCGATTCCGGAAACGTGGACGCTCGTATCTCAACTCAATTGAAAAAAATCGAAGCTGCATTGCTGGAGAACACTCAATGACGCGATCTGAGAATGTACCGGACGTAATGGACAACCTCATGAGCCAAGACTACCGCACTGCGGTGGACAGCGAACTTGAGACAGTCGAGGGAAGAAAGTACGACCTCTTCAATAATTTCGACGGCTATCTTGCAAGACTTCGCAACCTCGACTTGATTAAGGTCAACGGGCGTGTTACACAAGTAATCGGGTTGGTGATCGAATCCATCGGACCGAATTCGTCGCTCGGCGAAGTGTGTATCGTTAAGTCGAAAGGAGGAGAGGATGTGTGTCTCTCCGAGGTCGTTGGTTTCAGGAATAATCGCGTGCTTTCAATGGTCCTCGGAGAAGCGAACAGAGTGAGTCCCGGCAGCGAAATTGTTGCGACGGGGAAAACGCTTTCCGTGAGTGTCGGTGACATGCTTCTCGGGCGGGTTATCGACGGCCTTGGTCAGCCCATCGATGGAAAGGGTTCTCTTCAAACGTCTGAAACCCGGTCAATCTACAATGCCCCGCCGAGTCCTCTGGAGCGGCGCCGCATTACCGAGCCGATTGTCACCGGGATCCGGTCCATCGACTCCTTGTTGTCGTGCGGCAAAGGGCAACGGATAGGAATTTTTGCCGGGAGCGGTGTCGGAAAAAGTGTGACGCTCGGAATGATTGCCCGTGATACCAGTGCAGACGTAAACGTCATAGCTCTGGTCGGCGAGCGTGGAAGAGAAGTTGGCGAATTTCTTGACCGGGAACTTGGGGCGGAAGGGCTGAAGCGTTCGGTTGTCGTCGTGGCAACGAGCGACCAGGCTGCATTGATCCGGATTAAAGCGGCGTTCATGGCGACAAGTATTGCCGAGTACTTTCGCGATCAGGGAAAAGACGTGATGCTCCTTATGGATTCGGTCACGCGTCTTGCAATGTCCCAGCGTGAAGTCGGGCTTGCGATCGGCGAACCGCCGACAACAAAAGGATACACCCCATCGGTCTTCGCAATTCTTCCTAAACTCTTAGAGCGGGCCGGAAACGCGAAAAGGGGAAGCATCACAGGCCTTTACACGGTTCTTGTCGAGGGGGACGATATGAATGAGCCGGTAGCAGATGCCGTCCGCTCGATATTGGACGGCCACATTGTTCTTTCACGCCGACTTGCTTCGGCGGGACATTATCCCGCGGTCGACGTTCTCGAAAGCGTCAGCAGGGTAATGCCGGCGATTACGACTCCCGAGCATCGCCACTCGGCACAGCGGTTGTTGGATATGATGGCGACCTATCGCGAGGCTGAGGACCTTATCAATATCGGTGCATATGTGAAAGGCAGCAACCCGCGAATCGACGTGGCAATATCCAAAATTGAATCAATTAGGACTTTTCTCCGTCAGGCTCCTGATGAAAAGGAAGATATGACTGAAAGCATCGAACGGTTAATTTCACTGATGAAACCATAAAATGAATCGATCACGTATTTCCATAGTGATAACAAAACGAAGGATGAGGTTCCGCAGGGCGCCTGTGTGAATCCTCCAGAGGAAGAAGGGATGTTGTATGACAATCGCAGCCATCTGCATAGCTTATATTCTCATAGTTCTGAGCCTGACCCGGCTTGTTCACGTTCTTCGAGCTCAGGAATACAGAATGAGGGAAAACGAGGCATCGGAGAATTTGAGCACCCCGCCAAATATGGCAGGCAATCCGAAAACGGCAGCTTGAATCGTTTCTAAATTCATTTAACCATAATTTTTCTTGGTGGAATACATGCAATTCGTAGATACGGGCCTCGCGACTGTACTCAAAGTAAAAAAATATCAGGAGAAGAAGGCGCACGAGGAACTCGTTCATCTTCTTCACTCCAAGGACCGGGAACAAGCGGCGCTATCCGAGCTGAACGATACGAGAGAAAATGCCATGACGGAGGCTGTTCGCATTTCCAAATCGAGGGCGCTGGAATTACAGACGAGCCGCGCATTTCTCAGGACTCTCTCAACCGAAATCCGCCAGAAGGAAAGAAGAGTCGATGAAATTCAGGGTCAAGCAAACGACAAGCGCTCCGAGCTCGTCGAGAGAACACAGGCGAAACAAATGGTTGAGAACCTGGATCAGCGGCGGCATGCAGAAATTGTGAAGGAGGCCGACCGAAAGGAACAGCGCCTCATCGATGTGCTTGCACAACGAGTCACCAAGGAGTTGTAAGGAATGAAGCAAGGAGTGAGATATCTGGTTTTGTGGATTGTGACCCTCATACTGGCGGTGCAGGTTGTTTTGGTTCTCTATTTCGTGAAGCCTGAGGTCTTTTCAGTTCTCAACCGCCAAAATTCCGACCTGCCTGCCAGATCCGCGAAACAAACCGATTCCGTCATTTCTGTGGCTGACACTTCCCGCGTTGCACCAAGAGACTCAACCGCTTCGGAGATCGCTGCAAGCGTTGTTGCGGCCACGTCAAGCGTTTCAGAAAGTGCTCCAAGCGTAGTTGTCTCCTCGTCAAGAGACAGTCTCAAAGCCCTCTCGGAAAGGCTTCAAGCCGAGATCCGGAAAGAGGCTTCCTTAGAACAAAAACTGGCAACGCAAAATATTTCTGCTGATAGCGCCCGCACGAAAGAAATAAAAGGGATGGCAAAAATGCTCGAGTCTATGAGCGCGGAAGACGCTGCACGCATCCTCCAAAATCTCAAAGTAGCTGAGGCAAAAAAAGTGTTAATGGCAGTGAAGAAAAAACAAGCGGGAAAAATACTCAGTGCTATGGAGCCCCGGATTGCAGCCCGGATGATGAGATAATTACCAACAGGGCATAGAATGAATATCTTAAATATTCTCGGGCTTGTTTCGAGCGGCCAAAGGAATATTGCAGCGGGTCAGGAGTCATCCACACCTGCGGCTCCTCTGCAGCAGCAATCGCTCTTTTTGCCGATGCTCCTTCAGCTTTTCGCCGGGAGCGCATTGAAAATTGCGAAGTCTGCAGTTTCACAGGAGCCCGTGAATAACGCAGGACAATTTTCGATTGACAGCCGCCAGCTTGCTAAACCGGCGGCTGGTGATTTGGAATTGAAGTTCACGAAAAATCCAGGATTAAAAGTCTTTGACAATGGAATCGCTTTCCGCGGCGCTGCTTTTGCCATGCTTCAGAGTAACCAATATCGTGATCTTAATATCGTGCCTGTTGATAGTGAAGCGGGCTTAAAAAATGATGGTTGCTCTGAAGCTGTTGTGATGACTTCACCTTTAGCAAAAGAAGCGGGCGTTCTTTCTCCGATGCCGCCGGTGGAGGATGGAGTCCTTTCTGTTGCGAAGGATGTGGCCGAGAGTCCGGAACAAGCATCTTCTGCGGTACAAATTACTGCGAGTAATCCAGAGGCGTCAATCGGTTTACCCTCGGTAAATGTGGAGTCCGATGCCGATAGTCCGCAGCCGGTGATAGGTCAAACCCCTACTCAACCCGCAAGGCCGCCATTGCATGCTGATGAAGCTGGAAAAACTCTCTCTCCGGGCTCGATGACGAATATAAAACAGAACGCTGATTTGAGCCTAACCGACCAGAGTCAGCCTTTAGCTCGATCTGCCGATTCGAATAGCGGACAATCACAAAATCGGCGTTTCGTTAATCGTGTAATGGTTGCGGAATCGTCGGTGACTGCTCCATCTCCGGCTTCTTCATTTTCGACGCCCCAATTTATGTTGGATGATGTGGAATCAATACTTGTCACCAGCAAAAATCCTTCGGGAACCGCGCAATCGAATCCAATGGAGCAAGCCGGCCTGAACAAAATCGTGGTGGACGTAAAAACATTCACGAATGAAGACGGAAAAAGCAACGGTGTAGCATCCAAGCAGAATTCAGGTTACGAAGAAAGCGTCCTTCCATCCGAGCCTGAAGAATCGTTCAAGACGGCTCCTGCTTCATCTCCGGTTTCTTCATCTTCGAAGCCAACATCGATGTTCGCTGATTCGAAATCAACCGATAGAATATCACAGGGCGTAACTTATAGCAGTCGCGAAGTGGCTGCAGAGTCTTTTGCATCTATTTCATCTTCGAAGCCGTTATTGACTTTGGTTGACGCGAAATCAATCGAAGGACAGTTACAATATGGAATCGCGGGGGATCGTGAATTGGTTGCCGCAACTTTCTCAACATTACCACCTCCGTCATCAAGGCCGACGGTTAAGTCGGTTGATGTGGAATCGAGTCTTGTCCTGCCGCAAAGCCAAAGCTCAAGCAATCGTTTTGCGTTTGCAGAATCTTCATCTCCAATCTCGCCGTCTTCGATGCCGGCACTGACGTTAAATGAAACGGAATCAATGTTTATCGCCGATAATGATCCTTCGTCGACCGTACTTCCGAATCCGATTTCTCAACCTGGCGCGAATATAGCGGTGGCAGACGTAAGATCGCCTAAGGTAAATTCAAGTAACGTAGAAAGCATCCCTCCGCTTACGCCTGAAGTACCATTCAAGGCCGCATCAAGGGATACAGTTCTCGCTCCGAAATCAACTGATATGCAAACGACGGAAGTTTCTCCGTCAATACCGGAGAGTTTGTCATCGCCGAAGACTCCGAGTGCAGGGGATCGCGATGTTTCTAAAGTTCAGATTGTGAGCGTCAATGATATCGCTGCCGTTGCGACTCAAAAAGTTTCGTCATTTACGTCGTCTCTGGTTTCTTCATCTTTGAATCCGGTACCGACGCTGGGTGACGCGAAGCCGACCGGAAAAGTTTTACAGACGAATGCTGAACAGGCAACCAATATCCGACCGATGTTGCCAGTGGAGGAGGAAGTCTTTTCTGTTGTGAAGGATGTGATAGAGAGTCCGGAACAAGCATCTTCTGCGGTACGAAGTGATGCGAGTAATCCAGAGACGTCAATGGATTTACACTCGTTAAGTGTGGAGCCCGTTGCCGATAGTCCGCAGCCGGCTCAAACTCCAACTCAACCCGCAAGGCCGCAAATGCATTTTGACGAAGCGGTCAAGACTCTCTCTCCCGGCTCGATGATGAACGTGAACCAGAACGCTGATTTTAACTTAACCAACCAGAGTCAGTCTTTTGTGCGATCTGTCGATTCGAATAGCGGACGAACGCAAAATAAAGGTTTCGGTAGCCGTGCAATGGTTATGGAATCTTCGGCGTTTGCTTCGTCTCCGGCTTCTTCATCTTCGACGCCAAGATCAAAATCAGGGGATGGAGAAGCAATCACCGGACAGTTGCAAAGCGAAGGCGCCGGCAACCCCGCAGCGGTTGTAAAACCTCCATATTCGGTCTTGCAGTCTTCGAAACCGGCAGGTAGTGTGGAATCAAATGTAGTGCTGCCGCAAACCGAAAGCTTTGCCAATCCTGAAGTTATAGCTGTGCCTTTGTCAACAGCATCATCTTCATTGTTGGAGCCGATACCGGCATTGGGCAATCTGGAATCGAGTAGGGTATTGCTGCAGAAAGAAAGTTCCAACAATCCTCTAGAGGCTGTGGAGCCGTCATCTACTTCCTCTCCGCTGGCTTCTTCATCTTTGAAGCCGACGATACAGTCGGGAGTTGTGGAATCAATCCTTGTTCCCGATAACGATCTTTCGGAAACCGCGCCGCCGAATCCAAAACAGCAGGACGGGGTAAGCAAATCGGTCGCAGACGAGAAAACCTTCACCAGCGAGGCGGGAAAAAGTAAAGGCGAATCATCTAAGGTGAATCTGAGCCATCAAGAAAACATCCTTCCGTTTGAGGATGAAGTATCATTCAAGACTGCATTCAAGGAGACTGTTCTCGCTCCGAAATCAGTTGGTATGCACAGGCCGGAAGATCCTTCTTCAATACCGGTGAGGTCGCCGTCGCCGAAGGCTTCGAGTGCAGGGGATAGCGACGTTGCCCAGGTACAAAACCTCAGCCGCAAAGATATCGCTTCTGTTCCGGCCAATCATCCTGATGCTAAAGGAAGAATCGAGAAGGGGCAAGAAACAGATGTGCAAGGAACGACAAAAGGTGCAGCGCCCGCATTGCGTGAAGTCGTAAAGACTGAATCAGAACCGGCCGCAGGAAAAAACTCTGACACAAATGAACAGTTCCATCCTCAAGAAAAAATCGCCGACCCCGCAATTACCGGAACAGACAGCGATGCCGTTCAATCTGCTGTCGTTGATCCGGCGGCCAAGAATGAAGCCGCGCTCGCAGCAACGCCTGCTATTGACAACAAGACTCTTTCCGGGCCCGCTACTCAAACAGAGCTTTTAGCGAGAATGACGAGCCAGTTCTCCAGCTTACACAACCAGCAGCTTACTCCTCTTCGTCAAGCAGACAGCGTTCAGAGCTCTGCTGCTTCTCTTCCGAACCAGTCCGGTTTAACAACGGGAAACCTAGAACAAACGATTATGGATCAGGTCTCCAAGAATCTCTCGCTAAACCTCCACAACAATTCGTCCGAAGTGCGTATAGCAATGAAACCCGAGTCTCTCGGAGAAGTAGTGATGAAAGTAAAGATGGACGATGGAAAAGTTTCGGCGCAAATTAATGTCAACAATGTGAATGTAAAGGCTGTACTTGATGCGAACGTCGCACAGCTGCACGATACACTTCTTTCACGGGGGATCGAGGTTCAACGCATCGACATAGTCGCCGACGGCCAGGCGGCGTTTGGAAGTTCATCCGGCCAGAACAAGCCGAAGCAAAAATCCCAGCAAAGGGACATGCCGGATGTGACCGCCCTCGGTCAGTACGAATCCCTTCGCACGATGGGTTACAACACAATTGAATTAATCATGTAAAGGATGCCGCCATGGCTACACAAGTTCAAACCATTAGCTCTGCTTTATCGAGCGCTCCTTCGTCGGCAACCGCTACACAAAGCGGTTCTACTCCGGTTCTCGGAGAGGATGATTTTCTCAAGTTGCTGACAATGCAGATGCAGTATCAGGATCCTATGAATCCGATGAGCGGAACCGAGTTTGCATCTCAGTTGGCTCAATTCAGTTCCGTCGAACAATTGACCAACATCAACACTGAGTTAGGGCAGAGCATTACAGCGAACTCCGTTCTTACGCAGTCTATCAATAATGATCTCGCGGCAACTTTTATCGGGAAGGATGTTCGCGCGACGACCAATTCATTCCAATACAGCGGGACCGGTGCTGCAAAACTGGGCTACAACCTCCCATCCGCTGCCGACACGGTTACTGTCAGTATCACCGACAGCGCGGGAAACGTCGTGAAGACAATTCAAGGCGCACCGACCGGAAACGGCGACCAATCGTTCGCCTGGGATGGGACGGACAATTCAGGAAACCAAGCCGGTGCGGGGACGTACAAATTCTCCGTTCAAGCGACCGACAGCAGCGGTGCGTCGATTACCCCGTCGCCGTTTATTTACGGAACCGTTTCCGGTGTTCGCTTCAAATCAGACGGCACGGTGTTTGTAGTTGATGGAATGGAAGTTCCGCTTTCTGACATACTTGAAATATCACAAGAGTAGAATATGGCTGAGACGATTAATGGCATAAATGTCCCGTTCCTGCCAATAGGAGGAGTCGATGGGTTGAAGGAGCGTCCGGTAATCGGCCTGCCGGAAGAGCGTTCCTTCGATACCGTCCTCTCGAAGGAACTTAACGGACTAAAATTTTCCAAACATGCGCAGCAGAGACTCGATTCCCGCAACATACAGTTGAGCGACGACGACATGGCTCATCTCTCCAGCGCAGTGACGAAGGCCGATGAGAAAGGAGCGAAGGACTCGTTGGTACTCTTGCGGGAAATGGCTTTTGTCGTCAGCGTGAAGAATCGAACAGTGGTTACAGCGATGGATAGCGCGCATTTGAAAGATAACGTTTTTACAAATATCGACAGTGCAATTATTGCATCATGAAGTGTTTCACTTTCTAATTCACTAACTCAAAACGGGCTGGACTTCAGCACATCGCCAATGCGAGGTGCTGAGGAAGCCCCTCCGGTCAAACCGAATGACAGAGGTTTGACAATCAACAATACATATCCCTAAGGAGGGTATTCATTATGGCATTTCTTAGATCTCTCTTCGCAGGCGTTTCCGGATTACAGAACAATCAACTTATGATGGACGTAATCGGGAATAACATCGCCAACATCAACACAATCGGATTCAAGGCCGGCAGGGCAACATTCAGCGAAGCTTTCGCGCAGACTCTTCAAAACGCAAGCCAACCGGAAGGAAACAGCGGCGGAACGAACGCGGTCCAGGTTGGTCTCGGCGTTGCGGTCAATACCGTCGATACACAATTCACCCAGGGAACTCTCCAATCGACAGGCGTTTCAACCGACCTCGCTATTCAAGGAAACGGTTTCTTTGCAGTAAACCAGGACGGAACTACACGCTATACCAGGGTGGGAACATTTCAGCTGGATGCAAACGGACAATTCGTTAACCCAGGATCGGGCGCAATCCTGCAGGGGACGCTGGCATCGGCGAGCGGCGTCATCACACCCGGGACTCAGCTTCAAAACCTGAAAATTGACCTCGACCAGATATCTCCCGCAAAGGCCACGACGAACGTGAAGCTCGCCGGCAACCTCGATTCAACGGCGACAGTTGCCAACGCTGAGATCACCGGTAATATTGATTCGGGCACTATCGTCGGCGGCACAGTCAATCAACAGTTTACGGTAACGGATGATTTCGGTGTTGCTCACGACGTTACGATGACTCTAACGAAGACTGCAGCCGACACATGGAGCGTAGCAACCACGGATCCGAGCGGAACGGTGGTCGGAGGAGCAGGTACAGCGACCTTTAACCCGTTGACCGGCGCATTGGCAACGTTTACTCCGGCGAAAATTACATTGAAACCCACAGACAATGCTCCCTCGATTTCCGTGGATATAACCTCGACTGGTTTGACACAGAGCGCCGGCGCAAGCACGTTTGTAGCAGACCTCTCGAAAGCGGCAGACTCGACGAATGCGTCTGTAACCGTTTACGATTCGTTAGGCAATTCGCATGCGTTATCGGTTAAATTCACCAAGACATCGACGCCGAACGAGTGGACATGGTCCGCGGAAGCCCCCGCTCCTGCAACTATTACAGCCGGACAAACCGGAAAGATCGATTTTAATTCGAACGGTACCTTGAAATCATTTACGTACGATGACGCATCAACAGGACTCAAAATATCCCCCAACGACGGTGCGTCGGCGATTTCCGTGGACCTGAATGCTGGCACGATGAATGCCTTCGCTGGAATTACACAGAACAGCGGGACTTCAGCTATTTCTCCCCAGTCGCAGGATGGTTACACATCGGGAACTCTGAATGGAGTTACCGTAGACCAAGGAGGAAAAATTGTCGGGACGTTCTCGAACGGCGCCAGCGTAACAATGGGGCAAGTGCTGCTTGCCAGTTTCAACAATCCGAACGGCCTCACAAATGCAGGCGGCAACATGTTTAATGCTTCAGGGAACTCCGGTTCACCAACGATCAATGCAGCAGGCGGGTCGTCAGGGTCTACCATCGTTTCAGGTTCTTTGGAACAATCCAATGTTGACCTTGCTCAAGAATTCACGAACATGATCACCGCACAGCGCGGATTTCAAGCCAACGCGCGCGTCATTACCGTGGCCGATCAGTTCTTGGATGAAGTAGTCAGTCTGAAGAGGTAAGTAATCGAACACGGGCGGTCTCCCGGTGAGGCCGCCCGCTTTTTTTAAGCTCACACTTGCGGTTGCTGGACAGTGGCTCATGAGGGGGAAAAGGTGCCTATTTCGTGCAGCACAAAAACTCCTCTAAGTAAACTGCGAAGGAATACCTATGATTGAGGTAACGCGGCTTCACAATCAAATGATCGTTATTAACGCTGACCTGATAGAGTTCGTGGAACAGACTCCGGACACGATGATCACCACCACAACGGGCAAAAAGCTGTTGGTGAAGGAATCGGTTGACGAAGTGATCGATAAGGTGGTGGCATTCCGGCGCAAGTGTCTGGGCGGCAGGGTCGTCAAAAAGACAAGCTAAAGCATGGAGAGGATTATTCTCCAGATGTCTGATATTCTCCACCAGGGCTCCGCACAATCCAAGCCGAGCTTTTCACAATTCTTCTAAACCACGGCATTTACTCACCTCCTGACCCTTTTTGACAGTCGAACACATGGCACATGATTTGCCGATTGTAGTGAAAAACAATCGGAAACCATGGCAAAAGAACTTCCCACCCCCAATCAATCCTCAACGCAGAATTCAGAACCGGCAGTGAAGGCATCGGCGCCTTCCTTTTTTTCAAAAAAAAATCTCATGATCGGTGTCCCGATTTTTTTCGTGCAGTTGGCTATTGTCTACTTTCTTATAGCAAAATTTTTTGCGCCGGCTGGTCACACAGAAAACAGCACACCAAAAGCGGGGGAAGAAAGCCAAAAGACAGAATCCGCGACGCAGAATATATTTCTTATCAAAGACGTTATTATTAATCCTGCCGGGACGAATGGGACGCGCTTCCTTCTCACCACAGTGGGCATCGAAGTCTCGACGCCCGAGGCGCAGCAGGAACTTGAAAAAAAGGAAGTCCAGGTGAGGGATCTTCTCAATTCAATTCTGACCAGCAAGGGGTTGGATGAGTTGGTGAGTATTCAACAGCGGGAGCTGTTGCGGGTGGAAATATCGAAAAGAGTCGGAGACCTTCTTAAAGCTGGCAGGCTCCGCAACGTGTACTTCAGCAAGTTCATCATTCAGTAAGGGTCGGACCGTGGCTGAAATTCTTTCGCAACAAGAGATCGATAGCCTTCTTTCGGGCATTCCCGTCGATGCACCGAAAGGTACTCCGCCGCCTATCCCCGGCACGAAAACCGAACGAGAGATTATCACTTTTGATTTTCGCCTTCCGCACAGGCTTTCAAAAAATCAATTGCGCACGTTGCAAGCCGTGCATGAGAATTTCAGCGAATCGTTCGCGTCGTATCTTCTTTCACGCCTTCAAACGACGGTGGGAGTCGTTGTCACTTCGGTTGACCAGCTTTTTTATTCGGAATATGTCCTGTCGATTCCGAGCCCGAGTTGCCTCTACGTCTTTCGGATCTCGGACACGGATGCGTTTGCATTGTTGGAGTTTAGTCCGCAGTTGGTTATGGCGATGGTATCCCGTCTGCTGGGTGGATCGACGGACGGTGAAAAACGAGCGCGCCAAATCACGAAGATCGAACAGAGTATCATCAAGGGGATCGCTCAACGGGCTCTTGTCGATTTGCAGAAATCATGGAAGACGATCGCCGAGCTCGACTTCAAAATAGACCGCTATGAGAATGAAGGGGATTTTGCGCAAATCGCTCCGACGAGTGAAATTGTGCTGGTCGTTTCCTTTGAAGTCTCTTTCGGAGATCAGAAATTCCTGATGGGACTCTGTTTCCCGACTTTTGCGCTGGAGGAGGAGCTTGCAACATTGAATGTCCAGCATTTCAACGCACTCACCGGGACGCAGGGTCAAGGTGATTGGTCCAGTGAGATCCTCAAAACGATCGGACACACGGCTATCGAAGCCGTAGGAGTTCTTGGCTCTACGACGATCACGTTGAAGGATCTTTTAGAACTCGAAGTCGGAGATATCCTGAAAACCAATCTGCCGATCAGCGGCGAGGTGCATGTAACGATCGGGAACAAACCTCGGTTATGGGGCCGCCCGGGTGTATCCAACGGAATGACCGCAATCAAAGTAACACGAACTGAAATTGACGGAAATCAAGGAGCATAACGCACCATGGAAGAACAGATCAATAAAGTATCAAATCAAGTCCCCCTTGAAGCGGCAGCAGGAAATGGAAATGTGCAGGTGGAGAGTGCCAAATTTCAACAGCTCGACTCGGGCACGACGGGTGCGGAGAAAGAAAAGAAAATGGGCATTCTCCTTGACCTTAGCCTCCCGGTGTCGATCGAACTCGGAAGAACGAACCTCGCCCTCAAAGACATTCTGGACCTCCAGCGCGGTTCGGTCGTCGAGTTCGAGAAATTGGCAAGCGAGCCTGTCGACATTCTGATCAACGGGCGGAAGATGGCTGAAGGTGAAGTCGTCGTCATCGAAAAGCACTTTGCCATTCGCATCACTAGTCTTGTTGAAGCTTCCGAACGCGTAAAAAATCTGGGGAAGTGAACTATGGGATGGGTTCTTCTAAAAACACTCGCTTCGCTCGTCGCAGTTCTCGGATTGATGCTCGGTCTTGTGATTGTGATGAAGAAATACATGTTCGGATTTCAAGCTGCGACATCGACCCTCATCAGCGTGGATGTGCTTGGGCAGCGGTTGATTCAGCCAAAACGTTCGATCGTCGTGGTGAAAGTCCTCAATAAAATTTTCATCGTGGGAATGACGGAAGAGGGTATGACAATGCTCGGTGAAATCGAGGACGCCGACATTCTGCACTGGATTGACACCACAATTGCCGAAGCCGACAGCGCTCCCCGTTTTTCTTCCTCGAAAAAAGACGGCGACAGTGCATTCGTCGATTATCTTGGCCGCAATATCGGAATGCTTCGCCCCAGGAATCGAAAAGGAAACGCCGGAAACCGACGGCCGGAAACGGAAGAGGAATACTGAACGATATGGCTCACGTGAATAAAAATCTTATGCTGGTTCTTCTGCTCGCCTTCATGGTCGGAAGCGAAGCATTGGCACAACAGACGCCGCTGCCCCTTCCAAAACTTTCCATCGAGGTCGGCAAAGCGACAACGCCGGAAGATGTTTCCGTTACGCTGCAGATTCTCCTGCTGATGACCATTTTGTCGCTTGCTCCTGCGATCCTGATACTTACGACTGCTTTCACGCGTATTATTGTTGTTTTTTATTTTGTAAAACAAGCTCTCGGCACACCGCAAATGCCCCCGGCGCAGATCCTGGTCGGCCTCGCAATGTTTCTGACATTTTTTATTATGGCTCCCGTGTGGACACGGGTCAATACTGTGGCCGTACAGCCGTATCTCGACAAAAAAATTAATCTCACTGAAGCATACAACCGGGGCGTCGACCCGCTGCGCGAATTCATGTTCAAGCAGACACGCGAAGAAGACCTTGCATTGTTCCTTAAGATGGCGGACCTGCAAAAACCGAACAGCAGAAATGACGTGCCGACGTACGTAGTGGTGCCGGCATTTGCAATCAGCGAATTACGCACAGGCTTTCAGATCGGCTTCATTATCTTTATTCCGTTTCTGATCATTGATGTTGTCGTCTCGAGTATTCTCATGTCGATGGGTATGATGATGCTCCCCCCGGCAATGATCTCCATGCCGTTCAAAATATTACTATTCATCCTTGTGGATGGATGGCATCTCGTGGTCAGTTCATTGATCGTGAGCTATCAATAGAGGCGAGTCTCATGTCTGAAGAATTCATCATTCATATTTTTCGCGAGGCTTTCTACACGATGTTGTTGGTGTCGGCACCGGTCCTGCTTGTCTCGCTGGTCATCGGTCTGGTGATTTCGGTTTTTCAGGCGGCAACGTCAATTCAGGAGTTTACACTCACGTTTGTTCCCAAGCTCATAGCCGTGGCCATCGTCGTTGTGCTGACGCTTCCCTGGATCATCGACATTATGGTGACGTTCACGATAAACCTTTTCAGTCAAATTCCGAGTTTGATCCGCTAAAATATGGAAATCTACGTAACACAATTTCTACTTTTTCTGGTCGTCTTTGCACGGATCACGTCCCTTGTTGTTGTGGCGCCGATTCTCGGGCACAAAAGCATTCCTGTTCAGGTCAAGGCAGGGCTCGGAACACTCTTATCATTTATCCTCTATCCGATGATTTCACGACATTCCGCCCAGGTGGATCTGCAGTTACTGCCGTTCTTCATCCTGGTTATCCAAGAAGTCCTGGTAGGAGTGCTCCTGGGTTTTGCGCTTGGAATTCTTTTCGCGGGTATTCAGTACGCGGGTGAACTGATTTCCTTCAGCATCGGGCTTTCCGTAGCGACTATGTTCAGCTCGGACGACAATGAGCAAACGCCGATCATCGGCGAATTCATGTCCCTCTTTGCAATATTGGTTTTCCTTCTTCTCAATGGACATCATTTCGTCCTTGAAGCTCTGCGATTCACGTACGCAACAGTGCCCGTTGGAACGTTCGCTTTTAGCCAGCCTCTTGCTGAGCACGTGATCTCGTTCGGGTCGATGATGTTTATTGTCGCAGTGAAAATCGCCGCTCCGGTTATGGTGGCCGAATTCCTTACGAACGTCGGCCTCTCTATCATGGCGCGTGTGATGCCTCAAATGAACGTATTTGTGGTGAGTTTTCCCCTCAGCATAGGTGTCGGACTCATCGTGCTGTTCTCTTCCGCTCCGTTTATGTTTTTCATTTTTAAAAAACTGTTGTTGGGATTTGAAGATAACATTCTTGAGCTGGTGAAAGTACTCTAACTATGGCCGAAGAATCCGCTTCATCACAGGAAAAGACAGAAGAGGCAACTCCGCACAAGAGGGATGAAAGCCGAAAAAAAGGTTCCGTCGCACGGAGCGCGGAGATGAACTCGGCATTTATCCTCGTTTTCGGTTTGCTCATCCTCTATTTCGGAGGCGCGGCACTTGCTACAAACATCTCATCAATCGCCAGGACTGTTTTCGCAAATTCATCAACCATCGTCATCTCAAAGGCAAGCGTGCATTACTATACTGTACAGGGGATCCTCGTTTGCCTTTATCTTCTCGCTCCAATTCTTCTTGGACTTCTCGTAATCGGGTTTGGTGCAAGCGTTGCGCAAGTAGGATTTTACTTCTCACCGGAAGCGCTTGCGGTGAAGTGGCATAAGCTCAACCCGTTGACCGGCTTTAAGAAAGTCATCATTTCACGGCGCGCGATGGCCGAGATGGTGAAAAACCTCCTTAAGGTTGGCGTCATCGCGCTTGTCGCATATTTTTCTATCCAAGGGGCAATGGGAGACACGCTTTCATTGATGGACGGGGACGTGCACGGGATCCTTACCTTTCTCGTCAGCTCTTCGCTCTCTGCAGGATTCAAGATCGGGATGGCGTTTCTGGCACTTGCTCTTTTTGACTATCTATACCAGCGCTTTGAATTCGAGCAGGACATCCGAATGACGAAACAGGAAGTCAAAGAAGAAACGAAAACGACTGAAGGAGACCCGCTGATAAAAGGACGCATCAGAACAGTGCAGCGGCAGATCGCTTACAAGCGAATGATGCACGATGTTCCCAAGGCGGACGTTGTTGTTACCAACCCCACCCACGTTGCAGTGGCGCTGAAGTATGAAGCGGGAAAAATGGATGCACCCAGAGTGGTTGCGAAAGGGGCGGAACTTATCGCTCAACGCATAAAGGATATCGCACGTAAACACGATATCCCGGTTATCGAGGACAAGGTACTCGCCCGAGCGCTGTACAAATCAGTAGACATTGGAGATTCGATCCCTGAGAAGCTGTTCCAAGCGGTGGCGCAGCTGCTTGCGTATATTTTCAGAATGAAGAATTCGAAATACACTTATAAGCCGAAGTAACGGTCAATGGAAACAGCGATTCCACAACTTACCGACTCGTCGAAAAGCATGTCTCCCCTCAATCTCATACGGAGGAACAGCGATATCGTCCTTGCTGCCGGCGTGATTCTTATTCTCGCATTAATGATACTTCCCATTCCCGCGATGCTGCTGGACGTACTGTTGGCACTGAATATCACCGCCGCCATTCTCATTCTTTTAGTGTCGATGTATATCAACGGCCCGCTCGAACTTTCGGTGTTTCCCGGAATGCTACTTCTTCTTACAATTTTCCGCCTTTCATTGAACGTTGCTTCGACGCGCCTTATTCTGGGCGAAGGATATGCGGGGGAGGTTATCAATGCCTTCGGCTCGTTCGTGGTGAAAGGAAATTACGTTGTCGGGTTCGTGATTTTTCTGATCCTGGTGCTCATCCAATTCATCGTTATCGTTAAGGGTGCGGGAAGAATCTCGGAAGTCGCTGCACGGTTCACCCTCGACGCGATGCCGGGGAAGCAAATGGCCATCGATGCCGATATGAACGCGGGTTTAATCAATGAGATAGAAGCCCGTGAACGCCGCTCCCAGATCGCACGCGAGGCGGAGTTCTTTGGAGCGATGGACGGCGCCAGCAAGTTTGTGAAAGGAGACGCCATCGCGGGATTGCTTATTAACGTCATTAATATTCTCGGCGGATTTATAATCGGCGTCGCACAAAAAGGGCTTTCGTTTACCGATGCACTGCATAACTACACGCTCCTCACGGTTGGCGACGGCTTGGTCACTCAAATTCCGGCGCTCGTTGTGGCGACGGCCGCTGGCATGGTTGTCACGCGGGGCGGATCGGGGACACAACTGGACAAGGAAATACGGAATCAGCTCTTTGGCAGGCCGAAAGCTCTTCTGATTGCGTCCGGCGCCCTATTTCTTTTTGCTATCGTTCCGGGGCTCCCGACCTTGCCGTTCCTCCTTCTGTCCGGTCTGGCCGGCTCGGCAGGGTTCGTCACAATGCGTGATAAGCCCGCAAAGAAAATCGCCGCTCCCGCTCCTCCGGTTGCCGAGAAAAAGGAGGAGCGCGTCGAAGACTATGTTCAGGTTGATTCCCTTGAACTTGAAATTGGATACGGGCTGATATCCCTCGTGGATAACACGCAGGGAGGGGACCTGTTTAATCGGATCACCAATATTCGCAAGCAGCTGGCGCTCGAGCTTGGAATTCTGATCCCGCCGGTTCGGGTTCGCGACAATCTCCAGTTGGAACCGAACCAGTACGTCGTGAAGATTCGCGGCAATGTTATTGCGACCGACCGTCTCGTGATGGACCGGCTTCTTGCAATGAATGCCGTGGGAGTTGAAGAACACATAGAAGGCATCGCAGTGAAAGAGCCCGCATTCGGTCTGCCCGCGCTCTGGATACGCGCGAATGAGAGGGAGCGCGCGGAGATCGGCGGATACACCGTCGTTGAGCCGTCCGCAGTTCTCTCGACTCACCTGCAAGAAATATTGCGGCGCAACGCGGATAAGATTTTAGGCAGACAGGATACAAAGAAGCTGATCGAAAACTTGAAAAAGGATTATCCGGCAGTCGTTGAAGATTTGACGCCGGAACTGCTTCCGACCGGAACGGTGCAAAAAGTTCTGCAGAACCTGCTGAAGGAAGGCATCCCCATACGCGACCTGGTGACGATTCTGGAATCGCTCGTGGACTACGCACGTGTTACGAAGAACGTCGATGTGCTTACAGAATATGTGCGGCATTCTCTTTCCGAAACTATCGCGCATATGTACCGCGATTCAAAGGGCGTGATTCGCGCAATCGTTCTGGGTCCACGGCTCGAACAACTAATAACCAATGCATTGCAAAATCAACGGGAAAGCAGCCCGAGTCTGGGCCTCTCGCCGGCGATGATCGAATCCATACACAAAGGCCTGACTGAAAAAGTGGAACAGTCGATTGGTGCGGGAATTCGGCCGGTTGTTCTCTGCGCAGCGACAGTGAGAACCTATTTGTATCGTTTGATTCACACGGCTTTCCCGACAGTCGTCGTTTTATCATTTACAGAACTACCAGCTGAAACGGAAATCGAATTCACAGGCAAATTGGAGATCAACCATGAGAATTAAAAAATTCGTCGGTGCAACAATGAAAGAAGCGACCGAACAGATGAAAGAAGAGCTGGGTCCCGAGGCGATCATCCTCAACACAAAAAAGATTTCTAACGGAAAGCACTTCAATTTTCTGGGGAAAGAGATGCTTGAAGTGACCGCGGCAATCGACGATCAGCCGGTTCAGCGCCCGCCGCAGGCGCCGTATCAGCGGGACGATGCGTCTTTCAACCAGCTGCTGCAGCGCGCGGCGTCCGCCAGCGTCAAGGACTCCGCCGCAAATGAAGCGCTTGAAGGATTGAAGAATGTCGCCGAACATTTTGAGAAACGGACCTTGAGGACAGAGGAGAGGAACGCTCTTCCGTTGGCGGACCGGACCGAAATGCATGAGTTGAAAGCTGAGATGGAAGAAATGAAGAGCACGCTGGATTCGATCGCCGAGCATTTCAAATATTCGAAAATGCCCGCACTGCCGCAGTGCCTTCAGCAAGCGTATCGGACGCTGGTGCAGAATGACGTCGACGAACAGGTGGCGGCCGATCTTGTTCAAGTAGTGTATGGAAAACTGGACGGCCCCCAGCGCGACAACAGGCAAGCCGTTGAAACAAGCCTCCTCACGGAAATCGCGGGGCTGTTGAAAACTGCACAGCCTCCAAAAGAGAAATCGAAACGGCCTCGCGTCATAGTACTTGTCGGGCCTACGGGAGTCGGGAAGACAACAACGATTGCAAAGCTCGCAGCGATCGGCAAACTCGTCCAGCATCTTAACATCGGTTTGATCTCCGCAGATACCTATCGCGTCGGCGCCATCGAACAACTCCGCACGTTCGCCAGCATAGCCGATATTCCGATGGAGATTGTGTATAAACCCGGCGACATGACCGAGGCGTTGAAAAAATTTAGCGCGAAAGACATTATTTTTGTCGACACCGTGGGCCGCAATCAGCGAATGAAGAAAGAATTGAGCGAATTGAAGAGATTAATTCAATCTCTCGATCCGGATGAAATTCATCTCGTGCTGAGCGCACCGACGAATAAGCGGACAATGTTCGACGTGATCGAACGATTCGGCTTGTTAAAGCCGAACAGAGTCGTTCTTTCTAAAGTTGACGAAGCAGTGGTACTCGGCACCATGCTGAACATTGCCCTTCATACACAGCTTCCGATTTCCTTCGTCACGACGGGACAAGGGGTACCAGACGATATCATGCTGGCAGATTCAGAGAAGCTGGCCCGAATGATCTATCCAGGAATAGTCGCCCATGCGTGAACAAACAGCCATCGTGGATCAAGCGACACGGTTGCGCGAAATAGCTCTTCAGAATTACACGGTGCAAACCGCCACTATGCCGTACCGCATTGCAGTGACCAGCGGGAAGGGGGGCGTTGGCAAAAGCACCGTCGCTCTCAATCTGGCCATAGCACTATGCAACTTTGGCCAGAAGGTTCTTCTTGTTGACGCTGATGCCAACCTGGGCAATCTCGACGTCCTGCTTGGGATCGCCCCGCGGTACCGGTTGGGGCATGTTCTGCACGGTAAAGTGGATATCGAAGATGCCCTCGTCAGCTCATACCCCGGCCTGAAAATACTACCGGGGAGTTCCGGCGATGTCGATTACCCGGAAATGACAACGCTTGTGCAACAGCGTTTTCTCCAGGACCTCTTTTCGCTCGAAGAGCATTTCGATATCCTTCTGATTGACACCTCCGCCGGTCTGTCGAGGGAGACCGTCACATACTCGCTTGAATCCGACGAGGCCATCATCGTGACGAGTATTGAACCGACCTCGGTGATGGATTCGTATGCGGTGATCAAGACCATTTCGATTTCGCGTCCTTCGGAACGGATCTCAGTATTGATAAATGCCGCTCAGGTTCCGAGCGATGCGGATGAAACTGTCCAGAAACTCAAAATGGCAGTCGATCACTTTCTGAAACGTGATATCGGATATTTGGGGTCGATTCCGTTCGACGTGAATATGCGAAACGCAGTTCAGGCGCAAGAGCCGGTTATGAAAAGATTTCCCACAAGTGCAGCGTCGCTGTCACTCAGAGTCGCGGCACAAACGATCATCAATCAATCTCTTATTCCTGTTTTAGGAGAACACCAATGAAAACTGTAGTCTTTGAATTAGGCCTGCTGGCGTTCTTCGTGTCGGCGGTGGTCTTTGGATCGCAAGGCGCAAGTTTGTTTGATGTGATTGCGCGTGCATTTATTGTGTTTATCGGCGTCGAACTCGCGGCCACGACGGTTCTTGCCATGCTTTCAACCCGTCCTCGCGAGCGAGAGTCTGAAGTGCAAGGCACGCTCAACGACAGCCAGCCGTCAAAGCGACATGCACCTGCTGTCCAGGCAAAGGCTTGATAATGCCGGGCGGAAGGCGAAAATTTTTGCAGCGAATGGCACCAACTATAGGCGGGTAGAATAAACGATGCAGCAGGAACTTCACATACAGGAAATGGCAAGCTCAGCCGGACACAGTGACGCTGATAACAAAATGTTCTTCGAGAACCTCGGCCTCGTGAACTTCGTCGTCAATAAGATCGGCTTAGCATCGTTCCGGTCTTGGGCCGCGCTGGAGAGATCGGACCTTGTTCAGTTTGGGATTATCGGATTGCTTGATGCTATTGAGAAATTTAATCCCGATCGCGGCGTTCAATTTCAAACTTATGCAGTCAGCCGTATCAAAGGCTCAATTCAGGACGAATTGCGGAAACTGGACTGGGTGCCGCGGTCGGTCAGACGTGCCGAGCGCCAGGCGGAAGCGATGGCCCAGCGAGCGGGCCAAGCGGAAAGCCGGACAACGACGGCGGCAGACATCTCTCGCCGGCTGTCTATCTCGGTTGAGCGGTATGCGGAAATTATTCAGCAAGTCAATGCAATGCCAGGGATGCTGCCCGATGCGCCCGAATATGCATCCAGGCTTGATGCGCTCTCGACGGACGAAAAAGACGATCCGTCCGAGATTGCAAATCAACATCAGGTGAAAAACACGATTGTTGCCGCGGTGGAGCATCTTCACGAACGGGATCGGCTGATCGTGATGCTCTACTATTATGAAGACCTTACTTTCAAAGAAATTGCGGCCGTGCTGCGAATCTCAGAATCACGCGTGTTTCAGATTCACGCGGCCGTGCTGCGCGACTTGCACACCATGCTCAAAGGATCAATCTAGCAATCGGTGAAACGCTTATGAGAACATCAAACGAAAAACCACTTTCCCTCGAAGTCAAGGCAAAGCTGAATTCCATGCCGACCGTCGTCGGCGAAATCATGAATCTGACAAACGATTCCAGAACCAGCATTGCCCGTCTCTCCTCCATCCTGTTGAAGGACCCGTCTCTCATGAGAGGAATCCTGCGCAAGGCGAATTCGCCGTACTACGGGTTTTCAAAAAGGATCAATACGCTTGACTTTGCGATAGTCCTTCTCGGGTTCGATGTGTTGAAGGAAACAGTTTCAAGCCTCCTTGTCAACAACGCGCTGCGGAAGATGGTGAACGTCCTCTTCGAATATGAAGAAACGTGGAATCATTCACTGACCTGCGGTATCATCGCGGGCTACGTAGCAGAGCGGTCGAAACAATGCGATCCCAACAAGGCCTTCGTTGCCGGTCTTCTTCACGACATCGGATATGTTATGCTTCATCAGTTCGTAAACGACGACGTAAATGCGTTACGGCACTCCAAAAACGGACGGCTCCTCGCGACGGTTGAATCGGCGAGCGGCGTGTCGCACGGCGAAGCGGGCTTTTGGACTGCGAACAAATGGGAGTTGCCTCCTGAAATCGCCGAAGCAATACGGTTTCATCACACGCCCCTTCAGGCAGTTATCGACCCAAGCCTGACTGCGACAGTGCATATTGCCGACGTGCTATGTTCCCATATCGAGATCGGAAATTTTTTGCATGACGGACCGTTGACCTACGAGCCGGCAGCTCTCAGACGCATCCAGTTTGAAGAAGCCGCCCTGAATCGTGATGACCTGGAACGATATTGCAGCCGGATGAGGGCTGATATCGACGGCGGAAGATCACTTGAGGATTTTATCAGCGAGATCAAACGAAAATTCGTCGACGAGATGGGAGCGCTCCCGGAAACGCAGAGAATCATCCTTGCATTGTATTACTACGAAAATGTTTCCTTCGAAGAGATAGGACGCGTGCTCAAGCTCGATGAGGCGACCGTGTTAGAGCTTCACGACGAATCGTTAACGATGTTAAAAAACGTACTTTGGAATAATCAGCCACAGAGAGTTGCGCTATGATGACGCCAGAACAAATACACGAAAAAGTCAAAACGATTATCCAGCTTCCGGCGCTTCCTTCGATTGCGCTCGAAGTTGTTGAGCTGGTCGACAATCCGAGAACGAGTGCTTCGAAGCTGGGAAGGGTGATTTCCTCGGATCAGGCACTCACCGCGAAAGTCTTGAAGATCGCCAATTCTCCGTTTTACGGCTTTCCCAAAAAGATTTCGACGATTGATTTTGCAATTATCGTTCTTGGTTTTGACGCCTTGAAAGAAATCGTTATCAGCATTTCCCTCGTGAGTTCATTGCAGAAAAAATCCGATAATTATTTCGATGCGAGAGTTTTCTGGGACCACGCGATCTCCACCGGGGTCATAGCACGGAGACTTGCCCGCGACCTGCACTACCGTATCAGCGGCGAAGTGTTCGTCGGAGGGCTTCTGCACGACATGGGAATATCCGTCTTGCATCGTTACTTTTCCAATGAGTTCCGGAGGATAGTTGATATCGTTCGTGATTCCGAGCTTTCGATGCAGGAAGCCGAAGAAAGCGTACTTGGAGTCACTCATGCCGAGGTTGGCGGCTGGCTCGCCGAGCGTTGGAATATGCCGGATCACCTGGTTGAAGCCATCTCACTCCATCACCAGCCCGCCAAGGCCACGTTGAATCCCGACCTCGTTGCGTTGATCCATGTCGCGGACGTTATTGCACTCCAACTCAATGGTAATCCTCCGGTGGAATTCGACAAGGGCGCCAATTACGATCCGATAGCTCTCGAGAAGCTGCAACTGTCCGATGAAAATGTTTTGAAAGAATATATTGCAGAGTACGGAGAGGTTATCCAAAGCGATGTTGAAGAAGTTACCGCATTTGTTTCGGGCAAAGGGTATTAAGGAATGAAAAAGCAAAGCGAAAAGATGAAAAGCAGAAACGAGCTTCTCGATGAAGCGCTTCCACAATTTGAATCCTTCATTGAAAGCAGGGAAAAGTACATCAAGGCGCTGGAGACGACCATTCAGGCATTGCGGCAGGAGAACGCGAACTTCAATAAAAACAATCTTGCAATTCGAAGCTCTATCGACGAACTGGTGGCGATGCAGCGGCTTTCGAATATCGTGAGCACGGCGGTCAGCCCAGAAACGATTCTCGCGACTCTCTTCGATTTGACCCAGCAGGTAATTCCTGTTCTTGAGTCCAACATTTTTCTCCTCGACTCGACTTCCAACAGGCTTCTTCCCCTTGCTCCGGTACATGATCCGCGATTGAAGGAAGAGGCGCAGCAGCAGCTTGAATCCGGGATTTGTGACTGGGTGTTCGACGAGAAGAAGACGGTGATCATCCCCGACCTCGAGAGTCTTGTCGCGACCGGCACGGCAAAAAATTTCGTGATCGTGCCGCTCATTCTGCGCAATCGTTCTATCGGAATCTATCTGATCCATACGGAAAAACCGCAGCAGGATTTCTCGAATCAAGATATTCAGCTCCTCTCCGTTCTCGCAAATCAGGCTGCCGCGGGCGTTGAAAACTGGCGGACCTACGAGGAACTTGCCAACGCGAACAAGCAATTGAAGTCGTCGGAAGCGCAGATGATCCAGGCTGCAAAGCTCGCCGCGATCGGCGAACTCGCTGCAAGCATCGTGCACGAAATCAAGAATCCAGTGCAGGTGCTCATGCTCCAAATGGATATGATGCAGCGCGGAGTCGCCCTCCCGAACGGGCTCGACTTGGTACGCCAGCATGTGCAGCGGCTTAGTACCATTACGAAACGCCTCATGAATTTCTCCCGCAATGTTTCCGAAGACGTGATGACTCAGCCGACCGACATCAATAAGGCGATTGAGGACGTTGTCGCGATGGTTCAACATGAGTACCGCACGGACAAAATCGATATCGAGCTGGCTCTTTCCACCGACCTTCCCATGGTTGTTGGAAATTCGAATTATCTACAACAGGTGTTCCTCAACCTTGCTATCAACGCACGCGATGCGATGCCAAGGGGGGGGAAGATCTTTATCTCCAGCATGCTGGAAGGGTTTAGCGTCACGGTTCGATTCTCGGATACGGGCAGCGGCATTACACAAGAGAATATTGACAAAATATTTCAGCCTTTCTTCACAACAAAGGGAGAGGGAAAGGGAACGGGCCTTGGTCTTGCGATCTCGCGAAACATCATCGCTCAGCATCAAGGACATATCCGAGTCGAGAGCGAGCTAAATAAAGGAACAACGTTCATTATTACACTTCCAATCCGAAGGACGCTTCAATGAAGAACAGCCGTTTCCTGTTTGTCAATGTTCTTTACGTGGCTATCGTTGCGTCGCTGATTGTCTGCAGCAGTGCAGCGGACGCTTCCGAATCCCCAAAAACGAAACCGGGCGATGCAAAGATGTCCGGTGTGCCTGAGAAAAATGTTTCAGCGCCGAAAAATGAAAGCCAAGCGAACTCAATGCCGGCTTCAGCCCGTTCGCTTCCTTACAATACGCTGCAACAGGAAACACTTCCGGAATCCCAAAATTCAGCTCGCGCGCCGTTTTATGGAATGAAACCGGCGGAGACAATTACCGGCGCAACAACAGAGAATGCTCTGCGCGGAGAGTCTTTACAGAAAATTGATAATGGTGAAGGGAAACATTTTGTCCCTTCGGCTGCAATCGGCAGCAACGCGGATGTAGAAAACTCGGGGAGTGCGCAAATCTTTCTCATTCTTGCTGCATTTTGCTCAGCGCTCGCCGGTACGGCTGTTATCTTGTATCTGGTGTCGAAGCGTGTTCCTCAGAAAGAGGAGACGAATGTTGGTTCTCAAGAAATTAAGCAGGAAGTACAGCCCCAGGCCGCAGCGCCGTTGCTTTTTGAGGAGAAACCTGCAGAACAAGTTGATGTCGAGGTCTCTCTCAATGAAGAGCCGGCTGAGGAGAATGCGGCAGTTGAATTGGCTCAACGCTATCATCGCGGGCAAGGCGAGATGCAGCTGTTATTCAGTCTTCAGTCCCACGAAAACGAGAAGGCGCCGATCACACAATTGCTCCATACATCCTCGCTCAACCGAACCGACGGCAGCAGGAAAAAGCTGGCAAAAAAATTGGGACTTGGAAATGGAGAGCTCGATCTCCTTGTCCGGCTCCAGAAAACCCGTAAAGCGTCACATCAATCACAGAGGATGCTATGATCAAAGGAATTTACTCATCGGGTTCGGGCATGATGCCTCGGATGCTCAAGCTTGAGGTGATCGCAAACAATCTTGCCAATATCAATACGACCGGTTTCAAGCGAGACAGTATTTTTGTCCAAATTTTGAAGAACGCCGGTGTTGCGCAGAGTAAAGGAGGGGGGGATCTTTCCGGACTGGATGTAAAGGAATACACTGACTTTTCCGAAGGTTCAATGAATCCGACCGGCAATCAGCTTGACCTCGCGATTCAAGGTCCCGGCTTTTTTGCTGCCGACACACCGAGCGGCGTACGCTACACGAGAAACGGCAACTTCAGCCTGTCGACCGATGGGACCATTGTTACCGCGCAAGGATATCCCGTCTTGGGAACGAGCGGACCAATTCAATTGCCGGACCTGCGCAACGCGAAGATTGGAGATATTTCTATCAATGAATCCGGCGAAATCTCCGTTGACGGGAAAAAAATCGGGAGCTTGCTGATCGCGAAGTTTGACGACACATCTGTATTGAAAAAAGAAGAAGGAACGTTTTTCACTGCAGACGTACCTGGGAAGGACGCTGAGGCTGACGGGAAAGGCACCATCATTCGCCAGGGCCAGCTTGAAGAGTCGAACGTCAATGGAATCGAAGAAATGGTTCAGATGATTGAGTTGAGCCGCAGCTTTGAATCCGCCCAAAAAACGATGCTTTATCAGGATGGTACGCTGGATAAAGCGATGGACATCGGCAAATTGTAATTATGGATCAGACCCCGAACGGTGGGGTTGAATGAATTCATCAATAAAGGAGCGATTATGAACAGAGCTTTGCGAACGGCAGCGACAGGAATGTTCGGACAACAACTCAACGTTGACATCATCGCAAACAATCTTGCCAACGTTAACACAACTGGTTTTAAAAAGAGCAGGCCCGAATTTCAAGACCTGATGTATCAGTCGTTGAAGCCCAGCGAGACATCGGATAACCCGAACCTGCAGCAGTCAACAGGCATCCAGATCGGCAACGGCACAGTTCCTGTAGCAACGCCAAAAAGCTTCGCGCAAGGGGATATCCAGCCGACGAACAACACGCTCGATGCCGCGATTCAAGGAGATGGTTTTTTCCAGATTCGCAGGACAGACGGGACGACGGCGTATTCGCGCGATGGATCTTTCAAGATTTCCGGCGAAGGTATGCTGACGACGTCCCAAGGCTACATCGTTGAGCCTGGGTTGTCGATTCCGTCGGATACGACTAGCGTCAGCATCACGCAGGACGGGACGATCAATGCGACGGTGGCAGGACAATCGTCGCCGTCCAAGGTAGGGCAGCTTGAGTTGGCAAAGTTCGTGAACCCCGTAGGATTAAATCCGATCGGCGGCAACCTTTATACGGAGACACCTGCATCGGGCAAGCCAATATTGGGAACTGCAGGGAACGAAGGCTTCGGTGAATTGATGCCGGGGTCCCTCGAATCATCGAACGTCGATGTCGTTGAGGAGATGGTCAATATGATCGTCGCGCAACGGGCGTACGAAATTAATTCGAAGACAATCCAAACTGTCGAGGACATGCTTACGATGGCAAATAACCTTCAACGCGGATAACGGGCGGTCTCGATGAGTGAAATCTTCACCATACTGATGTTCATTTTTCTTCGCCCCACAGCTGCGAGTTTCGTCGAGGCGGATGAAATCAAAAGTGCCGTGACTCAATATGTTTTTTCACGTTTGGACTCAGCGTTCCGGAAAGATGCAATCGTAGAATTCCGCGCGGGTCTTGAACGGGTAAGTGTTTCCGGCCGCGATCATACGCTCCGCGTCGGCTTGGGCGAAGAACGAACGTTGCGCGGCATTGTCTGTCTTCCTGTAGAAATCGCCAGCGACGGAAAAGTCCGGCGGCAGATGGTCGTGTCGGTAAAAATCCGGCTCTTCGGTCAGGTCTTTATTGTTGACCAACAATTAGAACGTCACTCAAATATTTCTGACAAGGGCATTGGCTCCCGGTACATGGAGCTGACCTCAATGCCCGATGACGTTATATTGAGTAAGAATCAATTGTACGGAAAACGAACGTCGAGGATCGTCGGGGCGGGCTCGGTCTTGCGCGAGAGCTCACTGGAATTGGTACCGCTGGTTTTCCGGGACGAATCCGTAACACTGATTGTAAGAACAGGGCACGTGAGGCTGTCGACGACAGCCGTGGCAAAAGAGGATGGGGTTTTTGGAAGCACAATTGAAGTCCAGAAAGTTGATTCACACGAACGCATCGAAGCTGTCGTTATCGACGAGCACACGGTGCAAGTTACGATGGAGTGAAGTTATGAAGAAGATATTTATCATCATATTTACGGCCATGGGCAGCCTTGCATTGAGCAGCGTGTGTGCGCAGGACATGCGGGAAAATTTGTCACGATCTTTGTTTTCCGATCAAAAGGCAAATCACGTAGGAGATGCCGTGACCATTCTTGTTGTTGAAACGTCGAGCGCTTCAAACAATGCACAAACGACTGCTTCGCGGACGAGCAACCTCTCCTTGACTGCTTCCGGAAATCTTCCGTCAACCACCGGCAATGCTCCGAGTGTTGGTGCGACGGTCGGAACGACGAATTCGTTCGCCGGTCAAGGGGGCACCTCAAGCTCGGGGTCGATACAGGCCCAAATCAGCGCCACGGTTGACTCTGTCCTTCCAAACGGCAACCTCTGGGTCGTTGGGAATCGGATGATTGTTATCAACGGAGAGGAACAAATTATAAAAATTTCCGGCGTCATTCGTCCTTCCGACATTCAAACAGACAACAGTGTTTATTCGTACAATATTTCTGATGCTACGATTATTTTCAAAGGGAATGGGATTGTTTCCCGGGCGCAGGAACCGGGTTGGCTCACGAAATTTTTCCATTGGATATTCTGAGAGACATGCACATGAGAATAATGAAAATCGCTATTATTGGCCTTTTGAGCGTCGGCTTCGCCGCTTCTCTGTACGGGGCCTCGCGGATAAAAGACATTGCCTATTTGCAGGGCATACGCAATCAGCAGTTGATCGGCTATGGACTGGTGGTTGGACTCAACGGCACGGGTGATTCGCAGCGCTCTACATTTACGCTTCAGTCTGTATCGAGCATGCTGAAAAGGTTTGGAATTACAGTTCCTCAGAGCGATCTGCGATTGCGGAATGTTGCAGCCGTTATCGTCACGGCTTCGATCCCGGGATTTTCGAAGGAGGGGGGGATTATTGATGTTATTGTTTCTTCGCTTGGCGATGCTACCGGACTTCAAGGCGGAACACTTCTTATGACGCCTCTTTCCGGACTCGACGGTGCTGTCTATGCGACAGCGCAAGGCCCCGTTTCCGTTGGGGGGTTTAGCGCAAGTGCCGGCGGGAGCGAGGTGCGCCACAACCACACTGCGGCTGGAAGAATTCCTGGAGGAGCGACGATCGAAAAAGCCGTGGTTTCGGAATTCAGCAAAGACTGGTCGATGTACGTCGTCTTGATGCAATCGGATTTCACAACCGCCGAAAGAATTGCAAACGCAGTCAACACGAAATTCAAAAGTCAAATCGCTATTCCGAAGGACGGCTCTACGGTTGCGGTGAGCGTTCCGGAAGAATACCGCCAGGATGGAAAACTTGTCGAATTCGTTTCGCTCGTTGAACTGCTTGAAGTTTCTCCCGACGTTGCTGCAAAAGTAGTCATCAACGAGCGGACCGGCACGATTGTCATCGGCGGAAATGTTTCGATTCTGCCTGTGGCGATCTCTCACGGCGGGCTCAACATCCAGATACAATCGACTCCCGTCATCTCACAGCCGGGGCCTTTGTCGAATGGAACAACTGTGTCGACCCAAATGACAACCGTTTCAGCGGGGCTGGATTCTTCCGCCGTTTACGCGCTCGAAGGGGTGGCGACAGTTCAGGATGTTGCGAAGGCACTGAACTCGATGAAGGTGGCGCCGCGCGACATTATTGCGATCTTCCAGGCTCTCAAAGAAGCCGGAGCGCTGAAAGCAGAATTGGTAATCATCTAAATGTCAGCCCCCAATGACATATCGCCCCTTGGAAACACGCCGAACCACAGAATCACTGACGAGGCCTCCAAAGCAAAGCTCCAGAAGGCCGCCAAAGAATTCGAGTCGCTCTTCGTCGGTTATATGCTCAAGGGCATGCGCAGCACGGTACCGAAGTCCGATATGGAAAAGAACGAATTCGGAGGAGACATGATGGAAGGGATGTTCGACATGGAATTCGCTAAATATGTCTCCAACAACAGCAATCTTGGATTGGGCGAGATGTTATACAAAAAATTAACGGGGGAGGAATTGCCGAAGGGAACTGCCCATCGATCGTATATTTTGCCGTCAACTCAGGTCCAACCGGCGGATCCATCTAGCACGAGCTCTGCTTCTAAACCGGTCAAACCGTCCGCATCGGTCCAGCAGCGAATCGAAAGCTATGGTGATACGATAGCGGCGGCGTCTCAAAAATATGGAGTGAACCCCAACCTCATCAAGGCGGTGATGGCAAGCGAGTCGGGGGGAAAGCCTTATGCCCGGTCATCGAAGAGCGCGAAGGGCCTCATGCAGCTCATCGACTCGACCGCGTCCGATATGGGTGTAAAGAATGTGTGGAACCCTCAGCAGAATATCTTTGGAGGGACGAAATACTTGAAACAGATGCTCGACAAATTTCAGGGAGACCTGCCGAGCGCCGTGGCATCATACAATGCAGGGCCGGCGGCGGTTGAAAAACAAGGCGGAGTTCCGCCAATCAAGGAAACGAAAGATTATGTTTCGAAAGTATTAAATTATCTTCAACAGTTCGAACAGCAGGAGATTTTCAACGATGACGACAATTGACCAGTTCGCAGAAGTCCTGAAAACGGAAGCTGAAGTCGCCGATGCAATTCTTGGGACGCTGTACGAACAACAGCAGGCGATCATTAATTTTCGGGATGGCGCGATTATGGCGGCAGTGGAACGCGAGCGTCGGCTCCTGAAACCTATGGAATCGCTCGAACGGGAACGCGAGAATCTTTGCCGTGCGTTCGACAGTACGATGCGCCCGGAGATGACCGGGAAGTTCAGCCTCTCGGGACTTGCCCGGCAGCTGCCGCATCACGAAGCAGCTAAAATTCTGGGTGCGGGAAAAATATTAAAGGGGAAAGTGGAAAAAATCATGACGGTGAACAACCAGAACAAAATGCTTCTGGAGCATTCGCTTCGTTTTGTGCGTCAAAGTCTGCGGATTATGACGAACAATTACTCAAAAAAATTGATCGATACCACAATGTAGCGAGGAGACAATGGCAGGACTGAACGACGTATTAAATTCCGCCCGCAGCGCACTCATTGCGCAGCAGCTCGCCTTAGAAGTGACGTCGAACAATGTTGCAAATGCGAGCACGCCGGGCTACTCACGGCAAAGAGTGGATTTTGAGGAGAACCCTTCCGTGCCGACAAATCACGGACTCCTTGGAACCGGTGTAGCGGCAAATCATATCGGCAGGATGCGCGATCGCATGATCGACCAGCAGATTTGGGGAGCGAGCGACACGAACGGCAAAGCGACCGCTCAACAGACAATTCTTTCACAGGTTGAGGCGGCGGTGAACGAACCGTCCGACAACGGCCTGAGCGAGACATTAAACAGCTTCTTTAGCGCATTCCAGGGTTTGTCGGCCCAGCCTGAGCAGAGCGCCGCGCGCGACAACGTGGTACAGCAAACCCAGCTTCTCGTTCAATCGTTTCACGGCATTCAAGCGAACATGACGCAAACGCGAAGCGATATCGCGAATGACATACAAAGTAAGCTTGTCAACATCAATCAACTAACGAGCGACATCAGCGATCTCGATGTAAAGATCGCGAACACAACAACGCAGGGAATGGACCCAAGCTCTTTAGAAGACCAGAGGGATCTCAAAATCGATACTCTTTCCGGTCTTGTGAAAGTAAACGTGTCGGATGCCGCGGATGGTTCGGTTATGGTCTCTGTTGGTGGAACTGTCGTGGCTTCAAAGTCAGGAGCGGTGGCTCTTACTTCTGGTATAAACGGAAACCAAATACAGATCTTTGCCGGTGATTCGACACAGCCCACCCAGGTGACGTCGGGAGAGTTGGGAGGCGATCTGGAGAGCTATAATACGACATTGCCGGATTACATGTCCAAACTCGACGCGGCTGCCAATGCGCTGATCACTCAAATCAATACTCTTCACTCCGCCGGATTTGGAATTGACACTCCGCCGACGACTGGAGTTAATTTTTTTACCGGTACATCGGCAAGCGATATCAATATCAACCCAGTCGTTGTCAATGATCCGAGCAAAATTGCCGCTTCCGGAGACGGCTCGACGGGGGACAATCAGGTGGCACTGGCCATCGCGGATCTTCAAAACAAATCCGT
Organism: uncultured Chitinophagaceae bacterium; assembly: GCA_964642725.1. GTDB lineage: Bacteria > Bacteroidota > Ignavibacteria > UBA10030 > UBA8401 > JAGVPT01. Next base: position 50,855 of record CAZXQG010000018.1, read on the forward strand.
GATGAACGGCGGTACGACGACAATCCCCCAATTCTACAATTCGCTCGTCAGCACGATCGGTTCGGCCATCGATGCATCGCAAAACACTTCGAGCAATCAGCAATTGATCGTCAACCAACTCCAGAATCAGCGTTCGTCGGTCTCGGGAGTGTCGATTGATGAAGAAATGACGAACCTCACTCAGTATCAAAGAGCTTATCAGGCAGCGTCAGAAGTAGTCACGGTGGTCAACGAACTCTTCCAGTCAGTTATCCAGATGGTGCAATAATGAGAGTAACGGAGAGCAACATCGCATCGAATTTTCTGATCAATATTAATGAAACGCGCGAACGAATCACGCAGGAACAGAGCCAACTGGCAAGCGGCAAACGCGTTCTCAAGGTTTCGGACGACCCGCAGGCGACGAATACGATCTTGCGGCTAAAGTCGCTTTTGAGTAACAACAGCCAGTACCAAAAGAACAATGCACAGGCGCAATCGCAAGCGCAGGCGGCGGAATCGGCGTTGAACAGTTTTACCGATCTTATGGTAAATTTGAAAGGGATACTGACCCAGGCGACGAATGGATCGTTGACCAGTGCAGATTTGAAAAGCTATGGCGATCAGGTTGACCAGCTTCTCGGACAAGCGGTCGATATAGCGAACACGCAATCGAATGGCGTTTACGTTTTCGGCGGCACCAATACAAAGCAGCAGCCCTTCACGCTTGCTGCGGATGATTCTTCGGTTGCTGCAAACCCGAACGGCATCACGGGATCGATTCAAGTACCGGTTAATGAAGGCATCAATCAAACCGTGAACATCGACGGGCAGCAGGCTTTTCAGGGAACCGCAATTTTCAACCTGATGATCCAAGTCAGAAACGAGCTGCAGTCGGGGCAGGGTCCGACGACAGCCGAGGCGCAGTCGGTCGACACGTACATCGATAGTGTCGCGAATGCAACAGGAAAGGCCGGCTCGATAATGCAATACCTCACTAATAACGATACAATGCTCACCAGCCAACAAACACAGTTGGAACAACTGCTTTCTGTCCAGCAAGATTCGGACATTGCGGAAACAACGTTAAGAATGAACCAAGACCAGCTCGACCTTCAGGCCGCGCTAAGCTCTGGAGCGAGCGTTTTGCCGGATACACTTTTGAATTTTTTGAAATGACATGAAGAAGAAACTCGACATCGGAACTGTGGCAGGCCTCACTCTTGGAGTGGTGTCGATCTTCGGATCGTTCGTTCTGGAAGGCGGTTCTGTTGGAGCGCTGATGCTGATTCCGGCCATGGTCATCGTGTTTGGAGGCACGTTCGGCGCCGCAATGATCGGTACGTCTATGAAAAATTTTATGGGAATTGGAAAACTTATCAAGATGGCTCTTTTCCCTCCGGAGTTCGACGTGAAAGGGGCTATAGAGAGGATTGTGAAGTTCTCAACGATTGCACGCAAAGACGGGCTGCTGGCCCTGGAAAAGGAACTCGACAGCGTGGATAATCCGTTCATGAAAAAGATACTCCGGTTCGCGATTGATGGGACGGATCCGGAAATACTTCGCTCGCTGGCGGAAACGGAAGTAATTAATGCGGGGCAGCGGCATGCAAAGAGCAGTTCGATTTTTCAGAAGATGGGAGGATACTCGCCAACAATGGGAATTATCGGGACGGTGATGGGGCTGATCGCGACACTTGCCGCAGCAGGAGAAGATCCGAATTTGCTTATCCATCATATCGCGAGCGCATTCATCGCCACGCTGTGGGGGGTCTTCATGGCAAATGTTGTGTGGCTTCCGATCTCGGATAAACTGCGGCATGTACATGGAGAAGAAAATCTTTTCATGGAAATTATCGTCGAGGGGATTCTCTCAATTCAGGTAGGCGAAATTCCTTCGGTCATTAAAGCCAAGTTGAACAGTATGCTCCCCTCAAGTCAACAGGAGGCAACGTAAGGTGAAGAAGAAAGAGAAACCGGCGGACCACGACAACGAAGAACGTTGGCTCCTCACGTATGCCGACCTCATCACATTATTGTTAGGATTGTTCGTAATCCTTTACGCTATGTCCAAGATCGATGCGGGGAAATATGCGGAGATGGTCTCGGCGATGGGGGGTGTTTTCGGAAAAGAAAAACCGGGTGTTCTCCAGGGTCAGCCCGGAATGATGCAGTCGACAATGCCACAGCTTCAGAACGAGCGTCAAAAAGTCGAGAAAGAAATCAGGGACGCTTTGGGTTCGGGGCTGAAGAAAGACCTCGTCAGCGTCTCTCAAAACGAAAGAGGAATTACCATCCACATCATGGAAGAACTGCTCTTCAATTCAGGAAGCGCAGAGTTCAAGGCATCGTCATTGGTCGTGCTCGATTCTCTGGCGAGCATTTTGAAAAAGCTTCCCAACGATATCCGCATCGAAGGGCATACCGATAATGTGCCGATCAGCACCTCCCAGTTCCCGTCGAATTGGCATCTTTCGGTTGCTCGCGCAGTGAACGCAGGATACTATCTTATACAAAAACATGGGCTTGACCCCGAGAAAGTTTCGGTGGTAGGTTATGCAGAGTACCGTCCCCTGGTTCCTAACACAACAGATGAGAACAGGTCTCGCAATCGCCGCGTGGACATCGTGATTCTTACAAATGTGCCGCACGAACCAATTGCGATTAACGAAGACCACAAGTCAAACAACAACCAATTGAGGCCGCAACAATGAAATGGAAAAATCGCCAATTCGGCGAGCTAGATTTCGATGACGATCACGTCCTGACGTTCCCCCAAGGGATCATCGGGTTCGAAGACTGCCGGCGCTTTATTCTCGTAAACGATGAGGACTCTCAGCCGTTTCGCTGGCTTGTGTCCATCGAAGACGAAGACATCTCTTTTCCCCTGATTAACCCTCAGATCCTGGTCCCAGATTATGAAACCAGCAATAAGCAAAAGGGGGAGGCGACCGTTCTGGTCGTTGCGACATTGAAAAAGGAGATCGAAGATTCGACAGTGAATTTACGAAGCCCCGTTGTCATCATGAACGAGAGCAGGACGGGAAAGCAGATCATTCTTGACGAAGAGGCATACGCTCTGCAACACCCACTGTTTCTTGCATCTCAAACTCCCGTGAAAGGATAGCCGTATGCTCGTTCTCAGCCGTAAATTCGATGAGAGCATCATGATCGGTGATTCGGTGCTCGTGAAGATTCTTTCGATCCAGGATGGCCAGGTGAAAATCGGAATTGAGGCTCCAAAGGATGTGAGAATCTTCAGAAAAGAAATTTACGAAGAAGTTCACCAATCGAACGCTCAAGCATCAAAAGCATCGAAAGGATCCGCGATGAAAGCGGCCAGGATGCTGCAAAAGAAAGCCCCTCCGGCCGAGCCCGGCGGGTGACATCCTTCATCGGTCAATAGTGTACGAAGCGTTTATGTCGGAATAACTATTATTCAGCGAAGAAGCCATGTTCATCTTTATTGGAATAGCCGTTGTCATTGCAGGAGTTATGGGGGGGTTTATGCTTCACGGCGGTCCGCCCGCAGTGCTCCTGCAATGGAGTGAATTCTTGATCATCGGCGGCGCCTCCATAGGGTCGTTGCTCGTCGGTACGCCGCTTCCCGTGCTCATCCGGGTCATGGGAAATCTCGCATTGCTTTTTAAAGGCGACCAATACACAAAAGCCGAATATCTGAACCTGCTCAAATCGCAGTTTGAACTTTTCAGCATCGCACAGCGGGACGGACTGATTAATATCGAAGCCCATATCGAAAAGCCTGAAGAAAGTTCGATCTTCAAAAAGAACAGCTTCTTTCTCCACAATCATCACGCGTTATCGTTTCTTTGTGATTCGATGAAGTTGATGCTGGGCGGCGGCATTGCACCTCATGACCTCGAAGCGCTTCTCGATGCGGACCTGGAAACTCACCACGAGGAATCCGCCTCTGGACCGAACTTGATGTCCAAACTGGGCGATGCTCTTCCGGGCCTGGGTATTGTGGCGGCAGTTCTCGGCATCGTCATTACGATGCAGGCGATCGACGGTCCACCCGCGGAGATCGGCGAGAAAGTTGCGGCAGCATTGGTCGGGACGTTCCTTGGCATTCTGATGTCGTACGGATTTGTCCAGCCGCTTGCGAACCACATGGAAATTCTCAACCAGTCGGAAGCGCGATATTTTGAGTGTATCAAAACCGGCATTGTCGCTTTTGCCAAAGGGAACGCGCCGACGGTTGTGGTTGAATTCTCGCGGCGTGTGATCTTCAACGAAGTGCGCCCGTCGTTCACCGAGCTTGAATCTGCAATAAAAGAAGTTCGCTCGTCCGGTTCGCAGGCGGCGCAACAGGCGGCAGCATGAATCATCCCGGCACCGACGTTCCTATTCGGATCGTAAAAAAGAAAGCGGGCCACGGCGGACACCACGGCGGCGCATGGAAAGTTGCGTACGCCGATTTCGTTACCGCGATGATGGCGCTGTTCATCGTTCTTTGGATCGTCGGCCAGAGCAAGCAAGTGAAGCAGTATGTCGCAAATTATTTTAAAGACCCCGGCGCTTTTTTTGAGAGCACAAAGGGGGGAGGGATGTTCCAGGGCTCCAACCTTGTCGGCAAAGAACAAGTGCTCGACGAGTACCTCAAAAGAGACCAGGAAAAAATGAAAGAGGCGACCGAGAGCATTCTCAAAAATTTAGGGAAGGATGCTTCGGTCTCGAACTTGATCGACCAGATCAAGATTGACACCGTTGAAGAAGGGATGCGCATCGAATTGCTGGAAGCGACCAAGGCCTATTTCTTCGACGTGGGGACAGCAACTCTCAATCCGGAAGCGGTCAAGGTCCTTTCAATCATCGCAAAGGAAGTCGGGAAGCTTCCTAACAAAGTGATCGTCGAAGGCCATACCGACAGCAGGCCGTATTCGCGCGCGGACGGATATACAAATTTTGAATTGAGCGCAGAGCGGGCGAACAGCGCGCGCCGCGTCCTTGCCGTCAACGGCATCAAGGAACATCAGATCGACGAAGTCCGCGGTTACGCCGACACACGATTGAGAAATGTGAAGGACCCGTACGATGTCACGAATAGAAGAATAAGCATTATCATCGAATGGCAGGACGGGAAACGACATGGAAATCAGTGAAAAGGTGAAGATCCTTCTCGTCGATGACGATGTGACGCAGTTGAAAGTTGCTTCATACATCCTGAGAAAGAAGGATTCGTATGACGTGATCACGGCCGGCGACGCATCGGAGGCTTTCACCGTGGCAGAAGAAAAAATTCCCGCCCTCGTTATCAGCGACTATCACCTGCAGGGAGAGGACGGTATTGTCCTTTGCAAAAAAATCAAGAGCCATCCGAAATTGCGCAACACGATGTTCATGCTTCTCACGGCAGAATCGGACCTCGGACAAAAAATCAAAGCTCTCGAGCTTGGAGCTGACGATTTCATTTCCAAGCCGTATAATGAGAATGAATTCTTATCGAGAGTGCAGGTACTTTTACGAATCAAAGGTTTGCAGGACGAGTTACAGCGCGAGGGGGATGAACTGCGAGAAGCAAATAAAACGCTCCAACACCATTTCTCGGGGATAGTCGGTCTTCTCGCTAAGCTTATCACGCTTCGTGTCCCTAATGCATCCTCGAATGCCGAAAAGGCTGCCCGTTTAAGCCGCTGGATGGGTGAACGTTTGCATCTGGAAGAGAAAGACCTGCATGCACTTGAACTGGTCGCGAGACTTCACGAGATTGGGAAGATCACATTTCCCGACAACTTGTTCAAGCGTCATCCCCACCAATTGACAGAGGAAGAATGGAATAGATTTCTTGAGTTTCCGCTGCTTGGTGAAACGCTCCTTCACGGAATTCCGGAACTAGAGCACATTGCAAAACTCCTTCGGCATCAACTCGAGAATTATGACGGTTCGGGTTTCCCCGACAAGCTGATGGGGACGGAAATCCATGCATGTTCCCGAATTTTGCGGGCGGTGAACTACCTGGAGCAGGCAACGCGTGCGGATGTTGTTAGCCCCGAAAACCTTTTCGACAGCCTGTCCAAAGCGAAAGGCACAACTCTTGACCCGCACGTGGCCCAACTGCTGAGGGAATACCTGCAGATCACCCGCGAGCCATCATGGCTTGAGGGAAAGGAGGAAATATCAATCTTCAACCTGCGTGAAGGAATGGTCATCGCCTCTGACATTAGTACGGGAAGCGGAACAAAACTGCTCCCGAAGGAGACGAGAATTATCGAGGCGCACATCGCGCGGATAATGGCGCAACATCACTTCGATCCCATCATCAACAGCATCTACATTTACAGGACGAAGTAGATTGTTTCTTTAATCCTGATTACAATATTTCCTTGATCTCGATCAGAATCCCGCCTTGGCAATATCATTCAATTCGGTCATGTCTAACACCGGTTAGTTCAATGACATCGAGTCTGCGACCAATCTTTCTGCCTGCTTTTTTCCCTGGAGAATAGAATAAATCTTTCCTGAAAGGTCATGCGCGTTGAACGGTTTCCGAATAAGCCCCAACGCACCCTCTTCAATGACATCTTTGAATTTCTCATTATCGGTGAACCCACTTGCAAAAAGAACTTTCACCGTATGATCGATTGCCTTCAATTCGCGAAATGTTTGCCTTCCGTCCATCCCTGGCATTGCCATGTCGAGCAGCACCATATTAATTTCCGCGTGTTTAGCACGATAAATATCGACAGCTTGAATACCGCTTTCTGCAACGAGAACGTGATACCCCATACCATCCAACAGTTCAGCGTTAGGTTCCAATAACATTTCTTCATCATCGACAAGAAGAATGGTCCCACTTCCCCTAATTATTTGGCGATGCGCAAAAGCCCTTTCAATTGTAGCCTCGCTTTTGTCAGACGGTTTCAGATAGATATGAAATACAGTACCGCTGCCGACCTCGCTATAGACCTGGATTGCTCCGCCATGCCGTTGCACAATACCGTGGACGACGGAAAGGCCAAGGCCGGTTCCTTTGCCCACTTTTTTTGTTGTGAAAAAGGGGTCAAAAATGCGCTGCAAATCCTCGTGTTTGATCCCGGATCCTGTATCCCGCACCGAAAGCCGGAGATACGACCCCGGAGCAAAAAGAGGATGCTGTTTACAGTAGGGCCATTCAAGCACGACACTTTCGGTTGAAATAGTGAGAGTGCCTCCTTCGGGCATCGCGTCTCGTGCGTTGATTGCAAGGTTCAGGATAACTTGCTGCAACTGTGTTTCGTCGGCTTCGATAGGGGAAAGGTCTTCGTCAAGCTCTAGAGCCATATTAATATTCTTTCCGATCGAGCGTTCCAGAATGCGCAGCATATCTCGGACAATTTTATTGAGGGATGTGCATCGAACATCAATAACATTTTTTTGTGAAAATTGAAGCAGCTGTTTTATCAAATCTGCCGATCGTTCAATGGCGTTTCCGGTCATTTCACAATACTTTTGGAGAGGGGATCCCACAGGGAGTTTTGTTTTCAGAAGATAGGTGCTCGACTCGATGACTGCGAGCATGTTATTGAAGTCGTGCGCAACGCCGGCTGCAAGAGTTCCAATGCTCGCCATCTTCTCCGAATGGAGAACCTGCTGTTCGGATCCGCGAAGATTTTCCAGCGCTTCTTTGAGTTGAGAGTTTAGCTCTTCGAGTTGAGCTCCCTTTTCTTCCAGCCGACGCAATTGCTGGGTAATGTTCCGCCGCTGGTCTGAGAGCACTTGGGCAATTGAAAGCAAACCCAGGTATTTTCCGTTCTTTGTCACCACGATATCTTCATACAGCATGTCTTGTTCCCGTTCGAGCGCACGTTCAACAATTTCACTCATTGGGCAATGAGAGTCGACGAACAGAAAATCGCGAAGCATCAGGGCAGTGACCGACCGTTTCTGGTAGACCGCATAGCCGAACTGCGTTGATAACAGATCGGCGACTCTGCGATATGAGAGAAAGCCAATAGGCGAGTCGCCCTCGGTTACGACAAGTGATTTGCTTTTATACTGGCCAAACAGTGCCTGAAGTTGTTCACCAAGCAAGGAGGAGTCAACGGAAGGGACACAATGAATGATTTCGTCCAGAGATGGACTTGTATTCAACGGCAATAGTTCTTCTGAGATAGTGATCATAATAGTAATGTGATTTCATAATGTTCATGGTTTTTGTGAAATACCAAACCCAGTATACAGAGGGGGTATTACGACATTATTACGGAGAGGTTGATTATTTGATAAAAAAATATCCGGCCTGGATGTTATCGGAAAATTCTGAGCCTTTGCTCGATGGCCAAATAAATTGAGAAGAAGTCGCGGAGAGCCGCTCACAAAGAGTCAACGCCTCTTAATCAATTTGGGGGAACTTTTTTTTGTCGACAGCATTCGCTCACATAGTAATGAGCTAGTTCCGCTACTTGTATTATTTCAGGATAATGGTCTGCGGGTATCACAGGGTGCATTGTGACACTAGCAGTAATAGATTCTTGATCAAGCATTTTCCAAAAATGTCCCACAAAATTCATATCTCCATACCAGCAAACGAAATCCCTTCTTGCTGGCTCAAATGGAGCGTCGTTTATTGCAAGATAGCGTATTGTGACTGGAAGAATCTTTGTGTTTGAAGATTTTGCTGCTCTAAAGAGGGATGGTTTGAAGGGCAATACAAGGTCGCCGTTTGTCGATGCCCCTTCGGGAAATATTTGAACGCTGGTTCCTTGGAAAAGTATTTGTTCCATTGTTTTTACGGCATCGATCGTTCCGCGGAATGCCTTCCTGTCTACGTATATCGTTCCTCCTAGAGTGACAAACCAGCCTATGATTGGCCAATTCTTCACATCACTTTTTGCGACAAACAATGTCGGAAATATCGAACCGATGACCACAACATCAAGATAACTCTGATGGTTTGCTGCTATGAGGAAATGATCATTCCAAAAGTCGCCAGGAATATTGCTGTGGGTTACCTTGAGGCCAAGAATAATCGCCGAGGATTTTGACCACCAGCGCGTAGCGCGTGCGAGGAAACGCCGTTCACTCGGCGGACTCAGAAACAACCCCATCCGCCCGATCAGAACAACAAAAACAAAAAAGAGTGTAGCCGCAAAAAGCGCAAGAAACTTACACACTCGTCTCACACAGCCCCGGCCATTTTACAATAATGACTTTTGTATTTCTCGGTGATCTTTTCCGTTTCGACCAGTGTAAAAAAATCTGCCGTTCCAAATTGGCGGTCGAATGCAGGTTCGCCGCAAACCAATCCTCCAAGTCGCAGGTAGCCTTTCAAAAGAGGGGAAAATTTCTTTAACACCGATTTTTCATTGTTCTCAGATCCCTGTGAATGGACTAAGTTCATTGCGCAGCGTTGCGTGGGATACACCCGGTATTGTTCCGGTGCAAAATGGTGTGTTCGAAGGTATGCGAATGCTTCCGAAACCTGCTTCGCATCTGCACTATGAAAACTCGCACATCCAAACATCGTACTGATGTTATGGATTTCAATGTATCTTCCAATTCCGGCCCACAATAAATTTACTACTGCCAGCGACCGATATTCTTTGGCAACGCAGGATCGTCCAAGCTCCAAAGCCTGGCCTGGCAGGTTTTTTACTCGGGCAAGATTGAACTCATTTTCCGAGTAAAATCCGAGACTTTTCTCCGCCTTTTCTTGCCGCAACAACCGATATGTGCCGACAACTTTGTCCAATTGCCGGTCTTTCACTATCAAATGATCACAAAAAGTGTCGTAAACATCCGAGTCGAAGCCCGTCTCGTAGGAAGATTCCAACCCTTCGTGCAACTCAAGATTGAACACTTCGAAGCGGAGTTTGAGCGCCGATTCAACTTCGTGCAAGTATTCGGCGATTTTTACTTCAAAGAAGGGCGTGACGGCTAAAAGATGCTGATACATGTGAATGGTCTCCGGATGAAATATTTTTTGCCAAAGGTACAGCCGCTATGTTTCATTATTATTACCCTCCCTTAATGGTCATGTTATCAAACGATGATTCCCGGAATTCGAATCCGCTCTCGTCAGTTGTCAAATCTTAAAGAAAGTGTTGATAATCTCTCAGTAAAGATTTGTTAACTCTTGCTTTATCCTGGGGTAAAGAGTTTGCACTAACTTTGTATCGTGAAAAAGAAGACAAAGAGATTTCAGACGTTTATCCGAGTTTTGTCGCTTGTTGCAGGCGCGGCGCTTTTTGTTCTTGTTTTTCGAGATATCGACTTTTCAATGACGTTCTCCTTGATTGCCAATGTTGGATATTACCTTATGCCGATTTATGCCGTCTATGGTGTCGGATGTCTTTTCGATACAGCCGCCTGGAAGTTTATTCTCGACACGCCATCTGAAAAAATATCCTTTGCGAAATTGTTGCAGGTCCATATTGCGGGCGAAGCGATGTATCGGTTCATTCCTGCGGGGGTTGTTGTCGGCGAAGGTGTAAAGATTTTCTTGATGACGAAACAGAGTCGGTTTTCAGGTCCGGAAGTCGTCTCAAGTCTTGCGATTAGAAAACTCTTAGTGGGTTTGAGTCAGGGGTTCTATATCGGCGTAAGTGTGTTTTTGGGAATTGTGCTGGCTCAAAAGATAGGAATCGTGCAGCTTTTTTCCCTGGGGAGTGCACTGTTCGTGTTTGCAGTGTTCCTTTCGTTGGGGATCATGCTCTCACGCGGGTCTTTATTTACTTGGATATTCCGCTTACTTCGTTCAATCCCTTTTATCAAAACAAAGATCGAGAATGAAAAGCTTTTTTTTGAGCGGGCCGACATTGAGTTAAGAGATTTTTTCCTGCATAAAAAGCGGCA
>CAZXQG010000019.1:0-56576 GCA_964642725.1 uncultured Chitinophagaceae bacterium
TTGAACCAGATCATCCCATGGCCGAGTGGCTGAAACTCAAACAGTTTTTTGTGGGTGTTGAATGGAAAGAAGAGAAATGTTTAAAACCTCAATTTGTGAAAGAGATTGCGAAGGTTTTCGAGGAAGCGACTCCATTGGTTGCCTTTCTTAACGATGCCATGAAATAAGTCTTTATCTTCCTTTATCAATCTTCATTTTGTCTACTTCACATAATAATACGAAGCATTACTATCTTCTTTACAAACCATACGACGTGCTGTGTCAATTCACTGACATCCTCGGTAGAAAAACATTGAGGGACTTTGGTCCGCTTCCAAAAGACGTTTACTCCGTCGGGCGACTTGACATCGACAGCGAAGGCCTGCTTCTTTTAACAAACGACAACGAGGTGAACCATCGGCTCACGGAGCCTGAATTCGAACACCCGCGGACATATCTCGTGCAGGTGGAGGGGATTCCTTCTCCTGAAGCCATCGAACAATTAGAACGCGGCGTGATCATCCAGGGAGAGAAGACAAAACCGGTGCAAGCCCGCTTGCTTGATGGAGAACCAAAAATTCCGCCGCGAACTCCAGGAATCCGGTATCGGAAGAACATTCCAACGGCATGGATAGAACTTACGCTACGAGAAGGGCGGAATCGACAAGTCCGAAAAATGACTGCGGCGGTAGGTTACCCAACACTGCGGCTTGTGAGAACAAAGATTGGTGAATTGACGCTTAGAGACTTAAAGCCCGGAGAAGCGATCCAGTTGACAGGTGAAGAGGGGGAGAAATTACGAAAGTATGTGGGACTTTAACCGGTGAATGTTGAATGTTGTGCTGCCGGAGTTACCACTCGCGTGTTTCGCCAATCATGAACACAAGAAAATCCTCTTGGTTAAGATGCCGGTTTTCGATTTCATCGCGGAGTTTTTTGGGGGGCTCTTCTAACGGCTCGTCGGTTTGCTTAAATGTCCCCCAGTGAATGGCAAGCATCTTTTTCCCACGCAGGTCAAGAAACGCCTGGACGGCGTCTGCGGGATTCATATGAACGGGCTTCAATAGCTCCCGTGGCTCATAAGCTCCGATAGGCAGCAATGCCATGTCAAAGGGGCCGAATCTTTTTCCGATCTCTGCAAAGCCTCGAAAGTATCCGGAATCTCCTCCGAAGTACAGCCGCCTTCCTTTTCCAAGCAAGACCCAGGAACACCACAGCGTTGTGTTTCCGTCGCTTATCCATCTCCCGGAAAAATGTTGTGCCGGGGTGCATATAATTTTCAACCCTTTATACGTCACTCCTTCCCACCAATCCAGTTCCTCTACATTCGAAATGCCCCGATCTTCAAACCAGTCCCGAACCCGAAGCGGCACAAAAAACTTTGTGTTGGGATTCTTCGAAAGCGCCAATATTGTCTTCTCGTCGAGATGGTCATAATGATTGTGGGAGATAAGAACAATATCTATCGGCGGAAGCTGATCCATGGCAATGCCCGGGTCAGAAACACGGGCTTCACCGGCCCAAGCGACCGGGCCAACTTTATCGCTCCACACCGGATCGGTAAGGATGTTGATTCCTTCGATTTGAATGAGGCAAGTTGAATGGCCGACCCACGTAATAGTGTAGGGCTTGTTCTGTCTTAATGCGGACCCGTCACTATAGGTGCGGGGGATATCAGCAACTGGTTTTGATGATAAACTGATAAGCTTGCCGATTACCCACGGCGCCATTTTTGTGAACGCCGGTTCCTTAAAATCCGGGTCTGTGTTTCTAAATCCACCATCGATGTGATGGGCCGGGATCGACTGCCTGTCACTGTCCTGGGCGCGAAGGATTGATATGGCAAGCGCTGGTATAATAATGAGGGTAAAAGCTTTACGAAGATGATTCATGAAAGGAGAAATTATACTAAGCTGCGACGAGTATACAATTTAACGGATTGCACTTGTTAATGTTTCATGCGCCTTTCTTTCCTGAACGTCGTGCCGAGGCTATGAAACCACTTCGACCAAATCACCAATGTGCAGCACCCCGAGGCCTTCAGGAATAATATTTTGTCCGAAGAAAACTTCTCCATCAATATTTCTATACTTTGAAAGCGTTGCCAGCGGCTCTTTGCCTTGTACTCCGGTTGTTTGATCGATCGTCGTGGTCACACACCGCGAACAGGGCTTCTTCACGTGAAAAAACGTTCCGCCGACGCGAATGATCTTCCATTTGTCTTCGTCGTATGCGCCGCAGCCGCTGACGACAATGTTGGGACGAAAGCGATTCATCGGGACCGGGACGACCAGCCTCGAATTTAAGTCATCGAGTGAAGGCTGCGAGATCAGCAGTAACGGGAAGGCATCGGCAAAACTCACAATGTCGCCTTCGCGAGCATAATCGGGGTCAACCGGTCGAAGACTCTCTTCCGGCATGAACACCACCCGACATGCAATGCCGAGAAAGTCGCTAAACCATTTTTTCGATTCATCTCCCGCGGAAACTGCACGAGCGGCGTCATCCCACACCTGAACAGAAAATGAGTCCGAGTTATTTGGCGTAAGCGGAAGTTCAATGGTTCGCATGCCCGGTGCACTTACACGCAGGCAGCCCGAATCTACTTGAGTTGAGACAAGGGCGAGCTTGGGAAAATTTCGCTGCGACAAAAACACGCCGGCTTCGTTCACTACCATCCACCGACGGTCGAATTGAATTCCCCGCCGCTCAACAAATGCGGTCTGAAGAGAAATACCCTTCGTTGACTTAATCGGATAGATATTTATCTCGCTCAAAACCATAAAAACTCTATCCGCCGAGGCGCAATGGATACCATCAATGAGTGATCTTTCTACCGCAGGTTTATTCTCGAGGAAAATCCTACAACACACAAACAATATAGCGAGAACATTTCATTGTTTCATAAACAAAAAACCCGGCGATAATGAGCCGGGTCTTTCTTTTCTCAAACAACGATCGGTCTTTTACTTCTTGGCCTCGACATATTCATGAATCGCCGCAGCGGCTTTTTTTCCCGCTCCCATTGCCTTAATGACCGTTGCCGCGCCAATGACAATATCCCCGCCGGCCCATACGCCCTCACGGGAAGTTTTTCCTGTTTCGTCAGCGATAATGTTTCCGTACTTGTTTGTTGTCAATCCGGGTGTTGTTTTGTTGATAAGGGGATTCGAGCCGTTGCCTGTTGCAACGATTGCCGCTTCAATGTCGAGAATGAATTCGCTTCCGGCAACCGGAACCGGTTTGCGCCTCCCGGATGCATCGGGTTCGCCGAGTTCCATCTTCTGACATTCCATTCCAACAAGCCAGCCGTTGTTCCCGAGAAAACGGGTTGGGTTTGTGAGAAGCAGGAATTCAATCCCTTCCTGCTCGCCGTGGTGAATTTCTTCTTTTCGCGCTGGCATTTCAACGCTCGAACGCCGGTAAACAATATACACCTTTTCGGTCCATGGCAGCCGGCGTGCGGTGCGCGCGGAGTCCATTGCCGTATTGCCGCCGCCGATCACCGCAACATGCTTCGCCATCGGGACCGGCGTGTCGGCATGATTCGGAAATTCAAATCCCTTCATCAGATTAACACGTGTGAGAAATTCGTTCGCAGAGTACACACCGTTCAAATTCTCGCCGGGGATCCCCATAAAATAGGGAAGCCCTGCACCAGTTCCGATGAAGACTGCATCAAAGCCATCTTCACTCATCAGTTCGTCAACCGTGCGTGTCATCCCGACGACAAAGTCGCATTGAATCTGGACTCCGAGCTTTTCGAGAAACCGCACTTCCGCATCAACAATTTGTTTGGGAAGGCGGAATTCCGGAATGCCATACACCAAGACACCGCCCGGTTTATGAAGCGCTTCAAAGATCGTTACAGCATGACCGAGTTTTGCCAGATCTCCAGCGCAAGTTAACCCTGCGGGACCCGCACCGATGATGGCAATTTTCTTTCCTGTCGCTGCAGCGATAGGCGGAAGAGAAACCTTGCCGGAGGCCCGTTCCCAGTCCGCAACAAACCGTTCAAGCCTGCCGATGGCAACCGGCTCAACCTTCGCACCGATCGTGCACACAGCTTCGCATTGCTCTTCCTGGGGACAAACCCTGCCGCATACCGCAGGGAGCGCATTCGTTTCTTTCAGTGTTTGGGCGGCGAGCTCAAAATTTCCCAACGCCACGTGAAAAATAAACTGAGGAATTTTCACATTCACGGGACAACCTTCAATGCATTTCGGATTCTTGCATTGAATACATCTCTCTGCTTCTTCTATCGCCAGTTCCGGCGTGTAGCCAAGCGGAACTTCAAGAAAATTCTTCGCGCGCTCCAGCGGATCCTGTTCGGGCATCCCATGGCGAGGAATCTTCATTCTCTCTTTGTTCGTGAGCTTCTTCGTCGTATGTTCCACAGCTTCGTTGATCATTCTTAATTCTTATTTTTTAATTCTTAATTCTTTTAACTCACCACGCCGCCGTTTCACGGTGTTCCTGTGTCTGACATATTTTCTCGAAAATATCGAGCGAAATTTTCTCCTGCGGTGAATACATTTTCTGTCTTGCCACCAGCAAATCAAAATCAACCGCATGCGCGTCGAATTCCGGGCCGTCCACGCACGCAAACTGCATTTTATTCCCTACGACGACGCGGCACGCGCCGCACATTCCCGTTCCATCCATCATGATAGGATTAAGACTGACGAGTGTTTGCACGCCGCGCGGCTTTGTAAGATCCGAGACCGCTTTCATCATCACAACCGGGCCGATCGCAAGGACAACGTCGATCGGTTCGTTTTTCTCGAGCATTGATTTCAGAATCGTCGTAACAAAACCCTTTGTGCCATAGCTGCCGTCATCGGTAGCGATACGCACTTCATCAGAAATCGCCCGCATTTCGTTTTCCATAAGCAGCAATTCTTTCGAGCGTGCACCGATGATCGATATTGTTCTGTTGCCGGTCAGTTTATGCGCCCGCACGATCGGATGAATCGCCGCGATGCCGAAACCTCCGCCAATCGCAACAAACGTTTTTCCTTTCTCAACATGGCTTGGGATGCCGAATGGTCCCACGACGTCCATTAGCGAATCTCCAGCCTTCATCCTGCTCATCATAATCGTCGTCTTGCCGACCGCCTGAACGTAGAGAGTAATAGTCCCTCGGACCACATCCCAGTCCGCAAGCGTAATCGGAATTCTCTCCCCGTCTTCATGCAATCGCAGAATTACAAATTGCCCGGCTTTTGCCTTTTTGACAATTTGCGGAGCGTCGATGACATAGCGATAAACTTTTGCAGCAAGGTCGTTCTTTTCTATAATTGGAAACACGTGTTCACCGTGATTGTGGAAATGCCGTAGCCATGAACTAATCCAACTAATGTGCCATACATTCCACAAGGAAAAAATGATTGTATTGAATAGGCACGTATTCAGAAATGGGAAAGGAATATCGCCGGTTGCCAAAAATAGGAATGTGGCTGGTTTGAAAGGCTTTTCTTTTTAGAGTGGAAACTCTTCTGTGTGCCAATCTTTCGTTATGTCCATCCACAAAAACAATCCGCGCCACTTGCCGAATGGCGCGTAATATTTTTCGATTGTTGAATCTTTTACTTTTCTTCCTTTTTTGAAAAGCTCGTAAAATTTTCCACGACACCACGAGTCCAGGCCAAGATAGTCGTACCTTCCCAGGAGTTTTAAAATATTTCCTGCCGCATACGGGCCGACGCCTTTCACCGACCGGACTTGCATGAACAATTCTTCGGTCGGCACGCTGGATGTTCTCCATTCTTCGACGGCGAGTTTCCCGGAAGCAATTTTACGCGACAGTTCAAGCAAATACGGCGCTCGATACCCGCAGCGTATTTCTTTCCGGAGAAACGATTCGGAACATGCAGCGATGACTTCCGGTGTTGGAAAAGAATACACCTCGCCGTGAACATGAGTTCCTAATTTTCTTACTAATTCCCCGACCATGATTTCCGTCAGCGCCCAACTGCAGTTCGTTGTGCATATCATTTTCACAACATCCTCGAAGACTGTCGGACAGCGCAGCAACCTTCCTGCTCTTTTTCTTGCAATCCAGCGATACCGCGGATATTTTCTTGTTTCAGCGTAAAACGCATCGAAGGATTCCCCGATTCGGAACATAGATGAAATGCACTTTGAAATGCGGGAAATGGCCTGCTCTCTCGCCGCTGATATGTTTTCTACGGACACATGGAGCGCCCTTTTGTTTTCAGTCAGAAAAACTTCGTCATATCCAGCGTTACTCCGTGGAATGACAATCCGAAGCCGGCGATCCTCCCTGTCCACTTGAAACGGAGGAAGGGCACACCATCCATGGCTGAACACTGTCGCCCAGAAATTGAAATTACGGGGAAGGAGAAGTTTGAACTTCATTACACGGGGATTTGGTTTTGATTTTAATTTATAATTTCGCATTTTTGTCACAGGAAAAAAGGAGAAGTATGAATCAAAAATGGATCGCTTTTCTTCGCATCGCTATCGGGATATTCTTTCTTGCCCAGGGTTTGAACAAGCTTGAATGGTACTCTTCTTCAGAATTTCTCCGGACGAGCCTTGACCGCTATTCACAAAACCCGTCTCCCGCCGCCGGTTGGTACCAAAAGCATGTAGCATACCCCGGCATTGAAGCATGGTCGCGCATGATCCCAACAGGAGAAATGCTGCTTGGGGTTGTGTTGGTACTGGGGCTGCTCACGCGGACCGCGCTTGCTGGCGCGATAGCACTTGTCCTCAATTATCACCTAACAAACGGAAGCGTATTTACCTCTGCCTTTTTTTTCAACCCGTACGATCTTGTTCTTCTATCCTGCCTTTTATTTCTCTTAGTGTCAAAAGCCGGGAGCGTCTTTGCCATCGACGGAAAGGCGCGGAAAAAGACGTCCAAAAGTAAGTCATAAGCGCTCACGAATTCAGAGAAAACACCGCTGACAAGGAATTACTTCTGAGCTTGTGCTTCCTTGCAATCTCTCGGTACATCTCCTTCAATATTCCCCGTACCAAAAATCATCCGATGAAACAAATTTTTGCTGCAGATATTTTTGCGCGTCAAATAATGCGACGCCATAGAGAGCCGGATTTTGTTCGGCTGCCGTAATGCCAAGCTTGTACAGCTCAACCGCTTCGTCGCGCTTCCCATCCAACTCCAGAACATTGCCAAGCCGAATCAGGCTCAAGACAGAATACAGCTGCGCCGGCTCGCTCGCTTCAAGCGCAGATGCGCTCCGAAAATACGCTTCCGCTTTCTGCAGGTCGCCTTTGATGACAGCTGTTTTTCCCAGGGAGAAAAGAGCAATAGCGTTCCAACCGGTGAGATTGTTTGGGTCGAGTTGCAGCATAATGTTGGCTTCGCGTTCAGAGTTTACAATGTCCCGGTCGAAAACTCTGAAACTCACCGATGTGCGCGCGTGTGCGAGAAGGCGCAGCCGCGGGACCCACCGCAGTAAATAATAATTCGGATCAAGCTCGCTTTTTGTGGGAAGAAATGGGAGGATGAATTCAAATTCCTGATCCTGTTTTTCGACAAAGACCCTCTTTGTGATTGAGCGAACACTGTTGGAAAAAACCAGGTCCACGGGTGTTTTGAAGAAGTCTCCGCGCTCCGAAATCGTTGCCTTCAGTGAATAATTTCCTCTGTTTGTTTGCGCGATCTCGGTCGAGAGAATCAGCTCGGGAAAACCGCTTTGATAGATCCATTCCTTAAAAAACCAATCAAGGGGAGAGCCGTACGCGTCCTCACAAAGCTTTTGAAAAATGGAAATCGTGACAGGCGCAAATTTGAAATTTTCGTTGAGCTTCTTGACCACGGCGCCGAATGCTTCTTCACCGATGACATATTCCAGCATCAAGAATACATACGCCCCCTTGCTAAAAAAAACCGCCTGCTCGTTCTTTCGTGATTTGTGGTTTTGCGCAAGTGTTTGAGCCGGATAGAAATCAAGCGTTCGTGAAAGGAGGCCAAGACGCACGCGCTGTTGTGCTTCTTCTTTTCCCGCTTCATAAAGGAAGAATTTTGTCGCCAAATATTCCGACCAGCCCGCATCAAACATAAACGTTGAATCCGTTGCCGCAAGACCGAAGCAACGAGTAAATTCATGAATCCACTTATTTCTTATTGTTGATGTTACCGTAATAGAATCAACTCTGGAAAACGGGTAAGAATTGTTTCCTACGATCAAGCCGTTGTTCGAAAACCAATCAACACGCCCGTCATCGTGGCCGACAATAACCATCCGAATTGACGAGTTGGATTCATTCAGGGTTGTCAGAGATGAAAAAAAAGATCCCGCATCCCGGAATTGCTGCACCACGGCTGCTGCTATTTCATTAGAAAAACTTTCCGGGTTATAGTATAAGGTACATTGTAATGAACTGTCCCCGTTCGTCATCGTCCTTTTCGTGAAATCGGTCGATCCACAGAGCAAAAAACATGATTTCAACGGCATCGGATTTTTGTACAAGAATTTCTGCGTAGTTCTTGAGCCGGCAGGATGGATAGAATCCGGTTCTCCGTTTGAAACGAGGCTTACATTCGACGGAAAGGTTACATCCAAAACAACCGGTGCGACTTGATTCGCAAGAGGGTTTGTCGCCGGGGCAAGAACTGGCCACCATGAAAAACTGCCGTTTGGGGAGAGAAGGATCTCCTTTGGCCTGATAAACGAGGAATTTGTTGTGATGGTGTCAAAAGTTTCTTCGTAAAAAACGTTCAACAAAAAAAAATCTCCCCGCTTGAGCGTATCAGAGAGCAATACTGAAATTTCCTTATTGAGAAAGACGGAGGGTTCTTCAGCTGTTCCAATTTTTTTGTCGGCAGAATCACGGACCGAAATCAACATCATGGACGGTGCAAGTGCGAGACGTACGTGAGAGACGGAGTCTTTTAGGATATGAAGATGCATTTGCGCCTCTCCCTGGATACGATGATGCTCCGCGTCAATTTCGACTTTCAGGGTGTACTTCTCAATTGACGCGGAAACACGGGAAGAGTCTTCTTGTGCAAAGAGCATCCTCGGCGAGAGGCCGATAACAAAGAAATAGAAATATGCAAAAAAAATTTTCATGAGATTCCAGTGAACCGGTCTACACTCTCGGTCTGAAAAAGGTCATAATTCGAATGGATGGTCAATGTCCATTTCTAATTTAAGAGCCGTGTTTGCATATACAACTTTCCGGCTCCCCGAAGGAATTTGAATTGCCCAATCACCTTTTTCAGTCCGCACAACACTGCCGAAGAGCTTTCTCACCTGCCGCTCGCTGAATCTTTCCCAAAATACCCAGCCAAAGTAGGCAAACGATTCCTCAATATGAAATGCCGGCACCCGCCGCCCCTGTTCGCATTGTATATCGTCGACAGTAGCGGGCAGATAGTTTCTTTTGTCCATTTCGTCCACAAACACATTCGACACATCAACGCCTCCGAAGATGAGTTCATGTTTCGACCGCTCCACGGTTTTACCGTCAATAATCTCTTTGAACGCATTGCGCAACCGCTTATCCAGTTGACTTCGGACGTTTGCTGTTGTCATTGAACATCCTTCGATCCATTTGACCTCGTGCTCAATCCATCGAGAAAATATAATATACGGTAATGCGAGAAGCAAAGTCCTGAAGTATCATTGAATTCATACCCTTCATATGAAGGCGGTGCGAGTCTTCCCAAAAAAAATCGAAGCCCTATTTTCTGTTTTCCACGCTTCAGAGGTGCACTCTTCGTCACCGGCCGACGATGGTGAATGCCATTCGTTGACATTCTCTATCGGGTTGGATATATTACGTTCAACTAAGTCAACACGAAATTAAGGAACTTCTTTGAAGAATTGAATGCCGGTAGTAGACCAAGACAAAGAAACGCAAAGAAAGATCATCAGCGAGTATTTGAAGGCTGCGGACCGGTATATTAAGTCGGCCGAATTCCCAAAAGCGTTAGAAGAAGTGAAGAAAGCGCTCGGGGTTGAGCCGAACAATATGTACGCAACGGCGTATAACGAACGCGTCAAAGTGGCGATGGAAGCGGCCCGGAAGAAAGAAGAGGAAGAGCGCCTCAAAAAACTTGCCGAGGAACAAAAAAAGTCTCCACCCGCAGCACCAAAACCGGCAGAACCCGCAGCTCGAGCTGCAAACGCGCCCGACGCGAAACCTCAACCCGTTCCGGCCCAAACACCGGCTCCAGCACCGGCAGCGCAGTTACCGGGTGACGACATGCTCGCGAAAATAAAAAAGGAGGCGTCGGATGCGGCCGAGAGGAAAAACGACGGCCGGGTTGATCTATTAAAACAGGAGTTCACCGCATCACAGCAAAAATTTCAACAAGACATAGCGCAGCTGGCGGCGCAGGCAAGAGAAGCGAATGCTGCGAAAGAAGAAGCGGAAAAGAAGCTTGCTTTGCTGCAATCCCAGCAAGGAAAAGAGAATGTTGGCACTCCGAGCAGCGCGGTAAAAGATCAAGCGATTGCTCTTCTAGCGAAATTATTCACGAAGGCATGGGAGGATGGCATCATTTCCCCGGACGAACGCGGACTCTTGACGATCGTCAAAAACGAGGGGGGATTGTCGGACCAAGATTTTACTAAAATTGAAAGCGAGAGCGGCGGGACGTCCTACATCGCCCATCTCCGCGAAGTGTGGAAAGACGGACTCGTGACTCCCGAAGAAGCAGAGAAACTTGAAAACCTTCGCACAACATTGAATATTTCCGCTGAAGAGCATTTCAAGTTTGAGGCGCAGGTCCGCAAGGAAATGCAGGCAAAGAAATAACCCCTTCCGTTTTTCATTTTTCCTGATTCCTTCTCCCCGACAATTTTCTTGCGAGCACAGTTTTTCTATAGAGAATTGCCAAAAGCCATATGCAATTCAAAACTACGACCGTAAAGAAAAGATACAATTGAACATTGCTGAATAGTAAACAAACCGTCAACAGAGCGAATTCAGTTCCAAACCCTAGAAATCCACCGAGCCGCAACCCCGTCGCGTCCTGATACCATCGAGCCGTCACAGAATCATTTCTTTCATCAATCCCCGCCATGCACCACGAGTCAAGACGATTCATGAGGCGGTCCTGCCAGCCGTAGAGAAAATAAAATGTTCTTTGAAGCCGAATCGTTTCGGCATCTTCATGATAATCCTCCTTACGCAGCTCTTCCGTGAGTCGGTTTGTTCCGTATCGTTTCTCGCGATGGAGGTACGATGTCTGATAGAAAACATGGTATGATACGCGGAGGCTGATTCCAAGAAACCCGGTCAGACTTATGAGAAAAGCGATTGGAAGTTCGGTGCCGATTCTGAGAAGAAAGGCAAAAATTCCTCCGAACAAAAACAGATCGACAATGTAGTCGCCGATTGAATCGAGAAATCTTCCGTGCCTGCTGTAGAGCTGTTTTGCTCGTGCCAGCTGGCCGTCCGCAGAATCAAAAATATCTTTCAAATAAAAACAGATTGCGGCGGAAGTAAGATGCGCGTCCTGCACACCGAGAAAAATGCCCCCGGCGATTCCAAAGAGCGTTGCAATAACGGTGATCTGGTTTGGCGTTACTGTCGTGAAGTACACCGCACGCGTGACAAGGCTGGCGAGCGGCCGCTGCAGATAGATATTAATAAGCTCATCCGAAATGTCGGATTTGACTGAGTTTTTATAGCTGTACGGAGGTGGCTGATGGTGCATGTCAGGAAAAGAGGGACTCGGCTGCGTGCAAATCTTCTACGGTATCAATTTCTATGGAACGGTATGGACCGGCATCCGCCACATACAAGTGCGATCCGCTATCAATCATCTCCTGAAACGAGGCTTCATAAATTTCATTCACGCGGTTTTCCAGTTTAATTCTTTTCTCCAATGTCGTGAAAAGCCGTATCGTGTCGCCGTGCGAAAATCTTGCAATCCCGATTGACTCTCCGTATGCCGAAGCAACCGCTAGCTCTTTACCGATGGAGACAATTTCCTCCTTATCGTTTACTTCAACTTTCACATCCTCTTCTCCCATCCCCCCATTCGTTCTCACAGCTAAACAGCTCTGATGGGAAGATTTCATCAGGAGCGGAACAATTTCGTCGTCGAAAACAATATCGCCGTCGAGCAAAAGAAGTTCATGTCCTTCAATCTCCCCGCGCGCCAGCAACAACGAAAACGCGTTATTGGTCGTATCAAACTGTTTGTTGACGATGAAGGTGAAATTGAGCGACGGAAAATTCCGTTTCAGGAAATTCTTCACCATCCAGTCCTGGAAACCGACAACTACTGTAAAATGAATAACACCCGCATGGAACACAGCCCTGATTGTTCTCTCCAAAATGGAGCGGCTGCCAATAGGGAGCAGACACTTTGGGGTCGAGTCTGTGAGCGGGCGAAGCCGGGACGCCGTACCGGCAGATAGGATAACGCAATGCATGTGAGTCAATGTTGTTCGGGGATTAAGACATTTGCCCTGGAAAAATACTTCTGCATTTGGCGAAGGAGCAATGAGTTCTGTTCCGGTGTTCCGATGGTAATCCGCATGTAATCCGGAAATTCTTTCCCGGAAAAGAATTTAATGCAAATGCCGGCCTCGTCGAGATGTTTTTTAAGCGGCTCAGAATCTTCGTTTGGAATTTTTACGAGAACAAAGTTTGCGTCCGATCGGTACGCCCTGCATCCGGCTATCGGTTGGAAAAATTCATAATAGCGCACGCGCTCTTTGGCCGTTGTTGATGCGAGCGACTGATAATAGGGTCTATCACGAAGGGCGGCAAGCGCAAGCCGTTCCGACAGAACGTTAAAGCCTAAATACCTTGCACTGTAAGAAATGAGCTTATGAAAATCCTTTCCCGCGAACGCATGGCCGATCCGAATTCCGGCGAGTGCATACAGCTTTGAAAATGTCCTTAGCACCACAAGATTCGGATGGTGAAGCGTGAGCCGCGGCAGGATCTCGTCCTGAGAATCCGTGAAGCCGAAATATGCTTCGTCAACGACGATTATCGTGTCGGTGAATTTCCCCAAAAGGAGTTTCACATCGTTTACAGGGAGAGAATTTCCGGTAGGATTGTTAGGTGACGCTAGCAGAATCAGCCGGGGCTTGACCGTTCGAACGAGCGATACGATTTCATCCATGTCATAATAGAATTTCAGCTCATCGGTATGCATCGGATATTCAACAACCGTGCCGCCGACTTCGCCTGCAACCGACTTATAGTACCACCACGAATGCTTTGCAACCATCATTGTCTCGTTGCCGGCAAGATAGCAGTGGACAATTTGTTTCAGCATATCCTCGCTCCCGTAGCTGAGAAGAATATTGGATTCCGGCAGATCGTATTTCCGGGCGAGAGTTTCCGAAAGCGGGCTTTTCACGCCGCGCAAAAAATCGCGCGAGTAATCGCTGAGATCCTTCTTGCTTGCTTTTTGAAGAATGGAATAGCATTCCGGTGCCGGGCCGAATTGATTTTCATTCCGGTCAAGATAAATAGTCTCATGATTTTTCGGTATCGCGGGCACAATTCACCTTTTTCACCCTAAGAAAGTAGCGCTTCGTTCCGAACAATGCAAGAAGTTTAATCCCGGTCGTGCAAACCGGTTCTATTCTCCTTGCTGCTCAGCAATTGTTTCCTTACAAACTCGACAATGATCATCGCGTCGCCAACGGGGTCGACGCTTTGAGATGTGAAGTCAGGAGAAAGCCGCGACTCCAAGCGTGCTGCCGCTGCGGATACGGCAAGCGGAAGATTTTCAGACTTGATGAACTTTCGGAGTGAGTTCACATAGCCGAGCTCTGCCGGTACATGCACGTCCCGTTTTTGCAATTCCTGAATTGCGATGCCGGCGATACGGCGCGCAGACGTGCGCAGCCGGCCGGGATTCTGTGATTTCCCTGCCCGGAGAAGTTCTATTTCTATTTCCCGCTGCCAATCCATCATAATCTATTTTTGAAGAACGACCTTACCGACTTCACACTCGCTGCACCGGCCGGCAACACAATATCGCTTATACAACTGGATAATACCCTG
This sequence comes from uncultured Chitinophagaceae bacterium, assembly GCA_964642725.1. Lineage (GTDB taxonomy): Bacteria > Bacteroidota > Ignavibacteria > UBA10030 > UBA8401 > JAGVPT01. Next base: position 13,963 of record CAZXQG010000019.1, read on the forward strand.
CTGCTGAAATGCCGAGCGTAAACGCAGCCTCCCTTTCAACAACTGTTTTTCCATCCTTCGGGTGATGAAATTATTCTCGAGAAGAGGGATTGCCGACGCTACGGTTAGAATGTGTTTGTTCATACTTTCTATTTTAAAGACAAATGCACATAAACTGCATAACGGAAGGATTGTGTTGACAACGATGTCGTGTTTACGCGCATCGCCAAGAAGCACATGCCGGCGCGGAGACGAGTCTGTGAACGAATAATGAAAACTCCAAAACTGATTTTCATCGATCGTGAGAAGAGAAAGAAGATGTTCGAGCTTGTTCTCGGGGGAAGAGTGAGCACTATTCATGATCGTAATAATGTGAGGCAGCTGCTGCCGGTACAATATTCTGCCGAGAAGCACGCTTGCCGCAGCGATGCGCGAGGTCGGAAAATTTGCCGGACGGGTTGGGCTAAAGACCCATTCGGCGGCATGCATCGATTCTAATGAGCGAAGGGGCGCCATTTCCGCTCCGTCAATAAGATTCTTCCAAGCCGTGCGGAGTTGGTGTAATCGTATCTTGGACTGCTGGTCACGGGTCGAATGAATTTCCGGAAGCAAGCCGGAAACTCGAAACAGAATCGCTTCAAGTTCTAAATCCGTGAGCTCGGTTGCAGCAAAAAGATGTTTCAGGCGTTGCACTGAAACACGATGTGCAAGCGTGACAAACTGGATCCTGTTTTTGGAGTATCCCAGCCCGTCCATGAATCCTTCATAAAGAAGTTGTTCCCATGCCTCCGCCCGCCGCAACTTCTCCTCGTCAATATCCGTTTCCGGAGCAGGTATTTCATCCGGATTTTCTTCCTCATGGCAAGCATTGTATTTTTCATCCGGCTCAGAAACCCCGCGAAGTTGTTCGTCGATAATGTCAACCAGACGGCCGAACATGTGTACGGCTTTTTCTTTTATTCGTTCTTCGTAAAGCCTTTGAATCCACCGTTCAAGAATGTCAGTTCCGACTGCGTCATTATACGGGAGACAACGCAGCGGCGCCGAACGTGAAAAGTGTTCATCGCGCATCGCATGTTCGATAATTTTTTCCAGGGGGGATGAAAGAAACTCGTCAATAACAAGCGCCGGTATCGGCCGCCCGGATGCCGACGTTGTTACTTCCGCACCGGGGCTGCCGTGAAGAACAACGTGGAGGATGACAGAATTATATTTCGGGTCGGTGTTGTGGAGGTGGATATTCCAATCATCGACCGTCCGGTGAAATTCGATGTCGCCGCGAAATGTTTGTCCGTCCAAAATAATCACGCCGTCGCGGAAATCTGGGCCGCCCCCTCGATTCAAAACTCCCGGAGAAATGACTTTCAGCCTGCGCCCGTCAAGTGTTGTTAAACTTCCGGCATCGAGATATTGATTACTCCAAAGATGACGAAGAATGTCTTCGTGAATCGCGACAGAATTCCTTGCCATAGTCCCCCCCGTTGAATAGAAAATGAAGGCATGGACGAAGCGGCGAGAACACCGAGTTGTTCAGTGTTGGAAATACCTTCCCCGCCAATGATTGATTTCTTCCCTGAGTTTCATTGCTTCAGCGCGTGCAGCCTCGGCAAAATTCTCACCGCCCGATGCGTAAAGAATGCTGCGGCTGGCATTGATGATTGCCAGGAACCCATTGTTATCACACCCGTAGCGCACTGCCGCTTCAACGCTTCCACCCTGTGCACCGACACCGGGAATGAGCAGCGGGACCGCCCGCACTTTTTTTCGGATTGATTTCAGCTCTTTCGGCTTTGTTGCCCCGATAACAAACCCGATGTTCTTTTTAGTATTCCACCGCAGCGCCGTCTCAATAACTTTTTCGTAGAGAAATTTCTTGCCGACTTTCAAGTATTGAAAATCTGCCGCTCCGGGATTCGACGTTACTGCAAGGATGAACGCACACTGCTCGCTTGATTGGATGAACGGGGCGACAGAATCTTTTCCCATGTACGCGTTAACGGTAATAGCGTCGAATTTCAATTCATTCAAAAACATATGTGCATATCGCTCCGATGAATTCCCGATATCCCCGCGCTTCGCGTCGGCGATCGAAATTACAGATGGGGGAATGGTCTCCCGCGTTTCACGCATTGCACGCCAGCCCCGTTCAGCCTCGGCTTCATAAAAAGCCGAGTTGATTTTATAGGCGCACACGATATCGCATGTTGCTTCAACAATCCGGCGATTGAATTCGTACTGCGGGTTTTCGTGCGATTTCAAGTGCTCGGGAATTTTCGACGCATCGGTATCAAGACCGATGCAGAGCAGGGAGTTTGATTTTTCTTGACTCTGAAGGAGCCGGGCGGTAAAGTTCAAGGTTGTAAGTTGTAAGTTGTAAGTTGTAAGTTGTAAGTTGTAAGTTGTAAGTTGTAAGTTGTGAGTTGTGAGTTGTGAGTTGTGAGTTGTAAGTTGTAAGTGAAAAGTGAAAAGTGAAAAGTGAAAAGTGAAAAAAAATCTACGCAAATGGATGATAATCAATAAAACTTACTACCTGAGGCTTCTGAATAATCCCAAAAGTATGACTCACGCAAAGACGCAAAGTCGCAAAATACTTAAAAAATAGACTCTTTGCGACTTGGCGGCTTGGCGAGAGACGATTTTTCAGATGTCTCTACCTATAGCTTAAAACTTACAACTTATTTCAAATATGTCGCCAGCCATTCCAGCACCGTCTTATGCCACAACTCGCTGTTGAGCGGTTTCAATACCCAGTGGCCTTCGTCGGGGAAGTAAAGCATTTTTGACGGCACATGCATCCGCTGGAGCGCGGTGAACATTTGAAATCCTTCGCTGACGTCGAGCCGGTAATCCAATTGTCCGTGGATAAGAAGCATCGGTGTTTTGAAATTCTTTACAAAGTTGCTCGGAGAAAATTTTTCATACAGTGTCCGGTTTTCCCACGGCGTCCCTTTGAATTCCCAATCTTCAAACCACAATTCTTCAGTTGCGCCAAATGCGCTGATGGAATTATAGTCGCCGTCGTGGCTCACGAGAGCTTTGAAAATACCTTTATCGTTGTGTCCTTCAATCCAATTGATCATATATCCGCCGTACGACGCCCCTGCCGCGGCGATGCGGGAAGTATCAATGAACGGGTATGTTTTCATTACGTACTCTACGCCGTTCATGAGATCGGTAAATACTTTCCCGCCCCAATCGCCCGAGATTTCATCCGTGAATTGTTGACCGTATCCCGTGCTGCCGCGGGGGTTGACCATGACAACAACGTAACCGGGCGACGCAAACATCTGAGGGTTCCAACGGTAGTGCGTAATGTCATCCCACTGTCCTTGCGGCCCGCCGTGAATAAGATACACCATCGGATATTTTTTATTCGGATCAAAGAACGGCGGCTTGAGTATAAACCCTTCGACTTTTTTCCCCTCGGCGCCGTCAAACCAAAAACCCTCCAGGGGATTCATTTCTATTTTTGCTATGCTCATGTCGTTTGTCGTTGTCAGCTGTTTCAGGTTTTTTCCGTCGACATCCATCCGCCATACTTCATGCGGATTTCGAACGGTCGTTCTGCTGAACACAAACGTTTTGCCGTCGGGTGTAAGCGAAATTTCAGCGATGTACAATTTAGCGGTAACTTGTTCGACCTTCGTTTCTTTATTTTCTGAAAAGAGCGCTACTTTGTAAAGGGAATGGTACCCTTGGTCATCCGCCGTAAAATAGATGGTCTTGCTATCCGGCGACCAGATAACTTCATCTGCCGAACGGTCATACGTTTCGGTAATATTCGTTCGTTTCGCTGTGGCCCGGTCGTACAAGATAATGTTGTATTTGTCCGCCTCAAAGCCGGGGTGTTTCATTGCTCGGTACGCGATGTATTTTCCGTCCGGCGAGAACACCGGTTGATTGTCGTTCGCCTTGTTGTCGGTAATTCGTCTCGGTTCGCCCGCAGGCTTCCCATCGTGCAGTGAAACGGTGAAAACATCGTTGTTCGTTGAGATAGCAATCATCGGGTCGGTGTTTCGCACGAACGCAAACTCTTTGCCGTCGGGGGAAAATGCATAATCGACGTTACCGCCAACATCGATGGGCGGCGTATCGTAATCGCCGGGAGTCGCATCAACGGCCACGCCGCCTGTCGCCGGGATGATGAACGCATGACTTCGTTTCCCATCGGTATAATGATCCCACACCCTGTAGGGAAGCCGCGTAAAAATTTTTGCCTTCACACTGCCTTTTTCCATCTCATCATTGCGCATTTTATTGCAGCTGTCGGTTGTGCAATCGGGAAAAATATCCGAGGCAAAGGCAAAATATTTCCCATCGTTGGATACGACAAGACCGGAGACGCCGGTAGAGATGGAGCTGATCTTCGTCGGCTCGCCGCCGCTGACGGGGACGGTGTAAATTTGGGGCTCACCATCGCGGGCAGAGATAAACGCAATCGTTTTTCCATCCGGCAGCCAACGCGGCGAGTTGTCCGCCTTGGGACTGTTGGTCAGTTGCCGGGCATCTCCGCCGTCAACAGGGGTTACCCAAATGTCGCTGTTGCCTTTGTTGGTTTCTTTGCTGTAGTAGGTAACGGTATAGGCGATCCATTTTCCATCCGGTGACAACTGGGGGTCGGCAACACGGCCCCAGCTTATCATGTCGTCGAAGGTCAACGCATGCCTGCCCCCTTGGGGTTTCGGTTGAGCCAATGAGCAATGAACGATCACCAGTAAACAGCAAACAGTCAGCAGTACGGAAAAAAGACGTTTCATGAAGAGGCTCCGGGAATGGGGGAGTGAAAGTTCAAATTGAAAAGTTACGAAGAAAAATTGAGAAGAAAAAAAATCGTGATGTCCCGCTACTAACTCAATGAAATGAACAAAAGCTTTCAACCTTATTTTTGCCCTTTTCACTTTTAACTTTTCACTTACAACTCATTTCTTAAAATTTTTCCACATCATCGACTCGACGGGCTTGTTTGTGTGCCGATTGTACTTTGCGTTTTCTTTCTTATTATAGAGCACCTCAACATCGCCGTCGATCACAAAATAGATAAGCTGGCCGATCGGCATTCCCGCATAAATGCGCACGGGCTGGCGCACAGAAATTTCAAGCGTCCAGGTATTGCAGAAGCCCACATCCCCTTTGCCGGCCGTGGCATGGATATCAATTCCCAATCTTCCGATTGAGCTTTTGCCTTCAAGAAATGGGACGTGCCGATGTGTTTCGGTGTACTCTTCGGTAACGCCAAGATAGAGCTTGCTCGGTACAAGAATGATCCCTTCTTTCGGGATTTCAAAGTGATGAATTTTGTTATGCGTTTTTGCGTCGAGAATCTCGTCATCATACATCGCAAGCGTTTTGCCAAGATGCACGTCGTAGCTGTTGGAGCCGAGATGCTTTCTGTTGAAAGGCATGATCACGATGGACCCCCGTTTCATTTCTTCAAGAATTTTCGTGTCGGAAAGAATCATGAGAGCAATTAAGAATTAGGAATTATGAATAGTGCCGACATGACACCGATTACTGTGTCAGGGAGAAACATCATTTTAATCTGGAAGTGCAGGTTCGGCTTCAACTATGGAGCGTGTCCATTTTGAACAAATCTAAGGTTTTTTGCTTGAAATGCAATCCAACGTAACAATAAAAAGGCCGTCGTGCGCTTGCAGGACGGCCTTTCTACGTTCATCAGATCGCTGCATTATAGCGTTACACGCTGTCTTTTTCCTTGGGGACTTCAGATGATACGCGTGCGATATTGTACGCGCGTTTTCCTTTTTGCTCGACCCGGATTTCGAATTTTACGTTGTCTCCCTGTCGAAGTTCGTCACGAAAACCCGTATCTTTCACGTTGCTTTTGTGGAAAAAAATATCTTCGCCTTCCGGTGTGGTCAGAAAACCGAATCCTTTTGTTGAATTGAAGAATTTTACGGTGCCGTTCAGCATGTTTGAAGCCTCCTTATGCCCTCGCTCTCGAGGATCGGGTGGTAACAGAAAGTCCCATGCCATGCACGGGACCTCTCAGAGTACGATGCAGCTCTATATCTTCTGCACGTTTGCCGCTTGCAGACCTTTCGGTCCGTTCTCAACCTCGAACTGAACCTGGTCGCCCTCATTCAAGTTCTTGAACCCTTCTCCAACGATCGAGCGGTAGTGTACAAACACATCCTCGCCCGACGGCCGTGAGATAAATCCAAAACCTTTGGTCCGGTTGAACCATTTGACTGTTCCTTTTTCCATGGAACGTCTCCTTTCGAAAAAGATTTTTCAAAAACCTTCTCCGCTTGAGACGGAGAAGTCGTACAGCGTTGACTCTTGCTGCCATAAACAAAAAATCGCATCAACGGCTTGCTGCATCTACCTTTCGATGCGATCGAATTTCGTCTATCGATGTTTCAGAAATCGGTCCGAAGGGCTCCTTGGAGAAGGAGAACCTGTGCCTCTGTCTTTGAAAAATCTCAAGCGAAAAAGCAATGGACAAGCGCAATAACGATGTACTATTATTTGCGTAACTAATATACATCTCTTCTATGGGAAGAGCAAGGGGAATTTAGTCCGAAGTCCTGAGTCCGCAGTTTTATGTTTTCCTGTTTTTCGACCTTTCTGAAAAGACTAGGACTCACGACAATGGACTCAGGACTTCGGACTTACAGACTCAAAGCATATTGCCTCTTATCAAAAAAGGTGTATCTTTGCTCTCAATCTTCTTCAGGTATTCAGAATAATCCGTTCAATGGCTGGCACATACGATTTCGACCTCATAGTGATCGGTTCGGGACCGGCGGGTGAAAAAGGAGCGGCGCAAGCTGCATACTTTGGGAAAAAAACCGCGATCATAGAAAAAGCTCCCCGGGTCGGCGGCGCAGGAGTTAACACGGGTACCGTGCCGAGTAAAACTCTCCGAGAAACAGCCCTCTACTTTTCAAACCTGCGCCAGCGCGGCCTCTACGGCATCGACTACAGCGTCAAGGAAAATATTTCCATTGAAGATTTCATGTACCGCAAAACCCACGTTGTGAACAACGAGTGGGACCTCATCTACCAGAACATTGAGCGGCACAACATCGAATTGATCTTCGGCCGGGCATCCTTCCTCGATGCACACACAATTCAGGTCGAGCGCGAGGGGGGCGCGGAAAAATATACCGCGGAGTTTATCCTCATCGCTACCGGTTCAATTCCCAACCGCCCGGATAATTTCCCGATTGACGACCGCCTGGTGTACGACAGCGACTCCGTGTTGAACATGGACCGTATACCGAAGAATCTTGCCGTGATCGGCGGCGGTTTTATCGGCTGTGAATATGCAACAATCTTTACCGCCCTCGGAATCCCTGTGACGCTTGTCGAATCAAAACCGCGGCTCCTCTCTTTCATCGACGGAGAAATTGCCGAACGACTGCACAGGCACCTCGTCGACCTCGGAATGACAATACTGTTGAATGAGGAGTACGACCGGATAGAAAAGGGAACCGATGCCGTAACGGTTCACCTGAAGAGCGGGAAAAAATTTACCGCCAACAAGGCGCTGGTTGCAGCCGGACGATACGGAAACACAAAAAATCTTGGACTGGAAAAATTAAAGATTGTTCCCACCGCAAAGGGGCAGCTTGCCGTTAACCTGCAATTCCAAACTTCTGTTCCGAATGTTTACGCCGCGGGAGATGTTATCGGTTTTCCATCGCTTGCATCCACCTCGATGGAACAGGCCCGTGTTGCGATGTGTCATGCATTCAAGCTTGAATACAAGAAGCAGGTTTCGCCGTTCATTCCTCTTGCCGTCTACTCAATCCCGGAAATTTCATACGCCGGAGCGACCGAAGAAACGTTGAAGGAGAAGAAAATTCCCTACTGTGTCGGCCGTGCAATGTTCGAACTCAATGCCCGCGGGCAAATCATCGGCGACCTAAGCGGAATGATCAAACTCCTCTTTTCTCCTTCGGACCAGAAACTTCTCGGCGTCCATATTATCGGCGAAGGAGCATCGGAGCTTATTCATGTCGGCTTATTTGTGCTTTCCCAGGGACTCACCATTGATTATTTCATTCAATCGGTGTTCAATTTCCCAACACTCTCCGAGGCGTACAAATATGCCGCGTACGATGGCCTCGGAAACCTTCAGAAAATGAAATAGGTTTACTCCGATCCTCCTCATTGACAAACTACCGTAATTTTGCTACTATCCTGTAGCCAAATCGCTTCTTAACATCACTCTCAACGAAAAATTAGACATCACGCGCATGCCCACAAAAGAAAAACATATCGGTATCATTTACAACATCAGCAGCTCCAGCGCGATTGCATTCCTGGACGACTCCGTCGTTTCGATGGAGCGGAAGTTGGGCGGAAAAACCTACCTCATCGGCCAAATCGGAACATTTGTTGCAATTCCTGTCGGCACTACTACCGTTATTGGAATAATCGCCCGGGTCCAATTATCCCGCCAAACGCAAAGCGCGGGGAGCAGCCAGGCGGAGATGGCCGATGTCGTCAAGGCGAAAAAGGAAATGGAGATTCAGCTTGTCGGTTCCGTGGTCAGCGGAAAATTTGAAAAAGGCATTGCCAGTTTTCCGCCGATCGGGTCCGATGTGTTCATGACCGATGACGGCGATATTACCTCGCTCTTCTCGACGTTTGCACAATTCGGGTTTGCAATCGGAGATATCTCCGGCTACTTGGGGGAGCGGCAATACATCGACCCGAACAAATTTTTCGGAAAACACATCGCTCTCCTTGGTTCTACCGGGTCCGGCAAATCCACCGCGGTCGCATCCATCCTCCAGAAAGTTCAAATGTTTTCCAATACTCACGTCATCGTCCTCGACATCCACGACGAATACAAAGCCGCATTCCGCGACTTCGGAAACATTATTAACATTACCGATCTTGAGCTGCCGCACTGGTTCATGAACTTTGAAGAGATGCGGGAAACTTTCGTCGATGAAAGCGAAAGCTCGGCTCAAAGCCAGGAAATGCTTTTAAAAGATTTGGTGCTCAACTCGAAGAAGGTTAAGAATCCGGCGCTGCAGGAATTTATTACGATTGACGCGCCGGTGTATTTTGATCTCAATGAGGTGCGGGCAAAGTTCCAGTTTTACGATACCGAGAGGATCACGGGCTACAGCGGAGGCCAGTCCCGCGAGGGCCCGTTTTTCGGACAATTCACGCGTTTCCTCGTCCGGTTGGACAGCCGCATGACCGACAAGCGGTACGAGTTTATGTTCAAGCCGAAGAAGTTCAAAGACTCGGTTGCGATCAAAGACGTTATTTCGCGCATCTTCGGCTTGGAAAACAAGAAACAGATTACCGTTCTTGACTTGAGCGGCGTTCCGTTCGACATCGTCAACGTCATCGTATCGCTTCTTGCCCGCATGGTGTTCGATTTCAATTTCTGGAACAAGAACAAATCGGACTTCCCCGTGCTTCTTGTGTTTGAAGAGGCGCATAACTACCTCCCGCAAATTCCTTCGGCGCACAACCGTGCGGCACGCCGGACCGTTGAACGAATTGCGAAGGAGGGAAGAAAATACGGTGTCGCTTGCATGATCGTGAGCCAGCGGCCATCGGAGCTCTCCGAGACAATTCTATCGCAATGCAACAACTTCGTCACTCTGCGCCTGACAAATCCCACCGACCAAAACTATGTACGAAAGCTGGTCCCCGATTCTTTCAGCGGGCTGTTCGATCTTTTGCCGACTCTTCGGCCCGGAGAAGCTCTTATTATTGGCGATTCCACACCGCTGCCGGTGCGGGTGTTGCTCGACTATCCCGCTCCGCCTCCCGACAGCGCGGACATTAAATTTTATGATAAGTGGGTCGCTTCCGAAAAGGAAACCGTGGTCTCCGACGTCGTTGACCGTTGGTGGAGACAAGACCGATCGTAATCAATTAAGAATTAATAATTAAAAATTTGGAGCTAATAAATAATTTCTGACCAAAAGTATGTCAACCATTTTTGTGCTGCCGCATATACGAGTTATCCATTCTTAATTATTAATTCAAAATTATTAATTATTGAAGAATCGTCTCGAAGTAAAAATTCTCCTCCTTCTTATCGCTGTCCTGATCGGCGGCTTCGGAACGTATATCATCGTTTCGATCAACAGCCAATCGGACGTGCTGATCGAACAGAATCGACAGAAGTCGATGCTCTTCGGCCAGACGATCATGGTGGGTATCCGCAACGTCATGCTCTCGGGCAAAGCTAGCTACGCGCGTACGTTTGTGAATGATGCGCGCGACAGCCTTACATCGGGCATGCTCAACGTGTACGACAGGGAAGCGAACGAAGTCTTCCAGGAAGAAGGGAAAGGACTCATCACAAGCACCGGCGACCCGAATGTGAGACACGTTATCGAATCGCAGCAGAACGTTGAAACGATGCTGCCCGGTGAAACTGAGGGGGGGATATTCACGCGCCTCGAACCGTTGGTAAACGAGAAAGAATGCCAGCAATGCCACGGAACCAATCACACGGTGCGGGGCGTTACGTGGGTTTCGCTCAAGCCCGACTTGATGTCTCTTCATATGCAGAATGCCTCCGGCAGTCTTTCACACATCCAATCCGAAGTAAGCGAAATTGTGTGCAGCACTCTTGCCGCCGGTTTCCGCAATATTATGGTTTCCGGCGAAGGCCCTCTGATGGACACTCTCGTCAATCGGACATCCGCTCTGCCGTTCATCGAACGGGTTCAAGTGTATGACAGGTTTGGGGAATTGCATTTTGGCATTGAAAAAAATGTGCGGAAGCCCGACGCCGTTCTTCGTGCAATTTCAAAAGGCGAGCCGATTGAAATTTTCGATAACCACAACGGCCTTCTCACGCGGTTAATTCCCCTGCGGAATGAAGAACGATGCCAGGTCTGCCACGACCCGAAAAATCCCTGGCGCGGCATCATGGCGATAACGCTTCGCGTCGATCATCTGGAGCAGAATCCGGATTCGCTGAAGAAACAGCTTACTATGATGCTTCAGGCTTCGGTTGGAGCCGGCTTTCGAAGTATCATGCTTGTGGGAAAAGGAAGTTACGTCCGCTCGTTCATCAACGAAGTGCGAATGATTCCGGCAGTGCGTGACCTTCGCGTGTTCGATAGAGAAGGAAATGAGCGTTTCGTAAACCGCCCGGTAGAGGAGCTTGGAAAAAGCCTTGCGCGCAAAGCGCTCGAGACGAAAGAGGTCATCGAATCAAAGCAAATAATCAACGGTGAAGAATACCTCGTCCGGGTTTCGCCTTTGATCAACGATAAGCGCTGTCAGGGATGCCACGGAACAGACCACGCCGTGCGCGGCGTTGTTGAAGTAGCGGCCTCAATGGCCGACATCAACGCAGCTGTCAGCAAGAATAAAATTTATTCTTTGCTGGCAGGCGCTCTGACTATTGTGCTCGTCTGGCTCGTCCTGCGCATTTTTATGAAAAGCGTTGTCGTCCATCCGATCGGCAATATCGGCGACGTCGCAGAGCGCGTCGGCCGGGGGGATTTTTCTGCGACCGCCACGGTGCACGCGAACGATGAAATCGGGGACCTCGCCCACCGCATCAATGAAATGATTGTCGGTTTGCGCGAACGATTTCATCTTCAAAAATTTGTATCGCAGCAAACCGTCGACGCCGTTCGGCAGGCAGATTCGATGGGTGTAAAGCTCGGCGGGGAGCGAAAAATTGCCACCGTTTTCTTCTCCGACGTGCGCGGTTTCACTTCTTTCTCCGAAAAGGTGGAGCCGGAACGCGTCGTCGCGATGCTGAATTCCATCCTCAGCAGGCAAACCGCCGTCGTAAAAAAATACGGCGGGGATATCGATAAATTTGTCGGTGATGAACTTGTTGCCGTGTTTTTGGGGGACGGTATGGTTAAACGTGCGGTCGAGTGTGCCGTGGAGATTCAACGGACAATGAACGATGTTTCAACAACGGCGGGCGAAGACGTCGGCATTGGGATCGGCATCAACACCGGCGAAATGGTCATGGGGGCAATGGGAAGCGAGGACCGAATGGATTTCACCGTCATCGGCGATTCGGTCAACCTCGGGGCTCGGCTCTGCGGTGCGGCAAAACGCGGGCAAATTCTGCTTTCGGGATTCTCTGCGGAATATTTGAACAGCGCCGACTCGATACAGCTCACGAAGCTCGACCCGATTAAAGTAAAGGGGAAAGAACAGCCGATAGAAATTTTCGAAGTGCGCCCGCATGTATAACTCAACAAGCAGATTTCGTTCTCTCGTCGCCGTTATCATCCTTCATCCTTTGTTCTTCATCCCTTTAAATGCCCAGCCGGACATTGTTGCCCCAAAATGGGAAGTACGAGCGGTATGGCTGACAACTGCCGGCGGCGCCGATTGGCCAAAGACGTATGATGTTGCCGCGCAAAAAAAATCTCTGGTCGAAATTTTTGAAACTCTGCAAAAAAAACATTTCAACACCGTATTCTTTCAAGTTCGCCCTCGGGGAAATACTTTTTACAAGTCACGGTACGAACCGTGGGCGGCAGAACTGACCGGCACGCTCGGTCGGGACCCGGGCTGGGATCCGCTTGAATTCGCGATCGAAGAAGCGCATAAGCGCGGAATTGAAGTGCATGCGTGGTTTAACGTGGCGAAGGTTTACAACAACGGGCAGCCGCCCATAAGTTCACCCAGGCATATTCTCCGCAGTCATCCTGAGTGGGTTCAGAACTACGAAGGAGACTGGTGGGTTGACATGGGGAGGCCCGAGGTGCGTCAGTATACCGAAAATCTCGTGATGGAATTGGTGCGTCTGTACGACCTCGACGGAATACATTTCGATTACATCCGGTATCCCGGAGACAAGTTCGAAGATTGGAGCTCGTTTCGTTTGTACAGCGACGGAGCGGAGCGCGATGAGTGGCGCCGCAATAACGTCACCCGGTTTGTGCGAGAAATGTACGGGCAGATCACAAGCGAAAAGCCGATGATGAAGGTCGGCTCTGCCCCATTGGGAATTTACAAGCCGATTCCCGGCGCGCAATCGGGTTTTTCGGCATATGCAGAATTGTATCAGGATTCCCGGTTATGGCTGCAAGAAAAAATACAGGATTATGTTGCACCGCAGTTGTATTGGGATTTCGGCGAGCAGACGAATCCGAACGATCCGGATTTTCGAGCGCTGTGTATCGATTGGAGCAAGAATAATTTCGGGCGCCATGTCTATGCAGGTCTCGGAGTCTACCGCGAAAATATTCAAAAAGAAATTACTGAACAGATCTATCTCACACGCACTGTCGAATGTCAGGGACAATCATTCTTCCGGTATGAAAACATTCTGGACCTTCCGGGCATCGCATTAACCTACAAATATCCTGCGTTGATCCCGCCGATGCCGTGGAAAGATTCTATCCCCCCGCTTCCGCCGACCGAGATTACCGCTTTGCGCGGCTCAAATCAAACAACAATTGTGCGATGGAAAGAACCGGCTCTTGCAGTCGACGGCGACAATGCCTCCCAGTATGTTGTGTACCGTTCTGCCGATGAGGATGTCGACATACGCAATCCTAGAAATATTGTCGCCGTTATCCCCTCAACGTCCACAATGTATGTCGACGAAACACCCAGCAATAATATTCATTATTACTATACCGTAACGGCGCTCGACAAAGGACACAACGAAAGCGGGGGAGGTGCTTTTCAGTCCGGATCGCTGAATATTGCCTCCCCGTCGGGGCAATATTCGCTCGCACAAAATTACCCCAATCCTTTTTCCGATAGAACGTATATTTCGTACCAGTTGGGCGAACGAAGTCCTGTGGAACTAACCGTGAAGGACACATTGACGAATAAAGAAATTCTTATTGTGCGGGAGACGCAGGATGCTGGAACGTATATTGTTTCGGTAGAGGCGAAGATGCTGGCAAAAGGAAAATATATCTACAAACTCAGGGCTGGTTCGTTCATCGCGACGCGGATGCTGGAGCGAGGGGACTGAAGGGATATTCCAAAAACGCAGACGTCGGACACCCTATTCATTTCATTTCTCATAAAGTGTCCGACATCTAATTTGAGACTTCTGAATAATCAGGAAAGCTTGCCTCGCGCAAAGTATATTAAAAGTGAAGCTTATGCGTCTGGCGAAGCATCTTCCAAGGGAATCCCTTTGGGACTTTCGGGATTCGCGTGACAATATTTTTCAGATGTTTCAATTTATTACTTCAGCGGGTATGCTGCCGCTTCTTTTTCCGTCAGGGCTATAAGAAAACTATCATTCGGCATTGGATACAAATGCGTTTCTTTTTCCACTTTTACTTGCCAATCAACCGAACCGCTCATCAGGTCAATGCGTGTGAGTTTTCGGTCAACGCAATATATCAATTTGTCTCCGAGAACCTCGGGCGTAAATTTGATTTTCTGCCAATCGTAGCTCCATTCGTGCTTCCATTTGGCGTTCCCGTTTGAGGGATCGAATGCTGCAATTCCATCCGGTCCATATGCTACGATTTGTCCGTTGGCAACCTCAACCCGCAGCGGCTGGGTCAGGTTTTTTTTCCGGCTGTATGCAAAGGCTTTCTCGAAATCAATAGAACCGACATCACTCTTCTTTAGGCTTGACTCCCAGCTGTATTTTCCTCCGTCGCGACCCAGCTTCAGAGCGTAAATTTTTTCAAGATCGCTGAAATAGAGTTCTTTTGCCGCTGCGTTGTAACTTTTCTGAAAATCGAACGGTTTCGCAACAAGGCTCCGGCCTCCGTCTGAGTAACCGCCAAAGCCCAGGGCAATGGAGTGAAAAGAAAACGAGGCCGCCTGTGAACGTAACCCAAAATTTCCCTGGGCGAGCGAGGGGTCTTCGTTGGTTTCAACCCGCCAGAGAATCTTTCCGGTTGAGGGGTCTATTGCCATAAAGCCGTACGGAGTGTCGTTTGTTTCCTTTTTAAAATCGATCTTATCATCCTTCACCTGGTTGTTCATGTACGCTTCGTAACTGTGGTCGCCGCGAAGAAAGACAACAGAATATTCCTTCTTTCCGAATTTTGCATACAGCAAAGCGTCGATGACTGCCAAATCAGCGACCTGCGCTCCGTCGAGTTCTTTTTCAAGCGTCCACAATTTTTTTCCTGTTGAATAATCGAATGCCAGCAAGCGATCTTTGCCGGTGCAATAGACAATGTTTCCATCCACGATGGCGGAGCTTGATTTCTTTTCAGCACCGTCAAGAATTGGAAAATAGTTTTTGTACACGACCGCCCCGGTCTTCATATCAACCGCACAGAAACCTTCACCGCTCCCGCTGCGTGTATCGGGGTTCAACATTTCGGAAGCCGTAACGATGCCGACGACAAGTTTGTCGTCCATTTGTGTTATATCGTAGTCGAAACCGATGTCGGAAAATCCGAAGTCTGGTCCTCCTCTAACAGCTTCCGACAGTCCCAGTGTCGCTGCGGCAAGATAGACCCTGCCGATAGACCCGAGCAGCCCTCCTTCGTGCGAAACAACTTTCTTTCCCAGGGCAATTGGAGTTCTATAATCGACGTTTCCTGTTAAAAGATTCAATCCCACAAGATAGAGATATGTTCCCTCCTCATTGCCGCTGTCGCGTGGGCGGTTATAGGTAATAATCGCCCGATCGCCGTCTTGCAACAGGAACCGGTGGGCAAAGCCCTCGAAGTTGGGATCGGAGTCTTTCGATTGCCATACAACTTTTGCTTCGACGGGATCGATCGCGATTACTTTGTTTTTAAGGCTGATCAACAGGATATCTTTTCCGTTGACAACGTACGACTGCATGGAGCGGATATCGGCAAACGGAACATTGATTTCGGTCGTTGACCCGTTTTGAAAATTGAAATGAACAAGCTGGTCTTTCGTGAACACTGCACATCCTTGAGTTGTTGGAACGAGCACTTCGTGCGAAGCGTCGATTTTCAGTTTGCGCCGCGTTAATTCTTTGTTATGAACCGCATCGATCACGACGACTTCATCATCCAGCACAAAAAGGACGGCGTTATCGTCGGGCGATTGGTATGTCCACGAGAAATGTTTCTTCACCAAATCGCTGTTCGCTTCGTATTTTTCACCGGCAAAAAGCTGGGCCCCCGTGTTGACATCGAACAGGCCCAGCTTATCGCCCTTGAGCATGACAATTTCTTTTCCCTGTTTCGGAAGATCGAACAACACATACCCGCCCTTTCCTTTTAAATCGGCGTTGATGGTAACGTTGAGAAGTATTTTACCGGTATTCATATCGAACAAAACCCGCTGGTCTTCATAGCGGATCATGATAACGTTCGAGGAACCCTTATCGGCGCTTTTGTAATCATCCTGGTCAACGCCGGGGACCTCCGTTTCCCATAATTTGGTTCCCGTCATCGCATCGTAGCATTGAACCGTTTTCGGCGTGCTGATAAGAAATTTGCTTCCGTGAAGGACGTATTTAATTCCTTTCTTGGCAATTCCCTTCAGCTCCATATCCCAGACCTTTTTTCCGGATACGGCATCGAACAATCCGATTGATTCACTGCTCGCGAGCAGAATATGTGTGCTGTCATCAAGAAATCGGATGGCCTTGATCGGTTTGCCGAAATTAGTTTTCCACGCCGAGCCCTCAGAATCGCCGGCATGGACAGTTGCAAAAGCAACAATGGCCAGAACGGCAAGAGTGCAGGTTTTCCACCCCGATGCCATTGATGGTATTGTTTGTCTTCTCATAATTGGACCCTCCTTTATTAAGACCGTAGCTGTGAATAATAATTAAAAAAATTTCCGCGATTGATGTATTAGTTTAAGCGCGCCTGATACTATTTGAGAAGCAGCATCTTTTTTACCTCCACCGCATTGCCGGCTTGCAGGCGGTACAAGTACATCCCGCTCGGCATCGAAGCCGCGCTCCACGCGGCAGTGTATGTGCCCGGATCCAAAATTTGATTGACAAGTGTTGCTACTTCTTGTCCCAATACATTAAACACGGTGAGGCGTGTGGCTTCGCGGCTCGAGATTTGAAATTCAATAGCCGTCGACGGGTTAAACGGGTTGGGATAATTTTGCTTTAGTTCAAACCGGGCCGGCATCTCTGATGTTGCTTTGACTGCGGTGGCGGGCGTTGCCACGACATACGACACCGATACGTTGGTCAAGGTTACGTTGCCCGACGATGCTCCTGTATCTGCGGACACTTGCAATTGGTGCCCCTCCCGCGTGATCCAGGAAAAAGAATAACTCGAATAACTGTTGGTTAACGTTGAACCGCTGTAGACACTTGTTGTCTCCACCTTCTTTGAGCGGAGCGCCTGGAATGAGCCGTTGGGAAGGTTTAGTGTACCAAAGGCGTCATATGCCTCTGTTGTGCTAACAATTTGAATGAACCCGCCTCCGATATCGGACGTGTCCGGAGAGTGGGGGGTTGAGCCTCCCAGTTGAATGGGTAAATGTACATCAAATTTTTTCACATAATTGATTATGCTTGTATCGATAGCCTGTCCCTTGATGGAACCGTACGCATGTTCCGCCAATCCTATGTTATAGAGTGAATCGTTTGAGAGGCCAAAGAATTGAAAGTATTGTATTGTAAGACCGGTTTGTGCCATGGTTGATGACTGTGCGTACGCGGCTCCTGGGAATTCGGCGGAGTAGGGGGTGGATGAGGGAAGAACGTTGTCCGACCTCGACGAATCTGTAAATACAACAACCGGAAATGTCCATGACTGGGGTGTTACGTTTGACGACGTCCCGACGTCCATAGTTACCCTGACATTCGAAGCGCTGTAAGAAAGCCATGACTTCCCAGCGCCGAAGAAATTCGGAAGATCGGATGTGGTTAATGTAATCTGGGAAAAAGCGCTTGACTGATAAAGCGCGGCGAAAATAAGAAACTGGAACCAGTAAGAAACTCTCTTCATGCAGAACCTCTTTAGATAATTTATCGGACCGTTGGATTATCGTTGCTCACTCTGTCGCAAATCGCCGGAAAAAAATAAATAGAAGCCATCTCAAAAATGGTTTGATGTAGAATGCACTTGTTAATGTCATGCTGAGTCCGCCGCAGGCGGACGAAGCATCCACGACACCGAAGCCTCGTAGATTCACGATGCGTGATTGTCATGGATTCTCCCGAAGGGATGCCTTCGGCATTCACTCCGCTTCGCTCCGTTTCCCGAAGGCATCCCTTTGGGACAGAATGACATTTTTCCGGTTTTTTGAGATAGCTTCTAGTATGTTGGCGAACACAAGCACACCACCCCTTGTTGATAAGAAAATTATTGACTCCGCCACACACAAACAATCGCACAAAAGTAGTAATCTGTGAGGCAGATATCAGTAATCGGAACGCAGTACGAAGTGCCATGCTGTTTACTGATTACTGTTTTCTGACAACTATCTTTTGAGGTATTTCAGCACGGCCTCGGTGCGGGAACGTACGTGGAGTTTATCGTATATGTTGCGGAGATGTGTGCGGACCGTTTCAACGCTGATGAACAACGTATCGGCAATTTCTTTGTAGCGGTAGCCCTTGGCAAGATGAGAGAGTATTTCCTGTTCGCGCTGTGTGAGCCCTACCGTTTCATTTTGCGGTGAACCGCTGCTTTGAAATGTTTCCACAACTTTACGCGCGATCTGGTTAGACATCGGCGAACCCCCGTTATGGATTTCATCAATCGCCTCGAGTAGTTTTGCGGGGGGCGTCTTTTTCAAGAGATATCCGCTGGCTCCGGCGAGCAGGGACTGAAAGATTTTCTCATCGTCTTCAAACGATGTCAGCATCATAATCTGGAGCGACGGCTGGCGCAATTTGAGTTTTGTGACGCACTCTATACCGGAGATCTGCGGCATATTAATGTCCATCAGCACAACGTCGATCGCAAGCCTGGGAATCCGGTCAATTGCCTCCTCTGCGCCCGCAAACGCCCCGACGCATTGATACCCGCTTGTTCCGTTGATCAATACTGCGATTCCGTCGCGTACGTCTTTATCATCGTCGACAATGGCAACTGTAATCATAGAAAAACGTACTCTTTTAATGTTCCTGTTACAATAACACAAAAGTAGTATTTAGCGTTGGGGGGTGTTCATCATTGGCTCTTGTGCAGGAAGCTTAACTTCAAAACCAATTGTTGTGCCAGATGAAGGGATGGAACGAATCGTAATCTTACCGTTAATATCGTCAATTCTTTTTCTCATGTTCGTCAAACCGTTGCCGGGTTTTGAATTGCCCGCTAAAGAAAAACCCTTGCCGTTATCGTTAATGTTGATGCGCAACCGGGAATCTGCAAGTTGACATTGAATGCAGATTTCGGATGCGCCGGCGTGTTTGACAATATTATGAACAGCTTCCTTTACCGTTAAGAAGATGTTGCGCCTCGTTTCCGCTGAGAGTGGAATGGGGGGGACTGTATCGGGAAAATCGAATGCGCAGTGGAGTGTTGTTATTTCGGTGTATTCGGCGACGTACTGACGGGTATACGCAAGCAGATTGTCCAGCGTATCATTCTTTGGGTTTAAAGCCCAAACTATTTCTCCAAGGTTGTCAATGACGTGGCGCGACATTTCGGAAATTTTTTGAAACTGCGCTTTTGTTTCCTCTTGACTGCCAATACTCCTCTGCGCCAGTTCGCCGAGGATGGCAATTCTTGTCAGGGTTGACCCAACTTCATCGTGCATGTCCTGCGAAATACGCGTGCGTTCGCGGTCGAGAGTGTGTTCAGCTTCAAGATTTTGCATACGGCGTCTAATTTTTCTCATCTCAAGATACCGCACCCCGCCTCCGACGGCTGATACTGCTGAGATGAAAGCCAGCGACAGAAACCACGACGTCATCCAGAACGGCGGGACGACGGTAATTTTCATGGAGGCGCCGAGTTCGTTCCACACGCCGTCGCTATTACAGGCTTTTACAACGAAGACATACTCTCCCGGCTCAAGATTCGTGTAACGGGCAAACCGCTGATTGCCCGCCTGCACCCACTCATGGTCCACCCCGTTGAGTTTGTATGCATATCTGTTTTCTTCCGGCTGAGTGTAATCGAGTGCCACGAAATTAATGCTGATCTCGTTGTCCTTGTAGGAGAGCTGGACCGCTTTGTTTTCCTCTATTGCCCCCTCACTCAAAATGTTCCGGCCATACACGCTGAGGTTTGTAATGACGACGGGGGGAGGGCGGCGGTTAATCCATACGGAGTCCGGCTGGAACTTGTTGAACCCGTTCACACCGCCGAAGTACATTTCACCGCGCATGTTTTTCCAATAGGCGCCTGTGTTAAATTCCTTCGCCTGCAATCCATCCGCGATTCCGTAGTTACGGAATTGTGTTCCCCGTTGGCCGTGCTCGGTGAATTTAGAAATGCCGTTATTTGTGCTGATCCACAAATTGCTCTGGCTGTCGGAAAGAATGCCGTAAATAAGATTGCTTGGAAGCCCGTCGCGTTCCGTATACACCGCGAATGTTTCGGTTGACGGATCAAACCTGTTCAAGCCTTCTTCGGTGCCAAGCCACAATATACCCGATGGGTCGCAATAGATGGCGCGCACAAAATCATTGCTTAAAGAATTCGCACTGGTGTTGTTTTTACAATATCGTGTGAAGAGTTTCTTTTTACGCTCAAATTTGCACACTCCGCTGCCAAGCGTTGCTATCCACATGTTGTTTTCGTTGTCTTCACACATTGACACTGCATCCCAACCGTACGTGTCGCCCGGTTTTTCCGATTGATAACCTGCAGGCTTGACGACGTCGGTTTTGGGGTCAATAAGCCTGATGTGGGCCTGTGTTCCCACCCAGACCATTCCTTCGCGGTCCATGTAGATTCTATTAATATGATTTTGAAATACCGGTGCGATGTCTGCGGCATGCAACGCGAACCGTTTAAATTTTTCTTTTTTCCTGTCAAATTTCATCAGGCAACTGTCGGTCCCTATCCACAGAAATCCGTAGCGATCTTCACAAATTGCAAGGACGACGTTGCTGGCGATGGAAGACTTATCTCTTCCGTTGTGAAGATATTTTTTCCACCTTCCGGTTTTTGGATTGTAGGCGTTTAATCCGTGTCCCACCGTTCCTACCCAGAGAATGCCGTGTGAGTCTTCATAAAGAGCCTTTAAAAAATTCCCTGCCAGACTGTTCTGGTTGTTCAAATCGTGCTTGACGTGAGTAAAATGGTTTTTGTGCGGGTTCATGATGTTAACGCCCGCCCCGTCGGTTCCGATCCAAAATGTTCCTGCCTGATCGATGACGATCGCGTGGACAATATTAAAGCTGAGCGAGTAAGGATCGCGCATGTCGTTGGCATAGTGAGCAAACAGATGTGTTGCCGGGTCGTAGATATACAGCCCGCTGTCAGCCGTTCCAATCCAAATTCTGCCGGATTTTTCGCCGACCGTTGTTACGATTGCCCTGTTTGCAAGTCCTTGAACATTTGTTTCCTGGTAGGAAAGCGTTGTGGATGTACCGGTGCGCGGATCATAGCGGATAATGCCGATCCGCTCGGCACAGAGCCACAGCACACTGTCCTTGTCCTCTAACACTGGAAACACTTTCAGGCTGCCATTTTCCAACGGAACGTTCCATGGCCCGTCAACGTGCTCGAGGTGTCCGTCGATCCGATTACACCGCTTCAAGCCCTCATTGGTGCCAACCCATAGGATTCCTCTGCTGTCTTCAAGGATGTTAGTGAAGATGTTGGCTTTGCGGTGCGAAACGAATGGACCGGTCTCCGCATAAAAACGAAAACCGCTTCGTGAACTGTCACAACAGATCAACTCTCCTCCTGTAACAATCCACAAATTGCCGCGCGAGTCCCCCCGAAGCATTTCAATGCTGCCGGCTTTGACGTTATCGGGAACATTTTCATTCGATGAATACCGGGTGATCGTTTCTGTTTTTCTGTTAAACCTGTTCAAGCCTTTTGCCGTCCCGATCCACAGCGTGCCGCTCCGGTCTTCGTACAGTGTGCGGACGGTAACGCTGGATAGCGTCATCGAATCGCGGGAATATGATTTATATGTTTTGAATTGGTATCCGTCGTACATGTTCAGGCCGTCTGCGGTGCCAAACCACAGGAATCCTTCGTGGTCTTCCAAAATTGCATTTACGGAATTTTGCGACAGGCCGTCGTCGACAGTTCGATGTTCAAAAAGGAGTGGCTGGTTTTGAGAGAATGCCGGCGGGTAAAAACACATTGCGAAGAGTGCGCAACAATAGAACGCTCTCCGAGGGCCTGCAGTATTCAAAGGGAGTGTCCTGGAATTTTCGTGTGTGGCGTGTGTCTCAGTATTCTTTTCTGTTAGCGTACACATTCATCAATAACCCCATCATGATCATGTACGAACAAAGCGACGAGCCGCCGTAACTCAAAAATGGCAGCGGAATGCCGATCACCGGCATCAGTCCAACCGACATGCCGATATTGACAAAAACATGTACGGCGAAGAGCGACGAAATCCCGATGGCAACGACGCTTCCAAACCTGTTCTTCACCACATAGCCGACCCTGATCCCGTGTATAAGAATAACGGCAAACAACCCGACGACAACCATGGCGCCCAGGAAACCGAACTCCTCGCCGGGGACGCAAAAAATGAAGTCCGTCCATTGTTTTGGAATGAAGTTGAGTTGAGTCTGCGTTCCTTGAAGGTACCCTTTACCCCAGAAACCTCCCGACCCAATGGCGACCTTTGCTTGAATGACATTGTAACCCGCGCCAAGCGGGTCGTTGTTCGGATCAAGGAAGGTCGCTATTCGTTTTTGCTGATACATCGGAAGTTTCTCGTATACCACCTGCACAAAAATTCCAACCATTGCATTCACTCCGAACATGACGGCGCTGAAAAATCTGTCCTCGCGGAAAAAATAGAGCGCGGCGCCGACTGCGGTAAGCACAACAAGAAATGTCGTCGTTCCGATAATCGCAGCGAGCGCTACAACCCCCGGTGCAAGAATTGCTACGATGAGGAAGTTTGAGGCCCCCGCCCAATACAACACCGGAATAAACATTGCAATAAACGTCAGCGAAGTTCCTAAATCGGGCTGCATCATGATGAGGGAAATCGGAAGGAGAAGTATGGCAAATGCTATTCCAACATCCTTTATACTCCCCATACTCGTTTCGCTCCGGCTGAAAAACGAAGCGAGTGCAAGAATCGTCGTTATTTTCACAAACTCCGACGGCTGACCGCCCATCCCCGCGAAACCGAACCAACTTTGCGAGCCATACGCCCGATGGCCGACAGCAAGAACGGCGGCAAGGGCAATAAGCGACACTGCAAAAACGACCATCGACGAACGCTGAATGACCCGCAGCGGAACGAGCATTACCGCTATCATCAATACAAAACCGAGAGACGCCCACATAATTTGTTTGTGGAAGCTGCTCGCGGCATTGGTATCGAAAGTTGCACTATAAATTGAGAGAAGGCCGATTGCTATCAGCGCAAGACACGCCAAAAACGTCGTTCGGTCGAAATATTCTTTAAAAAATGGGCTCATAAGTTTTCTTACTGGCAGCCAAAAACCAAATATCTAGCGTACCGCCGTGGCTGCCGAACGCTGCGGTTCTTCGGGCGGCTTTTGTTTTGGAGTGGTTTCTGCTTTTTGGCTCGGGACAATTTCACCGTAGAGATATTTTTCCATGCAGCGTCCCGCTATCGGCGCTGCGAAGGACCCGCCGTAGCCGACATTTTCTACTAGAACGCAAATTGCAATTTTCGGATGGTCGAACGGAGCAAAGCCGATAAACCATGAGTGAGCTTTACCGTGCGGGTTTTCCGCTGTTCCTGTTTTTCCGGCAACAGCAAGACCTGGGATGCGGGCTGCGCCTCCCGTCCCGCCTGGTTCCATCACAGCCCTCCGCATTCCTTCACGCACAAGCTGCCATGTCCGCTCCGATACCTGGATGTCGTGGTGGTCTGCTATAACGGTATCGGTTGTGTTTGTCCATTTGTTGTATATCGTTTGCACGATATGCGGTTGAAAATAATGTCCTTTGTTTCCGAGCATCGAGGCGTAGTTTGCCATTTGGAGAGGTGTTACTCCGACTTCGCCTTGCCCGATTCCCAGGCTAACCAGGTACCCTTGCGTCCATTTTCCCTTTCCGTAAACTCGATTGTAGTACTCCGTCGAGGGGAGGAGCCCGGAATTTTCTTCGAGGATGTCAATTTTTGTCGGCTGCCCGAACCCGAATTCCTTTCCATACTCGCTCCACGTATCAAGCCCGACCTTCAACATCAGCTGGTAGAAAAAAACATTGCACGACCGCTGGATCGCTTCAACAACGTTCGTTGACCCGTGAACATGCTCGTCCTTGAAAACTTTTCTTCCGTAAACAAATGCCCCACGACATTGAACGCGCCAGTTTTCATCGATAATATGATTTTCGAGCGCTGCAACAGCCAAGATCATTTTAAAGGTTGAGCCGGGAGGATAGCGCGTCAGCGTCGCACGGTTGAACAACGGCTTCTCCTCGTTGTCGTTCAACTTATTCCATGCTTCCGGAGAAGTAACGCCGCTGAAATCCGTGAGGTCGTAATCGGGTTTGCTCACCAACGCGATCACGCCGCCGTTGTCCGGATCGATTGCCACTACCGCACCGCGACGGTCGGTTAAAAGGGATTCTGCCAGCGCCTGAACATCAGTGTCGATAGCGAGATGCAGGTCAAGGCCGTCTTTCGGGGGGATGTCGTATTTGCCGTTGTTGAAATTACCGATGACTTGTCCTTTTGAATTCTGGGAAATAAATTCAAACCCCTTTTCCCCGCGCAAATACTTCTCGTATTTTGCTTCCAATCCTGCAGACCCGACAACATCTCCTTGCTGGTAGTACTCTCCCAATTTCTCAAGCTGCCAATCCGAAATTTCTTTTGCATATCCCAGCATGTGCGATGCATGCGCCGGTGTACCGTAATATCGCTTCGACTCTATCTGCACTTCAACTCCTGGTAATAGGCCTTTGTTCTCTTCGAGAACGGACAGCGTGGCAAAATCAATATCGCGTTTGATGCGGACAGGATTAAATAATGAATACTGGCGCCCTTTTTTCACTCTTTCCTTAATGGATTCTTCGTCCATTTGAAGAATGGACGCGAGAAGCGGGATGTTCTTTGCATCAAAATCAATCGGGGTTAACATTACAATGTAGGAAGGCCTGTTGTCTACCAGCAGATTCCCTTTGCGATCATACACGTATCCGCGAACGGGGACTTTTACAATCGTACGAATACTGTTTTCTTCAGATTTTTTTCCGTATTCATCGCGGTACACATACTGCAGCTGGTACAGCCGGCCGACAATAATTATCAATCCAATGCTGACCAGAGTGAGCAAAATGTTTTTTCTTCGGACCGAACCGAATTCTTCGCTTATCATTATATTCGTGATCCTTGCGCAATTTTCCTGGAAATTACAAACATCGGAAGTAAAGCAAACGCAACAGTATAAATTGTAGAAAACAATCCAAACCGGAAAATTGCCGTCCAAAACCCTATTTCACTCCCCTGAACAAAAATGACAAAATAAACGATATTGTGAAAGAGAGACGAAAAACCTACAATAATAAGAAATTGATAATTGCCTATTGTATAATCTACTTTGTTTTCGTTGTAGAAATATCCCGCAAAAAAACCTGCAATTGTCTTTGATAGCGCCGACAAACCAAGAAAATGTCCGCTAACCAAATCAATAGCTATTCCTATTATGAAACCGGTAACAGTAGCCGGGATCTGCCCAATTTTGATGGCAACATACACTATCCATATAATCAAAATATCCGGAACAATATTGGCAATGGAAACAAATGGTATAATAGTTGTTTGCAATATTATTAACAGAAAAGTAACTATACCATACCGGAAATATTGTCGCATTTATTCTTACGATCTCTTTAACAAAAATGAGGTAGTGACAGGCCTAAAAAAATAATAGCCTAAAAGTAGAACAAAAACTGAAAATAATCAATCAACCAGTTCTTTACTCTATATTAAATATAAGTTTTAATAAATTAATAAACGTTATAAAGGGTGTTTATATGTTCATAACAATGGAATAAAACGAAAAACGCAATGCAGGACTGGCTGTAATTTCAAGTAACCAAAAATTTTTCGTGAACGAAGTGTGGACATTTACAAAGTTCTCAACCGAGCGGGGAAAAAAATTGCCTTTATAGACTTAAGATTGAAAGTATTAACAATAATCCAACACCATCCCACAACTTCTAAACAATATGCTGTGAATAAAAAAAGTCCCACAATTGTGAGACTTTTTGTTTTTGTAATACAAGATTGAAAATTAGCGGGAAGAGGTTTCAATCCTTTTTTTGACGACCTGAAGAGTTTCACGGTACTTCGAGTCTAACTTTATTTGATCTTCAACGGATTGGTACGCATGAATAACCGTGCTGTGGTCTCGTCCGCCGAAATGAAGGCCTATCGTTTTTAACGAACAATTTGTCATTTCTTTCGCCAGATACATCGCAATTTGGCGGGCGTTTACAATTTCCTGCTTGCGCGTCTTTGCACGGAGAAGATCCGGCGGCATGTCAAAAAATTCTGCTACGAGACGCTGGATTTCTTCAACAGTGACAGGAGAACGGACATCGCTGACAACAAGCCGCAGGACATCTCTCGCTAACTCGAGGTTAATATCGCGGTTCTCAAGCGACGCCTTGGCCAACAAGCTAATATAGCACCCTTCAAGCTCTCGAATATTGGATGTTACATTTGTCGCAATAAAGTCTAAGACCTCGGGAGGAATTTCAATGCTGTCATCTTCACATTTCTTGCGCAAGATGGCTGTTCTCGTTTCAAGGTCGGGAGGCTGAATATCGGCGGTCAATCCCCACTGGAAGCGTGAAATCAATCGCTCATCGAGACCCTTCAGGTCTTTCGGCGGCTTATCAGAAGAGAGCACAATTTGTTTTCCCATTTGATGCAGGGTATTAAACGTATGGAAAAAGCTGTCTTGCGTCTTTTCTTTTCCGGAGAAGAATTGGATATCGTCGACGATCAGTAAATCCATGCTCCGGTAATAACTTGAAAATTCCCGTGTTTTGTCCGATTGAATGGCGTCGACAAATTCGATGGTGAATTTTTCGCTTGAGACATAGCAAACACGTCTGGCCTTTCCGGCTTCGAATGCATAATTGCCGATTGCTTGAATCAAATGCGTTTTGCCGAGACCGGTTCCCCCATAGAGCACTAAAGGGTTAAATGAGGTTCCACCGGGATTGTTTGAAACGGCCGATGCGGCAGCCCTTGCAAGCTGGTTGCTGTCCCCCTTTATAAAATTGTTGAATGTATACCGAGGGTTTAGAAAAGTTTTTGCAGGAGGAAGAATCTCCTCGCTTTCCGCGGGCGAGAATAGGTGCCCTCCCCGCGCCGATGGGACCGGGACAGTTTCAGGTCTTATTGCCGCCGCCGGGTGAACGTCAAGGCTGTTTCCGGACTCATCGGGAGGAACAACGACGTACGTAAGCTTCGCGCTTTCCCCTAAAAAGGCTGAAATCGTTTTTTTGATGAGAGTATAGTAATGCTCTTCGAGCCATTCGTAAAAAAATTGACTCGGAACCTGTACTGTCAACTCACCATTCTCAAGCTTTGCGGCCTTGATCGGTTCAAACCAGGTTTTAAAACTCTGATTTGGAACCTGACTCTGAATAGATGATAGGCAAGACGACCAAACGTTGATAGCATCATGATTTGCAACGGCGGTTTCAACAATTTCAAGTTGGTTTTCCATAAAGAACTCACACGGTTAAGCAATTATCAACACAAACGACCAGGTTATTAACAAAGTTGTCAACATTGCGTACAATTCATAAATAATCGTTTATATAATTTAGAAAATTATACACATGAGACAATCAATGGCAAGACATTGAATTGCAACAGTTCGAGAAACTTGTCTACTACTTATCAACAACTTCACACCACACAGTTTTCTATAATAAAATCACACCCGCAAGGAGATACACTCCGGGCAAAAGTTATCAACATCTTATTCACACACAAAAGCCGCCTCCCCGCACCATGAATTATACAATACAAAGATTAGCCTTGTCAAGCAATATTTTTCATTAGGAAATAGTTCTTGTTTATCTGTCGCATTTTTTATATTTTAAAAGCATATTGAGTTCTAAAGTTGTATAAAAAGGATTGTCTTGAATCGAGGCAACCCTTTTTTGTTTGGAAAGTACTTGGAGATCATTGATGAAACGCACATACCAGCCCCACCAGCGCAAACGTAAAAATACACACGGCTTTCGGGAACGAATGTCGACAAAAAACGGCCGCAAAGTTCTTTCGCGCCGCCGGGCAAAAGGCCGTCATAAGCTTACCGTCAGCGACGAGAAATAAACTTTGACGCTTTCCGAAGCGTCGAGGACAAGCGACAAAGGTTGAATGTGTGCATCACACACTTCGCAAATCAGAAATCCTTCGCGGTTATTCCGTTTTCTCCGACATTCTGAAAAATGGAGAGTCTGTCCACGGCTCGGTGCTCCGTTGCTATTTTAAAAAACTGAAAAAAGATAATAACTTGCCGTCTGTTCGTGCGGGGTTTGCAGTTCCTCGAAGAGCTATTGTACTTGCCGTTGATCGAAACAAACTGAAGCGGTTTATGCGCGAAGCCTACCGAAAAAATAAGGCGCAATTGTGCGAAGCGGCAAACACAACAGATTTTCAGGTCGCTCTCATCTTTGTTTTTAGGAATGCAGGACGCGGCAATGTGCGACGAATTCGTTATGCAAGCATCGAAAGCGATTTGAAGAACGTAATGGTACAAATCATTTCTATGATGGCGAGGCAACAATGACGCGCATCATTATCGGCGCTGTCCGTCTTTATCAACTGCTTGTGTCTCCCCTTCTTCCACCCAACTCATGCAGATTTTATCCTTCGTGTTCGCACTATTCAATCGATGCTCTTGAAAAGTACGGTCCGTGGAAGGGTGCATGGTTGACGATTCTGCGAATCGGGAAGTGTCATCCGTGGCACGAAGGCGGATACGATCCGGTGAACTGAGAGAAACAGCCGTTAATTTTGAATTGGAGTGCAATGTAAATGGATAAACAGACAACGCTCGGTTTCATTCTTATTGCCATCGTCCTGATGGTGTGGATGTGGTGGAGCTCTCCGCGTCCTTCGCAGCAGCTGCAAAACGGAAAACAGGTGTACGAATTGCGAAAAGATTCTTCGTTGGCAGCCAAGCCGGAAGTCGAAAAAAAACAGGCTGAAGTCAAAACGGAGGCGCGACAGTTTTCGCCGAAGGATTCACTCGGTAAATTCTTTTCAAATGCTGCCGTTGGAAACGAGCAAATCATAACAATTGAAACGGACCTGTACACGGCGGTGGTTTCGACGAAGGGCGCGGTCCTCAGAAGTTTTGAGCTGAAGAACTATAAAACATGGGACCAGCACCCGGTTCAGCTTATTGAAAATGCGACAGGCGGAGACTTCAGCCTTCTTTTTACTTCGACGGACGGCAAACTTATCAACACGAAGAGCCTGTTTTTTAATGCCGCCTTCCCGCCTGCCGGGATCGTTCGGTTGACTGGAACCGAAGACTATTCCATTGATTTCACACTCAACGCCGGACCGGGCCGCGTTGTGAAAACGCTTCATTTCAGGAATGATTCGTACGGGCTGGATGTCGGCGTGAAGTTCGCCGGCATGCAGGACATCATCGCTAATTATGAGTACCAAGTAATTTGGGAAAACGGGATCCGGTATGTTGAGCACAACAGTGTCGACGAGTCGCGCCAGGCGGAAGCATTTTCATACGCAGGGGGCGAAGTTGCATCCGTAGACGCCGCCAAGCCGGGCGAAACTCCGATCTCGAATACAAACGGTTCAACGGAGTGGGTCGCCACACGCAACAAGTATTTCGCCGTCGTGCTCCTCTCGGACGACAAGAAAGCAGACGGGGCATATCTCGAAGGGCGCTGCGAAGCGGCACCGGACCACGGCATCGTTGAACATTACTCTATCGGATTAAAAGTCCCATTTAAAAACACGGATGAAGAAGCATCCCGCTTTACTCTCTTTATTGGTCCGCTGGATTTCGGCATCATCAAAAGCTACGGACACGGACTCGACCACATCATGAGCTTAGGCTGGTCATGGATCCGGCCGATTACCGTTTACTTATTCATCCCGCTCTTCAATTTTTTACGCATTTTCATTTCGAATTACGGCATCATCATCATTCTCTTCTCCATTATCGTCAAAGTTGCGCTTCATCCGTTGACACGAAGCAGCATGAAATCGATGAAGAAGATGCAGGCGCTGCAGCCGATGATGGAGGAAATTCGGACGAAGTTCAAGGACGATCCGAATCAGATGAATATGCAAATCATGAAGCTCTACAAAGACTACGGCGTCAATCCCGCCGGCGGGTGCTTGCCGATGCTTCTGCAGCTGCCGATTCTTTATGCACTCTATGCGCTTTTTTCAAACTCGATCCAATTGCGGCAAGCTAATTTTGTCTGGTGGATAAAAGATCTTTCGGTGCCCGATGTGATCGTTGACCTGCCGTTCACGCTCCCGCTTGTCGGCGTCCATAATATCAGCGGCCTCGCGTTGATGATGGGCATCACCATGTTCATTCAACAAAAAATGACGGTAAACGATCCGCGGCAAAAAGCGATGGTGTGGATGATGCCGGTGATGATGACGCTTCTTTTCAACAACCTTCCGTCCGGACTAAACCTGTATTATTTCGTGTTCAATTTGCTTGCAATAGGACAACAGGTGTTTGTGAACAAGCAGCACGACAACACGCCGCTTCAGAAAGTCTCGGAAAAAAAGAGGTCCGGTGGAATAATGAATGCGCTTGCAAAAAATCTGCCGAAGCCGCCGAAACGGTGAGCACCGCAATTGCGCGATTCCTCGTCTATGAAATGAAAAAGAGGGTTCATAAAAAATATGAGCCCTCTTTTTAGTGTAAGCAATAATTCCTTTTTAGCTCGTTGCCCCGGCTTTGCTTTCCTTCCGTTTTTGCATTTCCTCCCCGATCCATCCCCCGACAAACGAGAGAATAAACCCTCCGGCAAGACCGATAATAAGGTACTGCATATCGAGCATCGCGCCAAAGCCGAAATAAATAAAGAGGAAATTTAAAATAACGCCAAGCACTCCCGCAAGCGCAGCTTCTTTAATCGTTACACCCGGAGATTTATAGCCGACGATAATCCCGGCGATAATAAAGCTTGCGCCGAGCGAAATTAAAATACCGGCAACGCCAAACCGTAACAACGCAAACAATCCGTACACAAAAATGTTGTTGAGAATAAACCCTATTACGGTGCCGGTGATAACCCATGCCCACTCCAGACCGGCGATTGTCTTGCTTTCTGCTGCTCGCTGCTGAGAACCCTGCAATTCTTCACCGACCCAGCCTCCGAGGAGCGCCAGAAAGAACGCAAGAAACGGAGCGGCAATCATCTGCCCTTCGGGCGGGTTGTAATCGAAAACATAATGAAGAATCGCCATCGTAATAATCACCGCAAACAATCCGCCGATAGCCGGTTCTTTCAACGTATATCCGGGGGATTTATAGCCGATAATAATTCCCATGATGACATATGATAGAAGGCCGATAAAAAGAGGAATGTAGAATGAGTTAAATGTGTCGGACATGATTTGGAACAGCACCGTGGTCAGCACAACGCCGACGACCGTGCCGATACCGATCCACTTCCATTGCAAGCCGATACTTTCCTTGGATTCTATTGCCATACATGCCTCCTTAACTCCAGGTTATTGTCGGATGGAAAAAAACATCAAGCATTTTTGAAAAGTTGTTGATTTTAAATTTTAAAGTCAAGGCGATGAAAATCGTGGTAGTGTCCTAATTTGAGTGTACATGTCATAATCTTTGAGTCATGTCATTCTGAGGATCCCGACGCTTTTTGTCGGGAGACGAAGAATCCATGTCAATGCGTCTCCGTACATCCACAAAGCTTCAGTGTCGTGGATCCTCACGAAGTGATGCCTTCGGCATTCTCCCGACTTTGTCGGGATCAGGATGACCGTACTGTAGGTCTTTGAGATACTCATACCCAAATTAGGACACTACCAAAATCGTCCGCACCCCACGCTATACTTCTGAAAACCGTTTGCCTTTTCATAGAATCCAGAGAGTTGTGCCGGTGCATTGTTATCATAGTGCGGTCGCGCGGTGAAGTTTCTATTCTATTTGAAGTATACGAAAACCGATCGCAGGAACGTTGACGGGAATCAATTTCGACGAAGGCACAACAACTGCAAATTTCTTCTTCGTGAAAACATCGACGAGAGTAATTTTATTTCCCGTTTCCAACAGAGGAGACGAAAGACGTAGTGAACCGTTAAATGCTTTTTGATCAAAATTAAGCACGACAACAAATTTGTTTGTTCGGGAGATACGCGCGAAAGCAAACACCCGGCGATCATTTGACGCGGAAATGCGCACCATATCCCCTTCGGAAAATGCGGGTTGATTTTTCCGGAGGTTGAAGAGCGCGGCGTATAATTTTTTGAACCCGGCACCGCGCTTCCAGTCGATAGGAATTTTTTCAAACAGTTTTAGCTTTTTCTTGTTGCCGGCCTCCTGTCCATTATACAACAATGGAATTCCCGGTAGCGTGTTGACAACAACAGCGGCAAGTTTCGCTCCTTTGGCTCCGAATTTTTTTACGTCCGGAGCGTCCCACGCATTTTCGTCATGGTTCGAGCTGAATCGCATACGGAGCGAGCCTTGTGGATATGTCAATCTCTCAATGTTCAAAACCGTATCGAGGGAGACAACAGATTTTTTTCCCTGAATAATCGGAGCAAGCGCCTGATACGTATTCCAACCGTATGTGGCGTCGAATGCTTTGAGATGGTGTTCAGGATACGCCCCCTCCGCAAGCATCATCACGGGTTTAATGCTGTCCAACGCAGCACGGGCGGCCTCCCAGAAATCTGTGGGTACCATCTCTGCAACGTCGCAACGAAATCCGTCAATACCGATGTCATGTACCCAATATTTCATCATCGTAATCATGTACTGGCGCAAACCCGGCTTCAAATAATCCAGATCGGCGACGTCTGTCCAATCGGGATTCGGCGGCACAATGTTGCCGGTGCTGTCTTTTGTAAACCAATCCGGATGTTCATGGATAAGCTTGCTGTCCCAGGCAGTATGGTTTGCAACGAGATCGATGATGAAATGAAAGCCGAGTTTGTGTGCGCTGTTGACCAGGTGTTGGAAATCGTCAAGTGTTCCGAACTCGGGATTGATTCCGTAGTAATCCCGAACAGAGTACTGGCTGCCGAGTGTTCCTTTACGGTGCAGCACTCCGACGGGATGAATAGGCATAATCCACAAAATTGTCACGCCGAGTTTCTTCAGTTCGGGAAGCCGCTTTTCGATTCCGGCAAAATTCCCCGCAGGAGAAAACGAACGAGTATTAATTTCATAGATAACGCCTTTGTGGACCCAATTTTCAGAATGCCGCGCATGGAAGCTCGAAAGATCCCCGGAGTGTGGCGAATCAGTTGTTTGTGAGCAAAGCAACGAATAGAAACCGATAAGAAATAGAACGATGAGGAAGCGTCTGTTCATGGTTGACGATCGGAAGAGTGTTGTTGGAGTTGTCGGGTACCGTGAAAGAAAAGTAGCGAAAGTCGGGAAAGGATGCAAACAAAAGAAACCGCCGGGTAGTGGGCGACTTTGCATGGCACCGCCTTTTCGACGCGTCCCGATAAAAATCATCGGGACTTGCTCAAGGTGAACAGACTATGTTCATCCTGAGTAAGTGATCCCGCTCAAAGAGCGGGAGAGCGCATCGAAGGATGAATATCTGAAGTCTCTCTTCATCCAAGTCAAAATAGTCTACTACAACCGCCGGCTGGACGGTTGCCGGATACCTTATCCAAGAAATCGCGACATGTTGAAATATTTGGCAGGGTAAATCAAAAAGATGTGCGACAACTCTGTAAAAATCCGCGCGCTATCTACTCAATTCTGAGCTATCACCCCCATCGCCTGGCGCAAACGGATAAGCGATGAATTATAATCTGCCAGCGCTTGAATGTTCGTAATTTGCGCGTTCGAAAGAGTTACTTGTGCGTCGGTGATTTCGATCGGGGAGCCGACGCCGGAATTGTATCTTCCTTCGGCGAGTTTGAGATTCTCTTTTGCCTGAGTTACAAGCTTCTTCGACGCATCGATGCGTTCCTGCGCTTCCTTTAAAGAAAGATAGTTTTGTTCAACTTGAAGCACCACAACTTCGTTAAGCATGTCAACCCCGGCATGCACTTCGTCGACAACCGCTTCTGCCTGTTCGACCTGTGCGGAAATCGCGAACCCTTCAAAGATCGGCATGCTGAGGGTAAGCCCGGCATTCCATTTGCTTTGCAGCGGAAAATCAAAACTGCTCCACGTCCAACCTCCGTTGAGCGACACCGTCGGCAAATGCTGGCTCCGTGCGGCGGAAACCGATGACTGTGCCGAAACGTACCGCGCTTGGGCAGAACGGAGTTCCGGGCGGGACTCTCTCGCGATAGTTTTCGCTGAATCCAGAGTAATGGCAAAAGCCGGCGTTCCCAGGGAATCGCGGACAGTGTAGCGGGTCGTTGAATACATTCCGATCGAGTTTTCCAATTGCAGCTTTGCGATGCGCACCTGATTCCGTCCGGTAATTAAGGCTACGTTGGCATTAGCAAGATTGACCTCGGCAGTTGTCACGTCGTATTGCGGGCGCGTGCCGACCGAGTAGAATGCTTGTGATTGTTTCAGATGTTCTTCTGCCTGGGCGACCGATTCTGAGTCGACCTTAACCAATCGTATCGCTTGAACAAAATTAATATATGCAAGCCGGACATTTGCAATAACGCTGTCCCGTGTCGCCTGAAAATCGGTAAACGATGCATCCATCAATTCTTCGCTCGCCGAAACCCGTCCACTTGTTTTACCGAAATCGTACAG
Organism: uncultured Chitinophagaceae bacterium; assembly: GCA_964642725.1. GTDB lineage: Bacteria > Bacteroidota > Ignavibacteria > UBA10030 > UBA8401 > JAGVPT01. The sequence goes on from CAZXQG010000019.1 coordinate 48,800, forward strand.
CGTTTGCTGGAGAGACAATGCTGTGATATAATTATTGTATGTCAGTATCCGCACGGGGAACGATGGGTTGATCGGGGAAGCGCCTCCGGTTCGTGTCCCGCCGGCGGAAACACTGAGCGCGGGAAAATAATTCGACTGTGCAAGCGTTACACCCGCCGATGCCGAGTGCGTTGCCGCTTCTGCACCCCGGAGCGACGGATGGTGCGTTAATGCCAGCGTTACCGCCTGCTCCTGCGTCAATGACTCGGGAAATGCACCGGTCATTTGCCCATGAAGGGGAATAACGAGAGAGAAGAATAAGATCGCCTGGCGAAAGAAAAAGGAGTATTTCATCATTTCATCGCCTCTTCTTCCGACTTCAATTCGCGCTTGAATCGTTCCTCAAATACCGTGTAGAGCGTGGGAACGAAGAAGAGCGTGAGCGTCGTGGAAACCGTCAGCCCACCGATGACTGCGATTGCAAGCGGCGCCTGCGTCGATTCACCGCCGATACCGAGCGCCATCGGGATCAAGCCGAGCACAGTTGCAAGCGATGTCATCAGAATCGGCTTCAATCGTGTTCGGCCTCCCTGGATTACGGCGTCATGAAGAGGCACACCCTTCATGCGCAGATGGTTTGTATAATCCACAAGAAGGATCCCGTTGCTGACCACGATCCCTACCATGACGATCACTCCCTGAAACGATGTTACCGAAAGCGTCGTGTTCGTCAGGAAGAGCATCCAGAATACTCCGACGATGCCCAGCGGCACGGTGAACATAATGATGAACGGATCAATGAGCGATTGAAATTGCGATGCCATGACAACATAGACGAGCAATATTGCGAGGGCGAACGCAAGAGCAAGATCGGTAAACGTTTTTTTCTGCTGCTCGACGTTGCCGGTTTGCTTCACTTCAAATCCGGGTGGGATTGAGATCTTGGAGACACCCGCATCAATATCGGCAGCAACGCTGCCAAGGTCGCGGCCGGTGACGTTGGCAGTTACTTCAATCAGCCGCTGCTGATATTTTCGGTCGATTTGAACCGGCGACGCCGCTTTTTCAATTGTTGCAATGTTGCCGAGCAGAACCTGGTCTCCGTTTGCAGTCGGGATGACGATATTTTTTAAGTCGTCAATATTCGAGCGATAATCTTCGCTTAGCCGGACCAGAATATTGTAGATGTTTCCGGAAACCGGGTCGGTATAGAGCGAAGCCACGGAGCCGTTGATGCAGGTTGTGATGGTGTTGGAAATTGCTGCAACGTTGATGCCAAGAGCGCCCGCTTTGTCCCGGTCGATCTTGACGCGCAGTTCTGGGAGGTTGTCTTCGCGCGATACTTGCACATCCGTTGCCCCCGGAGTTGAGCGGACAATCGCTGCAATTTCTTTGGCGAGTTTTGACCCGGTGTCGAGGTCGTATCCCCTGATCTCTACATCGATTGGTGCGGACGAACCGAAATTCAACAAGAAGCGGAGGAACCCGCTGGGAGTAATATAGACCGTCGTGCCCGGAATAGAATTCAGTTTCGGACGAACCGCTTTGATTATTTCAAACACCGACCGCTTTCGCTTTTCCGGAGAAACAAGAGCAATTTGAATATTTGCAGCGTGGCTGCCTGAGTTTCTGCCGATAGTATTCCCGCTTCGCGCCAGCGGCACACCGACGTCGGCTATCATCGCCTGAATTTCCGGTACATTGGCCTGGAGGATCTGTTCCATCTGCCTCACAATGGCACTTGTTTCTTCCACACGCGTGCCCACCGGGAGCTTGATCGTCAGTGCAAACTGTCCTTCATCCTGATCCGGGAAAAATTCCGTTCCAATAAATTTTACCAATCCAACAGAGAGAACCGATACAACAATGATCCCGATAATAATAGGTCTCCGGTTGGCAAGGGCCCACCGCAGCCTTTTCTCGTACCAATCATCGAGCACGTTGACCATATCGTGCGCTCTCACACGCACGCGGTCGGAAAACTTTTTCGACGAGCGGTCGAGGTGTTTTTCCGGCGGGAGATAATTCAGACACATCAATGGTGTTACCGTGCGCGAGACAAAAAACGACCCGAAGAGCGCAACGGCGATCGTAATGGTCAGGGGAATGAACATCAGCTTTGCGACGCCGCTCAAGAACACAATGGGAAGAAAAACGATGACGGTTGTCAGCGTTGAAACAAAAATCGGCGAGGCAACCTCGCTTGCCGCTGCCAGTGTCGCCTGGATTTTCGATTGCCCCTCTTTTCGTTCGTTGTAATGGCGCGAAATCGCTTCTAATTCGACGATCGAATCATCAACCAGCCTGCCGACCGCAAGCGCCAATCCTCCGAAGGTCATGATGTTCAAGGTGATGTTGCCGAAGCGGAACATGATGAACGTGATCAAAATAGAAAGCGGAATTGCGACAATAATGATGAGCGTTCCGCGAATGTTCCGAAGGAAGATCATGATAACGAGCATGGCGAGAAGTGCGCCGAGCATTGCCTCCTGCTCCAGCCCGGCAATCGTCTGACGAATATACAGTGATTGGTCGAACGAAAGCGAGGTCTGAACGTTGCTGGGAACGCCGGTGAGTTTCGGGAGGGTTTTAAGGACGTTGTCAACAACGGTGACGGTGTTTGCGCTTGCCAGTTTCTGCACGCGCAATGTCACTCCCGGCTTTCCGTTGACACGGATAATTTCGGTTTCTTCCTGGTAGCTGTCTTCTACCGAGCCGATATCTCGTATGCGGATCGCAACGCCGCCGATATTTTTAACGACTATGTCTTCCATCGGCTTGACAACGTTAAACTGGCTTTCCGTTTTCAAGGAGTAATCGAACTGTCCGGTTTTCAAATCGCCGGAGGGAAGAATGAGATTCGCATTCGCAACAGCAGTGAGGACGTTTTGGACGGGAAGTTGCAGCGCCTGCATCCGGTTGCGGTCGAGGGTAACATGAATTTCCCGGATGCGTCCGCCGAGCACTTGCGCCGATGCGACGCCCCCGACATGCTCGATTTGCGGCTCGATGACATTGTACGCCAAATCGTACAGATCGCGTCCATCAATGTCGCCATAAACTACAAGGTTGCACACGGGGAGGTTGGTGATGTCGAACCGGAGCGCAATCGGTTGAGAGACGCCGGTCGGCAGCAGAGTAAGAATGCGGTTCACCCGCTGGATAACGTCGACGAGGCCCACGTCGGTATTCGCATCCCAGGTGAAATTAATGCGCACTTGCGAGATACCTTCCCGCGTTGATGATTGGACATAGTCGACGTCGTTGACCGAGCTGACACCCCTCTCGATGATCGCGGTAACCGCCTGTTCCATGTCGAGCGGTCCGGCACCCGAGTAGTACGTAACTGTTGTTACCACCGGAATGGTGATGTTCGGAAGCAAATCAATAGGAAGCTGCTGAACGGAAACCAACCCCAGCACCATAATCGTCAGTGCGAAGAGGAACGTGGAAATGGGATATCGAAGAGCGAGTCGGGTTAGCCACATAGGCCTACATACTTTCTAAGCAAGGTTCCGAGAATAAAAATCATCGAAGCGTTGTGCAATACCGGCTTCAATTATCGTTGAAGCGTGACCGCTCCGCCGTCACGCACGAGCTGCTGCCCAACAACGATAACGCTTTCACTGCCGCTCAGCCCTGCAAGAATTTCAGTGCGGGCGTTCCGTTCGATGCCGAGTTGAACCGGAGTTCTTTTGGCGGTGTTATTTTGCAAGGTATAGACAAACGTTCCATTGTTGTCGTGGAGGATAACTTCCGTTGGCACGGTGACGGCATCGCGGTGTTCAGAAATTGTAAGGGTTACCGTAGCGTACATTCCCGGTTTCAAATTGTGATCCTTGTTCGGCACGCCGACTTCGATCGCCATTGTTCGTGTTGAAAGGTCGATCGCCTGACTCATGCGTGTAATCACCCCCTCGTATTCTTTTCCCGGAAACGCATCAACGATAATCTTTGCCGTTTTTCCCTTCGTTATTTGGGGAACGTCTTTTTCCAGCACGCTGACGATCACTTTCACGCTGTCGAGATCCATCAACGTGTAGAGGGTGGCGTTGCTTGTCGCCACAAGTGCGCCTTCGTCGAGGAACCGCTTTGTGATAACGCCGGCGAACGGCGCAGTGATGCGCGCATAACTCAAGCGCGTTCTTGCGGTTTCGTAATTAGCCTGCGCCACTTTCATCAGCGCTTCGGCGTTGTCAAGGTCCTGTTTCGCGACAAGCTTTTGTTCGTACAGCTTCTTATTGCGGGTATAATTGATCCGGGCGTTGAAGTATGTCGCAGCCGTTTGTTGAACCTGCTGGTATAGTTCCGTTGAATCGATGACGGCAAGCAGCTGATTACGCTTCACACTGTTTCCCATATCGGTGTAGATCCGCTCTAAGTTTCCGGTAACCTTGGAAAAAATATCCGCTTGCTGGATGGCGATAACATCTCCGTTGAAATCCAACTGGTATGCTATTGTCTGGCGGAGCGGCTGTTCTACTTTCACAAGCGGAACGCTTTGACGCCGGGTGTCGATCGCCGCATTGCCCGAGAGGATTTTAATTGTCACAATGCCGCCAAGAACTGCAACGACGATCGCAATAACAAGATAGGTCTTATACTTCTTCATTGAACGTTCTTTCTTTTCAAATTTTTTAAACCGTGTTGACCATTGTCGTTATGAATTCCAGGCCGGTGAGTCCCAAGAAGACAGCTGCAATCGAGAGGCATGAAGCTTCAAGCATTCCGAAGGTATGGTCGACTCAACTTTCGTATTCAAAATACTCAAAACGTATTTTTGAAGCAACCGGGCAAATAACTAGTGTTACAATTTGAGAAAATTTACTCTCGTTCCCAAACTGAGTTTGAAAACGAGCTGCTTAACTTGTTTTTTCGTCTGAAAATATTGATCACCCGACACACTTCGTTCACAATCGGAGATTGGGAACAAGAAAAAATCGTGAAACCGTAACACTATCTGCAAATGCCCGATCTTACCTTGAAACTCGCTGGGGAAATCTTTACTTTGCCGTTTCACAAATATCTTAGACATAAACCTCGGTGTTTTAGTTTGATCCGAATATCAGTTTTATTGCCTGTTTTCCTTTTTAGTATGGCGGCCTTTTCGTGCGGCTCAAACAGCAAACCAAACTCATCGGGCCTGACGGTAGAACCAAAATTATCTTCCATACAAAAGGAGATTTTTGACGTAAATTGCGATGCGCCGTCATGCCATGGAAGCGGAAAGAAAGGTGATCTCAGTCTTGTTGCAGGTAAATCGTTCGCTCAATTGGTCGGTATTCGGAGTGCAGCAGACAGGAAAAATCTCCCCCCATTCATTCGCGTGAAACCGGGAAGCCCGGACTCCAGCCTTCTCTTCATTAAAATTACCGCACCGGATACGAGCCAGGGGGAAATAATGCCAAAGGGAGCGGATAAACTCACGCAGGGCAACATTGACGCAATACGCCAATGGATTCTTAACGGCGCCCCGAACAATTGAGGTAGAAACACTCCGAAGTTTTTCGCGGGCTTTGACGACGGCGAATGCATAGTCAGTCTTGTTTGGAGAAATATCGGGCACCTTGTTGGAGTACCTCACCGTATGTTTCGGCATGTTTTGATTTTCTCGATAAGGTGTCCGGTATCTACTTGTGCGAGAGGCAAAAGGTAACACTTCCCTTCCGCCGGCCGCCTTGGATTCAATGTATTTTTTTGGTATATTAGTATAATTAATCGCTGCGGAAGCTTGCAGGGGCGACAGTAGGTCGCCCCTGCGGTTTTTAACTACCGGTAGAGACTTCATGATTCGAAGAGAAGACATTCGCAATATCGCAATTATCGCCCACGTTGATCACGGGAAAACGACGCTCGTCGACCAACTTTTGCGCCAAACCGGAACATTCCGCGACAATCAAGTGATGGTAACGCGCGTGATGGATTCGAACGACCTTGAGAAGGAACGCGGCATCACGATTCTCGCCAAGAACACATCGGTGTTCTACCAGCCGAAAAAATCGAAAACGAAAATTAAGATAAACATCGTCGATACGCCGGGCCACTCCGACTTCAGCGGCGAGGTTGAACGAACGCTGAAAATGGTGGATGGTGTTCTTTTGCTTGTCGATGCCGCCGAAGGTCCTCTGCCGGGAACCAAATTTGTCTTGAAAAAATCCCTCGACCTCCATCTCCAGCCGATCGTTGTCATTAACAAAATCGACCGGAAAGATGCGCGTCCTCATGAAGTGCTGGACGAAGTCTTCGAACTGTTCCTGTCGCTCGGCGCTACCGATAAGCAGCTGGATTTTCCGACGATCTATGCCATTTCGAAACAAGGGATAGCGAAAACCGAGCTTGATCAGGAAAGCACCAGCCTTGAACCGCTTTTTGAGGCGATCATTAACAAAGTCCCCGCGCCGGAAGGAAACAGCGAAGAGCCGTTTCAAATGCTGGTAACGACCATTGACTATAACGACTATCTCGGCAGGCTCGGCATCGGAAAAATTTCCCGCGGCACAATCAGCTTCGGTTCCGCAATGAAAATTATCCATCGCGACGGCTCGGCGGAAGACGCACGCGTAACAAAAATTTATACATTTGAAGGATTGAAGCGGGTTGAAACGCAAAAAGCGAGCGCCGGCGACATCATCGCCATTGCCGGAATGGAAGATGTCGACATCGGCGAAACGATCGCGGATGCGGCCGACCCGACACCGATGCCGTTTGTCGCCATTGAAGAGCCGACAATCTCGATGAACTTTGTCGTGAACAATTCCCCCTTTGCCGGACAGGAAGGGAAATATGTCACAACGCGGAATCTCGGCGAACGGCTTGCCCGCGAACTGCGCTCGAATGTCAGCTTGCGGGTTGAGTTGACCGATTCGCCCGATGTTTTCCGCGTGAGCGGCCGCGGCGAACTTCATCTTTCCGTGTTGATTGAGAATATGCGGCGCGAAGGATTTGAATTGCAGGTCTCCCGCCCCGAAGTGATCTATAAAAACATTGCCGATGTTCTCTCCGAGCCGATGGAACATGTTATCATCGATGTGCCCGATGAATTTGTCGGCACGGTGATCGAGAACCTGGGACGGCGCAAGGGTGAAATGAAGAATATGATTTCGTCGAACGGAAACACGCGGCTCGAATTTTTTGTCCCGTCGCGAGGATTGATCGGTTTCCGCAACGAGTTTATGACGCAAACAAAAGGAACGGGAATCCTCCACCACAACTTCCACGGCTACGAACCGTTTAAAGGCGAGCTTGAACACCGCACGAAAGGTGCGCTCATTGCAATGGAGGCCGGCGAAGCGGTTGCGTACGGGATGTGGAAATTGCAGGAGCGGTCGACCTTTTTTGTCGAACCGGGCGCTCGCGTTTATCCGGGGATGATCGTTGGCGAGAACTCGCGCGAACATGATATGACGGTTAATGTCTGCAAATCAAAACAGCTGAGCAACATGCGCGCATCCGGTTCCGATGAAGCCGTGCGCCTGGAACCCGCCCATCTTTTGACGCTCGAGCAGGCCATCGAATGGATCGGCGACGATGAATATGTTGAAGTGACGCCGAAATCAATCCGCCTCCGGAAGAAAATTCTCGGTGCCAACGAACGGAACCGCGCTTCAAAGAAAAAGGTCGAATCCGCAGAATAGAAAAGCGAAAACCCCTGTAAGCCCTCCGATTGCACAAAAAATTTTGAATACGCCTATTGACATTAAATAAAATGTTCCCGAAAATTGCCTCTATGGGGCAGTCAGGGAAACTCTACTCTACTCTACTCTACTCTACTCTACTCTACCCCAAACATTTAAGATTG
>CAZXQG010000020.1:0-55127 GCA_964642725.1 uncultured Chitinophagaceae bacterium
CATTTGTTCACCCTGTCCCAAAGGGATCCCTTCGGGAAGCAATCCCGTTCCGCTTCTGCGGAACGGGAGCGTCTGGCGAAGCCATGCCTTCGGCAGAAGAACTATCGCAAGACCATTTTTGAGATGGCTTCTAATAAAAGAAACGGCCTCGAAGTTTTCCTTCGAAGCCGTTGAACCAACGTCTTACATTCCTGCGCTGCCATACTCGTTAAACGAAGCAATCTTAGTTCATCCGTTGTCGCATCATCGCTTCTCGTGCTTTCTTCAGCGCTTCGTACTTGTCCTTTTGTTCCGGCGTAAGCAATGCCTCGATCTTTTCATCGGTCGACTTCATCATGCTCATCATCGCTTCTCGTCGTGCATCGCGGTCGCTGACGGAGTCCATGAGCGCCTGCCGCTTCGCTCCCATTTCTTTGAAGATGCTGGTGATCTGTTCTGTCTGTTTGTCGTCCAGGCCTAAAGAATCTTTTAGTTGTTTAACCCGCTCTTCGGGGGTCATTCGCATCATCCCCTGGGCCATTGTCGTAGTTGTGAAAACGCCTGCTAAAAGAAAAGCAGCGAATAAAAGCGACACGTAGAATCGCATAAAGTTCTCCTTATTGCATTGATGATGATTTGATTGTTTAATGGATGACGCGTATTCCAGGAAGCAAACCTTTCATTCTTAGATTGGCTGCGGCCGCAAAGGTTTAATCACGCGGGATAAGATCTCTAATGATTCCTCTCGTCGTGACAGGATCGGCAGCGGATAATCTTGTTATTCCAGCCCGAGCGCCTTCTTGATGTACTTCGGAGCCGGTGAGCCGAATGATATGATTGCATCGTTCATTGCCTTCATATCGTTCGTACCGTATCTCGCTTCGTATGCTTTGCGCAGCAGATTGAGTTCAGTGTTTCCGACATAATACGTCGAGAGCTGGGACGAGGTCAGGCACGCCCTTCGCCATTTGCCTGCGGCTTCTCCTTCTTCCTGAAAACCTTCGTTCTTCATCAAGAGCATTGCTTCGTTCTCAGTCATGCCGGCGGTGTGAATTTTTTGGTCGATGATCGCGTTGATAATAAGACGCAGGTGCATTTTCAATTCCTGCATTTTTACCTCCGGGCCGCCGTAGCCTTTTTCCACCATCAGCTGCTCCGCATACGTCGCCCAGCCTTCGACGAACATGCCGTTGCTGAAAATTGCGCGAATCATGGTGGGCGCCTTGAACTTGTTTGAATGCGCAAGCTGCAGGTAATGTCCCGGCATTCCTTCATGGATCGTGAGGTCCTGCAGCATGTAGTTGTTGTATTCGCGGAAGAACGATTCGACGCGATTTGTTGTCCAGTCTTTCGGAGTCGGGGAGATGGTGAAGAACGTTTCGCCGTTCTTTTCAAGAGGTCCGGGCGCATCGCAGTACGCGACAGCAACACCTCGCTGATACTCCGGCATGACGACAACGTTGACGGGATTGTCCGGGACGGTGACAAGATTATTGGCGCGGACGAAATCAGTCGTTGTCTTCAGATCTTGTTTTGCAAGGTCGACAATCGTTGCGTTGGTCGGATGATTATCGGCAAGTTTGTCGAGCACCGCTTTGATGACCGTTTTTTTGTCCTTCGCGATATTTGTATTGGCAATGGTCGGAAAGAATTTCTGGAAGAAGGGCACCGCAGTCTCGTACAGTGCATCCTGTGTTTTCTTCAAGTCTTCTTCGGCCGAGTTGAGAATCTCTTCTTTTGTCAGGTCCGACTCAAGAGAGTAATAGAGTTTTCGTTTGAATTTGTCGTCCCCGATGCGGAAGTCGCCGTTCGCGCGAGGAAGGAGATCTTTCTGCAGCCACTTTCCGTATTGTTCAAGCGCTTTCACCGCTTGTGCCTGTACCGGCGCGAACTCTGCCTTCAGTTCAGGCGTTTGGTTGAGATACATATTCAAATCGTTTTCAATCAATCCGATCGTGCCGCCGTTTTGAAGGATCGCCGTCTCTGTGTGAATCTTCGTAGGATTTTTTAGATTGGCTTCAGCGGCGTCAACGACCGCGGGGATTCCTGCCAACCGCTCTTTGACGCTCTTGAGCCTGTCGTTGAGGGGCGCGAACTCGCGCGCAAGCAAACCGTAAATTGCTCCGCCAACATTATAGTAGAGCGGATTCCATTCATATTCTTTCAACGTGTCCAGTGAATACAGCATCGACTCAAGGTTCGTCTGCATGATTTTGAAATCGATGCTGTTCGCTGAGTTCAGCTCCGCCGGACCGATTTTTGACAGCGAGTCAAGATACGCCTTGGTGAGCGAACGCTCGGCTTCGACGCCGGCCATGCTGTAGTCGTTGAGCCTGCCGTCATAGCGATGGTCGCCGAGGCCGGTTGCCCATTCGGGGTTTAACCGAAGCAGTTTCTCGATATAGTTTGACGCCAGTGATTCAAATTGTTCGTCAGCAGTGTGTTGTTGCGCGCATGATGCGAAGACGATACTGGCGAGTATCCAGAGCAGTGTAAGACGAGATTTCATAATTCACCCGTGCGGTTGTGGTGAGTGTGGAAAAAATTGTTCCTTAATATCGGTGATGGAAATGAGAGAAGCAATTTTGCCTCGGGCTTTGCGTTGCAATTGGCAGGCGTTTTTTCTACTTTTTCATCATCATAAAATAAATAGAAGCAATCAAAAATTCCAAGTAACATCATTCCGAACAAATAGTGCAACATCATTGTCTGAACGGAGCGAAGCGGAGTGAAGAATCTGGACAGCGCAAGGGTGAATCAAGGACAAAAATTGTATTGCACAAATCCCCCGCGCCCTCCAGACCCTTCTCCCGCCAAACAACGGCGGGCTCAGGGTGACAAACGAAAAGTAGAGTTTGTGTCATTCTAAGGATCCCGACGCTTTTTGTCGGGAGACGAAGAATCCATGACAATGTAGCACCGTGCATTCACGTATCCTCAGTGTTGTGGATCCTTCTCCCGACTTCGTCGGGCTCAGGATGACAGTGCAAAATCATTTTTGAGATACTTTTAATAAAATGAAATTAACATCTCTTTCCGACCTTCAAAAACTCCTACCAAAGACTGAACAGCGGAAGTCAACGCCTCGAGATGAGGAAAAATTTCATCACGATGGCAAAGGAAAGAGCGTTCGTGTCTATTTGGAGACTCAGGGAAGAAAGGGGAAAACGGTCACAATCGTTGCGGGTCTACGGCATAATCCTTCGACGATGGAAGAGATTGCCCGAATCCTGAAACAACACTGCGGTGCGGGAGGGACAATCAAACAGGGAAACATTGAAATTCAGGGAGACCAGCGCGGAAGAGTGAAGGAGAAGTTGCAGGAGATTGGATACGTTCCTAAAGAATAACATTCCACATAAAAAGATTGAATCTATATCTTTGTCATCAACACATGTAACGAAAGCGAAAAGGAATTCAGTATGAAAATGCGAACGCTTGGCAGCAAAGGTCCGAAAGTATCGGCCATTGGATTAGGGTGCATGGGAATGTCGGAGTTCTATGGCGCCGGGGACGATAAGGAATCAACGGCAACAATTCATCGTGCGTTGGAACTCGGGGTTACGCTCCTTGATACGGCGGACATGTATGGTCCACACAAAAATGAAGAGCTGGTTGGAAAGGCGATTAAAGAGAGTCGAGATAAAGTTGTTCTCGCAACAAAGTTCGGCATCGTGCGGAACCCGGCGAACCCCGCTCTTCGCGGTGTCAACGGCAGGCCGGAGTATGTTCGTGCTTCGTGCGATGCAAGTCTGCGCCGTTTAGGTGTAGACGTGATAGACCTGTATTATTTGCATCGCGTTGACCCAAACACGCCGATCGAAGAAACGGTTGGCGCAATGAGCGAGTTAGTGACAAAAGGGAAGGTCCGTTTCATAGGATTGTCTGAGGCCAGTGCAAAGACGATCCGGCGCGCTTACAAAATCTATCCGATTACTGCTCTTCAAACAGAGTATTCTCTCTGGACACGCGATCCTGAAGATGAAATACTTGCAACGTGCCGCGACCTTGGAATCGGCTTTGTTGCTTACAGTCCGCTTGGGCGCGGATTTCTCACTGGAGAGATTAAACGCTTGGAGGATCTGGCGCCGGACGACTTCCGCCGAAACTCTCCCCGGTTTCAAGGAGAAAATTTCCAGCGGAACCTCGACCTGGTGGAGCGAGTCAAGAAAATTGCCGCGCAAAAAGGATGCAGTCCTTCGCAGCTTGCATTAGCATGGGTTATGGCACAAGGGGCAGACATCGTCCCCATTCCCGGCACGAAGCGGCGCAAATATCTGGACGAGAACGTTGCAGCCGTAGATATCGTTCTTACGAAGGATGAGATCGGACACATTAATGATGTTATACCCGTCGGCGCGGCGTCGGGCACACGTTACCCCGAATCGGCAATGCCATCGGTAAACAGGTAAACAAAAATCCGCCATTTCTGTTCTCATGAAGCGAAAGAAGACCAAGATTTCGAATAACGCCGGTGCGCCTGTCCATCCAGGGCATTCGATGATTCGGATTGTCGTTTCCGTTGGAATTACACTAACCGGAATAACGTATCTTCTTTTCGCATTTCATGCTTTTGATGCCAAAACATCTCTTACAAAAAGCATTCGGAAAGAAGAACCGAAGAGATTGAAGCCTGAGGATGCTTTCGCGATAACCGTTCAGCGCGCCTACGCCGTTGATATGAGGTTTCAACAAGTCTACAACGGAGGTTGGGAGGCGGCAAACGGGGCGATCGGAGAAGCTCATCTCTATGCCGCAACCGGCGATCCGAATCTGCTAAAGAGATATACGAACGATCGTAACCTTACCGACATGTTCAACGGAACCTGGGTTGACGACCGTGCCTGGATTTGTCTTGCAGAATTGTACTGGTGGCAATTCTCAGGACGAAAGAATAAAGTCTGGGTGGAAGATGCCGAGAAACGATACATCGAAGCAAGAAGCGAAGGGCGTCTCTCACATCATGAAGGATTCTGGAGTTGGTACAGTTACCCTCCAAATGCAAAAGTAGAAGATATGATTATCACGAACAGCAACACGAATCAGATGGTAACTGTCGCGTGCATGTTGTACGAAGCGACGCACGATCGGCGATTCTATAACGATGCGTTGGCAGTATGGGAAGGGGATTCCAGATATCCGGGAATTGAAAAAACATTTTACCGGGGCGACGGCAAATGGGAAGGAAAAGGGGGAAGCGCGGCGTTCGGCAAACAGCTTCCATGGGAAGAAGCATCGTACCTGTCGGTTGTTGCGGCGATGTTCCGAATGACCGGAAACGCGAAATATAAAATGATTGCCGCCGCTTCGGCGCGGCGAATCATGGATCCGGCAAACGGCTGGGTTGACTCGACGGATTATTTTCAACTCCGGATGGATGGGAACGGAGCGTTCGTTCACTTTATACTGGACGCATACAGTGTTGCACCAGAATTGCTTCCCGACATTCCGGTGAAGGTTGAACGAATGCTGGAACATGTCTGGTCGAACCATGACGGTGCTTCCTACGTTTTGCTGCATAGGTTAAGCGACGATGCCATACGGAATGGTTGGAATCCTTCTGGCGGCGAAGAAGGGTACGGAGTCGATCAGATCGGAACCGTTCACGCACAGTCGCAGGCAGTGCGCGCATTCGGTGTATTCGCCTACGTGTTGCATGAAAGATTGAAAAGCAGCAAGGGCGGATGAAATCCGTCCTGTGCATGTTCGAATATTGCATTTAACGCAAAAAATGGTCTTATGTGGAGATGAGGAGGAATGATGAAAATATTTTTGATTGTTGTTGGAATTGCGGCGGCGAGCGTGATTCTCTTTCTGGCAGTCACGGGACCGGGCAAGAATAAAACGGATCATCAAGGAGAGGAGAAATCGATGGCAACGACGGCATTAGATACGGCGACATTTGCTTCGGGCTGCTTCTGGTGCGTAGAAGCAGTGTTTCAAAACCTGAAAGGCGTTCAGTCGGTGGTGTCGGGTTATACAGGAGGCTCGACGGTGGATCCCACCTATGAAGAAGTCTGCTCCGGCTCGACCGGCCATGCGGAGGCTTGCCAGATTGTATACGATTCCAAAGTCATCACCTACCCTGAATTGCTGGAGGTGTTCTGGAAAACACACGACCCGACGACGTTGAATCGCCAAGGGAACGACTCCGGCACACAATATCGTTCTGCCATTTTCTACCATAATGAAGAACAAAAGAAACTTGCCGAACACTATAAACGTGAACTCGGTTCCTCCGGCGTTTTCGATGCGCCGATCGTCACGGAGATTGTTCCGTTCACAAAGTTCTATTCGGCGGAGAATTACCACCAAAATTATTTTAACGAACATGGTGCCCAGCCATATTGCCTCTTCGTCATCAGGCCGAAAGTCGAAAAATTTAAGAAAGTATTTAAAGATAAGCTGAAAGAGAAATGAACATCCCGGTTCACATGAAAGGTGAATTTTGAAGCGAGCATTCTTCTTCCTTTTTTTTTCTTCATCGTTGGCCGCGGGCTTTTCCACGCCGGCATTTTCTCAGCAAGCATTGGCCGATTCAGTGAGAGCAGAATTCTTTCATGCATGGAGAGGCTATAAACAATATGCCTGGGGGCATGATGCATTGAGGCCTTTGACGAAAGAACCCCGTGATTGGTACGGAACATCGTTCTGTATGACCCCGGTCGACGCGTACGATGTCATGCTGCTCATGGGGCTGTCCGCCGATGCCGGAGCAGCAAAACAGCTAATTCTCGACAGCCTGTCGTTCGACAAAAATATCGAAGTCCAAAGTTTTGAAATGACGATTCGTTTATTAGGAGGACTTCTTAGCGCTTACGAAATAGACCGGGACAAACGCTTCCTTCTTCTTGCCGAAGACCTCGGCAAACGCCTCCTCCCGGTCTTCGATACTCCGACTGGAATGCCGTATCGCTTTGTAAATCTTCAAACCGGCAAGATCAGAGACTCGCTCAACAATCCAGCAGAGATCGGAACATCGCTGCTTGAATTCGGAACGCTGAGCAAGCTTACGGGCAATCCTGTTTACTACCGGAAGGCCAAAAACGCTCTCGTCGCTCTGTACGATCGTCGTTCAGCGATCGGCCTCGTCGGCGAATGGATCAATGTTCAGACTGGAGAATGGGTGGACAGCACCAGTCATATCGGCGGAGGCATTGATTCCTACTATGAATATCTTTTCAAATCCTGGCTCCTATTTGGCGACGAGGATTGCAAGAAGATGGCAGACGAGAGCTTTAAGGCCGTCAACAGATATGTGGCCGACACAACGCACGGCGGATTGTGGTATGGGGAGGTTAACATGATCACCGGAAAACGGACGGGAACATTGTTCGGCTCGCTCGAGGCATTTTATCCTGCACTCCTCGCTCTTTCGGGAGATACGAAGAGAGCCGAGGCGCTCGAAGAATCGTGCTTTAGAATGTGGACTCTCTATCATATAGAGCCGGAAGAAATCGACTACGCACGAATGAAAGCAACCGAAAAGCAATATCATTTGCGGCCGGAAGTTATCGAGTCCGCATACTACCTGTACCAGCTGACCGGCGACAACAGATACCGGAAAATGGGAGAAACATACTTCAACGACATCGTAAAATACTGCAGGACCGATGCAGGCTATGCGGCATTGAGCGACGTAACGACGAAAGAAAAGTCGGACGAGATGGAAAGTTTCTTTTTTGCCGAGACACTCAAATATCTGTACCTTATGTTCGCCCCTCCGGAGACGATGAGTTTTGACCAGGTCGTATTCAATACAGAAGCACATCCGCTCCGAAAGGTATGGGAGAAATAACTATGCGGAGTACATTTTCAGCAACTAGCCATGCTGCGTATCGTTTGACTATTTATTCCAATATTCGCCGGTGTTGTATGCTCGTTACCGCGGTACTGATGAGCATTGCGATAATGGAAGCAGAACCGCCGACTGAAAAGGGATTCAAATTTATTAACGGGGTCAAACTCTATTATGAAACCGTCGGCGAAGGAATTCCGATCGTAATCGTGCATGGCGGGCCCGGTTTGAACCACAGCTACCTGTTGCCACAAATGGCCGAACTCGCAAAGAACTATAAATTGATTTTTTACGACCAGAGGGCAATGGGGAAGTCATCGGCGGATTTCGACACAAGTTTGATGACGATGAACAGCTTCGTCGAGGACCTCGAAGGAATTCGAAAAGCGTTCGGCATGGAGAAAATGAACCTGATGGGGCATTCGTGGGGAGGGTTGGTGTCGATGTTTTACGCGATAAAGTATCCCTCACATCTACAATCGCTGATCCTTGTCAATACGACGCCGGCAAGTTCAACATTACGGAATTTGTCTTTTGCAGTAATGTCTTCTAGGATAACGAAAGAAGACAGTATAGCTCAGTTACGGATTGTAGAGACAGAGGAATTCAAAAAAAGAGACCCGGCAACCATGGAGAAATTCTTTCGGCTCCTTTTTCGTGGTTCATTTCACAATAAACAATACGTCGACAGCCTTAGGCTCATTTTTGATTCTTCATATGCAGCGAAAAGTGCAATGGTTTGGCAGCTCAGCAGAGACAGCACGCTTCGTTCGTACGATATTCATGGTAGACTTGATACTATTCAATGTCCCACCCTTATCATCGGAGGGTCCGACGATGCGGTTGTTCCGGGCACGAACGAGCAGATTCGCGATCACATTCGCGGTTCGCAGTATATCCTTTTGCCGGAATGCGGTCACTTTCCATACATTGAAATCCCGGATAAATTTTTCCCGATCATAAGAACATTTTTGAAGAACGCAGCTATGTAAATGCTTAGATTTGTTGAGCGCAGGAATTCGTTGTTTCTGAACTTTTAAGCCGTTGAATCCACTTTCCATGAAACATTGTTATACTTGTGCCGTATTGGCATTCATGTTCAATCACTTTTCTAAACTACATTGACTCCTATGGTCAGCATTCAGAAAATCTCAAAGAGATTTTCCGCTGTTGTCGCTCTCGACGATATTTCTCTTGATATTCAGCGACAGGAATTTTTCGGACTGCTGGGGCCCAACGGTGCGGGTAAGACAACATTGATGAATCTCATTGTAGGCTATCTCAACGCTGACGGAGGCAGGATTACGATCGACGGCGACGAAGTCTCTCAGGATACTCTCGAAATACGGAAGAACATCGGTTTTGTTCCGCAATCTCTCGCCGTGTATGATGAAATGAATGCTCAAGAGAACCTGGAAATGTTCGGCAAGCTTTTTGGCGTTCCGGAAAAGGTCTTAAGACAACGCATCATGGACCAGCTTCATGCCGTCGAACTGTACGATAGGCGAAAAGACAAGGTCAAGAATTTTTCTGGAGGGATGAAACGCCGGCTGAATATCATTGCGAGCATGCTTCATGACCCTAAAGTTTTATTGTGCGATGAACCTACCGTTGGAGTAGATCCCCAGTCCCGCAATGCGATCTTTGACTTTCTGACCGGGTTGAATCGGCAAGGGAAGACGGTTATTTATACGACGCACTACATGGAAGAAGCGGAGCGTCTGTGCAGCCGGATTGCGATCATTGACCACGGAAAGATCATTGCGCTGGGAACGACGGATGAGTTATTGGAAAAACTTCCATACGAAGAAACAATCATCATTACCCGCAATGAGATTACCGCGAGTCAGAGAGAACTGTTCCAGGAATTCGGGACTGTGGATGACGTCGACGGCCATTTCGAGTTGAAACCGATAAACGATTTCAAATTATCGAAATTCTTTGCGCGGATGGAACAAAAGAGTATTAAGTACCAATGGGTCGAATTGCACCGGCCGACGCTTGAGGCATTGTTCCTGCAACTCACAGGTAGGAGATTACGGGATTGAAGATTATTTTCCAGCTTTTCAAAAATTCGTATCGAATTTTCTGGAACGACAAAGTGGGTGTTGCGTTAACATTCCTCGTTCCGCTTGCGCTGATGAGTATTTTCGGTTCGATCTTCGGCGGATCCGGCGCGAGCCCGCAAGGTATTCGACTTGCTGTGTTGAACCAGAGCACGTCGGCGGTCGCGAGACAAATAGAGTCGACGCTCGATACGTCGAAGGCGTTTCAGGTGATCAAATCGTATAAGGATGACAACGGGAATCAAGTGATATTTGATTCTGTGTCGATTAAAGAATATGTCCGCGCGGGGGGCGCTTCCGCAGCGCTTATCCTGCCTCAGGATGCGTACTCAGACACGTCACTCGGACTGAACCTGAAATTTTATTTTGACCCAAAAAATGAGATCGAGATGCAAACGACAAGAGGGTTGATCAAGCAAATTGTGTTTTCGCAATTCCCATCGATCATCGCTCAGAGCGGGTTTAGGCAAGCCGAGCGGTTTCTCGGGAAAAAATCCGGTGAAGGGTTTAAACATGGAATCGCCTCAACGATAAATAAGTATTTTAAGGTGGATACAAACGCTATCTTGCATCCGGATATTGCTAAACTTCAAAACACGGGAAGCGATTCAACGGGAAGAAGTTTCAATTTTATGGATAAGATCGTCCGAATAGAAGAACAGCAGCTTGTCGGGCAGGACCTAAAGAATCCCTGGGCCACGCGAAGTGTCGGAGGATGGGCGATGACTTTTCTTTTGTTTACGTTGACTGCGTCGTCTTCATCCCTCTTCGACGACAGAAAATCGGGCGTGATGCTTCGGCTCCTCACCTCTCCGGTTTCCCGCGTCCATATTCTTTGGAGTAAATATCTTTTTAATATGTCGCTCGGGATTATCCAATTAATGTTCATGTTTATCGCCGGCTGGCTCTTGTTTGATGTCGACATTTTTGCGAATCTCTTCAATCTTCTGTTGATTATTATCGCGGCTGCGATGGCATGTACATCCTTCGGAATGCTGCTTGCAGCTTTTTCTCAAACGAGGCAGCAGGCGCAAGGGTTGGGAACTTTCTTCATTCTGACGATGAGTGCAGTAGGAGGGGCTTGGTTTCCAACATCTTTTATGCCGCCGACGATTCAATTCTTCAGCAAGTTAACGATTGTCTATTGGTCCATGGATGGATTTCTCGAGGTTCTCTGGAGAGGCAGCGGATTACTATCTATTTTGCCAAATCTCGGAATTCTTCTCGGTGTCAGCGCTGTCGTCAGCATCATCAGCGTTCGGCAATTCCGGAGAGGCGATATTTTCTCATAAGAAGGGATAACGAACGAGTTATCTTTTGCCGAGTCGCAGAGAGGCGAAGGCTTGTTTTAGATTCAATTTGCGTCTGGCGAAGCCATCCGTTCGGGATTTGCGCAAGCCGCTCTTTTGGTATTAATCAGAAGTTCCAAGTTGTGAATTAATAACCATTGAAGAGAAAAGTTTCACTGGTATGTCAAGAAAGTTGATTCCGACGATCCGCAGTCATTACCTTTTTGCCCTCGCTGGAATTTTCTGGACAATTGCCGGCGGAATTCTTTGTGTACGGGCGGCCATCTGGATGGGAATGCTCTCGCCCGGTGCGGCATTAGTCGTTGCCCTTCTGAGCATCATCGGCGGGGGAACCGGGTATGTATTTGGATTTACAAAGATCGTCGTCAAGAATATCAACCGCATTAATCAAATGCCCGAGCGTGCAAACATCTTTGCGTTTACCGCTGTGCGAGGGTATGTCATGATCGCTCTCATGATGACAATTGGAATAACACTTCGCAATTCGTCGATCCCGAAATACTACCTGGCGGTGCCGTATTTTGCGATGGGGGGAATACTTCTTATCGGGAGTGTTCAGTTCTACCGTAAGTTCATTTCTTCCGTCTTTAGAGACAGCCCTTAATAAGACTGGGGTAAAAAAAAATCCCGCCGTGAAGGCGGGACTTTTTTACTGCTCGTTATCGGTTTTTACTTAGACGACCGATACGTTCGTCGCTTGGAATCCTTTTGGACCCTTTTCGACTTCGAATTCAACCTTATCGCCCTCGTTCAGGCTCTTGTAGCCGTTGCCGGTAATGGCATTGAAGTGGACGAATACGTCTTCAGCTCCGCTTCCGCGGGAAATGAATCCGAATCCTTTTGTTGCGTTGAACCATTTGACTGTTCCTTTTTCCATGGAACACATCCTTTCGTGTATATGTGTAACCCAAACTACCGTTGGGCAAGGTGTACGCCGAAAATACTGTCTCTTATAGCACTCATTGATGGCGTTTCGACCTTGGAAGGATTCGTTCGGTTCATCAGCAGGATTCTAAAAGCTCCCAACCGGGAGATAAAGACGGTGTACTGTTTTTGGTACATTTAATATAGACATAACTATTGTTAATTCCTAATTGAATCTTTTCTGAAGAACCTGTTGGAAATCTTAACCAAGCAATCCCGATATATTGAAATAATCGGCAGGTGAGACCAAGAAGGTGTCCAACGGCGACTAAAACAAGCCAAAATGTAAGACTGCCGCTGTTTTGATTCTCCGCCAATCATTTCGTATGTTTGTCATCATGCGCGACAGACTTGAATACATTGCCTATATTTCCTTCGGATGGCTGGTGCGGTTGATGCCGTGGGAAGCTATCAACCGGTTCGGCAAAATGCTGGGAACGTTTGTTTTTTATGTGATCCCGATACGGCGGTCGCTGACGCTCAACCATCTCCGTTTGGCTTTTCCTCAGAAATCTTCTGCTGAAATAAAAGAAATTGCCGTAGCGGCATACTGCAATCTTGTTATTTCCCTTCTTGAAGTTTTTTGGTTCTCGCATCTTACCGCCGACAAAGTCAAAAACATTGTCAGCATGCCGGATACGAGTGTCATGGATGCACGGTTGAAGGAGGGAAAAGGGTTGATCATGCTTGGCGGACACTTCGGCAATTGGGAGTTAATAGCAATCGCCGTCGGCCTCTTGAGCCATCATCCGCTGACGATCATTGTGCAGCGCCAACGCAACAAATTTGTCGATGCGTTCATGAACAAAAATCGCACGCTGTTTGGCAATAAGGTTGTCGAGATGGAGAGGGCGCCGCGCGAGATCATCGCAACACTTCGTAACAACGGTGTTGTTGCAATCCTTGCCGATCAAAGCGGTCCGCAAGAAGGCTTGTTTGTAAATTATTTTGGACGGCCCGCTTCAACGCATCGGGGCCCTGCGCTGTTTAGTGTCCGCACCGGCGCCCCGATCATCATGGCGTTTATTATCCGTGGAACCGACGGACTTTACAAGGTCGAATTCGAGGAGGTTGATACACATACTGTCAGCGGCACGGATGATGAAAAAGTTGAACAGATCACCGCCCGGCATGTCGCAATGCTCGAAAAGTATGCCTCGCGTTATCCCGACCACTGGTTGTGGATGCACAAACGCTGGAAACACACGCCTCCCGTCAATTCTCTCACCGAAGAAAAAGTGCATGCAGCCGCAGAATAAGATTCTCGTTTTTCAAACCGCGTTTCTTGGTGATGTGGTTCTGACGCTGCCGCTCGTGCAAGTGCTCCATCGAGAGCTTCCGCAGGCTCAAATAGATTTCCTCACGACTCCCAGAGCGGCGGCAATGCTACGAAATCACCCGGCGATCCATTCAATCATAGAGTATGACAAACGAGGCGGCCAGCGGGGTGTGAGCGGAATGGTTTCGATTTCTCGCGCTCTCAAAACACAACGGTACGACGTTGCGATTGTTCCGCACAGGTCGTTTCGCAGCGCAGCGGTTGCAGCATTGAGCGGGATTCCAGTTCGAATCGGCTTTGATACAAGCGCTGGAAGATTTCTATACACGGACACGGTTCGTTATCAAAAGAATATCCATGAGATCGAGCGTAATCTCGCCTTCTTGAAGGCGTTCGACATCTTCGCTTTGAAAAAGGAACTTCCGTCATTGTATCCTTCCGCGGAAGATGTACTTGCGGTGGATCGGTTCTTCGCTGAAAAAGAAATTGGCCGGCGCGGCAAGTTGATCGGCGTCGCGCCGGGGTCGGTCTGGAATACCAAGCGATGGCCTTCCGAACGATTCTCGGGTCTCGTGAAAAAAATTTGGTCAGCAGGTATGAGCGTTGTCCTCGTCGGCGGTAAAGAGGACGAAAGTTTATGCAAAGAAATCGCAGCCGATGCAGCGGGTAAAGAAATCTACATCGCGGCGGGCAGATTTTCTATCCTCCAATCCGCTGAATTATTGCGCCGTTGTGCGGCGCTCGTGTCGAACGATAGCGCGCCGATGCACCTTGCCGATGCGATGAGGACTCCTGTCATTGCAATTTTTGGCGCGACAGTGCCTTCGTTTGGATTTGCGCCATACGGGGAAAAAGATATTGTTGTTCAAACAGAGGGATTGCGTTGCCGGCCGTGCAGCATTCACGGGGGAGACAAATGTCCGATCGGGACGTTTGAGTGTATGGTTAAAATTTCAGCGGAGATGGTCTTCGACAAAATTGTTCAGCTGTAGGACAACGCAAGTTGCTGGGGCGGCTGCATTCCTAAAATTTTATGTCGTTCGGATTTTCCTCCCCCTCTTTCCAATTTGCGGAAGTATGCTTGTCGCACGTCGGAGGCTGGTACTTGACGTTGAACACCTCCGTCATTTTTTTTGGACAAAATTGCGTGGCAAGTTTATGAGTATCGGCGCAAATGGTATCAACGACCACGCCGTCCGGCCTTTCAAAATATTCGTTGCTGATTGGAATCGACTGATCTTCATATATATATTTCATCACTCGTCCCCATAACGGCGCGGCCGTTCGCCCGCCTTGTCCATCCGCGGAAGTAAATTTCACCTGCTGGTCGTCGAAACCAATCCACACACCGGCGGCAAACTGCGGCGTGTAACCGACGAACCATGCATCGGCGAAGTCTTGCGTTGTTCCGGTCTTTCCTGCTGCGGGGAGATGGAAGAAGTGCCGAACCCGCCCGCCGCTTCCGCGGTCGACAACGTCCTGGAGCATCGATGTCATGATGTATGCTGTTTCCTTGCTCATCACTTCTCTCTTTTCCGGAACATTTTCTTCGATGACATTTCCATCCTTGTCCTCAACACGCAAAATGCTTGTCGGTTGGACATACACTCCTTCGTTGGCGAAAACGCCGAACGCCGCCGTCAATTCAATGGGTCTGACTGTCGCGGTGCCGAGAGCAATGGACTCAAAAGGAGGGATGGGAGTTGTAATTCCCATGTGATGTGCCATCTCGATGACTTGATTTTTCGGTGCTATTTCCATAATGGCGCGGACTGCTATGAGGTTGATCGACTCGCGCAGGCCTTCGCGCAGCGTGTATTTTCCTCCGATAGTGCCGTCGAAGTTTCCGGGAGTCCATCGTGAACCATCTTCCATCATGAGCGTGACCGGTTGATTCAATAACTCAAATGTCGGTGGATACCCGTTGTCGATTGCAACAGTATAGACGAATGGTTTGAAGGCCGATCCCGGCTGACGCACGATCTGCGTTGTATGGTTAAGTCCGTATTTAAACGACCGGAAATCGGCTCCCCCGACCATGGCACAGATATTACCCGAGTGCGGGTCGATGATGATCAATCCCACCTCGATCGTCTGCCAGGCTTTTTTTACTGAATCGACGAACGCTCGGTTGGTCCGGAGTGCAAGTGAAATGCTGTCCCGTTCTGCACGGCTTGTCGATTTCCGGGCAGAAATAATTTCATCTATGCTTTTGTCGATCGCTTTGTTGAGTATCTCGGCGTTTGCTTTCCAATCCCATGTTGAATCGAACGCCGGCTGAATATCTGCAAGATGTTCCTCAACGGCGCGGTTTGCATATCGCTGCATGCGGCTGTCAAGCGTCGTGTAAACCGAAAGCCCATCTTTGTAGATGTCGAAGCCGTACTTGTCGGACTTCTGGAGAAGCTGCTGCCGGACGTACTCGACGAAATGGGGCGCGATCCCGGTAAGCGTTAATGCATCGCTGCTGGTAAACCGGAGAGAATCGCGGCCTACAGAATCGGCTTGAGCCTGCGTGAGCTTGCCATACTTGACCATTTGGGAAAGGACAATTTCGCGGCGCAGAAATGCCCGCTCGGGATGTTTGATCGGGTCGTAGTAAAAAGGGCCCTTCGCCATTCCGACAAGAAGCGACGATTCCGCGAGTGTCAAATCTTCCGCCGACTTGTCGAAGTAAATCGACGCAGCCGCCGAGATGCCGTACGCCCCCCGTCCCAAATAAATATAATTCAGATACATCTCAAGGATTTCTTTTTTTGTATACGTGCGTTCGATTTGTACTGCGGTGATGAACTCTCTGATTTTTCTCGTCGCTTTGTCAAACGCATTTTCTTGTGCGCTCTTCCAATTGTAGAGATTCCGCGAAAGCTGCATCGTGATCGTGCTGGCTCCCTGATTTCTGACGAACGCCAGCGGAATCCGCCAGATAACGACACCCCAGTGGCTGTAAAAATCCTTGTCCTCCGTGCAGATCAATGCATCGATTGTACTCTTTTGGATCTTGTCGAAGGAAATATAAGTTCTGTTCTTTAAATAGAATTGACCGAGGACTTCTCCGTCGTACGAAAGCACTTTTGTCGCCAGTTCCGGCTTCGGGTTTTCTAATTGTTCGAGAGATGGGAGTCCCGCGAACACCAGCTTCATGAAGACGACAAACAGAATGAGAAGGGCAATTCCTCCGCCGGCGAAAGCGTACCAATATCTCTTAAGAAAATTCTTGCTTCGCAAATACATCTCATCACGATATTTCGGTTCGGTAAAATATCGCCGCATCTGCTCGGAACTATAACTCCCTTTCGGGCTGTTCTTGCGGGGGGGGCCGCTTGGTGGTGTTTTTCCCATACGTTATTTCTTTTCCCAGGTTTTTAATTCCACAGTATCCCCGTCGAACTCGGCATATGTGGAGTACGAGATCCAATCGCCAAGGTTGATGTAGATCCCATGGCCTATCTTTTGAGTTGATGGTACATGCCGGTGTCCCATAATGACGACATCGCATCCGTCGTGTATTTTCTTCGTTGCGAATTGCAGCATGCCGTCGGTTTCACCATAGTCTTTGTTTGCCGTATAGGCGCGGCTGCTCCGCGATGTGCGTTTTGCAATCGGCGCGGTGATTCCGGGATGCATAAGCGAAAACAGAAAAATGCTGAGGTTATTTCGCAGAAATGTTTTTAGAATACGGTAGCCGGTATCGCGCAACGCCAGTCCGTCGCCGTGGTGGAAAAAGAATTGTTTTCCCCTCAGGGTCATCGCAAAAGGGTCTTTGTAAACCGGGATACCCAGATCGTTTGGAAAAAAATCCTTCAGCCAAAAATCATGATTGCCGGCGACATAATGCACCTTGACGCCTTTTTCGACAAGCATGCCGAGTTTTGAGATTGTATGATGGTACCCGCGCGGAATAACGTGCTTGTACTCAAACCAGTAGTCGAAAAGATCCCCTACGATAAAAAGCTGTTCTCCGTGTTCCTCTACGTGCGAGAGGAACGATAGCAGCCGCTGTTCCTTCTCTTTTTCCCGACCCTTCTCGTGCAAACCCAAATGAACATCCGAGATAAAAAAAATGCTTTTCATCGGCTATGGCGTGACCGTAAATGTCAGTTGAATCGTTTGAGAAGATCGATTGCACCAGCCTTCAGTATCCGAGCAGAAAAAATAGCGGACAGACCCTTTCAATGTATGTTTCCCCTTCTGAATCTTTTTGTCTAACGTAAAAGAATATTTTACCGGCCGCTTCGTATCGAGGTAGCCCGTTTTCTCTATCTTCGGCAAAGACGTGATGCCGGTAAAATGAATCAGAGAGTCTTTTTCAAAGTCAAACTCCAACGCGGGGTCGGTATTGATGTGAATCCCTTCCGCCGGTGCGAAGGTAAGGATGATCTCTCCGGCGGCGCCGGGCTTCAGCGTTGCTGATGTCAAATGAATATCACATTGCACTTGCCGGAATTCTTCGCCGTTCGACAGCCGGGCTGTGGAAATCACACATAGGAAACATATACAAGCAAAAAGGGAACGCATAAAACTTGCTCCATGACGCTACGTAGCCTGCGCCGCACGGGTGTCGTCAACGCGTTGCAGCAGCACAAAGCCGATGATAAAAAAGGCCCCGACTGAAAGGATGGAGAGCCGTTGGTTATTTGTAAGATACGAAATCAATCCGAATAAAAAAGTACCGATGACAGCCGACGCTTTCCCGCATAAGCCGTCGTAAAACCCGAAGAATTCTGCTTCCCTTTCTTTCGGGGTTAACAGTGCCATCAAGCTCCTGCTCGCCGATTGAGCAGCCCCCAGAGAACTCCCGGCAACGACGGCGATGGCAAAGAACATTTCTTTCGATTGCACGAAGTATGCCGCCGTAACAACGACCAGCCACAAAACAAGATTGATATCGATCGTCTTTTTCGGGCCTATTTTGTCGGTCACAACCCCGAAGATCAGCGATCCGACGATGCCGGAAGCCTGGACGACGGCAAAGAGGGCAATGATCTCCCGCAGGGAAAAATTGAGAGTCTGCTGCGCGAAAATTGATGCAAATGAAATAACGGTGAGGATGCCGTCGTTGTAAATAAAGAATGCGAGCATGAACCGCGCAACTTGGCGGTAGTCTTTCAAATGACTGATTGTTTGCATGACTCGTTGCCATCCCGCCCGTACATAGGAAGGCTTTTTCTGAAACGTTACCTTGTGATCCCGGAAAAAAAGAAAAAGCGGGGAGGCAAACACAAAAAATATTATTGCCGCAAGCACAAAACTGAACCGAATGTTCCCGAGATTCGAAGCCACAAATCCGTTTGCATAGAGGGGCATCACAAGAAGAAGAGTGGTCAGCGACCCGAAATATCCCATCGCGTAACCGTACCCGGAGACCCTTCCATAGCTTCGCTCCGTTGTGATGTTCGGCAAAAATGCATCGTAGAAAACGATGCCTCCTTCGAAACCGATGTTTGCAATGATGAACAAAACCATTCCCGCAATGATCATCCCCTCATTCACGAAATAGAGAAGCGACGTGCAGAGAACGCTGACGACTGTAAAGCCGAAGAGAAATCTCTTTCTTCTGCTCGAGAAATCCGCCGCAGCGCCGAGAACCGGCGCTATGGCTGCCGTAATGAACATTGAAATGCTGACGGCGATGCCCCACAGGAAATCTCCCTGCCCCTTTCCGCCCGCCACAATGTTTTTGAAATAGAGCGAATAACCAACGGCAATGATGATGACCGAAAACGATGTATTGGCAAAATCAAAGAGCGTCCAGACAAATATTTGAATCCGTGATGCTTTGCGGCCGGAGGGAGAAGGGGAGCCTGTCATCTTATTCATCGTTTCCAGTTTTTTTCCCCGTGACTGCTTTCTTTGTGTGTGCTGAAGATTCAATAAGTCCCCGTCCGCGCTTTTCAAGCGTTCCGTCCGACTTCATGTCGTGCAGGATTGAATCGAGGATCCCGTTAACAAACTGCCCGCTCTTTTCCGTGCTGAAATGTTTCGCTATCTCAATCGTTTCGTTAATGGTAACCTTCGGAGGAATGTCTTCACAATAGTACAGCTCGCAGATCCCCATCCGCAAAAGAAGTTTATCGATCAATGCGATTCGGTCGAAGTTCCAATTCGTCGTTTTCTTTTTGATAATCACGTCGATAGACGGCTGGTGTGCGATGGTGGTTTCCAGGAGACGCTCTGCAAAGGCAAACTCATCAATATGGCCACGAAGTTCCGCGAAAATATTTTCCACGATGTGAGGAATCGGGTCTTTTGAAATCTCATATGCATACAGCGCCTGCATGACCCGTTCACGAATGATGCGCCGTTTGTAAACCTGTTGATGCTCTTTCACCGTCATCCTTTGGTATCTGTTGTTCCGTGCCGTGCGATTGGGTTTAACTGATCGAATAAATTGTGCCGGCATGTTTTTCAGATGGACTAAAGGTACGCAAAAAGCGGAACGGAGGCAACGCCCGTTCTTATGGCTTGAATTATTCGTGTTTTTTTTGCAAGATTTAAAGGCCACAAAAGACGCGGCGAGTGAGAGAATTTTCCGGAGACAGCATGCCAAAAAAGACCCGTTCATTATCTTGTCTTGGGCTGATATTAATCTTCATCCCGATTACTTGTCTGATTGCTCAGGAAGAAAGAATCATCCATGTCAGGTATGATTCATCGCGCTGCGACTATTGTAGAATGCTTTTCCAGGAAAGGAAATTCGGCGGCGAATTACAAACCGCGAACGACAGCATTCTGGTTTTCGACGCGTCGGAATGTCAGGCGGCTTTTCTGATTGCCGGAAAAATTCCGGAGACACAAGTCAAGAATATCTGGTCCGTCAATTACCTTACACCAGGCATCTTAGTTGATGCCCACAAAGCTTGGTATCTTCGCTGCGATAAAATCATGAGTCCGATGGAGGCCAATATCGCCGCATTTAATTCTAAAGAAGAGGCGGATTCGGTCCGGTCTGCGCTCGGAGGCGACATTCTGACTTGGGAGGGTGTTATAAGTTTGATCCGGAACCGATGGTTTCCCAAAAAATGATCAGAAGTAAAAAGGAGAAATTGGCGTCGTTCTCTCATCTCCCAAAAGATGCTTTCCCCCGATTCGTTCCCATGAAAAGCAAGGCGGTGTATTGAGGAACGAAGTGGTCCGGTTTAAAAGTCTTCTCCAATTCGAAACCTTGAAAGACCAGCGCTTTTATTGAGACTTGACCGATACTTGAATTCCTCGTATTTTAGTTCAAGAATGTTGACGAGAGTATTCCAGCTTTCAAAATATCCGTCCTTAGATTCCCCGACGCTTCGCTCTAACCTGCGCGCGCACTTAATGGATGGTGCGTTGTTTGGACTCGCCATGAGTTTTGTGTCGTTTAATACAATTCTCCCGGTGTTCATCCAACAAGTCGGAGGAAGTGTTGTTGCGATCGGAAGCGTCCCGGTACTCTGGACCATCGGGCTGAATTTCCCGCAAGCCATGGTCGTACGTTTCGCAAAGCACGGGAATCAGGTTAAACCCCTGGTCTTACGCTTCGGATTGCTGAATAGATATTCTTTTCTTGCCGTTGGGTTGTTTACATTGTTTTTTGTCAAGGATATGGCGGTGACAATTTCTGTCCCTTTATTGTTGACCCTAATCTTTTTCACCGCGGTGACAGGAAGTTTTGGAGGTCCGGCGTGGTTCCACCTTTTTACGAAAACGACGCCGATGAAACTTCGCGGGAAGCTTTTGGCTATTCGCCTGCTTTTGAGCTCATTGCTCGGAATTCTTGGCGGTTTCGTCGTCACTTTTGTCCTTGCTGCCTTTTCTTTTCCAAGTAATTTCGCGCTTCTTTTTATCATCGCGTTCGTGTTCTCGATGGCTTCCTACATTTATTTACGCAAGCTAAAAGAATCGTCGGCTGAATCTCTGTATCCTCAGGCGGCGTTCTCATCGGGGGCATTCGGCGATTGGGAGACAATTCTCAAACGGAATAAGAATTTTAGAAACTTTTTGCTCGCGGATGCGTTCACTCTAATGTCGATGTCTGCGTCGGCATTTTACGCGGTGTATGCGATTGATAAATTTGACGTGCCGCCGTCCTATGCAGGAACATTTACGGTGATTGTGATGGCAGGGATGGTTGCCGGAAACAGCGTGTTCGGGTACCTTGCCGACTCGTTCGGACACAGGGTGAATTTGATCTTGCTTGCATTAGCTTCTGTGGCAGCGAGCGTTATTGCGATTTCAGCCGGCAACATTCTAATGTATGGATTCACTTTTTTCTTTATGTCGTGGACGGTTGGCTTGCAAGGGATTTCACGGTTGTCGTTCGTTGTTGAGCTTTGTTCCGAACCCGAGCGGCCGACATATATTGCTTTGACGAACACGCTAACGGCGCCGACCGTTGCTGTAGGAATTTTGTTCGGATGGCTTGCACGGGTATCCGGATTCCAGGCAATGTTTGGCGTTGCTTCCCTTCTCGGATTCTTGGCTGCCGTCTGGCTCTATTTTTTTGTGCGAGATCCCCGTGCTGAAGGCATGAAAGCTGTTGTTACCACATTGTGAGAACTTGAGTCTTTTTTTTAAACTGCTATTTTTTTGAAAGGAAAACATTGGCCCCTATAATTTTTCTCGGAGATTCTCTTACCGAAGGATTTCCTACTGATACGCTTTTGAAAGAATTCTCCGTTTTGAATAAAGGGATGTCCGGTGACAGGACCGATCAGGTGTTAGAAAGACTGAACCGCGACGTCATCCAACTTACGCCTTCTGCTGTTTTTCTACTTATCGGAATAAACGATGTTGGAGGGGGGTTTTCGAATAACACGTTTCTGGTAAATTATGAGCGAATGATCCTGAGAATTTCAAAAAATGTTCCTGGTGTCAAACTCTTCATCGAATCGATCCTTCCCACACGGGGCATAGAGAATAAACCGTTGGAACGAATACAACTTCTCAATGTTGAACTCCATAAACTTGCTATGAAATACGGCGCCAAATTTTTGGATATTTACCCTTTGTTTGTCAACGCGAAAGGGGAACTCGCCGAGGAATTCAGCGACGATGGGTTGCATTTGACTCTGCCGGCGTACGAGAAGTGGGCTGGCTATTTGAAACAAGTCTTCACAACCATGTTGTAATCTTCCGGATGCGTCTAACTTCAATAAAGCAGATAAGTTCAGATAACGTAACCATGGCATGGGATGACGGGCATGTGAGCCCGTTTACGCTTCGCCTCCTGCGCGATGAGTGTCCGTGCGCGGGATGCAAAGGGGAAACTGTCTTGTTACACACATTCCAGCCAGCGCCTCAGCCTGAATTGCCCGGACGCTACTCCCTGAAATCGATTTCTCCGGTTGGAAATTATGCAATTCAAATTGTCTGGGGAGACGGGCACGATACCGGCCTCTATGCATGGGACTATCTACGAGAAATCTGTCCGTGCGATGAATGTACGAAAGAAAAGAACTAACCCCTCCCTTGATTCTGTTTTTTCTTTTTCGGATGTTAGAGAACGACTAAGTCCCGATACGGATCTTCATGCCAGCGCCCCATGATAAAAATACTATGGAGTTGATGTGCCAACATCGGAAGCGGAAAAAATTAAATTAATAGCAGCAGCCAGCCGGGTGAAGCACAATGCGTACGCCGTATATTCGAACTTTCGTGTAGGAGCGGCGCTGTTGGCCGATGACGGAAATATCTTCGAAGGGTGCAATGTCGAAAACTCGTCATACGGTCTCACCATTTGCGCGGAACGGAACGCCGTATTTCGCGCCGTTGCGGAGGGGAAGCAGCGCTTTCGTGCCCTAGCTATTTCATCCGACGACGCTGGTTTCATTACGCCCTGCGGCGCATGCCGTCAAGTGCTCGCCGAGTTTGCTCCGCGGATGGAAATCATCCTCACCAATGCGGCAGGGAAGAAAAAGGTGACGACGCTCGATAAACTTTTTCCGATTCCCCCCGACCTCAAGAAACTTTCCCGCTTCGCTGCGAAATCAAAAAGATGAAAGTTCTCATCGCCAGCATACGCGCGCCGAAAGTCAATGGCGTGCAGCGAGCGTTTCGAAAACTCTCGCATATCCCTTCTTTCAATAACATTACTTTCGAACCGATGCAGGTTGAGAGCGGCGTCCAGGCAACGCCTCTTTCGATAGACGAACTCATGTCTGGTGCCCGGCAGCGCGCCGAAACGGCTTTCGCAATCGGAAAAGCTGCTTCGAAAAGCCCTGAAATTATTTTTTCGGTCGGCGTCGAAGGCGGAGTACACATTTCTCAAGAGCGTGCATTTCTCGAGAGCTGGGCGTGCATATATGACGGAGTGCGATTTTCATTCGGAAGCTCGGGAAGCATTGAAATTCCCCAAGCACTCTCCGATGCCGTTGTGCGCGACGGTGCCGATCTGGGAAAAGTGATTGACATTTTTGCCGAGAAAAATAATGTTCGGAGCAACCAGGGAACGTGGGGAATTCTCACCGGCGGTCTCATCACTCGCGAAGACTCGTTCGAACTCGCCACGCTCAATGCATTGGCTCCCTTCTTCAATAAAAAGGTGTATGAGCGAAAATCCTTGGGGTCGTAATTCGTCTTGCCTGATTGTAGCAAAATGTTGCCATCATTTCTATGCTGAAATCCGGGCACGCCTAATCTCCGGAGCCGTCCATATGACACCACTTTTCAAAATTTGAAAACCGCATGACATTTCTCTATATTGGAGAGTGCCCCCATCAACCATTTCGGTTACAATACGACTTTTTGCATCCGTCAAAGACGTTGCAGAGAAGTCTGAAATAACTATAGAACTTCCGAGCGCATCTGTTGCCGAAGATGTGCTATCCTACTTAATAACTCAGTATCCTGGAATGCTGCGCTTCAGACCGTACATTCGAATTGCAGTGAACGAAGTGTACGCGGATGCCGGCTTCAAACTGCATGACGGCGATGAAGTCGCCATTATTCCGCCTGTGAGCGGAGGATAACGCATGATCCAAATCGATGACAAGGAAATTGATATTCCGGCATTGCTGGCCTCGGTTGTTGCACCGGAGAGTGGCGGAATCGATGTTTTCATCGGGACGACGCGGAATCATTCAAAAGGCAAGAAGGTTATAAGGTTAGAGTACGAAACGTACCTGCCGATGGCGGTAAAACTGATGGGCGAAATCGAAAACGAAATCCGGAAACGATGGGACGTCCACAAAATATCGATCATTCATCGGACAGGCGTTGTCCCGGTGATGGATGCGAGTGTGGCAATCGCAGTTTCTGCCGCACACAGAAAAGAAGCGTTTGAGGCGTGCCGGTACGCAATAGACGAACTCAAGAAAAGGGTTCCAATATGGAAGAAAGAAATCTTTGAAGACGGGGAAGTGTGGGTTGAAAATGTCGAGTCGAAATTACCGGGAGCGGTAACAGATGAAGGGTAGAGGGACACAAGAAAACCCGCAGGCCAGGTTCGAATCGCTTGCGCGCGAAGCTTTTGACGATGAATGGAATAGCGGCGGTGAAGAGCCGAGCATTTCCACGCAATTTTTTCGCGACGCGTCGAGAACCATTCTCACAAAGAACGAAAGCCCGGATATCGGCTTCACGTACGGACTTAATCCCTACCGCGGATGCGAACATGGATGCATCTATTGCTATGCCCGTCCGTCACACGAATATTTGGGTTTTTCCTCCGGCCTGGATTTTGAAACAAAGATCATGGTGAAAGAAGACGCTGCATCGCTTCTTGAAAGGGAATTTGCGAAGAAATCTTGGAAGCCTGATGTCGTGATGCTTTCCGGAAATGTCGACTGCTACCAGCCGGTCGAACGCAGACTTAAAATCACACGCCAATGCCTCGAAGTGTTTCTCCGGTTTCGCAACCCCGTCGCCATGATTACGAAAAATGCTCTTGTTCTCCGCGACGTCGATCTCCTTGCACAATTGGCCTCACTGAGTCTCGTGTCAGTCTGTCTCTCCATAACGACGCTTGACCGGGATTTAGCGCGTCGGATGGAACCGAGAACATCGACTCCGGAACAAAGATTGCAAACAATCGAGCAGTTAGCAAAGGAAGGTATTCCGGTAAGCGTGAATGCGGCACCAGTCATCCCAGGCCTTAATGACGAGGAGCTTCCATCGATACTTCACGAGGCGTCCGCGCGGGGAGCGAAATGGGCGGGATATACCATGCTTCGATTGCCATATTCTGTGAAGGACCTTTTTGTTGATTGGTTGAAGAGAGAGTTTCCCGGGAAGGAAGAAAAAATAATGAACCGGATCATGGATGCGAGAGGCGGAAAATTGAACGATTCCAATTTTTCAACTCGAATGAGGGGAACCGGCGAAATTGCGCATTCCATTGGACAGTTGTTTCACGCGAGCTGCAAAAAGTACGGCTTGAGTTCGGCATATGCACCGCTGAGCACCGAAAGGTTTATCAGGCCTTTAACCGACCGATCACAAGAGGAAATAATTTTTTCGTGACATCCTTGACTCCTTCATACCTGATGAAAGATTCCTTCGGGCGCATAATTAACAACATGCGGATCTCCGTCACCGACCGCTGCAATTTCCGGTGCCATTATTGTATGCCGGAAGACGGCATGGTCTGGATGAAGAAGGGTGAGCTGTTATCTTTTGAAGAGATCGCGCGAATCGTAACCATTGCGGCCCGGCTCGGTGTCAGTAAGATCCGCCTGACCGGCGGTGAGCCGTTGATGCGCAAGGAACTCCATCTGCTTGTGCAGCAAATCTCCCGCATCGACGGCATTCACGACATCGCTATGACGACAAACGGATATTTTCTTAAAGAGCAGGCGGCCGAGCTGAACAAAGCCGGCTTGAAGCGGATCACGGTAAGCATGGATTCGCTTGATGTTCTGACATTTGCCGAAGTCACCCGTCGCGATTACTTTGATAAAGTGTGGGAAGGACTGGATCTGCTCCAAACACTTAATTTCTCACCGATTAAGATCAATGTCGTATTGATGCGCGGAGTGAACGACAACGAGATCGAAAAATTTGCGGAGCTTGCCCGGACAAAGCCGTTCATCGTACGTTTTATCGAATATATGCCAATCGGCGCGGGTGAAGCATGGGATTATTCAAAGGTGGTGCCGACAAGGGAAATAATCAATCGAATTGAAAAACAATTCCCCAGACTTGTTCCGGTGGAATACCACGGCTCTCAGCCGGCTGACAGATTCAAATTTGAAGACGGAAGGGGCGAACTCGGATTCATCAGCTCGGTGAGCGAGCCGTTCTGTTCCCATTGCAACCGCATTCGCATCACCTCCGACGGGAAACTCCGGACTTGCCTTTTTTCGCTCCTTGAAACAGATTTGAAATTAATGCTGCGGAGCGGCGAGGAGGATGAAACGATCTCGAACTCCATTGTTGCCGCTGTGTGGAAGAAAGAAGAAGGGCATCTTATCAACCAGCCAGGGTTCGTAAAACCCGAACGCACAATGAGCCAGATTGGCGGGTAAGATCATAAGCCGGCGCTTTGCGGAAACAACGGCGGCCGGGTTCAGAAAAACTATTTCAGCAAGAGCAACTTCTTCGTCTGGACAAAATCTCCCGCTTGTAACCGGCAGAAATATACCCCGCTGGCAAAACGCGTTCCATCCCACGAAGCACTATAATTTCCCGGCATCAGTTTTTGCTCTATCAGTGTTTGCAGTTCTCTCCCCAACACGTCGAATATTTTAAGCGACACCGTCGCTGCGTTCGACAGCTGAAATCGAATTATCGTCGACGGATTAAACGGGTTTGGGAAATTCTGTGACAGCTCAAAATGTCTCGCGGCAGTTTTTTCATCGCGTACATCGCCAAGAGGCATTAATACAAATCGTGAATAGATATGCCGCTTTCCGCTGCGATTGCTTTCCCAGACAACCGGCACACCCGGAGATGAGTAATATGGAATGGGGATGAACCAGGAACCAACGCACGCGTCTCGATCATGCCCTGTGCTTGTAACAGTGTCGCAGCTGATTGCTGAATACTCGAACAAAAGCGAAGAGTCGCTGGCAGAATTCCTTTCCGCCACAAAGACACCGAAATAAAAAGAGGAGCTTTTAGACAAGTGCTTGGTGATGACCGGCGCAGTAAATGTTCTTGCATTCCTATAATCGGCATTCGGATCGTTAGAAATGTTCGTCGTATCTCTACCCCACAACACATAGATGTTATGCTTCCCATGAATGGAAGATTCATAGAGCACGGGAGAATATGATGAAAAGTAGTATGCAAACCGCGGGTTCCAAATATCTCCTCTTACTGAGAGCGTCTCCGGGTCGGTGAGGCTGAATGAAGGATACGATTCAATGCTGCGCTCGATGAATAAAGTTTGATTAGCAGAGTCCCGCGCCGTCCAAATTATTCTCCCTTCGGAATACATGTATCCGATGTCATACTCGCAAGAATCATAATTCGACACGGCGAGGGTTTCAGCCGGAGATATTGCAGACGGAGAGATGAACGAAAAAAAAATGGAGTTATTGTTCTTCCACGTAGCCATGAACGTAGAGTCATAGTACGGCACAACACGAACACGCGTGCTGCTGCTTGTGCCGGATGTAAGGGGAAGAGGATTCCCCCAGCCGGTAGAATCATACTTGAATACTGAAAAATAGATATTCGAAACAGAATCGGCCTTTTGCTGCCATGCAACAATTGTGTGCCTCACGGTTTTTCCGTAAGAAGGATAACTCACCGTCGCGATCTCGGGAAAACGTAATTCCTCAAATATTGGCCTCGATGAGATAATGGATACCGCAGTATCCCATCCTTCCGAATACGATATAAAGCTTTTTGCAGCGATCATTGATTCGGAATTCGTTTGGCGCTCAAACACAAGCCAGGGATCTGACACCGATCCATAGTCAAATGAGGAGTGATCTATTATCGGATGAGAGTCATCAAATTCTCCGACCGTAAGAGTATCGATTTTGAGAAAAGGAGACCACACCTGAGCGTTGCTTATTGAAAGAGTGAAAAGGAAAAAACTGGTGAGACGGAAAATTATTTTCATGACAGCCCCATCCTTTATAGAAGAAAAGTCCGGAGAGAGATCGCATGGAAGTGAGTGACAGTTCTTGCTTTTCCTACCCGTGCACTCCGTGCAACAATAGAAAATTACTTAAAACACAAGAAAATATCAAATACTAGGATTTGCCCGATTTTATTGATTCTCTTCTCAACACTTCGTATATTTACAGCGTTTATCCACTGGAACTTTCCCCGATATTGATGCTATGACATTAGAGCAAGTTGTTTTTTTCGTTCTCGCTGCTGTTGCGGCATTCTCTGCTGTCATGGTCATCCTCCAACGCAACCCTGTTAACAGTGCTCTCTATTTAATTCTCAACTTTTTTTGTCTTAGCGGGCTGTATCTGACGCTCAACGCACAATTCATCGCAATGGTGCAAGTTTTGGTCTATGCGGGGGCGATCATGGTCCTTTTTCTTTTTGTGATCATGCTGCTGAATCTCGGAGATGATAAACGGCTGCGCGAACACCTTGGAGTGAGGACATATTTTGGTACTGCCTTCAGCGTGGGTTTGGTGCTGGAGTTACTCTATATTTTCGCTTTCCGTTCAGGAAATACGATGATGCAGCAATCTTCAAACTCTGCCGAAATTGGGACGGTGGAATATATCGGCAAGGTGCTCTTTACGAAATTCATGTTCCCGTTTGAAATTACCTCGCTGCTTTTGTTGGCTGCGATTGTCGGCGCAGTCATTCTTGCAAAAAAGAAAATCACAGAATGATACCAATCGATTTCTATCTTCTCCTTTCTGCCTTCATGTTTTGTGTTGGCGTCTTGGGGGTTCTAATCCGCCGCGACGCGATTATTGTTTTCATGTCCATTGAATTAATGCTTAACTCAGTGAACTTATCGCTCATCGCGTTTTCTTCATATCTCGGCGACCCGACCGGACAAATGCTCGTCTTTTTTGTGATGACGGTGGCAGCGGCAGAGGCTGCCGTAGGTTTAGCGATTATTATATCGCTCTTCCGCAATAAGCAGACGGTGAATATCGATGAGATTAATATTCTGAAATGGTAGCCATGGCTCAGTACGTCGGCCTCATTGTTCTCTTCCCGCTTCTCGGATTCCTGTTTATCGGACTATTCGGTTCGAAGATCAAATCGGAGAAACTCGTCGGCACGATTGGCACGGCCGCAGTGGCGTTGCCATTTCTTGTTGCAGTTTCGATTTCCTTCGAGATGCTCACTTTGCCGGAGGGGAATCGTCAGCATATCGTAAAACTGTTCGAGTGGATACGTGCGGGTTCATTTTCAGCGGATGCCGCTTTTCAGGTTGACCAGCTTTCCATTGTGATGACGTTGATAGTTACCGGCGTGGGGAGTCTCATTCACGTTTATTCGATCGGATACATGCATGGGGACAGGGGTTTCTGGAGATTTTTCGCCTACCTTAATCTATTTATCTTTGCGATGCTCACGCTCGTCCTTGCCGACAACTTCCTGCTCATGTTTGTCGGATGGGAAGGCGTCGGCCTCTGCTCGTATCTTTTGATCGGATTCTGGTATGATAAGAATTTTGAAAAAGGAACGACCGGAGATGCTGCAAAAAAAGCATTCATCGTCAATCGCATCGGCGATTTCGGATTTCTCCTCGGCATGTTTCTCATCTTCTCAACTTTTGGATCGCTGAATTTTGAAACAGTCTTCTCTGCTGCCTCAGTATTTAGCCGCGGCGATTCGACCATAATGTGGATTACACTTTTGCTTTTTGTCGGAGCGACGGGGAAGTCGGCGCAAATTCCGCTTTATGTTTGGCTGCCCGATGCAATGGCGGGCCCGACGCCGGTCAGCGCTCTGATTCACGCCGCTACGATGGTCACGGCTGGCGTGTACATGGTCGCACGCAGTTCGATCTTGTTCGCGCTTTCGCCCGTAACGATGGATGCGGTTGCGATCATCGGAGTGATGACGGCATTCTACGCAGCCACAATCGGCCTTGTGCAAAATGACATTAAGAAAGTCTTGGCCTATTCGACGATCAGCCAGCTCGGATACATGTTTCTCGGATTGGGCGTCGGTGCATTTGCTTCGGGAATTTTTCACGTGATGACGCATGCATTTTTTAAAGCGCTGTTGTTTCTCGGTTCCGGCGCAGTTATTCATGCGATGCACGAGGAACAGGACATTCAAAAAATGGGGGGACTCAAAAAATACCTGCCGACGACATACAAAACTTTTCTTATCGGCGCAATTGCGATATCCGGAATTCCCCCCCTCGCCGGTTTTTTCAGCAAAGATGAAATTTTATGGAAAGCATTTTCCGACGGTTCGCCAATTTTGTGGCTCGTTGGAGCCGCAGGAGCCGGACTAACTGCATTTTACATGTTCCGGCTTGTGTCGTTGACGTTTGAAGGCTCGCCCCGATTCGACGAACATCATCTTCATCCGCATGAAGCTCCGAAAACGATGACTGTTCCGTTGATCATTCTCGCGGTGCTCTCCGTTGTCGGCGGATTTGTCGGCATCCCCGAAAGCCTCGGAGGGGGAAATCGTTTTGAACATTTTCTTCAGCCGGTTTTCGCGCGCGCAGACTCAAAGATGCTCATGCCATACCGCGAAGTTTCTGTTATTGAGTATGTCCTTATGGCCGCTTCGATAGCGATCGCCGGAACCGGCATATTTTTTGCCCGAAAGATATATCTGGAGAGAAAGGAAATCGCAGAACGGACGGCCGGTAATTTTCCAAAAATTTACAAACTTCTGTTCAATAAGTATTTTGTCGATGAGTTCTACGACGCAGCGGTAGTAACACCGATCGCAAAAAGCTCCGAGAAGTTGCTCTGGAAGCGTCTCGATATTGGAACCATCGACGGTTTGATAAACTTTACGGCCAAAGCCACCGAATATGCGAGTCAATTCTTCAGACGCGTTCAAACCGGAATTGTCCAAAGTTATGCGATTGTTTTTGTAGCCGGAATTTTGTTTATCCTCGGCTGGCTCATTATTCGATAAATTGAAATTCCACAGTCAACAATGAACTATATCCTCACATACGTATTATTCTCGCCCTTCGTCGGAATTGCGATTCTTCTTTTCCTCAACAAAGAGAAATCCATGCTCCTCAAATCCGTAGGGATAGGAACATCGTTGTTGACGTTTCTGCTCTCCCTAGTTGTTTACTTCCAGTTCGACCCGTTGACCGCGCAGCTGCAATTTGTGAACCAGGCGGTATGGATCCAGAGGCTGGATATCAGCTATAATATCGGCGTCGACGGATTGTCGCTGCTGCTCATAATGCTCACGACATTTCTTACTCCGATTGCTCTTCTCTCTTCTTGGAAATCAATCACACTGCGGCTGAAGGAGTACGTTATTTTTATTTTGCTTTTGGAATTCGGCATGCTCGGCGTGTTCCTGGCATCGGATTTATTCTTGTTCTATGTGTTCTGGGAGGCGATGCTTATTCCGATGTATTTTATCATCGGCATTTGGGGGGGCCAGGATAAAATTTACGCGGCGGTCAAATTTTTTATCTATACGATGGCCGGCAGCCTCCTGATGCTGATCGCGATACTTTCCCTCGGCTATTATGCTTCGACAATTCCCGGCGGACACTTCACAACGAACATATCGGCACTGTACCAAATTGCGCCCGCGATTCCCCGCAGCATTCAAATTTGGATGTTTCTCGCATTCACAATTTCTTTTGCGATAAAGATCCCGTTGTTTCCATTCCATACATGGCTTCCCGATGCGCACGTACAAGCGCCCACGGCCGGGAGCGTTATTCTTGCCGCTGTGCTCTTGAAAATGGGGACCTATGGGCTGCTCCGTTTTTGCCTTCCGTTGTTTCCGCAGGCGTCATTTGAATTCACTCCGCTGTTGTCTACTCTTGCGGTGATTGGCATCGTCTACGGTGCGCTTGTCGCGATGGTGCAAACCGACATTAAGAAACTCGTCGCATATTCTTCGGTGAGCCATCTCGGATTTGTTGTCCTGGGGATTTTTTCCATGACGGAGGAGGGGATTCAGGGGGCGATGATCCAAATGATTAATCACGGCCTTTCCACAGGAGCTCTTTTTTTGATTGTCGGTATGCTCTACGACCGAAGGCATACCCGGGATATCTCGCAGTTTGGCGGGTTGTCAAAACAAATGCCTGTCTTTGCCGCATTCTTCATGATTGTCATGCTTTCGTCAATCGGACTTCCGGGCCTCAACGGTTTCGTCGGCGAGTTTCTTATTTTGCTCGGTTCGTTTAAGTCAACTTTTTTAGGATCACCAGTGTATGCTGTTATCGCAGCGACTGGAGTTATCTTCGCGGCCGTCTATATGCTGTGGATGTTCCAACGGGTCATGTTTGGTAAACTGGCAAACCCGGCGAACCAATCACTCCATGATGTGTCGAAACGCGAGATCGCAATCTTAGTTCCCATTGTTGTGTTCATTGTCTGGATTGGCGTCTATCCCTCGACATTCTTGAAGTCGTCCGCCGCATCAACGAAGCAAATTGTAAAAATGCTCGAACAGGCAAAGACCGGTGAAGTTCATTCGGCAATTCTAGGCCAAAAGTAGAACACGCGGACAAAATGTTTTCCATTCGTCTGGTTGTAAAAATAGTTCTATCGCTCGCGATATTTTCTTCGTTTGCATTTGCGGGCGAGGAGTCGTATGCAGCCCATGTACCGCTGTCTATGGTCCTGCCCTTTGTCATTCTCCTCGTCGCGATTGCGGTGGTACCTTTCATTAACCGGAATTGGTGGAAGAACAATTATCCTTACGTCGCGGTCGGCCTGGGACTTATTCCCGTTGCGTACTATTTCGTTGTACTCGGCAACGGGGGAAGAATGCTGCAAATCGGCAAGGAGTACTTGAGTTTCATCGTTCTCATCGGTTCGCTCTTCATTGTATCGGGCGGCATCCACATCCGCATCACAGGGAAATCGACGCCGTTTGCAAATGTCTGTCTTCTCGCTATCGGGGCTGTCGCTGCTAATGTTCTCGGGACCACGGGAGCCTCGATGATTTTGATCAGGCCGTTTCTCCGCGTCAATAAATATCGAATTCGAGGATTTCAAGTGGTCTTTTTCATTTTCGTTGTCGGCAACATGGGCGGAGCGCTGACCCCTATTGGACCACCACTTTTCCTCGGCTATTTAAGCGGGGTTCCTTTTTGGTGGGTTCTCGAGTATGTGTGGCATATGTGGATCCTTGCAATTGCAATAGTCCTTGCGGTTTTTTTTGTGATGGATACCATCAGCTTCCGGAAGTTCGAAGCTGGCCCCAAGCGTGTTCTTCCCTCAAAACTTCATGAAAAGACAGAAGTCGGTGGAATGCACAACGTCTTCTTTCTTGCCGTGATCATCGCTGCCGTGTTCCTGGAAAATCCTCCGTTTCTCCGGGAGGCTTTGATGATTGCGGCAGCGGCCGGATCCTATTTCACGACACGAAACGAAATTCACGTGAAGAACGATTTCAACTTTGTCCCAATCAAAGAGGTGGCTATCTTGTTTGCCGGAATTTTTGCAACCATGGTACCGGCGCTCGACTGGCTTGAACTCAACGCCTCATCGATTGGCATGGCAACGCCGGGACAATTCTACTGGGGGACTGGGGCTCTCTCAGGTGTGTTGGACAATGCCCCGGCCTATCTCAATTCTCTCAGTGCATCGGTCGGTCTATTTGTGGACCAGAAGATAGTCGTCCAGATACAGTATCTTATAGCAAGTCATGGGGCGGGCATTGCAGCAATCAAAGACATTCATGCGGATGAAATCAGGAACACTTTTGCCACGATTGCAAAATTTCATCCGGACATTGTTGCAACTGGGAGTGTTCCTCCTTCTGTCGCTCAGGTTTCGTATTTGATAGGTAATCATGACGTCTATTTAAAAGCGATTTCAGTTGGGGCGGTATTCTTCGGCGCGTGCACATACATCGGCAACGGCCCGAATTTTATGGTGAAGTCCATTGCAGAGCAGGCGGGAGTAGCAATGCCTTCGTTTTTCGGGTACATTGGACGGTATACCGTTCCGGTGTTGCTTCCCACGTTCGCCCTGATTTGGTTTTTGTTCTTTCGGTCATAGATTCTTGTAGAGGTTGATTGTATGGTTTTTTCATCTTCTGATTTGTATGGTATATCTCCCATCCTCGCGGTTTCGGTCACAGCGATCATTGCTTTGATCGTCCAATCCGCGGTGCGAAAAAGCGAAACCGCCATTCTCATCATTGGGATTGTTGGGATTCTCGTCAGCATGGGTTTTAGTATCGCGACCTTTTCGATCAGCACGACCGCGTTTAATGACATGGTGTTAGTGGGCGGCTACGCAAGCTTCTTTGATCTCCTTTTCCTCACCATTGGACTGCTAACACTTCTTCTTTCTGAATCGTATTTGAAGAAAGAGGGGATCCATTTTGGCGAATTCTATGTGCTTGTTCTTCTCGCTGTTGCCGGAATGATGTTGATGGGGTCGTCCGCTGATTTGATCACGCTGTTTCTAGGTGTGGAGTTAATGTCGGTGTGTTTTTACGTTCTTGCCGGTTTCATGAGAACAAAGAGCAACTCTAACGAAGCGGCGTTGAAATATTTCCTCCTTGGTGCATTTGCCACCGGTTTTCTACTCTATGGCATTACACTCGTGTACGGGACAACCGGAACGACAAATTTATTGCGCGTTGCATCCCAACGTCCGGTTGGCGCGATGCAGCTATGGTACACCATAGGATTCGGTTTACTTCTCATCGGGCTTTCATTTAAAGCCGCAGCTGTGCCGTTTCATATGTGGGCTCCGGACGTATATGAAGGATCGCCGACAACGGTCTCTGCAATGATGTCCACTGGAGGGAAAGCCGCAGCGTTTGCAGCATTCATATTGGTTTTTTCGATTCCAATCGCCCAACACGATGAACATTTCAAGTTTATCCTCTCGGTGCTTGCGGCAAGTTCGATGATTGTCGGGAATCTCTTCGGCCTCGCGCAAACCAATCTCAAACGAATGCTCGCGTATTCGAGTGTTGCTCATGCAGGATATATGCTCATCGGCATTGCATCGGGGCAGCCAATCGGGCAGCAAGGGATTCTATTTTACCTCGTGTCGTATGCGTTCACTAATCTCGGCGCGTTCGGAATTCTATCTATTCTTGAAAGAGATTCCGGAGAAAATCTGACTTACGAAGAATACGCGGGGCTCGGCACGCGAAAGCCGGTTATTGCAGCGCTGTTGTCAGCATTCATGTTCTCCTTGACGGGCATTCCGCCGTTCGCCGGTTTTATCGGGAAATATTATCTCTTTACGAGTGCCGTGCAATCTCATATGACATGGCTGGCAATTCTGGGCGTCGTGACGAGCCTCATGTCAGCATACTACTACCTTCGTGTTGTTGTGTATATGTATTTTCGCGAAGCAAAAGATAATGCGGAAATTCACGTTCCCGGACTTGCCCTGTGTTCCATTGTTATCTCGGCAGCCGGCATTATCGTCCTTGGCATTCTTCCTTCACTCAT
Organism: uncultured Chitinophagaceae bacterium; assembly: GCA_964642725.1. Classification (GTDB taxonomy): domain Bacteria; phylum Bacteroidota; class Ignavibacteria; order UBA10030; family UBA8401; genus JAGVPT01. The sequence goes on from CAZXQG010000020.1 coordinate 35,807, forward strand.
TCTTAATGTCACGCAATTGCTTTTTTAATATTCATTCGAGAATTTGTACCGTCCATTTTTGCTCCCGATGAATGGACGGTTTTCTTTTTTGGAGTATTTGTGCTCTCTCTAGTTAACGCCAAAGAAATGAAGGAAATCGACGAACTGGCCGTGCATCATTACCGGATGCCGTCCCTTCTTTTGATGGAAAATGCCGGGCGCTGTGTCGTTGAGGAAATCGAGCATCGCTTCGGATCGGTGGCCGGAACGTCGGTACTTGTTGTTGCCGGCAAAGGAAAAAATGGTGGGGATGGATTCGTTGCGGCGCGGCATGCTCTGGACCACGGTGCCTATGTAACAGTTCTCTTCCTGGGAGATGAAACAGAAACGCAGGGTGACGTCACTATTAACTACGTCATTTTGAAAAACATGAACAGCGTCCGTCTGCGCCTTTTCCGCTCTTTCAAGCCCAAAGAATTCTCTCAAAATAAGTTTGATGTTATCATCGATGCAATTTTTGGAACGTCGTTTCATGGGGAAGTCGGCGGGAAATTCAAAACCGTTATAGAATGGATTAACCTCCAGCATGGTTCCAAAGTTGTCGCCGTCGATATCCCGTCGGGGCTCGATGCTTCAACGGGAAGGTGTTCTTCAGCAGTGGTTAAAGCATGCTGTACTGTAACGATGGCATTGCCGAAGATCGGTTTGGTTCTTGGAAAAGGCAAGGAAGTGTCGGGCTCAGTCGCCGTTGCCGATATTCAGATACCCGAACGCTTGATCGAAAGGAATATCTCTAAGGTATTTCTTATCGAGGAGAAAGACATTCATCATGGCTTGCCGGTTCGTTCTATTACGGCACATAAGCAGAGTGTCGGAAAAATTTTTATTCTTGCCGGATCAAAAGGTATGAGTGGCGCAGCGCTGCTCTGCTCGCACTCGGCAATGAAGGCGGGGGCTGGCGCGGTAGTTCTTGGGATACCATCGGCGATATTTCCGGCCGTTTCTCGGCGAACCCTCGAAGTGATGCCGTATGAATTACCGTCGACTCGTGAAGGCTCGGTAGCAGCGTCAGCGCTGGAATCGATAAATCAAAAAATGAAATGGGCTGACGTGATGCTGATAGGCCCCGGTCTATCGCAAAATTCCGAAACTGTGGATATCATCCAAAAAACTATTTCTGCGTCGGCGAAAACTCTTATCATCGATGCCGACGGATTGAATGCGCTGGCAAAGGACATCGGCCTCCTGCAAAGAAGAAAATGCGAGTTTGTTGTCCTCACACCGCATCTTGGGGAATTTTCCAGATTGGTCTCTTTATCCGTAGAAGATATCGAAAAAAATAAAATTGAAATCGCTCGCTCTTTTGCAAAAAAGAATGACGTCGTTCTCGTTTTAAAAGGAGCGCCGACGGTTATTGCTGCTCCCAATGGGGATGTCTTCGTCAATCCAACGGGAAATGCCGGGATGGCGACCGCGGGGTCGGGAGATGTTCTTGCCGGAGTTATCGCTGCTCTTGTCGGTCAGCACAATACACCCGTTCAAGCCGCCATCAATGGCGTTTACGTCCATGGGCTTGCTGGAGACCGTGCGCGCGATGAAATCGGGGAGATGGGAATGCTCGCTAGCGATATTTTGAACAGAATTCCGCTCGCTTTAAAGAAGCTCCAGAACAAGAACACCATGGGAAGCTGAACTGTATGGTATTTCAGATTGTCCTATTGATCGTGCTGATCATTTTCAGCGGGTTGTTTTCTTCGTCAGAAATTGTTTTCATTGTTGCGAACAAAGCAAAGCTTGAAGTACGGGCGCGGAGGAAGAAATTCGGCTCTGCGCAAGCGTTATCATTTGTCCGGAAGCCCGAAGAATTTCTTACGACCGTTCTCGTCGGCAACAACATTGCCAATGTTGCTTTTTCTTCAATCGCAGCTCTTCTGTTGCAGGCGCATTTCCATTTTTCCGATACGGTGATTACGATTTTTGTCGCTTTCATCATTTTGCTCTTTGGAGAATTAATTCCGAAATCCCTCTTGCGTGTCGTCGCCGACGCAGTAGTTCCCTACGCTTCATCGTTTCTGCGAACATGTCATATAATTTTTTTTCCCCTGATATGGGTGACACAGCAAACATCCAGGGGTATTGTGTCGGCGCTTGGGTTTGAAAAGTCGAATGTCGGCAGGTTTTTACACCGGAAGGATGTCGAGATCCTTCTAAAAGAGAGCGCAGAAGTAGGAACCGTAGACAAAGAAGAAGGGAAAAAGCTTTTCAAGGTTATTACATTAAGCGACGTTCTTGCTAAGGATGTTATGAAGGCACGTGCTAATGTTGTCGGCGTCGACGTGAAAACACCCGTAAAACAGGCATGGCAGACTTTGGTCGAACGAGGATACTCGAAATTGCTGGTCTACGACAAAACGATCGATAATATCATCGGAGTCGTCTTTGCTCGAGACTTTTTTCTGCGCCCTAGAACGCTTTCGCAAATCTTACGCGAGACGATTTTTGTCCCTGAGACGAAAAACTGTTCCGACCTTTTCGGGGATTTTCGTCTAAAGAACATTTCCCTTGCGGTCGTCGTTGACGAATTCGGAGGGACGGCGGGGGTTGTTACGTCGGAGGACATTCTTGAAGAGTTTCTCGGAGAGATCTCGGATGACCAACAAGACGACGACCAGCAAGTCAAGCGATTGCCGGACGGGTCGTATCTCGTGAACGGAAAAACAGAGATTCAAAAGCTGCAAAACGTCTCTGCACTGCAGATTCCTGACGGCCCGTACGATACTATTGCGGGTTTCGTCATGCATGCTCTGGGACGGATTCCGTCCGAGAAGGAAGAAGTAAGAATCGGTCCGATGTTCATCCAAGTCCTCCGGGCGACAAAGACAAAAATTGAATTGCTCAAGATCCGTGTGCAGTAACTGATATGAGGATGTTGCAATCTATCGCGCGGTCGCTGTCCGCGCTTCCGATGTTTCGCTCGCTGCATCACAGGAACTACCGCCTTTTCTTCTTCGGGCAGCTTGTTTCGTTGGTCGGGACATGGATGCAGAACATCGGACAAGCATGGCTCGTCTATCAGTTGACGCATTCTTCGGTATGGCTGGGAGCGGTTGGTTTTCTGACTTCGGTTCCTGTCCTTCTATTCTCCATGTTTGGAGGGACGCTTGCCGATAAAATTTCAAAAAAGCGGTTGATCACGGCGACCCAAATTGCATCAATGGTGCAGGCGTTCATCCTTGCTCTCCTCGTCTGGACTGATTTGATTACACCGGCTGTCGTCGGGATATTAGCATTTACGTTGGGGATGATCAACGCTTTCGACATGCCGGGAAGGCAATCGTTCGTCGTTGAGATGGTAGGAAAAGAAGATTTACAGAATGCAATTGCGCTAAATTCCGCAGTCTTCAACAGTGCGAGAATGTTCGGTCCGGCCGTTGGCGGAATAGTTATCGGTCTCCTCGGAGTCGGCTGGTGTTTTTTTCTTAACGGCATTTCTTTTATCGCCGTCATTATCGGGTTAACGCTCATGAATGTTCAGGAACGAATCGTACCCAATGCTGAATCTTCTGTCATCCAATCGATAGGGGAAGGCGTGAGATATATTCGTTCCGATGCGACGTTGATGGCCATTATGACTCTCGTCGCCGTCCTAACGATATTTGGATGGTCGTATTCGGTTATGCTTCCGATCTTTGCGGATAGAATTCTCAACATCGGCGCGATAGGACTTGGGAATCTTCTTACGGCAAACGGCATTGGTGCGCTTATTAGCGCATTAACCGTTGCATCGTTCGGCCATAAAGTTCACCCGCGTAAATTCATTTATACGGGCTTATCCATTTTTATTTTTTCGATTTTAATATTTACGGCATCATCGTCGCCGCTTCTTTCGATGGCATGCATGGTCGGAATCGGCCTTGGGTTGATCGCAGTTTTTGCAACGGCGAATTCCTCTTTGCAAATGCGTACGCCCGATCATCTGCGTGGAAGAGTCATGGGGCTATACTCGCTGGTCTTTCAGGGTTTTTTCCCGATAGGCAGTTTAGGCGTTGGAGTGCTCGCTAATATTGTTGGGGTTCGGCTTGCTGTCGCCGGCGGCGCTTGCGTCTGCGGAGTTTCAGGGGGTATTGCATACAGAATTATGAAGAAAAAAGATAATCGCACTTAACTCGGAGATGATACTATCATGAAATTGTTGAAGCAATTGATGTTGTGGAGCTTTTTGTTTCCTCTTGTGACGTATGCGCAAGGGGCTGATGATCTGTTATTTCGAGCTGCGGTCAGCGCCTCCACCGACAGCGCGAAGTTGGCGGGATTGAATAGACTCATTGCGTCCTACCCTCAAAGCAAGTTAGTGGGAGATGCATACGGTGCGAAATTCAGCGTTCTGATGTCTCTTCATCAGGACAGCGCCGCGTTTTTTGCCGTTCATAATTATTTTGCGGCGAAGGATTCGCAGAGCCTGCCGGGGGCGCTCCATAATGTTGCAATGGAACTTGCATACAGAAAACATTATCCAGACAGCGCATTGATTATGGTCGACTCTGCGATATCGTTGTACCGGAAGAAACATGGAAGGGTTACGCCCGTATTATTGCACACAAGGGCGACGAATCTTTTTCTTCTGAAAAGATACGCGGAAGCCGAGTCGGCGCAGCATGAGGCCATCAACTTGCTGCCCGCGTCGGTTTTTTTTGATACCCGGTATAGTAACTATTTTGCGCAGCTTGGAATGATTCAGCTTGAGACCCAACGTGGAGCCGAAGGTCTTGAACAGTACGTCCACGCATCTTTTGTTTCATCCCAGCCGTCGGTTGAATATCCAGCCTTGGACTCCTTGTTCCGCTCTCGAGTGAAGGACCCAACCGCGATGGCTCGGGTGCGTGACAGTCTTTTTGAACATGTCGCCACCGAGTATCTGCGCGGCAGCGCCGATACTTCCCATGCAAAAAGTTTTATTGCGGAAAGTTTTTCACGAAACCATGTCTTCACAGGACGATCTCTTCAGTTTGCCAGGGAGGCGTACATCGAGGCGTCTGCAAGGTCTTTTCAGGAACGCTGTGATGCCGCCGCATCGCTCGGAATCGTTCTGTTCAACACCGGCAACAACGCCGAGGCAGAGAAATTTTTAACAGAGGCTCTGCAGACCGCATTGCCGTCTGCGACGGAGTTGTTTTTCGCGCTTGGTTCAGTCCAGGAAAATCTGGGAAGGAAGAATGAAGCGTTGGATACGTATCTGACCGGTCTAACCATGAGCAGGTCTCCGGCCATACTGAAGCCGGTACAGGCACTGCAAAAAGAGCTGTATCCTCATGCCTCGCTGGACTCCATGATTAATTCGGCTCAGAGAAGGTGGGTGGATTTCTTCCCCGAAAAATATAAGCGGCCCGAGTCCATGGAGGATGGGCCGAATCAGAAAACTGTTCTGGCAGAATTATTTACCGGATCCGAATGCCGGCCATGCCAGGCGGCAGACATCGCGTACAACAAGCTTCTTGAGCGTTACGATCGTTCCGAACTCACGATCCTAGAGTATCACGAGAATATACCCCGTCCCGATCCAATGACAAATCGGGACACAGAATTACGGTCGGAGTACTACGGAGTCAATAGCACTCCGACCTCGATCGTTGACGGAACGAGCGTTGTAAATTCCGGCGGATTGGGAATTGCCGCGCGATCAAAATTTGCAGTGTATGCAGACGCTATAGACCATATTCTTAATACGACCCCGCAGGCTTCCGTAAAAATCTCCGCAACGCTTCGGAGGGGCAAAGTTACGCTTGCTGTCTCGGCGAGTGTGAGCAAAGTCCGCAAATCGTATAAGCTCCGAGTAGCGCTCGCTGAAGATAAGATTCGGTATCAAGGGACGAACGGGATATCTGAGCATAGATTCGTGGTACGAAAGATGATTCGCAGCTCCGGCGGAACTCCATTCGATCAAGAGGGAAAAGCAGCAGTGAAAGACGCTTTCCTTGTGTCTTCAATAGAGAACCAGCTGGAACAATACCTCGACTCTTACGAAAAGAAGATGCAGAAACCCGGAGATCTCTTCAAAGAAAAGAAATCTGAAATTGATCCCAAACAATTATACATTGCAGCGTTCGTTCAAGATGACGCAACCCATAGAATCCTTCAATCTTCTATCGTTAAGGTGAAACGATGATAGCGTCGCGAGCGGTACTTTTGTTTTTCTTTATTTCCTTGATATCAGTGCGGGCCGACGGCGCGGATCAGTTCGGCCAATACTTTAAGGACACAACGTTCCGGTTTGATTATTACCACACCGGAACGAAGGGAGAAGAACGAATAAGCGCAGATAAAATGTACATGGAAGGCGAGTGGCCGGGGAGCAAAACGAATCTCATCGATACATTGAATTTGGGAGAATATTTTTTTCGGATCACCGATGTCGCGAGCAATCGGACAATATTCTCACGGGGCTACTGTTCACTTTTTGACGAGTGGCAAACCACAGACGAGGCCGCATCGGGGGCGTTCCGGACATTTCACGAATCAGTCCGCTTTCCGTATCCATTCAATAAATTCCTTCTGACTATTTCGAGGCGCAATAGACAGATGGTGTTTACGGAGATATTTTCCGCCGTCATCGATCCCTGCGGACCGGATATTCATCGCGTAAAATCTCATGCAGACGCGGGAGTGGTGGATATAATTTCTAACGGCGATATTCATTCAAAAGTTGATATCACGATTCTTGGGGACGGTTATACGAAAGATGAAATGCAAAAATTTTTGAGCGATGCGCGTCACTTTACCGGCATTTTATTTTCGACCGAGCCGTTTAAGCGTCGGAAAAATGATTTCAACGTGCGGGCCATCGAAGTAGAATCGGCTGAATCCGGGATCGACCAGCCGGACCAGAATATCTGGACCGACCATGCTCTTGGGACGGCGTATGATTCTTTCGGGTCTGCGCGTTATGTTCTTACGGATGCGAACGCGGCCGTCCGAGATCGTGCAGCGGCGGCTCCGTATGATTTTCTTTTCATTCTTGTCAATGCGAGCCGTTATGGAGGGGGCGGAATATTCCAGCTCTATGCAGTATGTTTTGCAAACGGCGAAACCCCCGCAACGGCATGGCAGGCCGATTACGTCTTCGTTCATGAATTTGGCCATTCATTCGCGGGCCTCGGTGATGAATACTATGCATCGTCTGTGGCGTACAATGATTTTTATCAAAAAGGTGTTGAGCCGTGGGAGCCGAATATCGCTGCAAATGTCTCTCGTCAAGGCTTAAAATGGAAAGACCTTGTGAAATCGGAAACACCGCTTCCTACGCCATGGAATAAATCCTTGTATGACAGCATGGAGTCCGAACGGGGAAAACTACGCCGGGAAGTGCCGGGTTATGCCGAACGGCGGCAATCGGTCTTGGATGCCGAGCGTTCCGTGCTAAACGAGAAGCAATTTTCGAATGTTGTCGGCGCATTTGAAGGCGCAGGATACAGCTCGACCGGTTTGTTCCGTCCATCACTCGATTGCCGGATGTTTTCGCTCAGCCTGACAGATTTTGACCCGGTGTGTGAACGGGCGATTAACAGGATGATTGATTTCTATACAAAATGATTTCCAGAGTTGACTTTTTCTCGAAGCTCGAATGGCATAATGTACATTCTTGGAATATCCGCATACTATCATGATTCTGCCGCATGTCTCTTAGCCGACGGAGAGATACTCGCCGCAGCACAGGAAGAGCGATTCACCAGGAAGAAGCATGACCATGATTTCCCTCGGCATGCCGTTGCATACTGTCTGAACGAAGCGGGCATTACTGCGGACCGCCTTGATTGTGTTGCTTTTTACGACAAGCCTCTGTTAAAATTTAACCGCCTTCTTGAAACCTACCTTGCATTTTCGCCGAAGGGGATTCAGTCGTTTATGATGGCGATGCCGCCGTGGCTGCAGGAAAAACTTTGGATCCCGGACCTCATTGAAAAAGAAATTCACTTTGGCGGCAAAATATTATTTCCCGAACATCACGAGTCGCATGCCGCATCGGCGTTCTTTCCTTCGCCGTTTGAGCGAGCCGCGATCTTGACCGTCGACGGCGTTGGAGAAATGGCTACGTCCTCGCTCGGAGTTGGTCGCGGTAACAGGGTGGAGATTCTCTCGGAGCTCCATTTCCCGAACTCGCTCGGGTTGTTATACTCTGCATTTACTTATTTTACTGGGTTTAAGGTGAATTCCGGCGAGTATAAGGTTATGGGGCTCGCTCCGTACGGCGAACCAACGTATGTCCAGCGCATTTACGAGCATCTGATCGACCTGAAGGATGACGGCTCGTTTGCAATGAACATGGAGTATTTTGATTTTTGCGCAGGGCTGACGATGACCAACCGGAAATTCGAAGCGCTCTTTGGCGGAAGGCCGCGTACGCCGGAAACATTGCTCACGCAGAGAGAGCTAGATCTTGCCCGGTCGATTCAGGATGTGACAGAAGAGATCATGTTGCGAATGGCGCGGCATACAAAGGATGCGACGGGAGAGAAATTTTTATGTCTTGCCGGCGGTGTTGCTTTAAACTGCGTTGCGAATGGAAAATTATTGCGTTCGGGATTGTTTGAAGATCTATGGATTCAACCTGCCGCAGGGGATGCAGGCGGCTCTCTCGGAGCGGCGTATATCGCATACCATCACTATCTTAAGAATCCTGTAAAAGAGAAGAATGGCAGAGACCGGCAACATGGTTCATACCTTGGACCGTCGTACGACGATGATATGATTCTTGCGTTTCTGGAGGAACATCATTTGCCTTTCGAGCGCGTCGATAATGACGGAGCACTCTGCAACAAAGTCGCAGCATTCCTGGCTGAGGAAAAAATTGTCGGATGGTTTCAGGGGAGAATGGAATTCGGTCCGCGGGCATTAGGCAACCGTTCTATCATCGGTGATGCGCGGTCGCCCCAGATGCAGAAGAAGATGAACATCAAGATAAAATTCAGGGAAGGATTCCGTCCGTTCGCCCCCTCAGTGCTGGCGGAAAAAGCGGGCGAATGGTTTGAGCTTGACCGCGAAAGTCCGTATATGCTTCTTGTTGCCGACGTAAAAGAAGCGAAACAAACGCCGATGACTGACGAGGAAAAGAAATTATGGGGAATTCATAAGCTCAATGTCGTTCGCTCCGAGATTCCCGCTGTTACACATGTCGATTACTCCGCGCGAATCCAAACGGTCAATCCAATTGATAATGAGCTATACTACAACCTGATCAATGCATTCTACAAAATAACCGGCTGTCCTGTTATCGTCAACACATCGTTCAACGTTCGAGGAGAGCCCATCGTTGCGACGCCGCTCGATGCGTACAAATGCTTTATGCGGACGGATATCGATGTTCTTGTCGCCGGAAGATTCATTCTGCAGAAAGACAATCAGCCGGCGTTTCATGATGACATTCAATGGAAGGAAATGTATGAGCTGGATTAATGATGTAAGGGGCGAAGTGCATCGCCTGAAGTGCACACCGAAGGAATTACAAAAGTTTGCCTATCTCGTCGGATCTGTTCTAATTATTATCGGGGGCGGCGGGATCTTCAAACATTGGCATTTTTTTATCATCGCCGGAATCTGGATTACCGCGGCAATACTTCTTTTTTGCGGGATCTTTTCGCCGCGATCGTTGAGACGGGTGTACGTCGCTTGGATGGGGGTTGCACTTGCCCTCGGATGGATTGTCTCACGGGCAATTTTGGTTTTATTGTTTTATTTTGTTATTACTCCAATTAGGATGGTTGCACAGCTTTTCGGAAAAAAATTCATAGACATTGATTTTTCAAGAGTCAGTGCATCGTATTGGGTGGAAAGGGGATCGTCAAAAAAAATAGATTACGAGAAAATGTTTTAATGGAGGTGCAGATGGGAAAAGTCAAAATCATTGCTGAATATCTCGAATTCCTCAAAGAGAATAAGAAGTGGTGGCTGATGCCCATCGTATTTGCACTACTCCTTTTTGGGTTGCTCATTATTCTCACGAAAGGGAGCGCCTTGGCCCCATTTATTTATACCCTATTCTAGTCTGACTTGACCGTATAGCGCCAAATTTAAGCCTTTCGATATATGTCTGTTCTTCCAAATTCCTGGAAGAACAATGCCATTTTTTGCTCCACAGGAAAATATTTTTGATTTTTTGCTTGACAATAAAGGCAAAAAGGCATACATTTTTTGGAAGCCCTTCCACGACATCAATTGAAACTAGCGGTGCCATTTGGCTGTTACTATCTATGACATAGCGAGAGAAGCTCAAGTTGGAATTGGAACAGTCTCTCGCGTGTTCAACAACCATCCGAACGTCACTGCAAAGACACGTGACAAGATCCTTACAGTCGCGAAAAGATTAAACTATCATCCTCATGCGTACGCTCAAGCCCTAGCGCGGAAACGAACGAACACTTTCGCAGCCATTATTCCGTTCTTCACAAATTATTTTTTTATCGAAGTGCTGCAGGGGGTTCAGGACAAAATATCCACTCTCGGTTACGATCTGATCCTGTACGGCATTAATCATCCCGAACAGATCGATGAGTATTTGCGCAAGAGTGTTCAACGCGGAAGAGTGGACGGCATTTTATTTTTTTCGATGAAACTGCCGCTATCGTTTGTCGATAAATTCAAGGACCATTCAAAGCCGGTTGTTCTCGTCGACACTTTTCATGAACAGTTCGATTCTCTTGCCGTCGAGAATTTTCAAGGCGCAATGATTGCGACGAATCATTTGATCTCTCTCGGTCACAAGAACATCGGAATGATCAGCGCAAACATCAACAGCGTGCCTGCGAGAGAGCGCATCGCCGGGTTTAAGGACGCAATCACATCCGGTGGGTTGGAGATTCATCCTGACAATATTGTCGTAAGCAAATTGACGAAGCAGGATGGGTTTAGCCGCGACGCGGGGTACCAGTCGATGAAAGAAATGCTGAGCAACGGTTCAAAATTGCCGACTGCGATCTTTATTTCGAGCGATGTGCAGGCGATAGGGGCTATGAGCGCTCTTCGCCAGCAAGGTATTAAAGTGCCCCGCGACGTCGCCGTCGTGAGTTTCGACGATATCGAGCTAGCCGAGCAGTTCGGTTTGACAACGATGAGGCAGCCGATGTACGAAATGGGGGAACTGGCTGTCGAGAAACTGATTTATCGTATGGAACATTCTTCCGCGCCTCCGTCGCATATCAACTTCCTGCCGAAACTAGTTGTTCGTGCGACGTGCGGTATGAACAAGATGTATTCTCCTGTTGAAGATTTTGTCCACGCAAAAGACTAGGATATCTTTTGCCCAACGCGTGAAACCTTTTAAGCGGAGTCTCATCAATGATCAATTTTTACCGCTTGTCATTCGTCGTGTTGCTGCTGACCTCAGTCGCTCTTGGTGGAACCACCGGAAAAGTTAGCGGCACAATCAAAGATAGTCAGACGGGAGAGGCCCTCATTGGGGCGAGTGTCGTCATCGAAGGAACGTCGATCGGCGCCGCCGCAGACCTCAATGGATTTTATGTTCTCCTCAATGTGTCTCCAGGAAAATACACACTCGCCGCCTCAGCAGTCGGCTATCACAGAATGGAGATCTCGAACATTTCGGTTTCCATCGACCTGACGACATCTATCGATTTTCCGCTCGTCTCTTCGGTCGTTGAAGAAAAAGAAGTAGTCGTGACGGCAGAGCACCCTCTCGTTCAAAAAGATCTCACGGCGACAACGGCGATTGTGAACGGCGATCAGATAGCCGCTCTCCCGGTTACTGAAGTCGGCCAGGTGCTTTCGATTCAGGCAGGCTTTGTTGCGGGGAGTTTGCGCGGTGGCAGAAGCGGCGAAGTGGCGTATTGGATCGACGGTGTTCCTATTACCGACGCGTATGACGGAGGACAGGTTGTTGAAGTAAATAAAAGCCTTGTCCAGGAACTTCAGCTTGTCTCCGGCGCATTCAATGCGGAGTACGGCCAGGCAATGTCAGGAATTGTGAACATCGCAACGAAAGAAGGCGGTCCAAAATTCACAGGCGGCGCAGGATTCTATTTGGGGCAGTACCTTGCTTCTAGCCAGAAGACGTATGACAGCCTGGGGCACGAGACTTCCGACCTGTTCCCGGGACTCAATAAGTTCAATCCTACTGCAATTCATAACTACGAATTCAACCTCAGCGGACCGTTGATTGGCAATGATCTGACTTTTTTTGGAAACGGCCGGTATATCTACTTCGGCGGTTGGCTCAACGGCATTAATCGTTTTAATCCGAACAACGTATCGTATACAGACAGCACGGGCGCATATCATCTCTATAGAGATCCGTCAGGCAAAGGAGACAGCTCTCTCGTCTCTCTTAATTCGAGCGAACGTTACTATGGCCAGGGAAAATTAACGTGGCGGGCGTCTCCGGTGGTCAAGCTTACAGGGGACCTTATTTACGACTACACAAAATCTAAACCCTACAGCAGTTTCAACGAAGGTGATCGAACGTATTTCTACGATCCGAACGGATTGGGAAACGACTATAATTCCAGTTATACCTTCATCTTCCAGCTCACGCACACGCTCAGTCAAAGTACGTTCTATACGATCGGCGGATCGATATTCGAAAAGGAATACCAGCATTATCTGTACTCGGATCCCCATGACCCGCGGTATGTAAATCCCATGATTATCGACATCACTCAGCCGTACAGTTTTCTGACCGGCGGCACGGACATGAATCATCAGGAACACAGGACGAACACCATTCTCGCGAAAGTGGATCTGACAAGCCAACTTGATGAAACGAATCTTGTAAAGATAGGCGTTGAAGGTCGAAGGCACAGACTTCTCTACGACAATTACAATCTCCTGCCGATACTGACTGAAAGCAGCTTCAATTTCGCAACTGATAACCCATACATCTCCACACAGATCCCGGATATTTCATCCGATTCTCACGATTACTACGAACACCATCCCGTCGAACTTTCCTCGTATATCCAAGATAAAATGGAGTTCAAGAACCTGATCGTGAATATCGGCCTTCGCTTTGACTACTTTGATCCTGATGGGCACGTACTTGCCGATCCGGCCGATCCGAATATCTATAACCCGCTCAAACCCAGCAATAAGTTTTACGACTATAACAACGCCGTCCCCATTGACACCATCAGTGTGAACGCTCGCCGCGCATATTGGTACAAAAAAGCAAGTGTAAAATCCCAATTGAGTCCCCGCATTGGTTTTTCATTCCCGATTACTGCGAGAGGCATTGTTCACTTTTCATACGGCCATTTTTTCCAGACGCCGAGGTTTGAACGCCTGTACGAAAATCCTGATTTCAAAATTCCGGCGGGGACAATTCCCGTTGTCGGAAATGCAGACCTCGCCCCCGAGCAGACGATCAACGGAGAACTGGGAGTCCAGCAACAGCTTTCCGACGATGTGTCGCTTGATGTCACCGCTTATCTTCGTGATATCCGAAACCTCACCGGGACAAGAGGACAAGTCATCGATGTCTTCGGAGGTTCTCAACAGTATGTGCAGTATGTTAATAGTGATTTCGGTTTTGTTAAGGGGATTGTGCTGACTGTGACCAAATCATTTGCAGGCGGGTTCAATGCAACCGTCGACTATACATTCCAGATTGCAAAGGGCACAGCCTCCGACCCACAGGCGGCGAAAAATGCGCTTGCATCGGGACAACAGCCCGAGGTTCAACTCACTCCTCTCGACTGGGATCAAAGGCATACGTTAAACACGACGATCTCGTACAGCGCCGCTGTTTGGGGGGCGAGTGCGATCGGACAATTCGGAAGCGGGACCCCGTATACCCCGCGCGCGTCGACCGACATTTCATCGTTGCTGACAGACAGCCAGACCAAGCCGGAGTTTTTCAACGTAGATGTGAGAGCGTTTTATCAATTTAAAGTCGATATGCTAAACTTCGTTGCTTTCCTGCGCGTCTTCAATATCCTTGATATCCGCAATGAGACTGCAGTGTTCAACGATACAGGTCGCGCCGGCTTCACGTCTGACGAGGAAGTTGCATTGAAGAGCAATGTAAGTCAAGTCGTCAATACGCTCGACCAGTATTATGCTTATCCCACACACTACTCAGAGCCGCGTCGCATCGAATTTGGAATGAATCTGGAGTTCTAACACTATGAAAAAAACGGTTTGCTTTGTTGTTCCAATATTGCTTGCTGTTTGCCTTCATCCATTGAGCCTGAACGCTCAGAGCGGGCAAGACTATGCAAGAGCGGCCATCATGAATGGCAATCAGGTTTATTGCGTGTTTGGAAACTGGGGAATCTTGGGCCAACCCGCCGACCTGTCGAACAGAGGAGCATGGAAGAATCCGAACGATGGCTACCTCGGCGATGTGAGTCCTCTTGTTGGTGCCGAAGTAAAATATAAAGGCACGACGTTTCATTCCGTCGTGACTTGCCCGTTCTATCCGACTGAACGTCCTGCGTCTAGTCAGGATCGCGATCCAATCTCGAACAAATGGTGGACTTGGCAGCCGGTCAACGGATATTTCAACCCGAATGTGCCGAGCATCGCATTAAGCACGATGCCGACAACGTGGCCTCCTTTCTGGCCCGACAAACTCAGCGATCCTAAGGATCCAGGCTGGCGGATAAATCCTGATCCATCATACTCAAAATACGCTGCATGGAATGGATATTTTGGAAAGAAGATCACTGCCGACTTAGAAACATATTTTGTCATGGACGACAACAACGACGAGCGCTTTAACTTCGCATCGAATAACAAAGTGCTGGGGAATACGGGGATTGCTTTCAAGCCCGACTCAAATGATCTTAGCCGAAATGGATTGGGACTTGTTGTTAGTGTCCGGGGAATGCAGTGGTCACAGTTCCTGGCGAAAGACAACATCTTCTGGCTTTATGAAATCACCAACACCGGGACCACAACTTACGATAGAGTTACTTTCGGTATGCTTGTTGGAACCTATGTCGGCGTAACTGCGACCGAGGATTATGGGGAATACAATAACGATTGGTCGTTCTACGATGCTACGCAAAATATTACTTACACTGGGAATTTTCCGCTGACCGAGATGGCTGATCCGTTGTGGATAGGGCCAGTTGGACTGGTTGGATACGCCTTTCTTGAGAGTCCGGGGAATCCTTACGACGGTATCGATAATGACGGTGATGCAGATTCCTCATCAATCGGCATTCTCGCGCCAAAGTTTACTGCCGCTGATTTTGACACTACGATCATTGCGGCCGGGAGTAATATTGTTCTTATCAACAGCGATTACAGTCGAAAGATTTTCACCGTACCCAACACGGACTCGGTAAAGGTTTGGACATTGGGAATGTCGGATTCCGTCTGGATTTATCCGGGAAAGACGAAAGTAGTCGAAGGAAATGTCGTTACAGACGCAGCCGGCAACAGTTTTGTTAACCCGAATGCATACGATGGGATCGATAACAATTTCAATGGACTGATCGACGAAAACTACTATATCCATTTTCATCAGATTAAAAAGTCCAGGACGGGAATAACCCTCATCGATATACCGCGTGCTGTCCGCCACATCGACTACATATCGGGTGTGGGAACCAGCCCGTACAGTATGATTGACGAAAGACGCGACGACCGGATAGACAATAATCGCAATTGGAACGTTCTTTTCGACGATGTCGGGAGGGACGGTATTCCAAATACTGGAGATTTCGGTGAAGGAGACGGATTGCCGACATCGGGATATGATAATCTCGGGCACGACACCGGTCTTCCCGGCGAACCTCACATTGATAAAACCGATGTTCGGGAATCAGACCAGATTGGTTTGACGAGCTTCTTCTATTTCACGCCGTCAAAAAATATTCCTTTGGGAGACGATGAAACGTTATGGAAAGATCTGGCTCCCGGATATTTTGACGTCCCCAATTCAATTATCAATAACCGGCCCGTCGGCGGTGAGGATGGCGACTTTATCTATGGGTCGGGATATTTTCCTCTTTTAGCAAAAGCCACTGAACGTTTCTCTATCGCCCTTGTGTATGGAGGCGGATTGGGGCTTGGTCTTGACGCCGACTTGGCGGATCTCTTGAAACATAAAAAGACGGTGCAGGAAATATACGACGCGAATTATCAGTTTCCGCAGCCTCCCGACAAACCAACGCTCACCGCAGTGGCTGGCGACAAGCAAGTGACTCTCTATTGGGATCGAAAAGCCGAAGCGTCGGTCGACCCTGTTCTGTTGACGCACGATTTTGAAGGCTACAAGATCTACAAATCAACCGAGCCGACTTTTGCAGATATCTTCAAGATTACCGACGGTTCGGGAGCACCGCAAGGATACATACCACTGAAGCAGTACGACATTGTTGACGGCATCGTCGGATATTTTCACCCCAACCCGGAGTTGTTTGATGCAACCTCTGCATTTCCAATATATCTCGGGAATGACAGCGGACTGCAGCACACCTATGTCGACCAAGAAGTTGAGAACGGCCGGCGATACTACTATGCCGTGGTTGCGTATGACAGGGGGGACGAGGTTCTCGGCATCCTCCCATCAGAGAATTCGAAGACTGTGACGATATCAACGAGCGGGCAAATCTCTGCTGATATCAACGTAGCCGTCGTTACGCCGAATGCAAAATCCGCGGGGTATATGGCGCCGACGTCCGGCGACACGTTAATTCAGAAATCGCACTTCGGGACAGGTTTAATCACATATCAAGTGGTTGATGCAACGAAAATCACCGGCCATAAATACGATGTGGAATTTCTTGACAGCGAGAACGACGGTGCCGACAATAACGGAAACGGCCTTATAGATATCGCTGATTCGTCAGAAGGGACGAGGACCACGTCATTCTACTTCGTGCGTGACCTGAATACCGTCACGGAGTCCTTCACCAGCCTCGACACTCTCACGACATCGCTGAGCCACAGTCACCAAATACCTTCAACTATTGACGTGCACAATCAGCAGGGAGCGGAGGTTCCATCCTCGGCGTATCTCATTGACACTGCACGGGGATCAATCAAAAGTTCGTCGCCGGGTTCGCTGCCCAAAGGGACCTATTCGATGACGTATCAATACTATCCCATTTGGAGAAGTCCGAACATGCAGGGGTCCCCGTATTTGGTAGAGACAAAAGATGCCGATATCTTTGACGGGGTGGAACTTGTGTTTAAGAACGACTGGTCGGCTCAGGTGGTCGACAGCCTTTCGAAGTGGGTTGGTGGAAAGAATCCGTATCAATTCAGCATGTCGCCATTGTTTGTTCAGTTGGACGGTCCGCCGCTTCAAGTTTTTCGGGGGATAAGAAAACCAAGCGACTATTCAATCATATTCTCGGATGCGATCGTCGATACGTCTTACGCCGACCCAAATCTGCAACCGACGGCTATACCGGTCAACTTCCGGGTCTATAACGAGACTGACAGCACATACGTCAAATTTATTTTCGCGGATAATGACTTTGACAACAAACTTTCTTCCATAGATGAACTCGTATTTCTCGAGAAAGCTTCGAACGGTAATCTTGTATACACATGGGATTTACATTTTGCATCCAAAATTTCCGACCCCCCCGACACAACATACAAGCTCGGAACGGGCGATAAGCTTGTCATTAAAACCTTAAAGCCGTTTCGGAAGCAAGATCTCTTCGAGTTCACCACAGTTCCCGCAAAAGTTAATATTCAAGCGGCACATGTGGCTCTTTCACGAGTCCGTGCAGTGCCGAACCCATACGTTACCGCGTCTTCATTTGAATTGCCGTTGAACCCCGGAATAACAAGCGGTCGCGGCCAGCGAAGGATCGACTTCATTCATGTGCCGGCGAATGCAACGATTCGAATCTTCACCGCGCGTGGTGACCATATCCGGACGCTGCACCAAGACGGCAATATTGAGGATGGGTCGATTTCGTGGGATCTTAAGACCGAAGAAAATCTCGATATCGCGTTTGGAGTATACTTCTACGTTGTAGAATCTCCCGCCGGGAACACGACGGGAAAACTTGCAATCATAAAGTGATCCGCCTATGACACGAACACTTACAAATTTATTGCCGCGCGCTATTCTACTGCCGCTCGTCGGCATACTTGCATGTTCTTCGTTTGCTTCTGCCCAGTCGAAAGTAGGAACAACCGCGGCGCAATTTCTCGGCATCGCAGTCGGACCGATAGCGAGTTCGATGGGAGGCGCCTATGTCGCAGCTCCGGGCGACGTGAGTTCCCTTTATTGGAATCCAGGCGCTTTTGTTCAAGCGGACAAGTCGGAATTCACGTTTTCAAACACGGACTGGCTTGTTGGAACTAAATTTCGCTGGTTCGGTTTCATCATGAATCTTGACGGCGAGAATGCGATCGGAGTGCATATAACGCAGCTCGATTACGGCGAAGACGATGTTACGACTGTTTTGGCTCCCGATGGAAACGGGCAGAAATGGTCGGCGGCTGACCTTGCCGTCGGACTCTCGTACTCGCGCCGCTTGACCGATCGTTTTTCGATTGGCGGCACCGCGAAATATGTTTCCGAAAGGATATGGAATGAAACAGCGAGCAATATTACATTCGATGCCGGACTGCTTTTCGTAACCGATTTCAACAACATGCGGTTAGGCATGTCAATGTCAAATTTCGGTGGAGACCTCCAGCTCGACGGAATGGACCTTTACAACCCAATAGACATCGACCCTGCCGACGCAGGTTCAAACAAAACTCTTGTCGGCAAGCTTAAGACGGACCCGTGGCCGATGCCACTGTTGTTCCGTGTCGGCGTTGCAATGGATGTGGTGAAGAATAATGTGATTCGCGCGACCATCGCAGTGGATGCGCTCAGACCGAGCGACAACGCAGAATCTGTCAACGTCGGCGCTGAGATTGCCTGGCAGGACATGTTGTTCATCCGAGGAGGATACCAGTCTCTCTTTGCACAAGAGAGTCCATTCAATAAAGTAGACCAGCAAATGGGACTCTCCCTTGGTGCAGGCGTGAAGATTCCCCTCGAAGGGTTTGCTTCCACACAGGTCGATTATGCCTTCAACAAATTCGGAGTGTTTGGAAATCTCAACACGATCGCTCTTTCGATCGGATTTTAAGTAAGTTTAACGGAAGCTCATTCACATCGATAGATTAACTAAACTATAAACAAAAACACTGATGAAAGGAGGATAGCTGGAAGGCACAATGCTCGAAAGCTGTACAAACCAGTAATCAATCAACAGTTTCAAAATGCAAGGAGAAAGCTATGAAGAAAATCCTACTTTTTGCGTTTGTCGCGTTTGTTGTGACAGCTTCTGTTCTGTCACCCGTAGCGCAGGCGCAAAGGAAGAACTTGACGTTTATCGTCAACACAGCAACAGTACCGGATACACTC
>CAZXQG010000021.1:0-50824 GCA_964642725.1 uncultured Chitinophagaceae bacterium
AGCAGCGGTATCCGGCTGCAACATGGAGCGGCGATATTGCCGCCCGCTGGTTCGATCTCAAAGCTCAGATAGCGGCGGGCTTGAATTTTTCTTTATCAGGCATTCCCTATTGGACGACGGACATCGGCGGTTTTGCCGTTGAATCGCGGTACGAGCACCCGAACGATTCCGATTTGGCCGAATGGCGCGAACTTATGACGCGCTGGTTTCAGTTCGGAGCGTTCTGTCCGCTTCTCCGCGTGCACGGGCAATTCCCGTACCGTGAAATGTTCTACGTCGCGCCGGAAAATCATCCTGCATACCAATCAATGCTCGCGTATGATAAACTGCGCTACCGATTAATGCCGTACATCTATTCATTGACGGGCATGGTTACTCAGAACGATTACACAATCATGCGCGGCCTGGTGATGGATTTCGGCGCTGATAAAAATGTGCTCAATATAGGCGATCAGTTTATGTTCGGTCCGGCGCTGCTTATTAATCCGGTGACCGAATACAAAGCCCGGACGCGTGCCGTCTATCTTCCCTCCGGAACAAATTGGTATGATCTTCGCTCCGGTCATTTGTTCAAAGGCGGCCAAACGATAGAGGCGGATGCGCCATACACAGACATGCCGATTTTTGTAAAAGAAGGATCGATTATTCCCTGCGGTCCGGATATCCAATATGCGACGGAAAAGCCTGCCGATCCCGTCCGCTTGTTTGTTTACACCGGCGGCGACGGCTCGTTTACATTGTATGAGGATGAGAACGTCAACTACAATTATGAGAAGGGAAAGTTTTCAGAAATCCCGTTGAGCTATAACGAGAAAGAGCATGTTCTGACAATCGGAAAACGACAGGGCGGGTTCCCGGGAATGCTCGCGGCGAGAACATTTGAAATTGTCTGGATTAACGACGGGAAGTCTTCCGATCTTAGTTTCAATTCGAAGCCTGATGCATCGGTGACGTACGACGGCAGCCAGCAATCGATTGCAATGGACGGGAAAACCAAATAGTACGATATCCGCGAAGGACACGCAAAGACACTTCCGAAGAGTTACTTTATGGCAGTCAGGTTGATTTTTCACAAAAGAATTTATTGTATGACAATCTTTAGAAATTTGCTTTCTTCGTGCTCTTCGTGAACTTAGTGGATAATTCAATAGTTAATATCAGCAGCTAATATTACGAAAGGAAATCACATGGAAATCCTTGGAGCGATCGACTGGGTTGTTGTTGCTCTTTATTTTGTTGTCATCGCCGGCATTTCAATTTGGTCGATCAGGAAAAAGAAGGACACTCCTACCGACTATTTTCTTGCCAATAGAAATCTTGGTTGGTTTGTTATTGGAGCTTCCATTTTAGCCTCCAATGTCGGCTCGGAGCACATCGTTGGACTCGCCGGCACGGGGGCAAAATCCGGTTTGGCCATGGGACATTATGAACTCCATTCCTGGATCGTGCTCATGCTTGGATGGGTGTTCGTTCCGTTCTATATGCGCAGCCAGGTTTTCACGATGCCGGAATTTCTTGAACGCCGGTATAACGAAAAAACACGCTGGCTCCTTTCCATTGTGCAGATGCTCAGTTATGTGATCGCAAAAGTATCCGTGACGATCTATGCAGGCGCCGTTGTGTTCAATTCATTCCTGGGAGTTGATTTCTGGACCGGGGCAATCGTTCTCATCGCCATTACCGGACTTTATACTGTTTTCGGCGGACTGCATGCAGTGATGTATACCGAGGCGCTTCAGGCGATCGTTCTTCTGGGGGGGTCAATCATTCTCACGATTTCGGGGATTGTGGAAATCGGCGGCTGGAACAACCTTATGCATTCTGTGACAAAGGATCATTTGAACATGTTCCTGCCTCTCTCAAACCCGGATTTTCCATGGCTGGGGATTCTCTTTGCCTCTCCGATTGTCGGCATATGGTATTGGTGTACGGATCAGCACATTGTGCAACGATGCCTTGCAGGGCGGAATGAACAGCAAGCGAGGAGAGGGACAATTTTTGCGGCATATCTGAAACTTCTCCCATTTTTCATTTTTTTGATTCCGGGGCTAATAGCATATGCCCTGGCAAATTCCGGAAGAATTCAGCTGCCTCAATCCGACCAGGCTTTTCCGACGCTGGTGAAGACGCTGCTGCCGGTAGGGTTGCGCGGAATTCTCGCCGGCGGTATTCTCGCGGCATTGATGAGTTCTCTCGCTTCAGTGTATAATGCGTGCTCAACGCTTTTCACTCTCGATATTTATCAAAAGATCAAACCGCAAACGACGGACAAGGAATTAGTCAGAGTGGGGCGTATCACGACGACCGTCGTTGTCATTCTGGGCATGGCGTGGATCCCGATGATGAAAGGGATTTCCGATATCCTCTACCAATACCTGCAGAGCGTGCAATCCTATCTCGCCCCCCCAATCGCAGCTGTGTTTCTCTTGGGCGTTTTTTCAAAGCGCATCAACGGCAAAGGAGCGTTGACGACAATGGTGGTCGGTTTCGTTATCGGCATTCTTCGTATCGTTCTTGAATTGATGAAGACTCATTTGAGCGGAATCCTCTATACATTTGCAACGGTGAACTTTCTCTATTTTTGTATTTTCCTCTTCGTCTTTTCCGTCGCCCTCTTGGTCGTTGTGAGCCTTCTCACCGATGCGCCATCCGAGGTGCAGCTGAACGGATTGACGTACGCGACAA
Source organism: uncultured Chitinophagaceae bacterium (assembly GCA_964642725.1). Taxonomy (GTDB): domain Bacteria; phylum Bacteroidota; class Ignavibacteria; order UBA10030; family UBA8401; genus JAGVPT01. Next base: position 2,686 of record CAZXQG010000021.1, read on the forward strand.
CCGTCGCGGCGGACAAGTCGAAATCCCGCGCCAGTTGGAACAAGACCGACGTCATCCTTTCGCTGGTGATCATCGCCGTTATCATTACCGTATTCATTTATTTCTCTCCATTCGGCGTTGCGGGTTGATCGTTCCGCGGGAACGGAATATGTTCGTTTAAGAAAATGCTGATGCTACGGCCTATATTGTATTCCGCATTTTAACCGCAGAGGACGCGAAGGAAGCAGAGAAGTTTTAATAAAAGCGTTAAGATCTCTTCGCGTTCTCAGCGGACTTTGCAGTGCGTTCGCTTTTAAAAAATATCATGTTCCTTTATTGAAATGGCGCCCGTTATGAAGACCATCATTGCGGCAGTACTGGTATTTCTATCCCTTGCTGCACATGCACAGACAACGGAATGCAGCGTTGTTGTGGATGCATCGCAGCTGAAAGTCAAAATCAACAAAAATATTTACGGACAATTCTCGGAGCACCTTGGCGGCGGAATTTATGGAGGTATTTGGGTTGGTGAGAATTCGACAATTCCCAACACCAACGGAATCCGAAATGACGTTGTTGCGGCATTGCGGCGAATCAAAGTTCCCGTTGTGCGGTGGCCGGGCGGGTGTTTCGCGGATGAGTATCACTGGAAAGACGGCATCGGCCCGCGCGATAAGCGCCCTGCCATGGTCAATACAAATTGGGGGGGGGTCACGGAAGACAACAGTTTTGGCACGCATGAATTCATGGAGCTGTGCAGGCAGATCGGCTGCGAAGCATATATTTGCGGAAATGTCGGCAGCGGAACGGTGCAGGAGTTATCGCAATGGGTCGAGTACGTCAATTCAGACAACGGCAGCCCCATCACCGAACTGCGCAAAAAAAACGGCAGGGATAGTTCATGGGGAGTTCAGTATTGGGGGATAGGGAATGAGAGTTGGGGGTGCGGCGGCAACATGAGGCCGGAATTCTACGCGGACCAGGTAAGAAGATACGGAACGTATTGCCGCAATTACGGGAAGAACAAGGCGTTCAAGATCGCCTGCGGCCCCTCCGATGACGATTACGAGTGGACTGAAGTGATGATGAAAAACGCATTCGGCTATATGGATGGACTCTCGCTTCACCACTATTCCTTCGGCGACGGGAACGCTGCAGCCAACTTCGACGAAAGCGGATGGTTCGATGTTCTCAAGAAAACTCTGCAGATGGATGATTATCTTGCAAAGCACAGCGCTGTCATGGATAAAACCGACCCAAACAAAAAGACTGCGTTGGTGGTCGACGAATGGGGAACATGGCACGGGGTTGAGCCAGGAACCAATCCCGCATTCCTGTATCAACAAAACACCATGCGCGATGCGGTGGCTGCTGCCAGCAACCTAAACATCCTCAACAATCATTGCGACCGCGTCCGGATGGCGAACATCGCGCAAACCGTCAATGTGCTTCAGGCGATGATTCTTACCAGGGGAGAGAAGATCGTTCTTACGCCCACTTATTACGTGTTCGATCTGTTCAAAGTCCATCAGAACGCTCTGTGGGTGAAGACGAGAATAAACTCTCCTGATTATGTATTTGGTGAAGAGAAGCTTCCGGCGGTGAATTGTTCAGCATCGGTCGACAACAAAGGTACCATGCATATCTCGTTCTGCAATATCGACCCAAAATCGCAGCAACGAGTCGCATGCACATTGGAAAAATTTTCCCCCAAAAAGGCGTCAGCGCAAATTCTTTCCGCGAAAGCAATGAACGCTCGTAACACTTTCGACGCGCCGGATGCCGTTGTGCCGCGGGAATTTTCAGAGTTCAGGCTTGCGAACAAAGGTTTGGAGGTTACGCTTCCGCCGATGTCGGTTGTGGTGCTTGAAGTGGAAGGGACGGTCGAATTGAGTCCCGGCATCGAGCTCAAGAACCCTAAGCCGGGAGTTGCGTACGATTATTACGAAGGCAGCTGGGAAAGGCTTCCGGTTTTCGACTCTCTGTCTCCGAAGCGGTCGAACGCTATTGAACAGTTTGTAATTCCCCAAAATAACTCCGGGGAAGGTTTTGCGGTTCAATATAAGGGTTACATTAAAGTTCCGTCGGATGGTTTGTACACGTTCTCCCTTACTTCCGATGACGGTGCCGATCTATTGATCGACAAGAGTCTTGTTGTCGACAACGACGGCCGCCATGCCGCGCAGGAACAATCGGGTGAGGTTGTGCTGAGAGCCGGTTTTCATGAAATACATGTGCGGTTCTTTCAAGCGTCGGGAGGCAAAACGCTTGAAGCACGCATTGAAGGACCGGGTCTGCCAAAACAAATTATCCCAATAGAGATGTTGTTTCACTAATATGCCATAGAGGCTTGAACGAGAACACGATATGAGCCGCAAGGACTCCAAGGCGCAAAGAAATGAAGTGAATTCGTTTCATGCTTCTGAAATGACACTAACGATACGCCGATACGTGCTGCAATGATGATGAAAATAAAACGAGGAATGCTTCTCCAGTGTGCGGTGTGGCTTATCGTCATGCTGCAATTTGACGCTTGCTCGGTTGTCCCAACAAAACATGAAGCAGAAAGCACCGGGATCATTGATTCCGATGATCCCGAAATCCAATATGTCGGACGATTCGACTTTACTAACCCTAAGAAAGTCGTATTTGATTGGGCCGGGGTTTCTGTTAGGGCGAGATTTGAGGGAACAAGCTGCTCAGTTCGGTTGGACGACGGCAAGAACGAGTACGCCGTTATCGTTGACAATCACGCTCCACGCCTGCTGATCACGGACTCGACAACGACACGCTATATTGTCGCATCGGAATTATCCGATTCAATTCCCCATACCGTCATGATCCAAAAAAGGACGGAGCCTCTCGTCGGCAAAGGAGCGTTTATGGGATTTGTTCTCGACAAAGGAAGAAAACTCTTGCCGCCGGACAAACGGCCGGATCGCCGGATTGAATTTATCGGCAATTCCATAACTTCCGGCTACGGGGTTGAAGGAGATAGTGCAGATTGTCATTTCACTCCTCAAACAGAAAATGCGTGTATGTCGTATGCCGGATTGACCGCGAGATCGTTGGACGCCGAATATTCTTTGATCTCCTATTCGGGGAGAGGTGTCGTACGTAATTACGGCGACAGCAACAGAACATCGCCGAATCCGATGCCCGCACTTTATGACCGCACCTGCTTTTTTGATTCAGCACTGAAATGGAATTTCGCCCGATGGATTCCGCAAGCGGTGGTGATCAATCTCGGTACGAATGATTTTTCAACCCGGCCCTATCCCGATTCGGTCGTGTTTCAGAATGCCTATGCACGATTGATTGAGCGAGTGCGGTCGCTCTATTCCGGTGTGACTATTTTCTGCATTTCGGGACCGATGATTGGGGATCCGTGCACAGGCTATGTCAAAAAGGTCGTTGAAGAGCAGCAAAAACTGAAGGGAAGGTTTCGAGACGTTTTTTTTATTGAGGTCAACCGAAGCGTGATGACCGATGCGGATTGGGGATGCGACCATCATCCCAATGTTCAAGGGATGGAAAAAATGGCAGAGGTCATTATACCGGCCGTACGGCTCAGGATGAATTGGTGAATCGAGGTACCACTTGAACCATGGTGACCGGGTATCATCATCGGAGCTTGTCGAGAAGAGAATCACGGCACAAAGCAGGACAAACCTCGGCATGTTGTTGGTAAGAAGAGTCTAGAACCTATCTCAAAAATGGTCTTGCGTTGGCCCTTCTGCCGAAGCCATGCCTTCGGGAGAAGGATCAAGTGACATGTTTTTGAGATAGGTTCTAGTTAGAACAATTCAAATATCATTTATTAAAGGTGAGTATAAAATCATGAAGAAAATTATTGTTGCCGGTGCCGGCGGGTTTATCGGCGGTCATTTAACTAGAGCATTGAACGCTATGGGGCATACAGTGCGCGCAGTGGATATCAAACCGCTGAACAAATGGTATCAAGTCCACTCCGGCGTCGATAATCTGACTCTCGACTTGCGTGTCAAAGAAAACTGTTACCAAGCGCTGAACGGTTACAACGAAGTCTTCAATCTTGCAGCGGACATGGGCGGTATGGGATTTATTGAGACTCATAAAGCGGCATGCATGCTCAGTGTGTTAATCAACACGCATATGTTAATGGCAGCAAAGGACTGCGGAATTGACCGGTTCTTTTATTCATCATCCGCGTGTGTGTACAACGGGGAAAAGCAAACGGATCCCAATAATCCCGGACTCACAGAAGCCGACGCCTATCCGGCTCTTGCAGAAGACGGATACGGCTGGGAAAAATTGTTCAGTGAACGCATGTGCCGCCATTTCGCTGAAGACTTCGGAATGACAACACGTGTTGCCCGGTTCCACAATGTGTACGGACCGTTCGGTACATACGACGGCGGCAGAGAAAAAGCTCCTGCGGCCATTTGCAGGAAAGTGATTGATGCGAAAATGCAGGGGAAAAAAGATATTGTTATTTGGGGAGACGGACACCAAACGAGAAGCTTTATGTATATCGATGATTGCGTCAAAGGGGTGCTTGATATTATGTACAGTACTATCACAGAGCCGATCAATCTTGGCAGCAGTGAAATGGTTTCCATTAACCGGTTGGTCGATTATGTGGAGGAAATTGCAGGGTATACACTGGAAAGAAAATACGATCTCAGCGCTCCGAAGGGAGTGCGTGGAAGAAACAGCGAAAACACTCTGATAAAAAAATATCTTGGGTGGGAACCGTCCATTCCGTTGAAAGAAGGGTTAAAACTTACCTACAATTGGATCCACGAAGAAATGATGAAGCACAAGGGAAAAGACTTAAAAAAAGCTGTCTTCAACGAAGCATAGGAAATCGGAACGTGCCAGCGATGGATAAAAAAGTTTTAGTCAGCGGTTGTTACGATTTGATGCATGCCGGTCACATTGCTTTCTTCAAAACAGCTGCGCAGTTTGGAAAACTCTTCGTCGCTGTCGGCGCAGATGAAAATGTCCGTTCGTTGAAAGGAAAGGCGCCGTACTATTCCCAAGAAGAACGGGTGTACATGGTAAAGTCTGTCCGCTATGTCGAAAATGCTTTTGTTTCATCGGGCTCTGGTATGCTGGACTTTGAACCCGACCTTAAGAAAATCAAACCCGATGTTTTTGTTGTGAACAGCGACGGCCATACTCCCGATAAAGAAGCATTATGCAAAATACTCGGTATCGAGTACAAAGTGTTGGAGAGAATTCCGGAGTCGGGGCTTCCCGCGCGGGCAAGTTCTTCTACAAAAAAGGAAATACAGTTTCCGTACAGAATTTGTCTGGCCGGCGGTTGGATGGATCAGCCGTGGGTTTCGGAAGTTTGTCCCGGGACCGTTGTCGTTGCTCAACTATGGCCGACAATTGAATTCAACGACCGTTCCGGCATGGCGACCAGTTCAAGAAAAGTTGCCGTTGATATATGGGGGAATGAACTTCCCGATGGAAATCCGATAACCAACGCAAAAATACTTTTCGGTGCGGAAAACCCGCCGGGTTCAAAGTACATTTCCGGTTCACAAGATCACATCGGTTTGCTGAATCCGGGAATCAGCCGCCTCTATTATAACGGCGGCTATTGGCCCGATCGCATCGATTCAACAAGAGACAAAGATATTTGCGATTGGCTTTCTCAAGTCATTCATTTACTTCCCCTGGAACCGAGACCGGCCGGTTACGATCCCATCAAGGAGAAAAATCTTACTATCGCTAATGTTCAAGAACTTGGCGATGCTGGCGAACAATGCTGGAAAAGCATCCTCCGGAAAGATGCCGCGGGTTTGGGCCAGGCGATGACGAAGACTCTTCTTGCGTGGAAAAAGATGTTGCCGTATACCGTTCCGGAGCATGTAATGAAGGATATGGAAACTCGATATTTTCCTAACTCTTTCGGTGCGATTACGTCCGGCAGTGGCGGCGGTTACGCCGTTGTGGCGTCAGAAAAAGAAATTGCCGGTGCCATTAAGATCAAGGTCAGGTTCTGAGGATGAAAAAATTCAAGCGGTATTGCAAAACTCTTCAATTGAACGCTGACCCCGAGTTCATCAAAAAATATAAGAAGCTTCATGCCGTAGGAAACGCATGGCCTGAAATAACGCAGGGAATGAAAGATGTGGGAATCATCGATATGGAGATTTATCTGGATGGAACAACGCTGTTCATGATTATGGATACCGAGCAGAATTTCGACTATGAGAGAGCAATGACAACGCTTGCCATGTTACCGCGTCAATCGGAATGGGAAGAAACGGTTTCACAATTCCAGAAAACATCGGCATCATCGTCGGCAAAAGAAAAATGGAAATTGATTGAACGCATTTACAAACTTGATCAAACCGTTGAGTACAATGTTGAAGAGGGCTATTTGGAAGAAGTTAGAATGTAGCATCACCTAAACGAGCGGATTACAATACAATCAGGACTGGCTTTACTCGCAATTCCTCTCGCCGTACACATTGCGTCATGCTGCACCGCATGAAGTCACCCTTGTTCGAGAGACTCTCCAATGCCGCATCCATCAAGTTCTACCAATCGAGTCATCGGTCATCGAACGTATGACAGTGATTCGCTTGATCGCCGACTGCAACAAGATCGTATCGAACTAACACACCACATAAGGTCAAACGAGCCAATCGTACGACGGTACGCTATGCCAAACGATCGCGTATTGAGCGCGCGTTGTTTTGCACAAATTCCCGACTCTTTTTTTCCGATATAAATTTCATGCTGAAAACGTTCTTGGTATTGTCTACCACGCTTGTATCATGATCCTCTTGCCAAACGGTTTTTGAGATGGCCTCTAAATATATTTTAAGAATACATACTCTATTTAACTAAAGGATGTTGTTATGGATTTGTCCAAAATGTTTAAAACCGAAGACGGTAAAAGCTACATATTCACGTTTGCACTCGTCAGCACATTATTCTTGTTATGGGGAATCTGTAATGGAATGATTGACGTGATGGACAAGCACTTTCAGGATCAACTCCATCTGACGAAAGCACAGTCAGCCTGGGTGCAGTTCGCCCACTATTTGGGATATCTCTTAATGGCAATGCCCGCGAGTTGGCTGGCCCGCAAGCTTGGCTATAAAGGCGGAATTATTTCAGGGTTGCTGCTCGTAGCGGTCGGCGGATTCTGGTTTATTCCGGCTACATATATTTCGTCATTCTGGGCGTTCCTGCTTGGAGTATGTGTCATCGCAATGGGGTTGACAATTCTTGAGACGGTAGCGAATCCTTATACGACCGTGCTCGGCCCAAAGAAATTCGCGGCAGCACGGATTAATTTTGCCCAGTCGTTCAACGGCGTCGGTTGGATTTTCGGGCCGATCATCGGCGGAGTGTTCTTTTATTCAGCAGGCGGCGCACAGGTTGCCCAAGGTCAACTCTACATTCCATACCTTGCAGTGGCGATTGTCGTCCTTGTGATGTCCGTAGTTTTCTATTTCTCTAATGTCCCCGACCTTAATACGGAGGATGAGTATCATTTAGGCGACTCGACCGCATCCGAGAGCAAACGGTCCATCTGGTCTCATCCGCACTTTGTGGGCGCAGTCGCAGCCCAGTTTGTGTACGTCGCGGCTCAGGCGGGAATTTTTAGTTTCTTCATCAACTACATCATTGAGGAAATGCCTTCAATTTCGCTTGGACTTTCAGGCAGTTGGTTCTTCAAAGACCGCGCATTGCTTCGTGAGGGCGCGTACTATGTGAACGAGCAAGGAGCGACATTCCTCCTTGGTACTATTGGTTTTCCGCTCTTTCTGCTTGGACGCGCTACCGGAGCGGCGATTCTGAGGAAATTGAAAGCGCATCGGGTGCTGGGTACGTACGCATTTGCCAATGTTTTTCTCTGCGGTGTAGTCATGCTTCGGCTCGGCTGGATTTCGGTTGCAGCGATGTTTTTGAGCTTCTTTTTCATGTCGATTATGTTCCCGACGATCTTCGCACTTGGTATCTACGGCCTGGGTGTGCAAGCAAAGAGAGCATCGGGTTTCATCGTCATGGCCATCATTGGCGGAGCTATCATGCCAAAACTGATGGGTTACCTTGGAGATGTATACAATATGTCCTTCAGTTTTCTCGTGCCGCTGTGCTGCTTTGTTCTCATAGCGATCTATGGATATTCGTGGCCTAAACTGAGTAAAGCGAACGATCAAGTCAGTCTTTCCAGTGTGGCAGGACATTGAACGGGAGGCTGGGAAAACATTTATAGCGAACCTGACTTGCCTCGCAGCAAGAAGAGCATCTTATGCAGGAGCATATACACCAAAAGTTAATTGCCAATATTATGAAAGCGATACTAATATTTATTACAGCCAGTTTACTGTCAATACAAAACCTGACAGCCCAAAATGACACTTTGTTAAAACTATGGTACGACAAACCCGCCGAACAATGGGTTGAAGCATTGCCTGTCGGCAACGGCCGATTGGGTGCGATGGTATTTGGAAACCCTTACCGCGAAAAAATTCAGCTCAATGAAAATACAGTGTGGGGCGGCCAGCCTAACCGGAATGACAACCCCGATGCCAAAGAAGCGCTTCCTAAAGTGAGGCAGTTGATTTTTGAAGGAAGGTTCAAAGAAGCCCAGGATTTGGTGAACCAGAAATTCATTTCAAAGATATCAAACGGGATGCCCTACCAAACCGTTGGGAACCTTAATCTTGCCTTCCCGGGACATGAAAATTTTAGCAGCTTGTACAGAGAACTCAACATCGAAAATGCTGTCGCGACGACCCGGTACGATGTGAACGGAGTGACATATAAACGGGAAGTTTTTGCCTCGATCCCTGACCAGGTTATCATTGTCCGCATCACAACAAGCAAACCCGGCAAGCTTAATTTTTCTGCATCGATGGACAGGCCGTCGCACATCGATATATCATCCCAAGGAAATAATGAACTCATTCTCTCGGGGGTGACGGGTGATTGCGATGCAGTGAAAGGCGATGTAAAATTTCAGGCCCGGGTCAAAATCGTTTCCGAGAGCGGGGTTGTTTCGGCTACCGACAATGCTTTGAACGTATCGAATGCGAATGCCGCAACAATCTACATTTCGATTGCTTCGAGTTTTAAAAACTATGCCGACATTAGCGCCAATGCCGGTGCAAAGGCAAGCGCATACCTTCTGGCGGCCATGAAAAAAGATTATGTGCAGTCATTACAAGATCATATGGCATCATATCAAAAATATTTTAACCGCGTGAGCATTGATCTTGGGAAAACAGATTCGGTCAAAAACCCTACCAATGTCCGGATAGAGCAATTCGCCAAAGGCACCGACCCGCAGTTGGCGGCATTGTATTTTCAGTTTGGCCGCTACCTGCTGATTTCGTCTTCACAACCGGGCGGACAACCCGCTACACTTCAGGGTTTATGGAACGATCAGCTGTACCCGCCCTGGGACAGCAAATACACGGTGAACATCAACACTGAGATGAATTATTGGCCTTCGGAAATTACGAACCTCAGCGAAATGAATGAACCCCTCATCCAGATGATCCGCGAACTTTCCGAGACCGGCAGACAAACTGCAAAAGATATGTATGGCGCACAGGGTTGGGTGCTGCACCACAACACAGATATTTGGCGAATGAACGGCCCCATCGACGGCTCGTATTGGGGCATGTGGCCCATGGGCGGTGCGTGGCTGTGTCAACATTTATGGGAAAAATACGAATACAACGGCGATAAGGAGTATCTGAAGTCGGTGTATCCTGTGATGAAAGGCGCTGTTGAGTTCTTCCTTAGTTTTCTGATTGAAGAACCGCACCATAAATGGCTGGTTGTTTGTCCGTCCATTTCACCCGAAAATTCTCCGCAGACCCATCCGGAATCGTCTATCTCAGCCGGAACAACGATGGATAACGAGTTGCTTTTTGATCTTTTCACCAAAACGATGAGAGCAGCTGAAATTTTGGGAACAGACCGGAAATTCGTTTCTGAAATGAGAGCAACTCTAAAAAGGCTGCCGCCTTTGCAAATTGGCAAGCATGGACAGCTGCAGGAATGGCTTGAAGATTTGGATAATCCGGAAGATCATCACAGGCATGTTTCGAATTTGTACGGCGCTTTTCCGTCCAACCAGATTTCGCCGTTGCGCACGCCGGAACTTTTTGACGCAGCGCGCACTTCACTCATCTACCGCGGCGACCCTTCTACCGGATGGTCCATGAACTGGAAAATAAACCTCTGGGCTCGCTTTCTCGACGGCAATCATGCCTATAAATTGATGACCGACCAAATCAGCCTCGTTGAGAAATGCGATTACGACCATATTGATTTTGAGGGAAAAGGGGGTACGTATCCAAACATGTTCGACGCTTGTCCTCCTTTTCAGATCGACGGAAATTTCGGCTTTACCGCGGGTGTTGCGGAAATGCTCTTGCAAAGTCATGACGGCGCCATCCAGGTGCTCCCGGCATTGCCCGATGTATGGAAAAATGGCAGTGTTAAGGGCCTTCATGCACGCGGAGGTTTCGAAATTGAAGAGATGGAATGGAAAGACGGAAAAATATCAAAGTTGGTTATCAAATCAAAACTTGGGGGTAATTGTCGCATTCGCTCTTTTTCGGGATTGAAAGCTGAAGGCAACGCAAAACTCGAGGCAGCTAATGGAGAAAACACCAATCCGTTTTATCAAGTCCCGGAAATTAAGAAACCGCTGATTTCGGCAGAAGCAAAACTGAATATCCTGCCGGCAAGAAAAAGTTTTACATATGATCTAGATACAAATCAAGGAGAAACATATTCATTAATCGGTTTATGAAAAAAAAATTACTTCAGTTATCAGCACTGTGGTTTATAGTATTTCCATTAGTGAAGAGCAGTGCCCAGGAAATAAAAGGAATCAATGATTGGGAAAATCCCGATGTAGTGGGGATCAACAAAGAAAAAGCGCATGCTACGCTTTATCTTCCAAGTGAAAAATGGAGCATCCCCGATATTGTTTCGCTCAACGGAACGTGGAAGTTTCATTGGTCGCCCGATCCCGGTTCGCGGCCGGTTGACTTCTATAAGACAGACTACTCTGTTTCCCAGTGGGCAGACATCGTTGTTCCCGGAAACATGGAAATGCAGGGTTTTGGCATACCGATTTACACCAATATAACGTATCCTTTTCAGAAAGACCCGCCGAGCGTAACGAGCGAACCTCCCAGGAATTTTACCAGTTACTCGTGCCGTAATCCAGTAGGCAGTTACTGCACTACTTTTCAGGCGCCGGAAAATTGGAATAACAAACTTGTATTTCTGAATTTCGACGGCGTGCAATCTGCTATGGTCGTTTGGGTAAACGGCCAAAAAGCCGGGTATAGCCAAAACTCCATGTCGCCGGCGGAATTTGATATTACATCCTTCATTCACAAAGGCGAAAATAAACTTGCCGTTGAAGTCTATCGCTGGTGCGACGGAAGCTATCTCGAAGACCAGGATATGTGGCGCATGAGCGGAATCTTCAGGGATGTTGACCTGTTTGTCCGGCCAAAATCATTTATTGAGGACTTTTCAGTAATTGCCGATCCCGATAAGAACTATGCAAACGCTTTCGTGAAAATAAACGTCAATGTCGAAAACCGTTCTAACGCCAGGATTAAGAACTTAACAATCGAAGCCAAAATTTCCGGCAATACTGCTTCCGGAAAAATCATCGACATCGAGCTTTCAAAGAAAATAAATATCGCAGAAGGTATTTCAAGCAACCCGATAAATCTGGAAACATCGCTGAACCAACCGCTCGTCTGGTCTGCCGAAACGCCTTCGTTATACGATCTTCATCTGAATCTCAAAAACGATCGGAATGAAATTATTCAGACTGTTCATTCCCGTTTCGGAGTGCGAAAAGTGGAGGTGCACGGCGACCTGTTCACCATTAACGGAAGAGCTGTGAAACTTAAAGGGGTAAACCGGCACGAGCAGCATCCGCACACCGGCAAACATGTGGACAGGCAAACGATGGTGCGTGATATGGAATTGATGAAGCAGGCGAACATCAACATGATACGAACTTGCCATTACCCCAACGACCCTTTGTTTTACGAATTATGCGACGAATACGGTTTTTACGTGATGGACGAAGCCAATCATGAATCGCACGGATTCGGTATTGGAAATAAAGAAATCGGGAATAATCCCGTTTGGAAAAAAGCTCATGTGGACCGCGCAGTCTCGTTGGTACAACGCGATAAGAACCATGCCTGTATTATTTTTTGGTCGTTAGGAAACGAAGGCGGAAGGGGGAGTAATTTGATAGCAATGGCGGACACGGTAAAAAAACTTGATTCCACACGTTTGATTTATTCCGACACCCAAAGAGATGTTTCCGCCATTTACGATGAAGGATATTTGCACCCTGACCAATTGAAGAAGCTTGGCGAAGAAATAAAAGACAGGCCGGTTTTTTTGAGGGAATATGCTCACGTGATGGGTAATTCGGGGGGGAACTTGCAGGAATACTGGGATGTGATCTACGCCGATTCAAGCCTTGTCGGTGGTGCCATCTGGGAATGGGTTGATCAGGGATTGGCAAAGAAAAGGGACGGCTCGCCGTTGAAATATTCTGAGCATCCGGCAGGTCTGAAACTGATGGATGGCGAGTTCTACGCTTATGGCGGCGACTTTGGAGATTATCCCAATGATGGTATTTTCTGCATCAAAGGGTTGGTTGCCTCCGACCGGACTCCGAACCCGCATTATTTTGAAGTACAGAAAGTGTATCAGCCGATAGTTTTTGAGCTCGAAAGCATAAAACCGCTCACTGTAAAAGTAACCAATCGTTATGAATTTCTTTCGCTCAGGGAATTCGATCTATCGTACGAATTTACTTCAAACGGAAAAACAATCAAATCCGGAAAACTGGCAGACAATTCTTTACTTCCAGGCAGCACCGGCGAAATTCAAATTCCGTTTCCAGCGGCGTTCGATACTATTTCAACGGAGGTTTGCCTGAACCTCTATTCCCATCTTAAGAAGGCAACTTTGTGGGCCGAAGAAGGTTTCTGCGTGGCCCGCGAACAGTTTGTTGTAAAGCCCGGCATATTTAAGAATATTGAGGCGATTGGCAGAGACATAAATGTAAAAGAAAGCACAACTGAAATCTCAATCCAAACCGATTCATGCCGCCTCATCTTTAACAAGATGAACGGAGCGCTCATAAGCTGGAAGCGAAACGGATCGGAATTACTCCATGGCTCGTTGGAGCCCTATTTTTGGAAACCGGCCAACAATAACCAGAAACAAAGCAACTACAATCAAACTCTGGGGAAATGGAAGAATGCCGCATCCAACCGTGTTGTTGTAAATGTTGAAGTTAAAAAACGCGAAGGGTTGGCAACCATCGGCTTCCAAATGAGTCTTCCTGAGATTGGCGCAGATTACACATTGAAATATGCTGTGAATAGTCATGGGCAAATTCAAGTGGAGGCAGAGTATCAGCCGAAGAATGATTCCATTCCAAAAATTCCTAAATTTGGTATGCGCCTGCAAATTAGCGATAGATTCAATTACATCAGATGGTATGGACGCGGGCCTTTCGAGAATTATCCCGACAGGAAAACAGCTGCGATGATCGGTTTATACGAATCTAAATTGGAAAACTTCATCACAAATTACTCCGTTCCGCAGGATAACGCCAATCGCTGCGATGTACGATGGATTTCCCTTGCCGATCAAAATGACAACTCCATTTCTATTACCGGGTTGCAGCCTCTTTGTTTCCGCGCCTGGCCGTATGACGAAGATGATCTTGAAAAGGCCAATCATCCATTTGATTTGCCATCAAGGGATTTCGTCAACCTCAACATAGATTTGAATATCCACGGTGTTGGAGGGGATGATTCGTGGGGCGCTCCAACCATGGAAAAGTATACGAATCCGGGAAACAAACCTTATAGTTATGGGTTTATTTTAGAGTGCCATGAAAACAAAAAGTAACTAGAAGTTATCTCAAAAACATGTCACTTGATCCTTCTCCCGAAGGGATGGCTTCGCCAGATGCGCTCTCCCGCTCTTCGAGCGGGATCGCTTACTTCCCGAAGGGATCCCCTCGGGACAGGATGAACGGGTGATTTGTTCACCCTGGAGCAATCCCGTTCCGCTTCTGCGGAACGGGAGCGTCGAAGGGCTAACGCAAGCCATTTTTGAGATAGCTTCTACAAACAACTGAACATGAAAACACTATTCAGCATTTGCTCGCTTTGCTTTCTACTGATAATCCCGTCAGCATTTGCACAAAATGTTCGATGGATATGCAGTACTGAAAAAGAACCGTGGGTTACCAATGATGCAATTCAATGTAAACCTGCCGGCTTGTCTGCCGACTTTGATGCCGAAATATTGCCCGAGCAAAAACAACAAATCATAGACGGCTGGGGCGGTTGTTTTAACGAACTGGGCTGGGATGCATTACAATCGCTCGATGCGAAATATCGTGAAACAGTACTGAAAGCCTTGTTCGATCCGAACGACGGGTTAAAGTTCACTATCTGCCGGATGCCCATTGGAGCTAACGATTATGCCCGTAATTGGTACTCGTTGGACGATTCCGCCGGCGATTTTGATATGCAATTTTTTAGCATCGCCCGCGACCGGCGTATTCTGATTCCTTACATAAAGGAAGCAATGAAATACCAGCCTTCACTAAAGGTCTGGGCATCGCCCTGGAGTCCGCCGGTTTGGATGAAAACCAACAAGCACTATGCAAACAAGCGCGGTGATCATAATAATTTGCAGCCTGAAAACGAAGTACTCTCCGGCGACCAGTTTATTCAGGAAGAAAAATATCTTTCGGCATACTCGCTATATCTTTCGAAGTTTGTGAAAGCATGTCAGAAGGAAGGCGTCAACGTTTACGCCGTGCATTTCCAGAATGAACCCTACACTGTGAACCAATGGCCCAATTGTTCGTGGACGCCGTCTGCCATGCGCGGTTTTATTGCCAATTATCTGGGGCCAACATTCCGGAAAGAACATTTAAATACAGAACTCTGGCTGGGAACATGGAATAACGATGTCATGGCAAATTTCGATACCGTGTTATCGTCGCCCGAAGCTATGAAATACATAGCCGGCGTTGGAATACAATGGGAAGGGAAAAACATAGTTAAAGAATTGCATACAAAGTACCCGGCGGTAAAACTAATGCAAACCGAGTCGGAGTGCGGCAATGGCGATTTTGCCTGGAAGGATGCCGAGCACCTTTTCACCCTGATGAAAACGTACCTCGATGGCGGTGTCACTGCGTATATGTATTGGAACATGGTGCTTGCCGGAAAAGGAACAAGTAGCTGGGGTTGGAACCAAAACGCTCTGATTCAGATTGACAGCGCTTCCCGAAAAGTAACGTATACTCCAGAATATTATGCCTTTAAGCATGTTAGCTGTTTTGTGGAACCGGGTTCCGTGAAAGTCAAAGCTGCCGGCAATTTTGAAAAGATCTTTGCATTTGTGAAAGCCAACGGAGAAATAGTCATTGTTGCTTACAATTATGACAATGCGGCCAAATCTATAAATGTTAAAATTGTGAACAGCTATTTTACCGCTGCACTACAACCGAAGTCGTTCAATACTTTTATCGTCAAGTAGAACCTATCTCAAGAATGAAAAGCCGCTTCGACGCAATCGTCTTTGTCATGCTGAGCAGAGCGAAGCATCCATGCCGAATTGAAAGAATGGATTCTTCGCTTCGCTGCGTTCAGCATGACCGTAAAATGGTTTTTGAAATAAGTTCTAGTATCCATTACTCCTTTACCAAAGGATAGAATTATGAAAAAACATATGCTTTTTACCGCCGTTATATTTGTGTTCACAATTTCGATCATGTGCCAAGCGCAAACTCAAGATGTTCCCTATCGGCCGACATGGGAATCGTTATCAAACTATAAATGCCCGGAATGGTTTCGGGATGCAAAGTTCGGGATTTTTATTCACTGGGGCGTGTATTCGGTTCCTGCGTTTGGTACCGAATGGTATCCGCGGTTAATGTACTCCGATACGGTGAATTGGGGATTGAACTATTACCAGCATCATGTAAAAACCTATGGAACTCCGGATAAATTTGGCTATAAAGATTTTATTCCTTTGTTCAAGGCCGAGAAATTCGATGCTAATCAGTGGATTGATCTATTTAAGAAATCCGGCGCGAAATATGTTGTTCCGGTTGCCGAGCACCATGATGGTTTTGCCATGTACAATTCCGGCATGACTCGCTGGAATGCAGTCAACATGGGTCCGAAGCGTGATGTGGTCGGCGAATTGGCCGAGGCAGCACGCAAGCAAGGGTTAATATTTGGTTTATCATCGCATCGATGCGAGCACTGGTGGTATATGAACACCGGGAAGACGAAAAACTCGGATGTTAACGACTCAGCGTACGCCGATTTTTACGGTCCTGCAATTGTATTTAATCCATTCGATCGCAAAGAGAGAGTGCCAATGAGTCCTGAATATATGAATGATTGGCTGTTGCGCTGTTGTGAACTTGTGGACAAATATCATCCGCAAATATTCTGGTTCGATTGGTATATTGAACAGCCCGAACTTGAACCGTACAGAAGAACATTTGCCGCATACTATTATAACCATGCAAGGTCATGGCAGAAAGAAGTAGTTATCAATTACAAAGATCAGGCATTTCCCGATTGTACTGCAGTATATGACATCGAACGCGGCAGCAGTAAAGCGACCAAGAAATTCCCATGGCAAACCGATACTTCCGTCGGCAAAAAATCATGGGGATATATTAGTGATGAAGAGAATAAAACTCCAAACGAGCTCATTGATATTCTTATTGATATAGTAAGCAAGAACGGGAATATGCTGCTTAACATCGGTCCCAAATCCGATGGAACAATTACAAAAGAGCAAACGGACGTACTATTGTCTATAGGAAAATGGCTCGATATTAATGGCGAGGGTATTTATGGCACACGTCCCTGGGAAATTGCCGAAGAAGGGCCAACACAAGCTGAAGAAGGTTCTTTTGCAGAGTTTAAACCGGTACAGTATACGGCGAAAGACATTCGCTTTACGGCAAGAAAGGGTGTTGTCTATGCTTTTCTTTTAGATGTTCCCATTGAGAAAGTTTCCATCTCGGCTCTTTCAAAAATGTCGGGGCACGGTGTGGTGAAGAATGTAGAGTTGCTTGGAAGCAGCGAAAAACCAAAATGGTCGCAGAATGAAAAAGCATTGGAGATAGCGCCTTCAAAGAATTATCCTTCTTCCGATGCAGTGTGTTATCGAATCACTTTTAAAAATCCTGCCGAATAAAACGACGGGAATTATGGAAACGTGACAAAGAGATTTTAATACGGAAAAAAATTGTTCGAATGTCAGCAGAAATCTACCACGCAGTTTTTATTGAACTGCATGAACCATTTAACAATGCATGCCAAAGAGCTCTTGCCAGCTGTTGGATTTGGGATAGTGTTCATCCGATGCCTGCCGGACATGAATTGATTGCCCGGCTTTGGATAAAGGAAGTGATAAGGAAATCACTTTTCTAAAAGACTGATTTCGCCTGCAAGGCATGAGTTGATTCTTCCATTCCTAACTTTGGTCATATTTCTTTGAAGAAATGGCCATTCTAAGCGGAAATAGCCGGTTTGACGGCATTGCCTATTCACGAGCCGCTGAAACGCTGCGCCGGCATGGAGGTTTTTTTCTCTTTACATTGATAACCATTGTTTACTACATTGAAACGGTTCAAGTATAATTGAACCACTTTAATGTTTTTGGTAAAGTTTGATATGACGAGAAAAGACGCTCGGCCTTTAGGGCCGGAGACAATGCATTGCTGGTCTTTAAACTAAAGGGATCTTTAGTTTTAGCATCCCATTTCAAAGACAGGATATGAATATGTTGGATTACAAAAATTCAGAGTTATCGGTTGCAGAACGCGTCGCCGACTTGGTACATCGGATGACTCTTGAAGAAAAAGTGGCTCAGATGATTTGTATCTGGGGGCAGAAGAAGACCATGCTGTTCGATGAAGCGGGAAACGTATGTCTTGACAACTTAGAACGTCACTTCAAAAAGGGAATTGGACAGATTGCCCGATTGAGCGACAGCGGAAAAGGCCTGACCGCCTGTCGAATGGCCCAAGCGGCAAATGAGCTGCAGAAATTTTTTGTTGAAGAAACTCGTTTAGGCATTCCAGTTATTTTTCATGAAGAATGTCTGCACGGCCTTGCTGCCAAAGAAGCCACCAGTTTTCCTCAGCCAATCGGATTAGCAGCAACGTTTAATCCCGAACTCTTAGAAGAAATCTACACATCAATCGCCGATGACACACGGTCTCGTGGCGCACACCAGGCGTTAACTCCCGTTGTCGATGTTGCCCGCGATCCGCGCTGGGGGCGGGTAGAAGAAACGTTTGGCGAAGATCCGTATCTCGTAGCTCAATTGGGCATCTCGGCCGTAAAGGGTTTTCAAGGAGATGGAAGTTTTAAGAACAAGAAACGGATTATTGCTACGCTGAAACATTTTGCCGGCCATGGGCAGCCGGAGTCGGGTATCAATTGCGGCCCCGTCAATGTTTCCGAACGTCTCCTGCGGGATACGTTTCTTTATCCATTCAAAGAAGTAATCAAGAAAGCCAATGCAATAAGTGTCATGGCGTCGTACAATGAAATTGACGGAGTGTCCTCGCATGCGAACAAATGGCTTCTAAAGGATGTGCTCCGGGATGAATGGGGTTTTAAAGGATATGTCGTTTCAGACTATTATGCGATTACAGAATTGAACTTTCGAGACGAAGCGATAAGCCACGCGATGGCTGCGGATAAGACCGAGGCCGCCTTGCTTTCGGCACGAGCGGGTGTCAATATCGAATTACCGGACCCCGATTGTTATCCCAATCTCGTTCAGCTTGTTCAATGCGGCACACTGAGCGAATCTGTCCTCGATGAATTAGTTGCTTCGCTCTTAACGTATAAATTCCAACTCGGACTTTTTGATGACCCGTATGTTGACCCGAAATTGATTCATAGTGCTGAGAGACTTGAAAAAGAAAGAGCACTTGCTTTGCATGCTGCTCACGAGACCATAACCCTGCTTAAAAATGAAGGAAATGTATTACCCCTCAATAAAAAGGAAATTACAACTCTTGCAGTCATAGGTCCAAATGCAGACCGTAAGTTGTTAGGGGGGTACAGCGGTGAGCCAAAGTATTATACCTCTGTTCTCCAAGGCATAAAAGAAAAAGTCGGGAAAGACGTTCATATCCTCTACAGTGAAGGTTGTAAGATCACGATTGGCGGCTCATGGAACGAAGACCCGGTAGTGTTTTCAGATCCGGAAGAGGATCGACAATCTATTGCTCAAGCTGTTGCCGTAGCTCAGAAGGCTGACACTGTCATTCTTGTTTTGGGCGGTAATGAACTCACCTCACGGGAAGCCTGGAATAAATCACATATGGGCGATCGTGCTAACCTGGATCTCTTTGGCATGCAGAATGACTTGGTAAAAGCAATTCTGGAAACAGGAAAACCGGTGGTCGTTGTCTTATTTAATGGCAGGCCGAACTCTATACTCTACGTTCAAAAACACGTCCCCGCAATTCTCGAGTGTTGGTACTTGGGTCAGGAAGCAGGGACCGCCGTTGCAGATGTCCTTTTCGGCGATTATAATCCGAACGGAAAATTACCTATCTCAATTCCGCGTTCCGCCGGTCATTTACCGTGTTACTACAACTATAAGCCGTCCGCACGGCGTGGATATTTAGCAG
Source organism: uncultured Chitinophagaceae bacterium (assembly GCA_964642725.1). Lineage (GTDB taxonomy): Bacteria > Bacteroidota > Ignavibacteria > UBA10030 > UBA8401 > JAGVPT01. Next base: position 22,403 of record CAZXQG010000021.1, read on the forward strand.
ATGATGTGTCGCCGCTGTATACATTTGGATTTGGACTAAGTTACACAACTTTTCGTTTCAATAACTTCCGGCTTGAGAGGTCCTTGATCAGCGTCAATGAATCGACGAGCCTCTCCATCGATGTGACGAATACCGGCCCTCGGTCCGGGAATGAAGTTGTGCAGATGTATATCAGGGATAGCATTAGCTCAGTCACTCGTCCGATTAAGGAATTACGCGGATTCAAGAAAATCCATCTCGATCCGGGTGAAATGAAAACGGTTACAATTCCGATAGAACCGGAACACTTGGCATTTACAGATATCAATAAAAAGTACACCGTTGAACCGGGCGATTTTGTTATTATGGTCGGCAACTCATCACAAGATTCCGATTTGCAGAAGCTCATTTTAACCGTTCAGAAATAGACCATTCCACACAACAGGACTATGGCAGAAGAACATTTTCATCAAAAACTCTCTTTCGCGGAAAAAGCGGGATACAGCGCCGCCGACGCTGCGGCAAATTTTGTTTTCATGACAATGATTCTTTTCCAGACGAATTTTTATACGGACGTCTTTGGAATCACTGCGGGCGCCGCGGCGACGATTCTTATGGTTGCCCGGTTGTGGGATGCTTTCGCCGACCCTCTTGTCGGAGTAATCGCCGACCGCACGAACACTCGATGGGGAAAGTTCCGTCCATGGGTTCTCTTTACTGCACTGCCGTGGTGTATTGTGATGGTACTGGCGTACACCACGCCGAAGGGCTGGGGCATGACTTCGATGATTGCATATGCCGCCATCACGAATATTCTGCTGATGAGCATCTATTCCATGAATAATATGCCGTACTCAGCGCTGGGGGGTGTTATGACGGGCGATGTGAACGAGCGTGCCAAGCTCAACTCTTTCCGGTTTATCGCCGTGAATGCAGCGCAATTCATCGTCGGCGGTTTCACTCTTCCGTTAATTGCCAAGTTCGCGGTCGGGCACGACAGGCAATACGGCTGGCAAATGACGATGACAATTTGGGCCGTTGTGTGTTTTATCCTATTCCTTATTACTTTTGCGACCACAAAAGAACGCATTAAACCAAAGCCCACTCAAAAATCATCACCAAAAGAGGATTTTGTTAGTCTGCTCAAAAACAATCCGTGGAAAGTAATGTTTTTCATGACACTGGTGCACTTTGCGATTCTTTCGTTCAGGGGTGCCGCGCTCTATAATTATTATCACCATTTTGCCGACAAAGCTGCTTTATACGATTGGATACAGGGACTGGGATTGACTGCGCCTTCGCTCGTTCCCGGTGCTCCTGCACCGGGCGGCATTCTTGAATGGCTTGGCTACATCGTTCATGGCGATAAGGCGAACCTTGCGAGTTCTAACGTTGCCGATGTTGCCAACAGCATTATCAATATGATCGGAACCGGCGTCACCATTATCGTCATCATTCTCTCGCCAGCTCTTTCCAAGAGGTTTGGAAAAAAAGCAGTGGCGACCGCTGGTTTCGCTCTGGCAAGTATTGGGACACTGGCGTTCTATCTGCTTGGTCCAACAAATGTTACCGGCATGGTAGTGCTGACAATACTCATTGCGATTGCCTATGCTCCAACCATTCCATTGATTTGGGCGATCTATGCGGATGTGGCGGACTACTCCGAGTGGAAAACGGGAAGACGATTCACGGGCATTGTTTTTGCAACCATCGGTTTTGCTTTGAAAAGCGGTTTAGCGCTTGGCTCTTCATCGTTTCTCTGGATCATGGCCGGGGTATTCAGTTATGAGACCAAAATGCCTGATGCGCCTCAAGCGCTGGAGGGGTTTCGAACATGCAGCGGAATCGTCGTCGGTATTTTGTTTGCAATTTGCACTCTTTTGTTAATAGCGTACCAAATCAATAAGAAAATGACGATTCAGATGGCTGACGAGTTGGCCGAGCGGCGAAAAGCGTTCGCATCGTAAACTTGAACGCATGAAGCGTGTAGAGAATGAAATTTTCTCGGTAAAAAATGTTAGGGAAAAATTTGAATCAAAAATACTTGCGGCTTATTGTTTCAGCTATCATCGGACTGTTTTTTGTAATCGCCGTGCCAGCAGAAATATTTGCTGCCACGGGAACAATACAAGCGAAAAAGACTCATCAAACAATGATAGGTTTTGGCGCCTCTATTGCATGGGCCGACGACCAACTCACCGCACATCCAAAAAAAGGCGAAATCTATAACTACATCTTTAACGATCTCGGTTTGGATATTTTGAGAATTCGGAATATCTATCGAAATAATCCGACGAACTTTGCGCCGACATTTGCCGAGATCGTTAGCAAAATGAATCAGCTTTCACCGACCAAACCGAAACTCCTTCTTTCTTCATGGTCGCCGCCTGCAAATATCAAAAGCAATAACGACGTTGCCAACGGCGGAACATTGATAAAACAAAATGGGAAATATGTATATGGCGCATTTGCACAGTACTGGGTTGATGCCATCAATGCCTACAGAGCAATTGGTATTTATCCGGACTATATCTCTATTCAGAACGAACCGGATTTTTCGGCAACATGGGAATCATGTCTTTTCGATCCCGCAGAATCATTATCCAATGCAAGTTACAATCGTGCGCTGGATTCCGTCTACACTTCGCTGCAACAATTGCAATCACCTCCAGAATTGTTGAATCCGGAGGTCTTAGGAATTGGCTATAATAAATTCCAGAAATATGCTCAATATTCCAATCGCAGTCATTTTGGCGGGTTTGCATATCATTTATATAACGGTGAATCGGACAATGTTAATGACAATCATAACCCCGATTTATTTATCCCCAATCTCTCAACCATTGCGGCAAACTTTCAGGGTAAACCAATATTTGTGACGGAATATGACCGCGGCGACTGGTTCAATACGGCCTGGCTGATGCATAACTGTTTGGTCTACGGGAATGTGTCGGCGTATTGTTGGTGGGAATTGGTTTGGGGTTCTGGAGGTAAACCGTTGATTGAAATGCAATCCAACACATACACAATATCAAAATATTATTGGGCATTCAGGCAATATTCAAAATATATCGATTCCGGTTATCAAAGGGTGACCGCTTCGGTTGATGCAGACAGTCTTAGAATATCTGCGTTCACAAATCCTGGCGGAAAAAAACTAACGGTGGTCGTGCTCAACATCGGGTCGCAGACTCAATCGATGGATTTTGATTTTCAAGACTTCAGTGTTGACGGCGGGATAGTCATTCGTACATCAGAGACCGAATCGGGCGACACCGTACGTAATAGCTATGATGGCAAATCGGAATTGGATATTCCTGCTCGTTCGGTAACGACGCTTTCTTTTACAGGTGCGCTGGTTACTAATGTCGGCACTAAATCAACGGCGCCGGGTGAATCATCATTATTTCAAGATTATCCCAATCCTTTTAATCCCTCAACAACGATCGGCTATTCGCTTGCAAAAGACAGCTTTGTTCAACTAGAGGTATTCGACGTCTTGGGACGGGAAATAAAAGTACTTATTGATGAAAAAGAGTCTGTAGGAAAACATACGGCTTCTTTTGATGCATCAGATCTGAATTCCGGAGTCTATTTTTATCGGCTCACTGCCGGCGGTTTTTCGCAATCGAAAAAAATGATCTTTATAAAATAGCCGTCCCGGCAATCCTATTGCAGTTTGTAATTTCAAGATTTTAGTTCTTCATGAGACATCACTACAAAGAATACCACTCCGCAGCCGCTTCGAAGTGCGTGCTAATTGACTTCGACGACGAAAAGGGGGGCGATAGAGAAAAAATGGGTTGTATGTCAATTTGGTGTCTGATGCAAAGAATGCGGCCAATCAGTTGCGAAAAGACGGTTCTGCCGACATTCTTGCCACCGCTCCTCAAGATCGGGTTACAAAGACTAAACTTATCTCATTTCAGAAAATTTTGAAACGAAATCGGCGAAGCAAATGAGACCGGCAACCGATTGATTTTAAACGATTTAGAGCAATATTATACTGCATTCGCCAGATGCTGCTAATTGTTACAAAATATCACTTGCTTAATAGATAAAATATATTTACGATTACATCGATATTTAGATTAATCCCTTGGTCGGAGTGTGGCGAAATGGTGAAAATTGTTGAACCGATTCAATTACGTTTGAACCCATTAAAAATTTTATAGAATATATTCAATCACCCGGACACAATGAAAGTTTTTTCGACACTCGTGCCGGCGTGCGTATTAGTTTTTTTCAAACTTCTGATATAGAGGAGAATGTCCGAATCGAGTACTCGGATATTGTTTGGTTTAGCGAAGAAATAAACTTCTTCCGAATGCCCAAATGTTCTGTCGGAGGATGAGTTTCAGCAGGTCAAGAATTATTGCTTACTAAGTCAACATGGAAATAAACAGGCTCATTTCTGTAAGAGTGTAATAAGTAGTCAACCTTTTTTTCAAAAAGCCCTTGAATTTTTTTAACAATAAGTGCGGGGTAAATATGAATTTCTCCACGAAAGCTTTTTTGGTCATTTCCCTTCTATTGCTTGGTTCTTCGTTCCTATTTGCTCAACAGGAACCCGGACAAATCTACGGCGTCGTAACAGAGGCAGTGACCGGTACAGTAATGCCCGGAGCAACCATCTCGTTGCAGGGCACCAGCTTGGGAACCGCCTCTGATGTCTACGGCAAATACGTTATGCACCAGATCCCTCCGGGATCATATACGCTTGTGGTTCGTTACATCGGCTACAAAGGAAAAGAAGTTTCTATAGACGTGAAATCGGGTTTGAAGATTGAGCAGAATTTTTCGCTCGTCGCTCAAGCGCTTGAAGGTGAAGAAGTGATTGTGACCGCCCAGGCAAGAGGCCAGAAAGCTGCGATCAACCAACAACTATCGTCCAACACAATAAGCAATGTTGTTTCGTCAGAAAAAATCCAGGAGCTGCCCGATGCCAGCGCCGCAACCGCACTGAGCCGTCTGCCCGGTGTTTCGCTTATGAACGGAGATCAGATTGTTATTCGGGGTCTTCAGGCAAAAATGAATACGGTGCTGATCAATGGAGTTCAAATCCCTTCTACAGATATGACCGATCGCGCAACAAGCCTCGGTTTCATTTCGTCAAACCTCCTTTCCGGCATCGAAGTCACTAAAGCGCTCACACCAGATATGGATGCCAACGCAATTGGCGGCGTGGTTAATCTACGGCTGAGAGAAGCACCTTCCGATTTCCATTTTGATTTGTTGTCTCAAGGCAGTTACAATGCCCAAGACCACGTTGAAGACAACTATAAATTCTGGGCAAGCGCCAGTAACCGGTTCTTTGACGACAAATTGGGAGTTTTTCTTCAAGCAAATGCAGACAGATCCGATGGCGGACAAGATATAGGTGCCGCTGCATATCAAATCAACGGTGTGGGCACGTTGGCGTATGGACAAGCACCGTACGAGATGCAGAATTTCTTGTTCACAGACCAGTGGAATGTGGTTACAAATATGGGCGGGAGTCTCATTCTGGATTATAAGCTTCCCCACGGCAAAATAGTCTTCCAAAATACCTATACGAACAATATTAACAACAACACAGATCTCAGATATACGCTCAATTTTGATATAACCGGTGCAAACTATTCAATCTTCCGAAACAACTATGGAAGACAATTAATGATGAACGCTCTGCAATCGGAATATACTTTTGGAGATGTTAAGGCTGAATTAACCTTATCCCATTCTTATACGGACAGATATACACGTCAAAGGTATGGTGATCCCGGTAATCCCTTTGGTTTCCAAGATAATGGCAAGGTCCATCCATTTGGTACGAATGCCGACGGTACTGCTGTGCAGTATTTAAGTCAGCGGCAGTTTTTTACTCCCGACGATGTCATGAACTTGTACATCGACCCTACTGACGCCTATAATGCACCGGTAGCCGGCTGGATCGTCGGCCGTTCAGAAGCTTTCAAACAACATCTATACAATTCAGCTATTGATTTCACCGTTCCAGTAACATTTTCTGAAGATATTTCATCAAAAATTAAATTCGGCGGTAAAATCTCGAGAGTGGCACGGATCAACGACGTCAATGCACTCTTTGACGGATCCGGCGATCCTGACTATTACCTCAAAACAACAAATTTCTTCCCTGGTCATCCGGAACTCTCGGCTACTAACCCGGTTAAGTTCACTGATCTCTGGGCTCAAGGTTGGAAACGCGGAAGCTACTTTCTCAATGGGGATTACCCGTTCAAATACGCCTTTAACAGAGATTTAATGGATTTATACATGAAAACGTCCGAGTCCGGCTGGCAGAAGGGACCGCATTACCCCTATTCGACGAAAGATGATTTTGACGGCGCTGAGATTTTTTCTGCCGGCTATTTAATGGGGACTTTTGATTTTGGCCCCCAGCTGTCATTAATAGCTGGAGGGCGATTCGAAGGCTGGAACATGAACTACCATGGTAGATTCTACGTTACCACGCACGTTGTTTATGGTTATGGAGTTGCATTCGATACTCTGAATAAAGTTGATCGTAACGACAATCATTTTTTCCCCAATGCTCAGCTTCGCTATAAGCTCAACGAATGGTCGGATATCAGACTTGCCTATACAAAAGGTATTTCGCGTCCCGACTACAACGCCATTATGCCGAGCACGTATTACGAACTGGGCGGAACCGCGACCGCCGGAAATACGCGGCTGAATCCTGCAATATCGACAAACTATGATGCTGAGGTATCGTTCTACAATGATAAGATAGGTCTGTTTACAGTAGACGGTTTCTACAAGAGATTGGATGATGTGTTCTTGCTGGAAAATATTTTTTATTCTTCGCTAAGCCATTACAACGTGTCTTTCCCGGATTCGGCTACGTGGGCAACACTTGGACTTGCCCCCGGCGCTATGCCGACCCCATCGCAACAAGTAGGCATATATGTTAACAATCCAAATCCTGCACATATCCGCGGCTTCGAGCTGGATTGGCAGACAGGTTTCTGGTATCTGCCAAAGCCGTTCAATGCAATGGTTTTGAATGTAAACTATACAAGGGCATGGTCCGATATGGACTATAAGCAGGTAAGGAATCTTGATTCAACATATGTAAGCGTGAGCAGCGGCCGTCCTAAAGTAGTAACCGTGTACTACACGCAAGACACGGTTCGCAATGCAAGGCTTCTTGATCAGTCTAATGATGTCGTCAATGTTGCAATGGGTGCCGATTACAAGGGTTTCTCGGGACGTCTTTCATTCAACTTGCAGGGAAATATCATCACCTTCGTATCCCCAACAAGACCCGAAGAAGATCAGTATACGGGGAATATTTACAGATGGGATATCACCCTTCAACAACAATTGCCGATAGAAGGGCTCAAGATAATCTTTGACGGTGTGAACATATTTCATAATCCGATTTATACGTACCAAAAGTTCAGGAGAACTATCGGCGGGCCGATTCTTGACAACCTGCAGTCAATTGCCTATTCACCCAGTTTGTTCAACCTCAGCTTGCGATATAGCTTCTAGTTCTTGCGCAATGGAAATGAGTTCAAGAGAATAATTCAGTTTCATCGAGTAAAAAAAATCAAAGAAAGGAGGGAACAGATCTTCAGCGAAAGAAGGAACCCGGATCATCGTTCTAATCAACCAGTCCATAATTCAAGGAGGCTTCAATGAAAAGGATGCTATTGATCGTCACAACTCTCCTGTTGCCGCTGTCCGTGACTCTTTCCCAAACTCTGGCGGACTACGTGAAGGAAACACGAGGGGATACTCTCGTTATCAAAGACTACGTCGATATGGGTGGAGCTGGAGTGGCAAACTCATTATATAATGCTCTCAATCTTGATACGTCTCATGTTCCTGCGGGTCGTGTGTACTTGTTGAAAGCAAGCGGATACTATCCCCTTGTGAACAACCCCAGTACCCTAAGAAATATCGTTATTGTTGGAGCAGACGCTACACCTATCGTTCAGAATAAAAATGCAAGTTCAGCTCCTCCGCTTATTTGCGGTGCTTCATGGACAGGAGGCTCTAACACAGGCAGCATGAACTATAGTAACAATGTGACAGTGAAAAATTGCAATATTGATCCGTCAGATGCGGCGGGCGATAAGGGCTGGAACTTCTTTTCGGCTCAAGCCAACAATTGTACGCTGACTCTTGATAATGATCTCTTTGAGCGCACGCTGTGGGTATACTTTGCGACCGGCAGCCCGGGACAAAACTATTACGTCAGCAACTGTTATTTTGTGAACATGAACGGTCTGGCATGCAGACGTAACGGCGGCGTCATGGACTCATTTGGCAATATGGACACACTGGTGGTTGAGAATTGCACACACATCATGGCTGAGGGGTCCATGTACAAATTTAGAGGATATCCGTACACAAGAGTCATTTTTAATCATAATAATTTCATCAACTGCTCCGGGTTAATGTTCATGGATTGGGGATTACAGACCACGATGAGCATGACAAACAACATCTTTGTGAATTGTAATGTCCAGGGATATGCCGGCATCGCCTCCATTGACGTCGGTGAACAGGATATGGATGGACAGCCGATGGGTCTCATTAATATTCATACTTTTCCTGCAGATGCTTCGTATGATCCGTTCAGAAGCATGCCGAGAGAATACTTGTTTTCAGGAAATGTCGTTTATTGGGATCCGAAGCTCACGAATGCAACGGACGGTGTGATTCATACGTTAGACGCAAATAACGTCAATGGACATACTAACTGGATGAACCAGATGATTATCATGAATCAGCGAACCGCAGGATATTTCGCTGATAAGACGAACTGGCCTAAACTAGTTCTTGGCAAAAATTATGGATGGGCTCCTCCGTTTACCGACTCCAAGGACCTTCTGACGGCCCAGGTTGACGTTCTAAAAACATTCTCGATTTCGACCTGCGATACCGGCAGTACTGCCGTTATGCCTGATTGGCGTTTGACGAGCACAGGAGCGGACAATTTTGTATATCCCGATTGGCCGATTCCGGTTAATCTTGCGTACAGTGATACCTCCAAGCTATATACGGGTGCAACAGGCGGTTTCCCTGTTGGCGACCTGAATTGGTTCGCGGCTAAGAAAACAACGTGGTTGGCACAGAGGGATGCTGAGTATGCTAAAATTAGAGCCGCAATGGATGCCGGGCTGGATCCTCTTGGCGTTGCAAAATCGACGTACTCGCCTTCTGAGTTCGCACTCGATCAGAACTATCCGAACCCGTTTAATCCGACAACAACCATCTCTTTCTCACTTCCCCATTCAGCAAATACGACGCTGACGGTGTTCAACGTTCTTGGTCAGGAAGTTGCGACGTTGATCAACGGATACACTACGGTAGGAGCGCACCAAGTCCAATTCGATGCGACGAGACTCGCCTCTGGTACTTATTTCTATAGACTGACGAGCGGCGACTTCACGCAGATAAAGAAGATGATGCTCTTGAAGTAGAGGAATAGTTTATTTCTCTGAATTTTTCCATAAAACCCTGATAGTAGCTTATCAGGGTTTTATGTATTATTATATTTTGTGTAATTTTCTCACAAATGATCATGAGCCTGACGCATCTCACTGAAATCATACGCGAGCCCTTTCTATGACACAAAGAGCGCAGTACTTTCTTCGTTTTTCCCTTCAGACATTCTTGGCGTTGATAGTCCTTGTGAACTGCCGTGCACAGGAGACCGCTCGTCAGGATACTGTCGCAAGAATTGCGGACCAGTATGCCATTACCGTTCCCGAACTGCAGGAATATGCCCGTGACAATCACTATGGCTACAGGTTTCGGAAGTATCCCGCTGAGCCGTACGAAAAGGCCTTGGATGATATGATCGTTCATCAGCTGAAGAGAATTGATTTTTTTGCTTTGGGACTGAATAGAACCGTAGAATCGCTTCAGCAGATGAAACGGTCGATCAATGAAGAATTAGTGATTCGATACTATAATACCCAGTTCTTCGAAAAATACGTCAACGAAGATTCCATGCAACATGCTTACAAGGAAATGGGAAGAGAAGTGCTCTATCGGCAGATTGTTTTGGCAAAACCCGGAAAGGCTTCACGAAAGGATATCGATTCTCTCAAACTGCTCGCGAAAACGATCAGGATGAGAATACGAAAAAATGAAGATTTCGTCAAGCTCGCTCGGCAATATTCTATAGGTCTTCAATCCAGCTCCGAGAATGCTCTGCAGGCGCTGAATTGGAAGATGAGTCTTTCAAACAATGTGGACTTCACCATTTTTCATCTTCCAGTCAATGAAGTACGGATTTTAGAGGGTGTAGAGTCATTCCATATTGTGCAAGTTGTAAAAACCAGCACGATTGACGTTCAACCCTATGCAGAAGTGAAGGAAGATATTCGAAAGGCTCTCATCGAGAGATATTCGGAATTCTCCCGTGAAGAATTTGAACGGTCGAAGAAGAACCTGATTGATGAAAACAAGTTGAAGTGGAATCCGGAAGCGCTCACACAACTTGTACAGTGGTCCAATATTCCAAAGTTCTATCAAACCGCTTACGCAGATACCCTGCGCGATGCAATTTCTCACGGGCACAACCTTGTCATTCTAACGTATTCGAACAAACGAATCGATCTTAAGGAGTATCTCCGTCTATTGAATGATGTATTGACCTTGGGTGATTTTGTCTCAGTGAAGCAAGATCATGTGAAGAAGTTTATTCTGGAAGCCGTCCGGACGAGCATGATCGTGGACAAAGCCAAGAAACTTGGTCTTGAAAAAGACGTGTTCACTCCTGAAACGACGAACCCTGTTCTGAGCAATGGAATTCTTCGGCTGTACGATCGCCACGAAATTGTGGAACAAGTTCCTCCGGCTACGGAGCAAGCGCTCAAAGAGTTTTATCAGGTAAACAAGGATTCCCTGTATTATCAGTTGGCAAAGGTGAATATCTATGCAGCCGTAGATTCAAACAAGGGTGTCGTAGATGGAATGAAGGAGAAGCTCAATCAGAATGTCCCTTTTGAAAAACTTGCCCCAAGAATTCTTGTAATAACATACATCAGGGAGCGCGACGGGACATTGAAAACATACTTCGGAGATGAACCGCCTCTTTTGGCCGAAGCCGCATTTAAGCTCAAGCTCAATGAAGTTGCCGGACCCGTCGAATACGTAGACCCTGCAAGTGGCAAGCAATATGCGCTCATAAAATGCATAGGAATACGGGATGAGAAGCAGCTGTCATACGATGACGCGAGAAAAACCATTTCGGATGATTTTGCGACCTACCATAGAGAACGAATTGGTCAATCTGTAAGAGAGAGGCTCAAGAAAAAATATGCCGTGACTATCTACAATGATGTTTTGCAGCGAATGTTTTCCTTCCTGGGAATCAGTCCTCAATAATGCGGAGCAGGGCAACAATGGATTTCCCGCAATTCATTTCTTTCACCGTCACAAATTCATGCAATCTCCGATGTACAATGTGCGGCCAGTGGAGCGAAGAGGGATACATCCTCAACCGCGCCGCTGACACACGTCAACGAATGACGTTGGAGGATTGGAAACGTCTGGTTGATGAAGTCGCTCAACACAAAATAAGATTCATTCTGGTCCGCGGCGGTGAGCCTTTTCTGTTCAAAGGAATTATCGAACTCCTGAAGTACATTAACAGGAAGGGAATTTTCCTTTCTGTCGATACGAACGGTACCGTGCTGGACCGGTTTGCTGATGATCTGAGCACAATAACCAACATGCATATAACATTTTCGGTGGATGGACCGGAAGAAATACACGACAATGTAAGAAAGGTAACGGGCAGCTTCCAGAAAATGAAGCAGAACATCGCTTTGTTGAAAAACCTGGAAAACAAGTGCGGCAACACTATAAGTAAGAGCATTTGTTTCACCATCAGCGCCTACAATTATAAATCTCTGGGTGATATGGCTGACGTTGTGAGAAGTCTGTCCCTTTCATCCATCAATATTGTCCCGTACTACTATTTTTCGAATGATGTAGGGACACAGTATAACAAGGAACTCAACGAACATTTCAGTTGTGCGGCGTTCTCTTGGAAGGGGTTTCACCACGAACACTCGGGTATTGAGTTCGACAGATTTAGAGAAGAGCTAAGAGAATATCGGGCGAGTCTCGGCGAAGTTTATGACTTTCCCTATCTTGATCTTGATGAAGATGAATACAGGGCTTGGTTTCATGATCCGTTCACTCCCGTAAAGTCATCCAGGTGCATGAATATCGAAAAGCTGATTGACATTCAACCGAATGGTGAGGCCAATTTCTGCGTCGATTTTCCGGATTACTCCATCGGCAATGTGAAGGATTCAAGCATTGGCGCACTCTGGAATAGCCCCCGTGCAGAACGATTCCGAGACTACAGGCGGGAAAAGCCGTTGTCGGTCTGTCATCGTTGTGGTGCCAAGTACATCTCGGAAATTAAAGAATAGCCGTTCTCAAGAAGCACGCTTATTATCGGGGCCACGATACCTGTCCGTAAGGAGGATACAATGCTGCAAATGCATTCTAAGAAAAAAGTTTTCATCGCCGCGTGTATTGTCTTAACCAACACGGTTTTCAGTCAGAAACTTCAGTTGAACGATCTCGAGTATTTTGAAACGCGAGGGCTTAACGTCATTGTATTCTGAGACCGAACCTGGGAAGAAACTCACGTTCGCCCCGCAACAAAAGGGAAATTGATGATGCTTACGGAAAATGTATTGGACTTCTATCGTGCGAAACTTCAGTATTCGACCGTTGATAGTGCTTATCCTCTGGGCAATAGTCACCTGCAAATCCGTGGCCCAGAATCCGATCATCACGGATCGGTATTCGGCGGATCCCTCCGCAAAGGTTTTTGAAGTCAGAGTTTATTTTTGTGGCGGACTTCATAACCAGGCGGCAGTGTCTTTTTCTTATGGAGAATCATATGAAACTGAGAATCATCGTATCAACAATTGGAATTCTCGTTCTCGCCTTTCTTGACTCATCTTTGTTGTTCGCTCAAACTGCCGAAGTGAGCGCCGGAAGTAATCAAATCATAGATTGGGAAAAGACGCATTCAGCACACCTCACAGGAAGCGTGTCTTCAAAGAAAACAAAAGTCGAATGGACTTGCCCCCAGAATTCGAAAGCCGTCTTCAACGATGCTTCGAATCCTGTTACGGAAATCAAATTTCCCAGACCTGGTTACTATCTGCTAGTACTCTCCGAAAAAGGAGCTGGTAAGGACTCGGCTAGCAGTTCCACAATTGTCAATGTCTTTGAGCCGAATTCTTACAAAGAAAGACTCGCCGATCTGATAAGTCTTATGACAGTCGATGAGAAGATTTGTCAATTGACTAACCAATCCGATTCAATTCCTCGATTGGGAATTCCCAAATACAACTATTGGAGTGAAGCCTTGCACGGGGTACTTTCAAGCGGAGCAACGTCATTTCCTCAAGCTGTTGCGATGGGAGCCACATGGGATCCCGAGCTGGTCTATCGTGTAGCCACAGCCATCTCGGACGAAGCTCGGGCCTTGCATGTCGTTGCAGGCAAAGGACTGACCTATTGGAGTCCTACGATCAATATTGCCCGAGATCCGCGATGGGGTCGAAATGAAGAATCATACAGTGAAGATCCCTATCTCCTGTCTCGTATGGGCGTGGCGTTTGTCAAAGGTATGCAAGGCAATGATCCCTACTACCTGAAAGCTGTTTCCACGCCAAAGCACTTCATGGCGAACAACGAAGAAGAACGCCGCCATACAGGTTCTTCTGATGTGGATATGCGAAGCATGTTTGAGTACTACTTGCCTGCATTTCGCCAAGTTATTGTCGAAGGTAAAGCGTTCTCCATTATGGGCGCATATAATGAAGTGAATCATGTTCCGTCCAACGCGAATTCGTTCTTGCTCACTGACCTGTTGCGGCGGAAGTGGGGGTTTGAAGGATATGTCGTATCGGACTGCGGCGCTGTCGGCGACATGGTCGAAGGACATCATTTCTTTAAAACAGGCGCTGAAGCTGCAGCGAGAAGTATACTTGCCGGATGTGACCTGGATTGCGGGATAGAATATCGTCAAAACCTGAAGGAGGCTCTTGAGAAAGGACTCCTGGACGTTAAAGATCTTGATCGGGCACTAGAGCGAGTCCTCTCTGCCCGTTTCCGGCTTGGTGAATTCGACCCTCCGGAAATCGTACCCTACAGCTCAATAACAAAAGAGAAACTTGAGTGTAAAGAGAACCAGGATTTGGCACTGGAGGTCGCGCAGAAATCAATTGTGCTCCTCAAGAATAGCGGGATCTTACCTTTGAACAAAGAGAAAACGAAAACCATTGCCGTTATCGGACCCAATGCTGCCGAGGCCCAGCTCGGAATTTACGCCGGCTGGCCTCGTGTTCAGGTCAGTCCGCTTGAGGGAATCATGACCAAGGCCGCCGCACTTGGAATTAAGACAGAATATTCAGTGGGGTGCGCAATTAGCCGCGGATCATTAAGACCCATTGAGCCTCAATATTTCGATAAAATAGAAGGAACTGAAAAGACCGGCATGAAGGGCGAGTATTTTGACAACATGAACTTGGCCGGGAAACCAGTCTTCACGCGCATAGATTCCATGGTGGATTTCAATTTTGGCACCGGTTCTCCGGCTCCCGGCGTACCTGAAGATCATTTTTCCATCCGGTGGAAAGGCAAAATTATTCCGCCGGAAACCGTTCATCATATTGGCACGAGCACGGATGATGGTGCGCGCCTTTATGTCAATGGAAAGCTCTTGATCAACGATTGGACAGACCACGGTGAGACTCCCAATAGTGCAGAGGTTGAACTTCAGGCCGGGAAAGAATATGAGGTTGAATTCGACCAGTACGATGATGAGCTCGGTGCATGTGCGCGACTGACGTGGGACTTGGGACAATCGGACTTCACCGGAGCCAAAGAGATTGCCGCAAGAAACGATGCTGTCATTCTTGTTCTTGGAACTTCTCCCGCCATCTCTCGGGAAGAATTGGATCGTACCGAAATCGAATTGCCTCAGATACAAAGGGACTTGATCGCTGAAGTGGCTTCGGTCAATCCCAATATTGTTATTCTGCTTGTTAACGGCGGTCCCGTCGCTCTTTCAGGGATGGAAGACAAAGCAAAGGCAATAGTGGATGCATGGTACGACGGGGAATTTGGCGGTACGGCAATTGCCGGAGTCCTGTTCGGTGATATTAATCCGGGAGGAAAACTTCCCGAGACATTCTACACATCGACACAACAGCTCCCGCCGAAGTCCGATTATGATCTCATCAACCATCCTCGTACCTACATGTATTTTGAGCAGCCCGTCTTGTTTCCGTTTGGTCATGGACTTTCATACACCCAGTTTGAATACAGCAACCTCGAACTAAGTTCGAGCAAAATCATGAAAGACGGCGAGCTTGAAATCAAGTTTACAATACGGAATACCGGCAGAATGAAAGGTGATGAAGTTGCCCAGGTATATGCTCATAACGGTACTGCCTCCATAAAGGTGCCGATCAATCAACTGAAACGATTTCAGAGGATTACTCTTGCTCCCGGAGAAAGGAAGACACTCACATTCAAAGTGCCGGCATCGGAATTCTCCTTTTACGATACGAGAACCAACGATCTCAAAACAGAGCCGGGAACGTGGAACATTCAAGTCGGCAGTTCATCAAAAGATATCCGTCTGAAAAACACTTTTACGATTGAATAGAGACCGAAGCTTTTCACAAACCTAATGCGTACCCATGGAGACTGTATGAAAAAGAAAGGTTCAGATGATTCACGCGCCATGAATTCCTCTCGGCGAGATTTTGTCATGAAAGTCGGCGCTGCCGCAGCTGGCCTGCTCGTTGTGCCGTATTTGAAACCATCGGGAGTCTTTGCATACAACCGTACGCAGGGATCGTCGTTTCTCGCTACGGTTGCCATATGCAACACGGCAAACACGCCGGCGGATACCTATGTGTATGACGATGCCGGCGGTGGAGTGAAGCAGAAGGTGAAATACATCCTCGACTTGCTCAACCAGAATCAATCCGGCGGAGTCTCTTCTCTGTTCAGCCAGGGAAAGAAAGTTGCGATAAAGATAAACTTGACCGGTGGATCAGGGTCAGCTTCCGGTTTTAAGCCGAACAAGTACGCGAAATTTCCCGGCTATACAATCACCGAAGCGATGTGGACACACCCGGCGGTGTTGCAGGCCGTTGGTCAGTACGTCCTCGATGCTGGGGTGAATCCGACAGATCTTTACATCGTGGATTCTTTCTGGGACACTACATGGCAGAACTCCGGCTCGACAGCCCCGTTTGGCTCCAATGATATTTTTGGATACAAGGCGGTTCAAACGGCATTGGGCTGCAATGTGGTTGACCTTAACGACACCACTGCAGCAAATATTGCAGCCATCTCGACGGGGAGCAGTCACTACAACTTCTCTTCGTTTACGATGAACAAAATACTGCAGACCGTCGATGTGTATATCTCAATCCCGAAGCTCAAGCACCACTCCGCGGCCGGTCTCACATGTTCGCTCAAGAACCAGATCGGGACTGTTCCGCAATCGTTGTACGGGATAACGAATGATAGCGGCCGCAGAGGAGCGCTCCATCATCCGACGAGTACGGCGTCGGAATGGAATTATTTGCCTGAGACTATTTGCGATCTGAATGCTGCGCGTCCGGTTCATCTCGCTGTTGTCGACGGGATCAAGAACGCTACAGGCGGTGAAGGATCTTGGTGCTCGAATTTTGCACCATGTTCTAAACACGCGCTCTTTGCTGGCCTGGATCCTGTTGCCAGCGACAGCATCGGTGCGAAAATTATGGGACTGGATCCTGAGGCACAGTCCTTGCCCCTCCCCGCGCCCATAACAGACGGTGCAGCAACATCCTCGACAACTGACAGCCACCTTTACCTTCTCAATGCAAAAGGTGTTGGTACAAATCAATTGAGTGAAATTCAGGTTGTCGGCGATGGAGCGAGCCTGATCACGTCGGTAAGGCAAAATCCCAATCCAGCGCAGCCGACTGAATTTCAATTGTGCTCGAACTTCCCGAACCCGTTCAATCCGTCGACCATGATTGTTTTCTATATGCCGAGGAATGAGTTCGTAACGTTAAAAGTCTATGACATCACGGGCCGGGCGGTTGAGACTCTTGTTGAGGGCGAGGTCCCTCCTGGCGAGCACCGGCTGCAATGGAGTGCAAAAGGTCTTGCAAGCGGAGTGTATTTGTGCCGGATGGTGACCAGGGATTTCTCCGAAACGATCAAAATGATCTATCAGAAATAATCGGCTTTTGTGCTTCAAACAACATCATCTCCACAATCTCTTTGCAAAATGAGGAGATTCAACATCGCCTGCACGCTCTGTCGACGGGGAGCGTGCAATCGGAATTTCCGACGCTGATCAGGATTTGGAACAATGACTCGAAAACATGTCGTGATTATCTTTGCGGTTCTGTACGTTCCACGTTTCCTGATGGCGCAAGTCAACTACCAGCCGGCGGTTCCACAGGCACTCTTGCCCGATGGGACGCCGTTTCTGAGCTGGAGCGATCTGACGCGCTACACCCGAACGTATCATGTGAGCCAGACGAACCCGCAGGCGTCAGACAAAAATGACGGTACGGCAGAACGTCCCTTCAGAACCATCAACCACGCAGCGCAGATAGTAAAACCGGGCGAGCGTGTTTGGATACATACAGGTATTTACCGGGAACTAGTACGGCCGCGCTTGTCCGGCGATGGTCAGAACCGCATGATCGCTTATGAAGCGGCGCCGGGTGAACAGGCGATCATTCGCGGCTCGCGGGCAATCACCTCCAGGTGGGAATTGTCGGTTGATGCCAACGGTCAGCCGGGGATCCCTGGCGTGCCGGACCCACTGAGCGTACAGCTGGGTTTCCCCGCGAATATCTATTCAAAGCAGCTCTGGATGACGACGTTGCCCGATAGCCTTTTTGAAGATGGCTACTTTCCGTTGCGAACGCCCAATGTCACCAGTGACGACTTCGACGTGATGACTTGGGCAGCCCGATGGAAAGGACGCTTTCCATATTCGCAACCGCGCGGCATGCTGTTCGAGGATGAACGACGCATGACGCAATTGTCCGCATACGAAGACCTTGTGCGCCTACCCGGCTCTTTTTGGATTGCCCCCGATGGCAAGACAGTCCATATTCATCTCTTCGAATCTGGCAACCCGAATAACCGTTTTTTCGAAGTTGCTGTGCAACCGCACATCATCCAACCCCTGACTCTGGGCCTCAGTTTCATCCGGATCAGCGGATTGATCCTGGAGCACTGCGCCAACGGTTTCACACGCTCGGGAGTCGCTGCACTCTTCACTATGAGCGGAAGTCACTGGATCATCGAAGGGAACATAGTGCGGCATGTTAACTCGGTCGGAATCGATGCGGGTGGTCGGGCGTATGAAGGAAAGAACGCCCCACGGGAAACGGCTCCAAACCCGGGTCACAATATCCTCAGAGGAAATCATATCTACGATTGCGGTACGGCGGGAATGCGCGGTCTCGGTGTATCGCAGGCGCTGGTCGAGGACAATGATATCGTTGATTGCGGCTGGCAGGACGTCGAGTTTCATTGGGAAGTGGCTGGAATCAAACTGCTGGGAACCCGCGGAACTCTGGTGCGGAACAATCATGTCGCACGTATCCAAGGCGGCGACGCGATATGGCTGGATTTTGCCAACCAAAATTCACGCGTCACCGGAAATGTGATGCACGATATCACGACCGTACAGGGTGCTGTGTTCATCGAAGCGTCGCAAGAGACGAACCTGGTGGATAATAATTTTTTTTGGAATATCAATGGACAGGGTGTGCGCCTGGCGGACACGGACAGCGCTGTCGTCGCACATAATTTTTTCGGACGTGTATCTGAAGAACTGGTGGAGTGCAAAGTAGCCACCGATCGATCGCTGGGCGGGCGCAAACTGACTTCCGCGGGGAATCGGTTCGTTAACAACATCGTTGTGGATCAGGGGAAACAAATTTTTTTTGAGGATTCCAGCAATACGGCGGACTACAACGTTTATGTTTCTACCAACGCCGGACAATCAGCCATGAAAGATGCCGGTCGGCATTCGGCGGCGATTCACGGGGATGTCACGTTCGATGCAGACGGGTTGCTGCTCTTCTGGAAATCTGCCTCTTCGCTGCCGACAGTGCCGGTATTGACGCACTGTGAATTGGACTTTTTCCGGTGTGAAAGGACTCCCGATGAGAATATTCCCGGGCCGTTTGCGGCGTTGACGAACCCAGCGACGCTGCAACTGCGCGATGGATTGAACGTGACGCGGTTTCAACAACACAACCCGGGAAAATAATGGTTTTTGCAAACCGTTAGCAGTGAATATCAGGCCGTTCACGGTTGCAGAGCGGCGGGACGGGATCCTCACTGTTCTGCCTCCCGCGAATTCCATAGTGACGCTTGAGGTGGATTGACCCGGCGAGCAGCTTGAGCCCATCTTGCATGTAAATAAAATTAGCATTAACTAGTCAAGCAGAGATTCTTTTTACAGTTGACGAAGGGAAGTAAAAATGGAAAGGATCACAAAACAATCTTTGTTCAGTGGAATAATCGTGGCAGTAATGATTTGGTACTCCACTGGATCCAACGTTTATGCACAGCATGTCACCAACGGAGGCTTTGAAAGCTCCGCTATTGGTAACATTACGGCAACCGCTACCAAAGGCTGGATCATTGTAATCGGAAGCGACATCACCGTACCTCCGGTATTCGAGATTGTGAGCGATACCGTGGAAGAAGGAAGCCGCGCACTAAAGGTTACCGTTCACAGTGTCGGAACCAATCAATATGATCTTCAGATCGTGGCAGACAGTATTCCTGTGATCCCCGGCGTAACGTACACGTATTCCATTTGGGCAAAGAGCGCGAAGCCAGGTGCGACAGTGAATTTTACGACCGGGAACTATTCATACTCAGAATACGGAGCAATTCGACCCGCTACTCTTGGTACGCACTGGCAGCAGTATACCATGCAGTTTACAATCACTGACGGCAAGACGGTCATCAGGGCACCGATCCACTTCTATGGAACGGTAGATACTGATAACAGCATCTACATAGACAATCTGCAGTTAGTGGACCCGAATGCAAACAAGAGGCCTGCGATCGTGGAAGCGGAATCCGGAGTCCGCGGCAGCAATTTCCCGGTTCTGCAGGATAGCAGTGTGACGTTTGTTGACGTGAATACCAACCCCGTGAATACCGGAAACCCCGGTGACACAAGCCGGGTAATAACATACCAAGTGCAATTCCCCGATTCAGGAACATACAATCTTTTTACACGCGTCCGAGTCGACTCGAATGCATTCGCCGGCAGCTTCTTTTATGGCAACGGGTTTGGTGTGAAAAACAACACTCTGAACAGCGATTGGATCGCCGTCAACGGTCTTGCAACAGGCGGATTCTCAGATCCGGCAGATTTTGTGGATGGCCCTGGTACACTTGGAACGGGAGTCTGGAAGTGGGTCAACCTTACCAAGAACGCCTATCAGGGTGCAAAGGGAAATCCTTTCGTCGTCAGCAAGGATAGTCTTAAAAGGAGTTTCCAGATCGGCGGCGGAAACCAGGGATTGGATATCGACAAGTTCGCCTTCGGCAAGTCGGCTCTGCATTTCACTGCAGGGAGTCTTGACAAGTTCGGGCTCGGGGTCACGGATACCGTTATTGTTTACAAAGGGCCTCCACTGGCAGAAGGGCAGGACAAGTTCCTCGGTTGTGCCCGTGACCAGCCGGATGACGGCTTTACCATGTATTGGAACCAAGTGACAGTCGGAAACTCGGGAAAGTTTGGCTCCATCGCAGGCACGACCGACACAAGTACGTGGGACTGGAGCGGACTCGATACAGTCTATCACAATGCAATAGACAATCACTTAGTTTTCAAAGAACACAATTTGATTTGGGGGGAACAGCAACCTACATGGATTTCCAGTCTTGATTCGGCGACGAAAGCTCGGTATATCGAAACATGGATTAGAATGGTGGGGCAGCGATATCCCAAAATTGATTTGGTCGATGTCGTCAATGAGCCTCTTGATGGACATAATCCTCCGGATGGCGGAGGCGGGCGTGCAAATTATGAGGGTGCCCTTGGTGGCAAAGGGTCAACGGGCTGGGACTGGGTGATAAAAGCCTTCACATGGGCGAGGAAATACCTGCCCAACGCTAAACTGTTGATTAATGACTACAACATCATCAATGACAATGTTGCCACAACCTCCTATCTCCAGATCATCAATTTGTTGAAGCAGCAAGGATTGATTGATGGTATCGGAGTGCAATGCCACCGTTTTGAAATCGAGGGTGCAGACACAAGCTACCTCCGAAGCAATCTGGATCGGCTTTCGGCAACTAGTTTGCCGATCTATGTCTCCGAAATGGACCTTGGAAACCTGAATAATTACGGAACGCCGGACGACAACCAACAATTGCAATTGTATCAAAGAGTATTTCCGCTCTTGTGGCGATATCGTGCGATACGCGGCGTTACTTTTTGGGGGTACCTTGAGGGTCAGATGTGGCAATCCACGTGTTACCTGATTCGTGCAGACTACACGGCACGACCAGCCTTTTTGTGGTTGGCGCAGTTTGTCAAGAACAACCCGGCCGGTGTTCCGGTGACGGCTTCAGGAGTGCCATCAACATTCGGGTTGGATCAGAACTTTCCCAATCCGTTCAATCCTGCCACAAATATCAGGTACAGAATTCCGTTCGCTTCTAAAGTAACGTTGCGGTTGTTCGATATTCTGGGAAGGGAGGTTCAGACTCTGGTAAATACGATTCAGGCCCCGGGTACGTACACGGTGGCGTTGAATGCACAGAATCTTGCCACAGGCGTCTACTTCTATCGGATCAACGCCGGCAATTTCTCCGACACGAAGAAGCTTCTTTTGATCAAATAGTATCGGGTGAGAATGAAGAATACGCCTTTGGTCTATTTGACGCTCTTTCTTCTCTCAGCGTCAATGCTTTGCTTTGAAATTGTTTCCACACGCATTGCATCGGTCATTTTCGTACAGAACTATGCCTTCATTATTCTCTCTCTCGCACTGTTGGGTCTGGGGAGTGGAGGCGTATTTTCATACTACAGATTCAAATCAAAGGAGGACCCGTCAAGGATTCTTCTGCAATCCTTTTTTGTTCTCGGCGTTTCGTTGTGTCTGTTCATCATTGCCGTCATAGAACTCGCCCTAACCAATGCGATCATCTTCTTCGTCCTTTTGTTCCTTCCTTTTCTGATTGGGGGCATTGTCTATGCCCAGATCTATAAGGCCTATTCATCACTGAGTTTCCCGCTGTACGCGTTTGACTTGTCCGGTGCAGCGGTTGGGTCTGTGGCCTCGCTCGGGTTGATCGGCATTCTCGGAGCACCGAATAGCATCCTGCTGCTCGCACTGGTGATGTTCTGTTTGTCAACAGTCATGATGCGAACAGGAACAATTACGGGGAAACGGGCATACGCGTACTCGATTCTCTTCGTGTTGTCTGGAGCACTATTCTACAACGGGAAGTATGAGTTTCTCGGCCGGGTTCCAATCGGCGATTTCCCCGAAAAGGACTTCTACCATGTCTATCCGGATCCTTCAATCCGATCCCAAATCATCGACAGCCGCTGGAGCATTTACGGAAGGTCAGATCTGGTGGAATATAGTCACCAGGATATGGTTCGACAACTTTTCATCGACGGTGCGGCAGGTACCCAGGTGTACCGCTTCAACGGAAATGTCCGAAAAACCAATTCAATATTGCAGGAATTGTTGCTCCACCACACCAATGCCATTCCTTTTCTTTGTCTTGACAAAGGTCAAAAGCGTTCGATGCTTGTCATTGGGCCCGGAGGTGGAAAAGAAGTATTGATCGGCCTGTTTGGAGAGGTTGAAAAGATCACGGGTGTGGAAGTCAATCCGGATTTCGTCCAGATTGTCAAAGACTACAAGGCCTTTGACGGTGGAATCTATACTGATTTTCCAAATGTCGAGATTGTCGTCGAGGAAGGAAGACATTACGTTAAGCAAACCAAAGAAAATTTTGATTTGATAGTGATGGCACTTCCTTCCACCGCACAAACACAGAACATCGAGCCGTTTGCAGAGAGTGAGAACTATTTGCTTACGAGAGAAGCAATTCAGGATTACCTCAGGCTCCTGGCCCCGGATGGCAGAATGATTTTTACCGTACATAACAGCTGGGAACTCACGCGGCTCATAGTAACCGCTCTCTCCGTGTTCCGCGAGATGGGAGTGCCTGGCGACGAGATGCGGAATCATTTTGCCGTTTTCGAAGCGGAATATGCACCGACCGTGGTTATCAAAAAAAGTGCATTCACATTAGATGAAACTCGCCACTGGCAGGAAGTCTGCAAAAACCTCCCAAAGGATTTTCCTCCCGTTACGTTTCTCCCGTATGGGATGATCACCGGCAATCGGTCTGCAACAGCCTATCTTCTCACAACAGCCGGTCAATCCTATGGAACCCTGCAAGCGTATGTCGATCAAAATAAATATGACATCTCACCATGCAGGGACGACAAGCCGTATTTTTATAATATGGACAAGGGTGTTCCCGGCGAATATTTATGGCTGCTGGCGGTTACTGCCGGAGCCAATGTGCTCGTCATTTGGCTCCCGTTCAGACTTTTGAAGAAAGGGGCCAAACAGAATAATGCACAATCTCTCACTCTTCCATTGGTAATCTTCGCTTGTATCGGGGCAGGTTTTATGGTGGTAGAAGTGTCCCTTTTCCAGAAACTCATTCTGTACTTAGGCTCTCCGACAATTTCGCTGGGAATCCTCTTGAGTTCGCTGCTGGTGGGAATGGGGATGGGGAGCTACTGCGGGAAAATGATCTTCCCGGAAAAAATCAGAAAGCGACTCTACGTTGTCAGTTCCGCGATTGTTGTTCTTGGCATCCTTCTCTTCGTCTCTTCTCCTTTGCTGTTGTCGGTGAGTTTGATATCTGGATTGCCTTTCCGTTCGGCGGCATGCTTTCTTGCAGTGCTTCCGTTGGCTTTCCTGTTGGGAATTCCATTCCCATCGTGTATTCAAATGCTAACGCTGAACAAACAAGAGCGCTATATACCTTGGTTGTACGGCGTCAACGGATTTATGTCCGTCTTAGGTTCTGTGTCGGCTGTCATTTTATCAATGCTCGTTGGCTTCACTCCGACGTACTTCGCAGGTCTCTTGTTCTATTTGTGTATCCCCTTCCTCTTGTTCTTCTCACGAAAGAGTATCATTTGGTCCAGTGTAAGCTCGGGACCGAGATTGTCATCGACCGATATCGCCTGAACAATTTCTCGGCGAATTCCGATGGATGTACGGCGTTAATGGCGCTATGTCTGTTTTGAGTTCCGTTCGTGCCGTTATTGTTCCGATGCTGTATAGTTTTACTCCAGCATTTTTTACAGGATTGATGTTCTACTCCATTATTTTCGAACTCGTACGTTCCCTTCACTTTCGCAGTCGGAATATTCATGCGATGATTTATTATCGATTGTTATACCACGCTGGAAGAAATAGTAGTCTCTTAGATTCTAGAACGCTGATCAAACGCTGTACGTTGATGGCGGCCGTTTTTTGCGGTGGTAGGAAGGCTTTTGAATTTTACTCAATATCAGCGGATACATCGGGGGTTATGCTGCGGGGGTGGAAGCACTTTGAATCTGCATCGCAGACGATGGCCGGCGGCCTTCGTTGAAATTGTTCGTTAAGCAGACACGCCCGTTCCCCATCGAGAAACTGCCATTATCTGTTCAAAACTCTCGTCGATTCCCGAACGATGAATTCTGTCTCCAGGACGACATGTTCGTTCGGCAGAAGTGTAGGAGATTCGATATTCCTGATCAGTATTTCGGCAGCCCTCTTTCCAATCTCATGCTGGGGGGCCCGTATCGTCGTCAGCGGTACGGGGTAAATCTGCGCATAGTAGATATCGTCGTTTCCGATGATTGAAACATCGTCGGGAACCCGGATCTCCAGTTGCTTGAGCGCTGTCATGACCGCAAGCGCCTGATGATCGTTGAAGCAGACGATGGCGGTAGGATAATTCTCGGGCTTTTTGCTTTTGAAATACTCCAGCGTCTTGCCGAAACTTTCATCATAATGTGACCCGACGTGGACAATCATCTCCTTGTCGAACACCAGCGTGCTTTCACTGAACGCGTCGCGGAATCCTTCGATACGCTCCTTAGTGTGCGACGAGAGGGGCGGGCCCGCGAAATGCACAATGCGTTTGTGCCCGCTTTCGATCAAGTATCTTACGGCCTTCTTGATAGCTTTCAGGTTATCGATCGCCACGACATTCGCCTGAATTCCACGTACATCCTCAAGCAAAACAAAGGGGTAGTTGATCATCTTGAGTTTGAACAGATGTTCGATCTCCGCTGTCCCTGCGACGATCGGGGCGATAATAATCCCCTTGATATCCTTTGCTGAAAAGAGATGGGAGGTTTTCTTTTCGGATTCATGATCATCATCCGAACTCGCGACGACGACGGAATACCCTTTGCTCTTTGCATAGTCTCGTACGCCGGTTGCAATCGCTGTGTAGAAAGGATAGTTCAAATCTTTGATGATGATGCCGATGCTCTTGTCCTGGTTGCCATTTTTCAGGTATCTGGCAACTCCTTTCGGGCGAAAGTTAAGCTCCTTCATCACCTCCAGGATGTGATCCCTTGTTGTCGGCTTAACCGTGTTCCTTGCATTGATAACCGCAGAAACCGTTCCCTTAGAAACCCCGGTTCGTTTAGCGACGTCTTCAATCGTTATTCTTTTCATGTGAGTTTTTGGTGCTTCACCGTGACGTGAGTTCTTGGTAATTCACTTCGGGAAGCGCCCCGTTGGTGTAGAGACTTCCTTTTCGCTGAGGATGCAGGATTTGATTGAATTAGAAAGTCGACCGCTGACAGAATATCGTTCCCACGATCCGCTCGCATGCGTCAAGGAAACGTGGTGCGACTTCAAACCATGGTATATTGCAAAAAGAGCCTCTTCTTGCAATTTTAAAAAGGCCATTCAGCTGGCAGGATTTCTGACTAGTGCAACTGAATCTTTCGGCTTTCAAAGATGTCACACAAAGGTAAGACTTTTTTCCACGTATTCAAATGGTCTCGCGCGGCAAAAAATGTGTTGAGTGCTGCGGCCATCCGGATAAGAACGGCATTCGGTACTCCGGCCTACCTATAGACCTCATCATCTCCAGAATATTCAAACCAGTCGTAGGCGGCAACGTTAGTGCTCTCCTTTCCCTGAGATGTTGCATACATCGCATACATGCACCCGACGAAGCCCCCGGCAACTTTTGTACTGAGAAACTTCGCATCGACGCTGTCTTTGATCACGATCCATCCGCCCGGGTCGTAACTGCACGAGAATGAATACATATCTCCTTTGGCTTCTATCCTCAGTACCACTTCGCTCTCTTCCCGGGCTTTCACGATTGGCGAGGATGCGATCAATTCCATTCCGGTCAAGGAATCTCTGCTGCCGGTCGATTTGTAGAGCTGGATGACGGGGATGTTTCCCTGAGTCGATTTGCACAAGAAGTAAAAGTGCTCTTCATTCTGAAATATCAGCAGGCCGGCTTTTTCATTCTCTGCTTTTGCATTGAATGCCAAAGCAGTGCTCGCAGCACCCCTCAGGTGCTGCTGGCGCCGTCCAAGGAAACTCGGATTCATAGTGCCGGCGCAAGTCTCCGGCGTGAGCCTCATCGACAAATACCCCTTTTTCTGTGTCAAGTCGAACCACTTTTCGTGAGGTGTCCTCAGAAAAACCCAATGAAGATTCAGTTCCGGCGAATCGAATTCATCCCTGGTTCGGAAATTTCCCCCGGTTGGAATGTCGGCTGTATCCATTGGAGGCTGAATCGGACAAGCATAGCGATACTGAACTTCTTCATGCCCGGGATTGATCGTTGGCCAACCGTCTGTCCAATGCACGGGAGCCATGAATGTTTCCCGTCCCGTGTTATAGTATTCTTCCTCGTATGGACGATAGGGACGACAGCCAAGGAAGACAGCCCACCAATCGCCCGCTTCAGTTTGGACAAAATCTGCATGACCGGTTGAAGTGATCGCGAACGCCCGCTTGGGATCAAGCTGGCGTTGCGTGAGGATTGGATTGTTCTGATACGAGATGTACGGACCACGGACATTCATACTCTTGAACACAACTTCGGAATGTTGATCAAAGGTTCCTCCCTCGGCACAGATCAGGTAGTATGCACCATCTTTTTTGAATATGTGCGGCCCTTCAATCCATGTCGGTTTCTTTCCGATGTCGGTTCCGCCGTTGATAAGTATCTGCTCATCTCCCTTCGCTCTGAGACTTTCGGGATCAAACTCTCGAATTCGTATGGTCCTGTGTCCGTCGTAGAGCGGCTTGTTGTCCGGAGGAATGCTGTTGTAGATGATGTACGCCGTTCCATCATCATCAAAGAACAACGATGGGTCGATCCCGTTGATTTCTGGCAGCCATGCCGGGTTCGACCATGGGCCTGCGGGATTCTTGGAGGTCGCGACAAAACTTCCGCCGATGTCAACCAACGTCGATGTCACATAAAACAATCCGTTGTGATACCGGATCGCCGGCGCGTAGATTCCTCGCGAAACACCCTGCCCATCCAGGTTCAGTTGTTCGGGTCGATTCAATACGTGCCCGATCAATTTCCAGTGGACCAAATCTCTGCTGTGAAACACTGTGATCCCGGGGAAGTAGGAGAATGTAGAATTTACGAGGTAATAATCTTTCCCAACACGGCAGATGCTCGGATCGGGATAAAAGCCGGCGAGGATCGGATTCGTGAAAGTGCAAGTGCTCTGGCCCAACGTGTAATTTTGTGCACCCAAAGAAGCCAGCACGAAGCAAACGGCGATACGCAATGTATGTCTGCTCAAAAATTATTTTCCCTTCTTGATGAGCGCGATTTTTTTTATCCGGTAGGCTCTAGAACATTACACCACACACAAACGCCTGCAACCCCAAACCCGGCTGCAGGCGTTTCCTCAGGAGAAAGCGGAAAGCAGCCGCTTTATTAGTTCATCAAGATTGTTTTTTTTGTGGTGATGGTTTTGCCCGTGTTCAACCTGTCTCCTTTGCCCGATTTTAAGCCATTTTAGAAGGGCGATCTTTATATGCCAATAGGGATTTACCTAGACGGACACCGCGCATTTCAACAGTTGCAAATGATTTCTTGACTTTTACTTCAAACTTAACTAAACTCAAACGTTAGTAAAATAAATTGAACTGATTAAATATACATTGAACCGCTTCAGTTAAGCTAAGATAATTTATCTAAAAGTCAAGTCTTTTGTTGAAGGAAGAATTGACTGCATTGCCGGAGAACAAAGTTGAAAAAAATAACCATCGATGATGTAGCGAAGAAAGCTGGAGTGTCGAAAGGAACGGTATCTGC